>NZ_JBXAKV010000005.1:0-420709 GCF_058798795.1 Pseudomonas sp. GW822-FHT07A10
CACTGCGGTGCATGCACATGTTTCAACGGACCGGGTAATCAAGGCCGCCAAAACGAAAAGACCTTGAAAGGGATGGCTGTAAGAGCGGAACCAATAGCCGCCGTTACCGCAGAAACGGATATGTACCCCAGACCCCAGACCCCAGACTCCAATCACCGCTCCGAATGCCTCCCCATTCACCCACACCCCATATCCCCCCGGTTAACAAAACATAACGTGGCGTCGATTGTCAGACCTTTCCAAACCCCGATAGGATAAGCCCAGCTTCCGAAGGGGCTCTGGATTGCGGGTTTCAGGACTATGCTCTGGAATAGGGCAGTCCCGGTGAGCACCCCCTTACGGCGCCCTGAAAGGTTGAATGACCTAACAATAATAATGGGGGAAGGTCTATGAGTGAGCCTGTCATGGGTGTGAGTATTTGCCGCCCGCCGGCGTTACGCAGGTTCGCGTTGCTGGCTACAGCGCTCTCGCTGTTGGGTTGTGCCGTGTTGTCGGCTCCTGTGCTGGCCGCTGCCGCGCCGACCACCGACGTGGTTTATTCCATTGAATCCGCCAAGGCCAGCAAAGGCCTGATGCTCGATGTCGTGCATGCCGGCAAACGCCTGGTGGCGGTCGGCGATCGCGGGCATATTCTGTATTCCGATGACCAGGGCGCGACCTGGACCCAAGCCAAGGTGCCGACCCGGCAACTGCTGACAGCGGTATTTTTTGTCGATGACAAGCACGGTTGGGCCGTCGGCCATGACGCGCAGATCCTCGCCAGTGAAGACGGCGGTGTCACCTGGAGCAAACAATTCGAAGACCTGCGACGCGAATCGCCGCTGCTCGACGTCTGGTTCAAGGACGTCAACAGCGGCTTTGCCGTGGGCGCCTACGGTGCCTTGCTGGAAACCACCGACGGTGGCAAGAACTGGGAAGACGTCAGCGATCGCCTGGCCAACGAAGACCAGTACCACCTCAACGCCATCGCTGCAGTCAAGGATTCCGGCATTTTCATCGTCGGCGAGCAGGGCAGCATGTTCCGTTCCGGCGATGAAGGGCAGACCTGGGAAAAGCTTGAAGGCCCCTACGAGGGCTCGCTGTTCGGCGTCATCGGCACCGCGCAACCGGCCACGCTGCTGGTCTACGGCTTGCGGGGCAATCTTTACCGCTCCACGGATTTCGGCACCACGTGGGAGCAGGTCGAGCTCAAGGCTGCACGCGGTGCGCTGGAATTCGGCCTGTCCGGCGCCACGTTGCTCGACGACGGCTCCATCGTGATCGTCGGCAACGGCGGCAGTGTCATTCGCAGCAGCGACGACGGCGAAACCTTCAGTGTGTTCAACCGTCCCGATCGCATTTCCGTCTCGTCGGTCACGGCGGCGGGCAACGGTAATCTGATTCTGGCAGGTCAGGGCGGCGTTCGCGTCACCTCGCCAACGGGTGCAGAGAATGGAACAAACGGGTCGTCCAAATGAGCCGGGCAAATAATAAGAAGGCGGGTCTATGACATCCTTAAGCACTCCTCATCAGGACAAGGCGACGTTTCTTGAGCGCCTGATCTTCAACAACCGCCCGGCGGTGATCGTCATCTGCCTGCTGGTCAGTATTTTCCTGTTCTGGCAGGCGACGCTGATCCGGCCGTCCACCAGTTTCGAAAAAATGATCCCGCTCGAGCATCCGTTCATTGAAAAGATGATGGAGCACCGCAACGATCTGGCGAACCTGGGCAACACCGTACGGATTTCCGTTGAAGCCACCGATGGCGACATCTTCTCCAAGGAGTACATGGAGACTCTGCGCCAGATCAACGACGAGGTGTTCTACATCTCCGGCGTCGACCGTTCCGGCCTCAAGTCGCTGTGGAGCCCGAGCGTGCGCTGGACCGAGGTGACGGAGGAGGGCTTCGCCGGTGGTGAAGTGATCCCCCAGAGCTATAACGGTTCCCAGCAAAGCCTCGACCTGTTGCGCAACAATGTGCTCAAGTCCGGGCAGGTCGGGCGCCTGGTGGCCAACGACTTCAAGTCGAGCATCGTCGACATCCCGCTGCTGGAGTCCTATCCGGACCCGCAAGACCAGGGCAAGTTACTGGCGCTGGACTACCGCAAGTTCTCGCATGAACTTGAAGACAAGATCCGCAACAAGTTCGAAGCCCAGAACCCCAACGTGAAGATCCACATTGTCGGGTTCGCCAAGAAAGTCGGCGACCTGATCGATGGGCTGGTCATGGTGGTGATGTTCTTCGGCGTCGCCTTCGTCATTACCCTGATCCTGCTGTACTGGTTCACCAACTGCATGCGCAGCACCGTGGCAGTACTGAGCACGACGCTGGTGGCGGTGGTCTGGCAGCTCGGCTTGATGCACTTTTTCGGCTTCGGGCTGGATCCGTACTCGATGCTGGTGCCGTTCCTGATCTTCGCCATCGGGATTTCCCACGGCGTGCAGAAAATCAACGGTATCGCCTTGCAATCCAGCGAGGCAGAGAACGCACTGACCGCGGCGCGGCGAACATTCCGTCAGTTGTTCCTGCCGGGGATGATCGCGATTCTCGCGGATGCGGTGGGTTTTATCACGCTGCTGATCATCGACATCGGCGTGATTCGCGAACTGGCTATCGGCGCGTCCATCGGCGTGGCGGTGATCGTATTCACCAACCTGATCCTGCTGCCGGTTGCCATTTCCTACGTGGGTATCAGCAAACGCGCCGTCGACCGCAGCAAGAAAGACGCGCACCGCGAGCATCCCTTCTGGCGCATGCTGTCGAACTTCGCCAGCGCGAAAGTCGCACCGGTGTCCATTGTCCTGGCGCTGATCGCGTTCGGTGGTGGCCTCTGGTACAGCCAGAACCTGAAAATCGGTGACCTCGACCAGGGCGCGCCGGAACTACGCCCAGACTCGCGCTACAACAAGGACAACAGCTTCATCATCAACAACTATTCCACCAGTTCCGACGTGCTGGTGGTAATGGTCAAGACCAAGCCCGAAGGTTGCTCGCGCTATGAGGCCATGGCACCGATCGACGAGCTGATGTGGAAGATGCAGAACACCGAGGGCGTGCAGTCGGCGATCTCGCTGGTGACCGTGTCCAAGCAAATGATCAAGGGCATGAACGAGGGCAACCTGAAATGGGAAACCCTGTCGCGCAATCCGGACGTGCTGAACAACTCCATCGCCCGTGCCGATGGTCTGTACAACAACAATTGCTCCCTGGCGCCGGTGCTGGTGTTCCTCAACGATCACAAGGCCGAAACCCTGGATCGCGCGGTTCATGCGGTGCAGGACTTCGCCAAGGACAACAACAAGGAAGGCCTGGAATTCCTCCTCGCCGCCGGTAATGCCGGGATCGAGGCCGCCACCAACGAAGTGATCAAGCGTTCCGAACTGACGATACTGGTGCTGGTGTACATCTGCGTCGCGACCATGTGCATGATCACCTTCCGTTCCTGGGCGGCGACCTTGTGCATCGTGCTGCCGCTGGTGCTGACCTCGGTGCTCGGCAACGCACTGATGGCGTTCATGGGCATCGGTGTGAAAGTGGCGACCTTGCCAGTGGTGGCACTCGGGGTGGGGATCGGCGTGGATTACGGGATCTACATCTACAGTCGCCTGGAAAGCTTCCTGCGTGCCGGTCTGCCGCTGCAAGAGGCGTACTACCAGACGCTGAAATCCACCGGCAAGGCTGTGCTGTTCACCGGTCTGTGCCTGGCAATCGGCGTGTGCACCTGGATTTTCTCGGCGATCAAGTTCCAGGCCGACATGGGTCTGATGCTGACCTTCATGCTGCTCTGGAACATGTTCGGCGCGTTGTGGTTGTTGCCGGCGCTGGCGCGGTTCCTGATCAAGCCGGAAAAACTGGCAGGACAGAAGGGCAACTCGCTGTTTGCTCACTAGGCGTAAGCCTGACCCAAAAAGCCGCAACTCAGGTTGCGGCTTTTTTTATGGGGGACCGAGTCACTCAGCGTGGTTGTAGCGTCAGGAATGCACTGTTGGCCAGTTCCTTGCTGATGATCCCGCGGTGGATATCGATTTTCTGTTTCGGATCTGTAGCCTTGGCCATCGCCGACTCGTAGGTTTCGAAGCGTTGTTCCCTGGTTTTCAGATGGGCCTGGGTATATTGCGTCTTGGCATCATCGAAGCGCTCATAGTGAAAATGTGCGTACCCCCAGGGTTGATCGTCTTTGTTCAACAGGACGTACTCCTGCATGAAGTCTTTACGTCCGGTTTTCAGTTGTACGCGATTGCCAATCATGCGTGGGTAAACCTCCTTGCACCGTAACAGAAACTCCACACCCTCACTGCTGGGGGGCTGGGCCAGTGTCATGCGGATGCGCAGTTCTGATGCCTTACTGTCGAGGGCTCGCGCGTGATCGCGTAAATCGCGGATTAACGAGGCATCTTGTTCCCGGTTTGGCGAGGGTGCCTCGTGGTGTTCCAGGCCCTCGGCATACCCGGTCAGCTTTTGTGCTTCGCGCTGCAATTGCTCTTCAATTTCCTTGGGTGAGCTTGCGCGTTGCACGTAACCTTCGATTTTCCTTACCTGCTTTTCGACATTGGCGATGGCCTTGCGGGCATCCCCTTTGAGCTGTGCGTAGGAGTGTGCGGAGGTCTTGGGCGCGGGCTGCCTGACCTCGACCATTTCTACCCAGACATTCGGTTCATGTTCATGGAACGAAGCCAGTGGTGCATCTTCAAGTGGACCGTTGATATCAACAATGTCTCCACCCTGGTTAGCCACGCGGGGGCGAATATCACCGATCAGAGTGCCCTTGGCGGTTTTGATGACCCGCTTGCGACTGGCCCATGAAGAGGGGCGCTGGATCGGGGGCTTGCTGGCTCCGGGTGAAGACGGACCAGGCTCGGAGACCGAAGGTTGCGGGAGATATTGAAGGTCGTCGGCCAGACGTCGCTCGGCATCGAGGCGCAGTTCACCGATGATCTCTCGCAGGCGATTGAAGGCCGCCGGCTGTAATTCTTCGGCATTGAAGATGCCGATACTTTCAAGCCCGTCCAGTGCTTTGCGGTAGTGATCGACCAGGTTGTCCAGAACGGCGATCCGATCGCTGTTGTTATAAGTGCGAGACGTTTGCAGTTCGGAATGGGAGCGAGACAGTAACATCAGGGGATCGAGCGCGCGTTCGAGTGGGGTCATGGTGGCGCTTCCCAGTTCCTTCAGGCTGAGAATACGCAAGATGCTCAGTTGGTAGGATTTGACTCGCAATGCGGTCAATTCATTTTCGGAGCGATTGTCGGTCAACCGTTTCCAGTCCTCGAAGCCCAAGCGAGACAGGTGTTTAAGCTCCGCAAGTCGGCTCTCTGTTTCTTCGTAGAACCTGATCATGGTTTCGTTGACTTCGGAGGTCCTGCGCATGAATTCGAAGTATCGATCCAGCACGACGTTGCCCTTGTCCTTGATTGCTTCGCGCAAGTGTTCGATACCGCGGGTCAAGTCCGCGTAAGTTCGATGGGTGGCTTCCCGTTCCCGGTCGGCGATGACAATACGTTTGCGCGCGTTGTTGATGAGATTCTCCAGCAGGCTGCGCTGCAGGTTTGGATCGGGATCAGTTTTGCTCAGAGCGCTTTTTTCGCGGATTTCGGCAAGCGCCGTGACATAGGTTGCGCTCTGTTTATCCAGTTCGTCCGCGAACCGTTGGCGAAAAGTGGCGCGATCCTGCTCGCTGCTGGCGGGGTCGTTTGTTTTCAGCTCCATCAGCTTTTCCGCGATATCAACGCGTTTTTGCACCTGCGTCTGTTGCTGCAAGAATTCCTGGTGGTTCAGTGCCAGCAGGCTGATGCGTTGTTGTTTGCTCTCGCGCAGGGCATCCCGCCTGGCGTTACGTCCTCCGCCGAGCAGTTTCAGCCCTTGATCCAGCGTCCACCGGCCGTATCCATCGGTTTTGAGCTTGATTCCCGGATGGTCGGGATGCTCGGGATGCACCAGGTAGGCCTCACCGAAACCGGGCACGACACTCACGCGAAACAGCAGGCCGGCGACCGTGACGTGCCATTTGTCGTCGATCCGGTACAGACCCTTGAACGGACCGCTTGCAACAGGCTCTGGCAGGGACGCGGGCCATGCAACCTTGACCGCTTGCAGCCTGTTGAACAGCCGCGCCGAGGTCGAGTCCCGAGCGGTCGACAGGTTGAAATCCAGCAACGTATCGCCACTGCCTGGCGGTTCGGAGGGCAGTCCGGGTGTTTCTTGAGTGATGTTTGTCTCGGGATTCAGCAAGTCCAGTGGCAACAGACGGCGCAGCGGATCGAGGGTCACCGGAGCGTTTTCGCCCATGCGCTCTGGCGCCAGTGCAGGCCGTTCACCTTGAGTTCGTGCGACGTGCAAAAGGAGCAGGCCGATGTTCAAGAGCACATCGACCCAGGCCAGATTCCGGGTAGTTGGGTCATCACTGTCCAGTGCGGGCAGGTCGTTGATCAGGCTATGGGTGATTTGCAGCATCCAGCCCACCAGCATTGCCGGGCCGCGCAACAGTGGCAGTACCAGGTTGTTAAAGACCAGCCAGCCACCCTCAAGGATGATCGCCCAACGGCTTTCGGCATTGGACACCGATTGCCTGTCAGCCAGATCGGCCAGCGCCCGGGCGTTGCTGGCGAACAGGCTGGCCGGCAATCGACCTTCCTCCAGTGCACTGAGCCACTGGGCCGCAGGTTCGTCGCCTGCCAGAATCGCCGGTTTCGGCTTGTCGGGTGGTGAGAACTCGTCGCTGATGTGAAAGTGGTTGATATGCGGTTCGTTGAAACCGTTGTTGTCGTAAACCGGACGTGCGCGGTCCGGGAGCCAGGTCAGCACGCTGGTTTGCAGCGCGCCCTGTTGCGCGACCGCTTTGAGCAAGTCGCTGCGTGCGGCGTATTGCTGCAGTGACGGGGTGTACAACGGGCGATAGAGGATATGTGGACCACTGGCCTGCAAGTCTTTGGGCTCGATGATGAACATGTTGGCGGCCACATCACAGTCGGCGCCGTCCTTGCGTTGGAAGGCCAGGGGCCGGATGACCACGGCCTGTTCATCGACGACCCGTTCGGCGGCGGTGCGATTCATCAACGCATTGACATAGCGATACCCCAGATGGGTGAACCCGTGCTCACTCTTGATCGAATGCTCGAGGGCCAGCAGGGGGAGATGAACCGACAGTTCCAGCGCGAACAATCGTTCCCGCTCCCGTGCGTCGTCGGTCTGGCCGAGCAGTAAGGTTTCGATCAGTTCGGGATAGTGCTGGCCGACATTGACCCGGCTCACCAGGTCCAGCAGATAGGCGTCGGTAGTCCACTGCTGAATCAGTTGGTCTCCCGTGTGACGGACAGTCATGCGGCCCTTGGGTTTTGCGGCGAGATTGTTGATCGCCAGCTCGGTCAGGGTCATTTTGACGGTTTCGATGTAGCCGCTGCCGAGGTCACCGACGGGTACATGAAAGGTCAGTTCCAGCTCGTCGGAGTTGTAACCGGGCGCCAGCGGATAATCTTCCTGCATCTGCTTGTGCAAGGCTTTTCGGGCAAACGTACGAAGGTCGTCGATGCCATCGTTGAAGGTGCGCCCCTGGGTCTGTTGCTTGACGCTGGCCATGGCCAGGACATGCTTGCGATAGGCCATGCGGTCAGTGGGTGTCGCCGCTTGCAACCACCTGGGAATCGATGCCTGTATCGGTTGAAAAACGGCATCGACCGGTTGGCTATCGATGAACAGCGTGGCGACTTCGGTGATCGCGTCAACGTGTTTCGCCAACTCGCCCAGGCCCTGGCTGGCGGGCAGTTTGAGCGCAGCCAGATCTTCCAGTTGCCGGTTCAGGAGCAGGGCAGCCTGAATGTCAAAGATGTTACCGTCCGGCTCAAATCGCTTCCAGGTGATGACATCGGCTTTGTATGCCTGCTGAAACCGTGCGCCCCAAGCCAGGCCGAAAGCTTCCAGGGAAGAGAAGGGCTCGATTTTGCCGGTCACGCTGCACAACAAATGGGTTTCACCACAAGTCACCAGGAGCTCGGAGGCCAGCAGCGTAATCGAAACGTCACCTTTGGTCAGGGTGGTTTGCAGGGTGCAGGCTTGTATTGGGCCTATTGACCGGGGCTGCTGGAGACGCTGCAGGTTGTCCGGGTAGCTGGCCAGCTCCGTGAGAATCCCGGCCTGCACCGGGTCGCTTTTCGACAGGCGGGTCGCGGATGTCTGCAGGACACCGGCCAGCAAGTCTCCCAGCCATTGCCAGCGGCTGACGCCGGTCTCGTCCTGCTGGTTCCAGTAAAGGGTCAGCGATTCCTGAAGCCCGATGTGCAGCAAGTCGGGCAGCTCAAGGATGACCCCCGCAATCACCTGGAGATCAGGCAGGCTCGATGTGGTTTTGCCGACAGTCAGTTGCGCGGGCGCACGGTTGGTCAGAAAGCAGGCACGACTGAACTGCTCGCTGAAATCGACAGGCGTGCCGCTGGCCAGATAATCCAGTACCAAGTCCAGCAGCAACGTGAGGCGCCAGGCCCCGTTGGGAATCGGCTGCGCGATTTTGGTTCGCTCAGGGTCGAAGTCCAGTTGCGGGTACTTTTCCAGTACGCCGTCCTTGAGCAGGCGAGCGGTTTCCGAGCGCAGGGTGGGGCGGGAGCTGAAGCGGGCGCTGACGGCGTGCGCGATGATGTTGGTCAAATCCGCCGTGGCAGGGGGGGATGCAGGTATCGGCATGATGCAATCCTTTGCATGGGTTGAGTTACGCAAAGTAAGGCGAGGCCGGAATGGATGTGCGGTAACGGGATACCGCAGATCCGACAATTCGATGATCTAAGTGATGACTACGTGGCGGCAATGAGCCCAGGGGAATTGTGGTGGTTATGAGGGATCGGTGCCGAGCACCACATTCAGCGCATTACGCGCATCGTCCAGTTGCACCAACGTCGCATGCCGCGCACCCAGCGCATCGCGATTCTCGATAGCCGTGAGAATCGCCTTATGCCGAGGCAACGCCAGTTCATGAAGGTTCGGCCGTTGGTTGGAGTGCTTCAAGGCTTCGGCAATCGCCACCGACAACATGTTGCACAGGTTCGCCAGCAAGTCGTTGTGGGTCGCGTCGGCGATGCGGCTGTGGAAATCCAGGTCCGGTTGCAACAAGGCTTCAGGCGTCGGCGCGGCTTCCATGCGTTGGTAGGCTTCACCGATGGAGGCGATGTCTGCGTCGGTGGCGAACTGCGCGGCCAGGGCTGCCGCGGCCGGTTCGATGATGCTGCGCACGCTGGTCAGCAGGCTGAAGAACTCATTCTGCGGGCTGCTTTGCATCAACCAGTGCAACACGTCCGGGTCGAGCATGTGCCATTCCCGGCGCGGCTTGACCACGGTGCCGACCCGCGGACGGGAATACACCAGGCCCTTGGCAACCAGCACTCGGGTCGCTTCGCGCAGGACTGGCCGGCTGACCGCGTATTCCTCGCACAACAGGGCTTCGGCGGGCAGTTTGTCGTCCGGTTTGAAGCGTCCCGAGACAATCTGCATGCCCAGTTCCTGGACGATGCGCGAGTGCATGCTTTTGCGGTCGGAGGGTTTGCGGTAATCCATGGGGAACGGCGCGGTCCTGTGCGATGGGGTGCTGCGCATGATAGCAGGCGCGAGTGGTGGGCGATCCAGCCCTTTGATGATCGTTCCCACGCTCTGCGTGGGAATACAGACCGTGACGCTCCGCGTCACTTTCCGTGCGGGGACGCGGAGCGTCCCTTGAGGCATTCCCACGCGGAGCGTGGGAACGATCGGCGAAAGGGTCAGTGAGAGTGACGCGGCACCTCGGCTCCACGACAACCGACCAGGAAGTCGAAGTCGCAGCCCTGATCCGCCTGCAGCACATGGTCGATGTACAGCTGGCGATAGCCGCCCACCAGCAACTGTTGTGGCGGTTGCAGATCGGCCATGCGCGCGGCCAGTTCGGCATCCGGAATGTCCAGATGCAAACGTCCACTGGCGCAATCGAGCTCGATCCAGTCGCCTTCCTTCACTGCCGCCAAAGGCCCGCCGGCGGCGGCTTCCGGTGCCACATGCAAGACCACGGTACCGTACGCCGTGCCGCTCATGCGTGCGTCGGAAATGCGCACCATATCCGTCACACCCTGGGCCAGCAGCTTGGCCGGCAAGCCCATGTTGCCGACTTCGGCCATGCCCGGATAACCCTTCGGCCCGCAGTTTTTCATCACCAGAATCGAGTTGGCGTCCACGTCCAGTTCCGGATCGTTGATCCGCGCCTTGTACATATCGAAGTTCTCGAACACCACCGCGCGCCCACGATGTTGCATCAGCTCGGCACTCGCTGCGGAGGGTTTGAGCACCGCACCCAGTGGCGCCAGGTTACCGCGCAGCACACAGATGCCGCCGTCGGCGCGGATCGGGTTGTCGAGGGTGCGGATCACTTCGTCCTGGCCATAGATCGGCGCGTCCTTGGTGTTTTCGCCGAGGGTTTTGCCGTTGACGGTGAGGGCGTTCGGGTTCGGAATCAGGTTGGCTTCGCCCAGGCGACGCAGCACCGCAGGCAAGCCACCAGCGTAGTAGAACTCTTCCATCAGGAAGCGCCCGGACGGTTGCAGGTCGACAATGGTCGGCATGCCGCGACCGATGCGGGTCCAGTCATCCAGGTCCAGTTCGACACCGATGCGCCCGGCGATGGCTTTCAAATGGATCACCGCGTTAGTCGAGCCGCCGATGGCAGCGTTCACCCGGATGGCGTTTTCGAAGGCTTCCTTGGTGAGGATTTTCGACAGCTTCAAATCTTCGCGAACCATCTCCACCGCACGCATGCCGGACATGTGCGCAAGTACATAACGGCGGGCATCCACCGCCGGAATCGCCGCGTTGTGGGGCAGGGAAGTGCCCAGTGCTTCAGCCATGCAAGCCATGGTCGAGGCGGTGCCCATGGTGTTGCAGGTGCCGGCGGAACGGGACATGCCGCCCTCGGCCGCGAGGAAATCATCAAGGGTGATCGTGCCAGCCTTGACCTGTTCGCTGAGCTGCCACACCACCGTGCCTGAACCAATGTCCTGGCCCTTGTGCTTGCCATTGAGCATCGGCCCGCCGGTGACGACGATCGCCGGCACGTCGCAACTGGCCGCGCCCATCAGCAGCGCCGGAGTGGTTTTGTCGCAACCGGTGAGCAGCACCACGCCATCGATCGGGTTGCCGCGAATGGCTTCCTCGACGTCCATGCTCGCCAAGTTACGGGTGAGCATGGCGGTGGGGCGCAGGTTCGATTCGCCGTTGGAGAACACCGGGAATTCCACAGGAAAGCCACCGGCTTCGATCACCCCGCGTTTGACGTGCTCCGCGATCTGGCGGAAATGCGCGTTGCACGGAGTCAGTTCCGACCAGGTGTTGCAAATGCCGATGATCGGCTTGCCGTGGAACTGATGGTCGGCGATGCCCTGATTCTTCATCCAGCTGCGGTACATGAAGCCGTTCTTGTCGGCAGTGCCAAACCATTGGGCGGAGCGCAGGGTGGGTTTCTTATCAGTCATGGTCGGTTCTCTTATTGTATGACTATATTGTTCGAGCTGTGGCGTAACATAAGCGCAATTTCGGCTGTTTGGAAGTGTTGTTGGTTAAATAGTAATACTATATAGTCGATTTCAACGGAGGGATGGCCCTGGTGGTTTTCCGCGAGAGGCGTCCCCCGAGGTTCTATAACAACAACAATCGGAGACCGAACTCATGAGCCAGGAATTGCGGCTTATCCGTCGCATCACGTTGAAACTGATTCCCTTCCTGATCCTGCTGTACCTGATCGCCTATGTGGATCGCTCCGCCGTGGGGTTCGCCAAGCTGCACATGGGCGCCGACGTGGGCATCGGTGATGCGGCTTACGGATTTGGCGCCGGGCTGTTCTTCATTGGCTACTTTCTGCTGGAGATCCCCAGCAACCTGATGCTCGACCGCTTCGGCGCCCGCCGCTGGTTCGCGCGGATCATGGTCACCTGGGGTGCTATCACCATCGGCATGGCGTTTGTCCAGGGCCCGAACAGCTTCTATGTGATGCGTTTTCTGCTCGGCGCGGCCGAAGCCGGGTTCTTCCCGGGCGTGCTGTACTACATCACCCAATGGTTCCCGATTCGCCATCGCGGCAAGATCCTCGGGCTGTTCATCCTTTCCCAACCCATCGCCATGATGATCACCGGCCCGGTGTCCGGCGGCTTGCTCGGCATGGACGGCATGCTTGGTCTGCACGGCTGGCAGTGGCTGTTCATCGTCATCGGCACGCCAGCGATCCTGCTGACCTGGCCGGTGCTGCGCTACTTGCCGGACGGCCCGGACCAAGTGAAATGGCTGGATCAATCCGAGAAAGACTGGCTGACCGGGGAACTGAAAAAAGACCTCGCCGAGTATGGCCAGACCTGCCACGGCAATCCGTTGCATGCACTGAAGGACAAACGGGTGTTGCTGCTGGCGCTGTTCTATCTGCCGGTGACCTTGAGCATCTATGGCCTCGGTTTGTGGCTGCCGACGCTGATCAAGCAGTTCGGTGGCACGGACCTGGTGACCGGGTTCGTGTCATCGGTGCCGTACATCTTCGGAATCATCGGTTTGCTGATCATTCCGCGCAGTTCCGACCGCCTCAATGATCGCTACGGTCATCTGGCGGTGCTGTATGTGTTGGGTGCCATCGGCCTGTTCCTCAGCGCCTGGCTGTCGGTGCCGGTGCTGCAACTGGCGGCGCTGTGCCTGGTGGCATTCGCGCTGTTTTCCTGCACGGCGGTGTTCTGGACCTTGCCGGGGCGCTTCTTCGCCGGCGCCAGTGCGGCGGCAGGAATCGCGTTGATCAATTCGGTGGGTAACCTCGGCGGCTACATCGGCCCGTTCGTGATCGGTGCGCTGAAGGAGTACACCGGCAACCTGGCGTCGGGGCTGTATTTCCTGTCCTGCGTGATGGTGTTCGGCCTGGTTCTGACCGGCGTGGTGTATCGCCTGCTGGAACGCAAGCACGTGCTGCCGGCCGACCAGTTCGCGGCAAGTGCCCGCGGTGCTACCCGTACCTGACGCGAGATTGGCCAACAAGTTTTGCATTAACAGGAGAAGGTTCATGCGTTTAGTTCAGTTCGAATTGAGTAATGGCGAACGCCGCGTCGGCGTGGTCGAAGACGGTCTGGTGCGTGAAGTGCAGGATGCGCATACGGTGCGGGATCTGGCGCTGGCGGCGATCGAGGCGGGCACCAGTCTTGAGCGACAGGTTCAAACCCTGGGGCTGGGCATCAGCCACAACTATGCCGAGCTGCTGGCCAAGCTGCGCATCCTGCCGCCGCTGGATCACCCGGACCCGGCGCATATGCTGGTCAGCGGCACCGGCCTGACCCATTTGGGCAGCGCCTCGGCTCGGGACAAAATGCACCAGCAGGCCGGCGATGAAGCGGCGATGACCGACACCATGCGCATCTTCAAGTGGGGCGTGGAGGGCGGTAAACCTGCAGCCGGCCAGGCCGGTGTACAACCGGAGTGGTTCTACAAGGGCGACGGCAGCATCGTCGTGAGACCGGGCAAGCCTTTCCCGCTACCGCCCTTTGCTGAAGATGCTGGGGAAGAGCCCGAGCTTAGCGGCCTCTATGTCATCGGCCATGACGGCAAACCGTATCGCCTCGGTTTTGCTGTGGGTAACGAGTTCTCCGATCACGTGATGGAACGCAAGAATTACCTTTACCTGGCCCATTCGAAACTGCGCAGTTGCAGCTATGGCCCGGAGCTTCGGGTCGGCGAATTGCCACAACACCTGGCGGGCACCAGCCGCATTCTGCGCGACGGCGAAGTGCTGTGGCAGAACGAGTTCCTCAGTGGCGAAGCCAACATGTGCCACAGCCTGGAAAACCTCGAGTACCACCATTTCAAGTACAGCCAGTTCCTGCGCCCCGGCGACGTGCACATCCACTTCTTCGGCACCGCGACCCTGTCCTTCGCCGACGGCATCCGTACCCGGCCGGGCGATGTGTTCGAGATCAGCCAGGCCGAGTTCGGCGCCCCCTTGATCAACGGCATCGCTCCGGTTGAAGCAGCGTTCGAACCCGGCACCGTCGGCACACTTTAAGGAGACACCCATGACCCGGATTCTTGGTCACAACTACATTGGCGGTGAGCGCAGCGCTGCCGGCACCGTCAAACTGCAAAGCGTCGATGCCAGCACTGGCGAGGCTTTGCCCCACGATTTCTACCAGGCCACTGCTGCAGAAGTCGACGCCGCCGCGAAGGCCGCCGCCGCCGCTTACCCGGCCTATCGCAGCCTGAGCGCCGAGCGCCGTGCGCAATTTCTGGACACGATTGCCGATGAACTGGACGCCCTGGGCGATGAGTTCGTGGCTGTGGTCTGCCGCGAAACCGCATTGCCGACGGCGCGGATTCAAGGTGAGCGTGGGCGCACCAGCGGCCAGATGCGTCTGTTCGCCAAGGTGCTGCGGCGTGGTGATTTCTATGGCGCGCGGATCGATCTGGCGCTGCCGGAACGCCAGCCACTGCCGCGTCCGGACCTGCGTCAGTACCGCATTGGCCTGGGGCCGGTGGCGGTGTTTGGCGCGAGTAACTTTCCGTTGGCGTTTTCCACGGCGGGTGGCGACACCGCTTCCGCCTTGGCCGCCGGCTGCCCGGTGGTGTTCAAGGCCCACAGCGGCCACATGGCAACCGCTGAATGGGTGGCCGACGCGGTGATTCGCGCCGCTGAAAAAACCGCCATGCCGGCCGGTGTGTTCAACATGATCTACGGTGGTGGAGTAGGGGAAGCACTGGTCAAGCACCCGGCGATTCAGGCGGTCGGTTTTACCGGTTCACTGAAAGGCGGTCGGGCGCTGTGCGACATGGCCGCGGCACGGCCGCAGCCGATTCCGGTGTTCGCCGAGATGTCGAGCATCAACCCGGTGATCGTGTTGCCGCAGGCGCTGGAAGTTCGTGCTGAAAGCATTGCCCGTGACCTTACGGCTTCGGTGGTGCAGGGCTGCGGGCAGTTCTGTACCAATCCGGGGCTGGTGATCGGCATTCGTTCGCCGCAGTTCAGTGCGTTCGTGCAACAGGTGGCCGGGCTGATCGGCGATCAGCCGGCGCAAACCATGCTCAACGCCGGCACCTTGAGCAGCTATGGCAAAGGCCTGCACAAGCTTCTTTCGCATCCGAAAATCGAGCACTTGGCCGGTAATCCGCAACAAGGCAATCAGGCGCAGCCGCAATTGTTCAAGGCGGATGTGAGTCTGTTGCTCGATGGCGATGAAGTGCTGCAAGAGGAAGTGTTCGGCCCGACCACGGTGTTTGTTGAAGTGGCGGATCAGGCGCAACTCAGTGCTGCGCTGAACGGCCTGCACGGGCAACTGACGGCAACGATTATCGGTGAGCCGGCGGACTTCGAACGCTTCGGCGAGCTGACGTCCTTGTTGGAGCAGAAGGTCGGGCGGATCTTGCTCAACGGTTATCCGACCGGTGTGGAAGTCTGCGATTCGATGGTCCATGGCGGGCCGTATCCGGCGACTTCCGATGCGCGCGGCACTTCGGTGGGCACCCTGGCCATCGACCGTTTCCTGCGCCCGGTGTGCTTCCAGAACTACCCCGACAGCCTGCTGCCGGACGCGTTGAAGAATGGCAATCCGTTGCGTATCCAGCGCCTGGTCGATGGCAAACCATCGCGCGATGCCCTCTAACCGCTGTGGCGAGGGGGCAAGCCCCCTCGCCACAGTCCGTTCCCGCATTGAGCTATCATTGCCCTTTCCCATTCAAAGATTGACTGCCATGACTGCCGTAAACGACACCTTGCTCAACGCCCTCGAACATTGCGACATGCTGGAGATCGACGGGTTGTACGCTTTCGATTTCTCTCTCGATGAAGACGATAACCTGCACATCGAATGCATGGACGGTCGGGCGCTCAAGCGCTGGGAGTTCAGCATGGCGCAGATCAAGGCGGCGACTTTCGATCCCGATTTGAAGAGCTGGATCATCATCGGTGATTCCGGTGAACACCGGCTGGTGCCTATGGAAGCGTTTGGTGGTCAGGATGACGAGGACGAAACGAATGAGGATGCGTAACTTCTGGCCACTGTTGATCGCCGGCAGCGTCGGCGCGATGGGCGTGCAGGCGGCGCCGGTCGACAGCTACGAGTTGCTGGTGGGGTCGTACACCGCCGGCCAGAGCCAGGGGATTTATCGCCTGAACTTCGACAGCCGCACCGGGCAGATCGATGCCAAGCCGCTGCAAGTGGTGAAGAGCGCCAACCCGTCCTGGCTGACCGTGTCCAAGGATCAACGTCGCTTGTTCGCGGTCAACGAAAACGGCCCGGGGCAGGCCGATCCGGTAGGGCGCGTCAGCAGTTACGCAATCGATCCGAAAACCCATGAGCTGAGCCTGATCAATCAGATGCAAACCCTGGGCAACGAGCCGACCCATTCGAGCATCAGCGGTGATGCCAGCCATCTGTTTGTCAGCAACTACTCGGTGGCTGAAGACCCGGGTGGCACCCTGGCGGTGTTACCGGTGGGCAGCGATGGCACGCTTAAACCGGTGGTGCAGATGAGCAGTCATCCGGCCAGCCGAGTCAACCCCGAGCGGCAGATGTCGGCGCACGTGCATTCGGTGGTTTCTTCGCCGGACGGCCGCTACGTGTTTTCCAATGACCTGGGCGCGGACAAGGTCTTTGTCTATCGCTTCGACCCCAAGGCCAATCCGGAACTGCCGTTGACTGCCGCCAAGCCCGCGTCCGTCCAGTTGCCACCCGGCAGCGGGCCGCGACATTTGCTGTTCAGCGCTGATGGCAAGCACGCCTGGCTGACCCTGGAAATGAGCGCGCAGGTGGCGGTGTTCGACCATCAGGACGGCAAACTCGAGCAAACGCAGTTGGTCGATCTGGCGGCGGGGCTGCCCACATCGGGCAAGGCTGCGGCTGCGCTTCACGCCTCGGCTGATGGCAAGTTCCTTTACGTCAGCAACCGTGGCACCGCCAATCAGTTGCTGGTGTTCGCCATCGACCCGGCAACCGGCCACCTCAAGGAACTTCAGCGTCGCTCGGTGGACGGCGATCACCCGCGCGAGTTCAGTCTCGACCCGAGCGGCAAATTCGTGCTGATTGCCAACCAGAAGAGCAACCAGATTGTCGTCATCGAGCGTGACGCCAAGACCGGCCTGTTGGGCAAAACCGTGCAAAAACTGCCGATGGATGCCCCGAGCGATCTCAAGTTTCTGCTGCGTCAATAGGCCGCAGGCCCCGGTTGATGGGGCCTGCAACCTTCTATTAATGAGACTGATATCGGCTAATGCTACAAAGCATTTCAAGGCGCCGACCCTCGGGAGTTAAGTTTGCTTCACGGCCCAACCGGGCAAGCAAGCCAACTGAATCGAGGAATACCGCCATGAACTTCAATCTCTTCTCTGTTATCGCCGCTTCCGCTATTTCCGCCACTGTTGCACTGCCTGCCAGCGCCAACGTTGAAATCAGCGACAAAAAATCCCACACCCAAAGCTACACCCAGAAATACCTGCAACAGAGCGCCAACTTCTACGCCGCGCTGGATCACAAAACCCAACACTGAAATGTCAGCCCTGCACCCTTTATGCAGGAGCGAAGTCACTTGCCGATCGGCCCACAGGCGTCGAAAAGCCCCGAAGTGATGTCGCTCCTGCATAACGCATTTACGACAGCATCATATTGCTATCAATGTAGTGCTTGATATCACATGGCCATGTGTTTAAATTTGACGCTGATTTTTTGACTCCTTCCCTAAAAGGATCGACAGCATGGCGATGCGTCTGGCAGTGGTTCTCCTGTTTCTCTATTCCACCCCGATTCTGTCGGCTGCCCAGCCCGTTCCCAACGAGCCGGAAGCTGCCCGTGAGCGCTTGATGAGTTTTATCGAGGACTGAAACACGCTGGGTTCAAGATCAATAAAACTGATAGCTACTATGCATAAAGGTCGCTAGTTATCTTCTGTTTTTTGATCGATTCTGTGGGCACTGAAACATGCCCACGGAGAACACCATGGCCAGCACCATCCTCACTTCTGCCAAACACGGCGCCTACCTGGCCATTGGTCTTTACGTGGCCATGGTGTTGGTCGTCAGCCTTTCGGCTCAATCGCAACACAGCCTTCAAGCACCGATTCAGATCGCTTATCCCGGCATCCAGTTCGAACACCGCGCCCAACACGCGGTGGTTGATGACGCCGACTTGGCGGGAGTGGCCGGGGCATGAAAGGACGCAGACTCTGGGTCATCGCCTTCCTGGCGTTCATGACCAACGGCGCTTCGTTGTTGGGGATCGGGCAGGGCTCGGCGGGGTCGGTGGCGCGGGCCATCGAATGCAACCACAACATCGCCCACAACATCCAGACCGCCAAAGCGCTGGAGTTGCTGGTGGGTAATCCGCCGAGCAAATCCAATGGCGAATTTTTCGGGCCATTCCAGGTGGATTGCTCGGCGTTGGGGATGTGTGAAGTGTTGGCCTGATTCCCTTACCTGCACACACCCACACCTGTAGCAGCTGCCGAAGGCTGCGTTCGGCTGCGAAGCAGTCGTAAAACCAGAGCTTGCGGTGCATCAGTCAGACCGCATCAGCCGAGTTTACGACTGCTACGCAGCCGAACGCAGCCTCGCACGCTCGGCAGCTGCTACAAAGGCTACTTCTGCATCACACCCGTGAACAATTCTGACTCGATGAAGCGCTGCAACCAGCCCTGCAATCGCACATAAGGCGTCTGCCCGAACCACTCGCGATCCACATGGGCGAATTGCCGCACGAACGGCATCAAGGCGACATCCGCCAGGCTCGGGTGCGCGGCCAGCAAGTAGGCGCGCCCCTCCAGCAACTGATCCAGCTTGCGCAAGAACACCTCGCCCTCGGCGCGATAAAACGTCATTGGCTGCTCGGGATAACGCTCGGCGTATTTGTAGCGATTGAGGTGCACCTTGAACACCTGATCGTTTTCTTCGATCAGCCTGGCGATGTATTGCTGCCCGACAGGGTCATCCTTGAGCAGCCAGTCCTGCGGATCGTTCTGCGCCAGCGCCCAGCGCATGATTTCCAGGCTTTCATCGATCACCCGGCCGTCCACGCTCAGCACCGGCACTGTGCCTTTGCTCGACAGCGCGAGCATTTCGGCCGGTTTGGCCTTGAGGCTGACCTCGACGATATTCACCGCAACCCCCGAATAACGCAGGGCCATGCGAGCGCGCATGGCGTAGGGGCAGCGGCGGAACGAATACAGCGTGATCATTTCACCTCCAGGGTACTCAGGCCGTTGCCCTGACGGTGGACCCGGATCTGCACCGGAATCCGTTCATGCATTTCCTGTACGTGGGAAATCACCGCGACCTTGCGTCCCTGCGCCTGCAGGCCGTCGAGGGCGTCCATGGCCAGTTGCAGGGATTCGGGGTCGAGGCTGCCGAAGCCTTCGTCGATGAACAGCGATTCGATTTTCAGCGTGCTCGATGCCATCGATGCCAAACCGAGCGCCAGCGCCAGCGACACCAGGAACGTCTCGCCGCCGGACAGCGAATGCACCGAGCGCAGTTCATCGCCCATCTCGGTGTCCATCACCAATAACCCGAGCATGCTGCCGCCCCGTTTCAGGCGATAGCGCCGCACCAGTTGCCGCAATTGGACGTTGGCGTGATGCACCAGCAGGTCGAGGTTGTAGGCCTGGGCGATTTTGCGGAAGGTGTCGCCGGTGGCCGAACCGATCAGCGCACTCAAGCGCGCCCAGCGCTGGTACTCGGCGTAGGCGTCGGCGATCTGCTGCGCCAGCGCCTGATTGGCGTTTTGTCGACGCTGATCTTCGGTTTGTTCGGCACGCAATTCGGCGCAGCGATGCTCGCTGGCGGCGAACAGGTTTTGCAGCTCGGTCAGTGCCGTGGCCAGTTGTTCGGCGTCCAGGTTGCCGTTGTGCTGCGCCTGATGATCGCGCAAGCGCTGATCGCGCTCCTGCAACAGCACCTTGGCTTGCGCGATGTCTTGTTCGCTTTGCTGCAATCGTTGACGCAGCTCGCTGAGCTGTTGGTCGTTGACGCCGAGCAGCGCTTCCAGCCCACCGTCGTCCAGTTCTGGATGCTGCGCGCGCCAGTCAGCGATCTTGCTGCTCAGCTCGCGGTCTTCGCTTTCCAGGGCTTGCGCACGTTCCTGTTGCGCCTTGAGTTCGGCGGCCAGTTGCACCAGCCCCGTGCGCACGCTTTGCAGTTCCTGATTGGCCGTCGCTTCGGCATTGCGTGCCTGCTCGACGGCCTGATCCAGTTGCTGCTGCCATTGTTCGGCGCTGGCGTGTTCGCCCAGCAGTTGCGTCAGTTTTTCCTGGCAAGCCTGTTGTTGCCCGGCCAGCGCGCTGAACTGCTGCTGCGCGGCGTCCAGTTGCTGGGTGCGGGTCTGCTGGCGGTCCTGTTCTTTGTCCAGCGTCTGCTGGCGTTGTTGCTGTTCAGCGAGTTCATCGCGCTGCTGTTCGAGTTGTTGCAGGCGCTGGGCGATCTGCTGGTCGAGCTGCATGAAAGTCGCGGCGGGTTCATTGCGCAGCGCTTCCAGCGTCTCGGCTGGCAGCAGGCTGCTGAACGCGCTCAGTTCTTCGTCCAGGCGTTGGCGATCGCTGCTCAACTCCCGTTGCTGGTTGAGCAGGTGTTGTGTCGCCTGTTGGTTCGCCGCTTCGGCGCTGCGCAGTTGTTGCGCCAGTCGCGCGGCATCCTGTTGCAGGGTGAGCAGGGCGGTTTGCCGCTGTTCGTCCTGGGTGATGCTCTGGTTCAACTGGTTGCTTTGTTGGATCAGCCAGGCATCGCGTTTGTTCGCGTCCTGGGCCAACAGTTGGGCGGACAACGGGTGCGCTTCCAGGCTCGGCGCCAGGCTCTGTTGTTGAGTGGCGAGTTGTTCTTGCTGCTGCAGCAGTTCCTTTTGCTGAGCAATCAGGCCACCGACTTCGGCGCGCAGCTCGGTGAGTTTTTCCTTGAGCAGGTCGACGGCTTTCTGGGCGTTGGCCTGTTCGCTTTCATCGTGGCGGCCGAGGCTTTGCAACAAGGCTTCGGGCTGATGATAAGGATGGTCCGGGCTGCCGCAAACCGGGCACGGCTGATCGTCCAGCAGTTGTGCACGCAGCTCTTCGACGCTGGCACTGCGTGCCAGGCGCTGACGTTCCAGCAGTTCGCGGGTGACGGTCAGGGTCTGTTCGGCGACCGTCAATTCGGTCTTGGTCTTCACCCCGTCCTGGGTCAGACGATCACGCTCTTGCTGAGCGGCGACTTGGCGCTGCTGAAGTTCGGTGCCGCGCTTGTCCAGTTCCTGTTGGCTGGCCCACAGCCGCGTCAGTTCTTCAACGGCCCGCAGTTGCTTGCGGTTGTCCTGTAGCAGGCTGCCGAGGATCTGAATCTGCTCGGCCACGGCTTCGGGTTCGGCGCCAGCCTCTTTGTACAGCAGCTCCAGGCTCTGGCGTTGAGCGGCCAGATCTTCGGCGGCGCGGGTGGCGCTTTGCTCCAGGGCCGCCAGTTCGGACTGGCCCTTGTTCAGGCGGTTGCCGATCAGCATCAGTTGTTGCAGACGATCGCGGTAGGCGTTCCAGGCATCGCTCAGCGGCGTCAGATGAGTGCTTTTCTCAAGCTCACCGGCAATTTGCTGCAACCGTTCTGCGACTTGTTTCTGCTGGTCAAGCAAGCCCTGAATCGTGGTTTGGCCCTGCGTGCAGGCCAGTTCCGTCTGCTGCTTGAGGTCGGCACTGAGTTTGGCGTCCTTGACCAGGCGGGCGAGGGTGCTTTGCTCTTCGAAGGCCTGACGCAGCAGTGGTGCGCTGTGGCTGTGTTGGCTTTGCGCCGCGGTCAGTGCCGTTTGCGCCGCACTCAGGCTGTGTTCGAGCTGAGCCTGACGCGCGTTCAGTTCAGTCTGCTGTTGAATATGCTGCTGAATCTGCGCCGCCAGCGGTGTGAGCTGGGTGGTCAATTCGGTCTTGCGCGCGAACTGGTGCCGTTGCGGGGCCAATTGCTCCAGACGGGTCAGCTTCAAGCGCTCGCCGGCCAGGCTGTCCCAGTGTTGTTGAGCGGACTGCAGTTGCTCGGAGGCGCTCTGTTGCGCGTCCTGCAACTGACGCAAATCCTTGAGCCAGGTGTGTTGCAGCTCCAATTGCTTGAGCTGCGCCTGCTGGGTCTTGAGTTGCTGCTGCGCGTCATTGAAGCGCTCATCGAGCTCGGCCCGGGCTTCAGGCGACAGTGGCGTGACCCCGGTGGCCTGGTCCTGCAACAGCTTGTGGGCTTCGCGCGCTTCTTTGGTCTTGTCGAAGGCGCGGCGACCGAGGCGGGTGTAGAGCGCGGTGTCGGTGAGCTTTTCCAGCAGTTCGCTGCGGTCGTTGTCGTCCGCCTTGAGGAACGCACTGAACTCGCTCTGCGCCAACAACACGGCGCGGGTGAACTGTTCGAAGTTCAGGCCCAGTACGGACTCGATCTGACTCTTGAATTCAAGTTTCTGGCTGGCGAGCAGTTGATCCTGATCGATGTCGCGCAGGCTCTGGCGACTGGCTTGCAGCTTGCCAGCGGCCTTTTCCCTGGCGCGATTGGCTTCCCAGCGCGCGCGATAACGGCGGCCATCGATGCCAACAAAATCCACTTCGGCAAAGCCTTCACCGGTGCCGCGACGCAACAGCGTACGCGGATCGCCAGTGCTGATTTCACCATCGGCGTCCGGGGTTTTGGCGGAAGCTTGAGCGTTGTTCAGCCGCGGCACGGCGCCAAACAGCGCCAGGCACAGCGCATCGAGCAGGGTGCTTTTGCCGGCGCCGGTCGGCCCGGTAATCGCAAACAGGCCGGCACTGGCCAAGGGGTCGGCGGTGAAGTCGATTTCAAATGGCCCGGCCAGGGAGGCGAGGTTTTTCAGGCGGATCGCGAGGATTTTCATGGCTGTTCGCTCTCCATCTGCACATCTTGCAGCAGCTCGGCGAAGTCCCTGAGCGTTTGCTCGTCGACCTCGCTGCCGTAGTTGTCCTGCCAGGCGCGGCTGAACAGTTCCTGCGGCGTCAGTTGGTCCAGTTCGATCAAGGTGGCGCCGTCCTCGACGCCGTCGCGGCTGCCGTTGCCGGCGTATTCGGCGGCAATCCGCACCAGCCGTACAGCTTTGCCTTGCAGGGCTGTTTCCACTTGATGGCGCAGGTCCGGTTGCGGTTCATCGAGGCGCACCCGCACTTCCAGCCACGGCTGGCGCTGGATGTCGGCGAGCAGGTCGATGTTGGGCAGGTCGGCCAGTTGCAGCAGGATTTCCGCCAGCGGCGCGGGGCCGAGGCGTTGCAGGTTCACTGGTCGGGGAATGAGCTTCGGTTCGACGCTGAGCAGGGTTTCGCCATCGAGTTTGATGTCGAGAATCTGATGTTGATAACCGATCTCGGAGAACGACAACGGAATCGGCGAGCCGCTGTAGCGGATGCGTTCTTCGCCGTTGACCTTCTGCGGCTTGTGCAAATGCCCGAGGGCGACATAGCTGATGCTCGGCCCGAACAGGCTGGCAGGCAGGGCTTCGGCGTTGCCGATGATCAGGCTGCGCTCGGAGTCCTCGGACACCGAACCGCCGGCCATGTGCGCATGGCTGATAGCGATCAGCGCCTGACCCGGTTTGCGCTTGGCGTTCGCCGCTTCAATCAGCCATTCGTGAACCTGGCTGATGCCGCGCAAATAGTTGTCACCCAGGTGCGCGCCGGTCACTTCGGCGGGGCGCAGGAACGGCAGCGCCAGGCACCAGGCAGCGATTGCGCCGCTGGCATCCGGCAACGGCAGCAACAGGCGTTCGGCATCCAGTTGGCCGTCATCCAGCCACAGCACGCGCCCGAGAGCGTGAGTGCGCAAGCGCCGCATCAACGGCGCGGGCAGTTCGATGCGCGAGCCGGAGTCGTGGTTGCCGGCGATCATCACGATGGTCAGCAAGGGCTGCTGTTCGTGGGCGCTGACGATGAAATCGTAGAGGCGTTCCTGGGCTTTGACCGGCGGGTTGACCGTGTCGAAGATATCGCCGGCAATCAGCAGCACATCGGGCTGCTCCAGCTTCAGCTGACGCAGCAGCCAGTCGAGAAAACAGGCGTGCTCGAAATCGCGTTCCTGGCCGTGCAGGTTCTGCCCAAGGTGCCAGTCGGAGGTGTGGAACAGACGCAAGGCGTACTCCGCAACAAAATAAGGTGATGGCCGCGGGGGAAATGATGGCGGCTAAAGAGGGGAGAGTTTACTGGCAAACACATGGGATGTGGTCAGGCACTGATTTTGTGGCGAGGGGGCTTGCCCCCGTTCGGCTGCGAAGCAGTCGTGAATCCAGGCGACTCGGTGGCACTGAAGAATTGTAAGGGGCGCTTCGCACCCCAACGGGGGCAAGCCCCCTCGCCACAACAGCCCCTTCATCCCATTGGTCGGGATTATTTAGGGTAAAGCGGCGGCAACCCGCTATCGCCGACCACGCCTTGAACCCCTTCGGCCGTCGGGATCGCCCGGATGGCGCGCCAGAGTTCTTCACCTTGCCAATACTGCCCGGTCTCGCTGTAGAGCGCGCCGTTCAGGCCGTCGAGGGCATCGGACAGCGGCACGAAACGGGCAGCCATGTCGGCCAGGGTTTCCGGTTGTTGCCGGGCCCAGGCGTCGAGGGCCTGGCGGGTGGCGTGGGTGTCGTTGGCCTGGCAGGCGCGTTTGAGGTCGTCGAGCAGCGTGCGTGGGCTCGGGCCGGTCTGCGCTGCCCGCAGGACTGCCGGTTGCGAGCGGGCGCGCCACCAGAGGCCGAAGCCCAGCAGGGTGGTGCAGGCCAGAATTGCCGTGCTGAGTTTCCACCACCAAAGGGCTTCGTTGCTGGCGCCGGACATCACCAGCGGGCTGCTCGCCGGGGTGTCGACGATCAGGCTCGGATTGCTCGCCACTTGCAGCGTGCGGGCCGGCAGGCTGGTGTGTTCCAGGTGATCCTCGAAGGTGTTCCACCAGACTACTTCAACGCTCGGCAAGTCGATGTCGCCGGTGCGGATCGGAACCAGGGCTTCACGGTCCTCGCGACTGCCGACCAAGCCACGCTCCCCGCTCTGGTTGCTCAGCACCGGTTGATCCGGGTAGCGCCGCAGGCCGTTGATCTCGGTGGCGGGCAGTGGTGGCAGTTGAGAACTGGCGAGGCCTTCGGCACTCAAGGTCAGGCTGCGGGTCAGCGAGTCGCCGACCTGCGCATGATCCGGTTCCGGGCTCCAGCTCTCGCTTAGGCTCAGGCTGCGGGCCGGTAGCCAGGGCGCATCGGCGGGGTAAGAATCGGGTTTAGCCTTGACGGTTAACGGGATCTCGGTGGAAGTGACGCGTATCAACTTGCCCGCTTTGGGCCCTTGGGATGTTGCGTCCGGGGACGGCTGGGTATCGACCAGCGTGGCACTGAACACCTGCGCCGGAATGGTCAATACGCCGCTGTGCTGCGGGTAGATCGCGTAGCGCATCTCGATCACGCCATGGCGCAGGCCGTTGATGGCTTTTTCGTAGGTGCGTGACTCGCCCAGTTGTTCGATGCGTGCATCGGTAATCTGCAGCGGGGTCAGGCTGCTGTCGTCGAACAGCGACACGGAATGGTAAATGCGCAAGGTCAGGACCGCCTGAGCCTGTACATAGACGCTGTTCTGGTCGAGGCTGGCTTCGATGAACACCGGTGCCAGCGTATTGCTGCTGTCCTGGGTTTCGCTCTTGATCACCTGCACGGTTATCGGTTGGCTCTGCGCCTCGCCCAATTGCAGCGACGGAATCACCACGCTACCGTTCTGCCGGGGCAGCAGGGTGATGATCCAGCGGGTAGTCGCTTGAGTGTTGCCGTTGAGGGTGTTCAGTTGGTTGACCTGACGGGTGCCGCGCACCTCGAACTGCGGCTCCAGCGGAGTCAGGTCGGGTTTGCCGAACTGGGTCACGTCGCTGGATTCCAGAGTCAGTTCGACCGTCTCCCCGGAATTCAGGCGACTGCGATCGACACTGGCGACCAGCCCCGCAGCCTGGGCCTGAGCGGTCCAGAAAAGCAGTGCAAGCAAGAAGGCGGTGAAGCGGGTCATCGAGTTTTTCCCTGATCCTGATGTTGTTGCTGTTCGTACCAGAATTTGCGCCTGAGCAGTTCGCCGGGGTCATCCGGGATCTTGCGCAACCATTGCTCCAGCGCCTGTTGCTGTTCGCCTTCGAGCATGTCGCTGGCGGGGCGCCGTGGTGGCGTGGTGCTTTGTTCATCCCCCAATTCGCTGCCCGGAACTTCATTGGCGCCCGGTTGCGGTGGTGCCGCGGGCGGCTGCTCGGCGTCCGGCGTGGCCTGTTGGGCATCGGTTTTCGGCTCGCCATCGCTCGGCTGGGTGGCGCTGCCCGGTGGCGGTTCCTGAGGCATGGTTTCGGTTTCGCCCTCGGCGGTTTTGTCCGGCTCGACGGGTGGTGTAGCGGTTTTCTGCTTGAGCAGCGTTTCCACCAGAGCCTTGTTGGTCAGCGCCGGGCGCAGGTCTGGCTGAAGTTCCAGCGCTTGCTCATAAGCGTCCAGCGCCGCTTCCAATTCGCCGCTTTTGGCCAGCGCGTTACCCCGATTGTAGTGGGCGTGGGCGTCGTTGCCTTGGGCAAACCGCTGGGCGGCGCCACTGTAGTCGCCGGCTTCATAGAGCGCCACACCTTGCCATTGCGGGTCTTCGAAATGCTGCGCGGCTTCGGCAGGGCGCTTTTGTTTGAGCAAGTGCAAACCCTGCTGATCAGGCCGCAGCCACAGGTCTTCGAAATCGAAGGCGTAACTCGGTTGCGGCAGCAGGAACAGCAGCGGCAAGCAGAACAGCCAGCCGCGACGCCCGGCACAGGCGGCCAGCAGCAACAATGGCAGCAGCAGCCAGTAACCCTGATCAGCCCAGGTGTCGAGGCGCAACGTTTGGCCGTCGTTGCGCAGGTCCCGTGGGCCGTCGAGCAGGCCGAGGTCGCGCAGGTCGGCATCGTCCAGGCGTGCCTGGGCGTAACCTCCACCCAGGCCATTGGCAAAGGCTTTCAGGCTGGGGCCGTCCAGATGCGGCACCAGAATCGCGCCCTGATCGTCCTTGAGGAAACTGCCGTCGTCCTGCGCGACCGGCGCACCTTCGGCGGTACCGATGCCGAGCATCAGAAATTGTGTGGACTTGGCGTCCAGCGCCTGACGAATCCCTTGGCGTTCGTGTTCCGTCAGCGACGAACCGATCAGCAGGATCCGCCCCTGGCCGAGGGCACCCCGATCCAACAGCGTCAGGGCCTTGGCCACCGCCAGGTCGGCGCGATGACCGGCCTGGGGCATCAGCGACGGCTTGAGTGCATCCAAAAGATTGCGGCTGGTCGAAAGGTCGTCCGACAGTGGCACCAGCGTGTGGGCGCTGCCGGCGTAGACGACGATGGCGGTCTGCGCGTCGCTGCGGTTTTGCAGCAGATCCAGCAGTTTGCGCCGGGCCTGTTCCAGCCGGTTTGGCGCAACGTCGGTGGCGAGCATTTCCGGGGTCAACTCAAGCAACACCACCAGTGGATCAGCGGGTTTCTGGCCGGTTTGTTCGACGCGTTGCCAGCTCGGCCCCAGCAGGGCCAGCACGGTCAGCACCCAGGCCAGGCCCAGGGCGACCCACGGCAGTTTGCTCTCGCGACCGCTGCCACCGCTGAGCAAGGCGGCATGGAAGGCCGGTGGCAGAATCATTTGCCAGCGACCCGCGCGCTTCTGTCGGTGCCAGAGTTGCCAGAGCAACCAGCCCAGCAACGGCAGCAATAACAACCACCAGGGGCGGAACCAGTACGGCCAGAGAGCAATCATCGGCGCCTCCGCAGACGCAGGCGTTTGAGCCGCTGACGCCAGTCTGGCAGTTGCGTATGCAGAAACCGCTCTTTGGTAAACAGCTGCTTGGTTAACAGCCGTTGCAACGGGTTATCCGGCCAGCGCTCACGGATCACCAGCAGCATGCTCAACAGTAGCGCCATCGCCAGAGGCCAGTGATACAACGCCTGGGCCGGACGGGCCTGCGTAGGTTGCTGGGCTACCGGTTCCAGTTTGTCGAGGGTGGTCTTGATCGCCTGCAATTCCTGGCCGTCGCGGGCGCGGAAATACTGGCCTCCGGTGGCTTGGGCAATGGCTTTCAAGGCCGGCTCGTCGAGGTCCAGGCTCGGGTTGATGCCCAGGAAGCCCAGGGTGCCGCTTTGTTCCGGGTCGGCGCCAATGCCGATCGGGTAGATTTTTACGCCTTCATTCGCCGCCAGGCGTGCGGCGGTCAGCGGATCGATTTCGCCGCCATTGTTGGCACCGTCGGTGACCAGAATCAGCACGCGGCTTTGTGCCGGGCGTTGGCGCAGGCGTTTGAGGGCCAGGCCGATGGCGTCGCCGATGGCGGTGTTCTTGCCGGCAATACCGATTCGCGCTTCGTCGAGCCACACCCGCACGGTGTGGCGGTCGAAGGTCAGCGGCGCTTGCAGATAGGCCTGGCTGCCGAACAGGATCAACCCGACCCGGTCGCCATCGCGACTTTCGAGAAAATCACCGAGCAAATGCTGCACCAGTGACAGTCGGCTGACGTCTTCGTCCTGCCACTGCATGTCGGGGAAGTCCATTGAGCCGGAGACGTCCACCGCCACCAGCAAATCGCGGCCACTGGCGGCAATCGGTAGCGGTTCGCCGAGCCATTGCGGGCGCGCTGCGGCGATCAGCAGCAACAGCCACATCAGAATGAACGGGGCTTGCTGGCGCCAGGTCGGCAGGTTGGCCCGGGCGCGGCGGCGAGCGAGGCCTTCGAGGTCGCTGAGGAAGCTGACCTTGAGCGCCGGTTCGCCACTGTCGGCCACCGGTAACAGCACCCGCATCAGCCACGGTAGCGGCAGCAGGGCGAAAATCCACGGCCAGGCGAACTCAAACATGTTTGCGAATCCAGGTGTCGACGGCTTGAGTCAGGCCGGCGATGGCTTTGTCGTCAAGTTTGCATTCGGGCTTGTAGGCACCTTCCACCAGCACCATCCAGCGCGTGAGGCCGGCAGCCGGGCAGCGGTTATCAAGGAATGCCAGCCATTGGCGCCCGTTGAGGGTGTGGCTCTGGCTGTAGGGGTAATGGTTGCGGCACAGGCGTTTGAGCAAGCCGTTGAGTTGCTGCAGCCACGCACCGGCCGGGGCGCCGTCGTAGGGTTTGGGCATCAGTGCGAGTTCGGCCAGGGCGGCGAGGCGCACCGGGTCCAGCGGTTGTTCAGCGCGCACGACAGGGCGCTTGTCCGGAATGAAGCGTCGCAACTGCCATACGCCGAAACCGATCAGCGGCAGCAACAACAGCAGCAGCCACCAGCCCGGTGCCGGCGGCCAGAAGCCGATCGGTGGCGGGGAAATCAGCGGTTGCAGTTGATCGAGGCTGCTCATCGACCTTTCCCCGGACGTTGTGGGTTCAGGTATTCACGCAATTGCTCGACCATTTCGCTTTGGGTGCTCAACGGCATCAGCAACACCCGCAGCTTCTGCGCCAGCAGTTCCCAGCGGGCGATGCGTGCTTCCGCTTGGGCGCGATAGGCCTGGCGCAGGTCGAAATTCAAGGTGTCGAGTTCCAGTTGCGCGCCGTGTTCGGCAAAACGAAGCAGGCCGGCGGCGGGCAGGGCGTGATCCAGCGGGTCGGACACCGGCAGCAGCAACAGGTCGCAATGGCGCGACAACAGGCTCAGTTGCTGCTCGGCACTGTCGGACAAGGCGCGTTCGTCGCAGATCACAATCACCAGGCTGCCGGGGCGCAGCACTTCCCGGGCGCGGCGCAGGGCTATGCCGAAGGCGTCGCGGTCAGGTTCGCGCTCGGCGTGCAGCGATTGATTGACCCGCACCAGCCGGTTGAGCAGTTGCAGCAGGCTCTGCTTACTGCGTCGCGGCTTGATTTCGTAATGCTCGTTGTCGCCGAACACCAGCCCGCCGACCCGGTCGTTATGCCCCAGCGCGGCCCAGCCAATCAGGCTCGCGGCCTGGGCGGCCAGCACCGACTTGAACATCAACCCGGAGCCGAAAAACAGCCGACGGCTCTGTTCAACCATGATGAAAATCGGTCGTTCGCGCTCCTCATGGAACAGCTTGGTGTGCGGTTCCTGGGTCCGGGCGGTGACGCGCCAGTCGATGCTGCGCACATCATCGCCGGCCTGATAGACCCGCACCTGATCGAAGTCCACCCCGCGCCCGCGCAGTTTGGAGTGGTGCAGGCCGATCAGCGGGCTGCGCTGGCTCGGCGTGGAAAACAGCTGCACTTCGCGCACGCGATGGCGCATCTCGATCAGCTCGGCGAGGCTGATGCGGATGCCCGGCTCGGGCGGCAGAAGGGTGTTCATCGGGGTCAAGCGACGGCTACGACGTCGAGAATCCGCTGGACCACCCGGTCCTGGTCGATGCCAGCGGCTTCGGCTTCAAAGGAAAGAATGATGCGGTGACGCAACACATCGAACAGCACCGCTTGAATGTCTTCCGGGCTGACGAAGTCGCGACCGGCCAGCCAGGCGTGGGCCCGGGCGCAACGGTCGAGGGCGATGGAACCGCGTGGACTGGCGCCGTAGGCGATCCATTCGGCCATTTCCGGGTCGAACTTGGCCGGGATCCGCGTGGCCATGACCAGTTGCACCAGGTATTCCTCCACGGCGTCGGCCATGTACAACCCGAGGATTTCCTTGCGCGCGGCGAAGATCGCCTGCTGGCTGACCCGGCGTTCAGGTTTGGTTTCGCCGTGCAGTGCTTCGCCACGGGCCTGTTGCAGAATCCGACGTTCGACGGTGGCGTCGGGGAAGCCGATTTTCACGTGCATCAGGAACCGGTCGAGCTGGGCTTCGGGCAACGGGTAGGTGCCTTCCTGCTCGATGGGGTTTTGCGTGGCCATGACCAGAAACAGCGGCGACAGCTCGTAGGTGCTGCGCCCGACGCTGACCTGGCGTTCGCCCATGGCTTCGAGCAGGGCCGACTGGACCTTGGCCGGGGCACGGTTGATTTCGTCCGCCAGCACCAGGTTATGGAAGATCGGGCCTTGCTGGAACACGAAGCTGCCGGTTTCCGGGCGATAGATTTCCGTGCCGGTGATGTCGGCCGGCAGCAGGTCGGGGGTGAACTGGATGCGATGGAACTGTGCTTCGATGCCTTCGGCGAGTTCTTTGATGGCCTTGGTCTTGGCCAGCCCCGGGGCGCCCTCGACCAGCATGTGACCGTCGGCGAGCAAGGCGATGAGCAAGCGCTCAATGAGTTTTTCCTGGCCGAGAATCTGCGTTGAAAGAAAGGTTCGCAGCGCGAGCAGCGCTTCACGATGTTCCATCGATGACTGTTCCTGGAAAGGGTGACCGAAGACGTTCGAATAACGCCAGGGCTGGGGGCGTTACTTTAATCCATCGCGGGGGGCGCCGACTAACGGCATTTTGTAGAAATGTGCGGATTAACGCTCGTTCCCACGCTCTGCGTGGGAATGCAGAGCGTGGGAACGATCACCTCAAAACCGGTAGGAGCGAGCGGTGCGGCGATCCGACTTGCCCGCGAGGGCGCCCATTCAGCCACCATCAGATTTCGCTGATGTAAGTACCAATCCCCTCGAGAATGTTCTGCAGCGTCTCTTCCACCTCGGCCAGATCGCTGGCATCGGTACTGTGCAGGATTTCCAGCGAATCATTGCCACCCAGCGCATCGGCGTCCACGGCGGCGATTTCGATCAGCAGACGGTCAGGGCTGAGGGTGACTTTCACGCCATCCAGGGCCGAAGGCTTGTCGTGGAAGATGATCTCCAGCTCGTCCTCGTCCGGGAAGCGGCTCATCAGGAACATTTCGCCCTCGGCGCTGGTGCAACAGAGCATGGCCAGATTGTCTTCTTCGTCGTCGCACGGGTTGACGATCAAGAGGTCGGTTGTCATTTGCATGGGAAAAATCCTGGCTCGGCGAGCGTTGTGAACACAACAAACGGCAATTCTGCCAGCCCTCGGGAATTTCTGCTTGGCTGAGTGTCAGAGGATGTGTCGTGAACATCCGATGCATCTCGAGTCATTTCTGGTACGAAGGTGCCGTAAATCCGGGCATAAAACGCCCATTTTTCTGCACGGCTGCTAGTGTTGTTCGAGGCGCATGCCACGAGTTACGTGCCGATGACCGAATATGTCGCAGCGCTGCAAGCACGGCCCTTGCCGCACTGGTTAAGCTGCGCAACGGATGAGCACCCGTAAAGGCATTGTCGATGGCTCAATGGTAGCCCCGACAGTCGTTTTTGCAGATGCCCATTCAATGGAAGGTGAATGTGACCTGAGTGTCTCGTCCAGCTTCACCCAACTGTCGTCCTGTTTCCTCTGCCCGAGAATCAGGAACAGGGTGACGGAATACCCCGAAAGGGGTTTGCACGCGACGCTTCCATCAATAACAAGCCCAAGCGGAGTACCACAGATGGCGTTCTTCACCGCAGCCAGCAAAGCCGACTTCCAGCACCAACTGCAAGCGGCACTGGCGCAGCACATCAGTGAACAGGCACTGCCACAAGTGGCGCTGTTCGCCGAACAATTTTTCGGCATCATTTCCCTCGACGAGCTGACCCAACGTCGGTTGTCCGATCTCGCCGGTTGCACCCTTTCTGCATGGCGCCTGCTTGAGCGCTTTGATCACGCTCAATCGCAAGTGCGTGTCTACAACCCCGATTACGAACGCCACGGCTGGCAGTCGACCCACACCGCGGTCGAAGTGCTGCACCACGATCTGCCATTCCTGGTGGATTCGGTGCGTACCGAGCTGAACCGTCGCGGCTACAGCATTCATACCCTGCAAACCACTGTGCTGAGCGTGCGTCGCGGCAGCAAGGGTGAGCTACTGGAAATCCTGCCGAAAGGCACCCAGGGTGAAGGCATTCTGCAAGAATCGCTGATGTACCTGGAAATCGACCGTTGCGCCAACACGGCCGAATTGAATGTCCTGACCAAAGAGCTGGAGCAGGTTCTCGGTGAAGTCCGCGTTGCGGTCGCCGATTTCGAACCGATGAAAGCCAAGGTCCAGGAGCTGATCGAAGGCATCGACAATAGCCAGTTCGCCATCGACGCCGAAGAAAAATCCGAAATCAAGAGCTTCCTGGAATGGCTGGTGGGCAACCACTTCACCTTCCTGGGTTACGAAGAGTTCGTGGTGGGCGAGGATCAGAACGGCGGCCACATCGACTATGACCAGAGCTCGTTCCTCGGCCTGACCAAGCTGCTGCGCGCCGGTCTGACCGTCGATGACCTGCGCATCGAAGACTACGCCGTCAACTATCTGCGTGAACCGACGCCGCTGTCGTTCGCCAAGGCGGCACACCCAAGCCGTGTGCACCGTCCGGCCTACCCGGACTACGTGTCGATCCGCCAGATCGATGCCAACGGCAAGGTCATCAAGGAATGCCGCTTCATGGGCCTGTACACCTCGTCGGTGTATGGCGAAAGCGTGCGGGTCATTCCATACATCCGTCGCAAGGTCGAGATCATCGAGCAGCGTTCGGGCTTCCAGGCCAAGGCTCACTTGGGCAAGGAACTGGCCCAGGTGCTTGAAGTGTTGCCTCGCGATGACCTGTTCCAGACGCCGGTGGACGAGTTGTTCGCCACCGTGATGTCGATCGTGCAGATCCAGGAACGCAACAAGATCCGCGTATTCCTGCGCAAAGATCCGTACGGTCGTTTCTGCTACTGCCTGGCCTATGTGCCGCGTGACATCTACTCCACCGAAGTGCGCCAGAAGATCCAGCAAGTGCTGATGGATCGTCTGAAAGCCTCTGACTGCGAGTTCTGGACCTTCTTCTCCGAATCCGTGCTGGCCCGTGTGCAGCTGATTCTGCGGGTCGACCCGAAGAACCGTCTGGACATCGACCCGGTTCTGCTGGAAAAAGAAGTGGTGCAGGCCTGCCGCAGCTGGCAGGACGACTACGCCAGCCTGGTGGTCGAGAGCTTCGGCGAAGCCCAGGGCACCAACGTGCTGGCCGACTTCCCGAAAGGCTTCCCGGCCGGTTACCGCGAGCGTTTCGCCGCCCACTCGGCTGTGGTCGACATGCAGCACCTGCTGAGCCTGAGCGAAAAGAATCCGCTGGTGATGAGCTTCTATCAGCCACTGGGTCAGGTATCGGGCCAACGTGAGCTGCACTGCAAGCTGTATCACGCCGACACGCCGCTGGCGTTGTCCGATGTACTGCCGATCCTGGAAAACCTCGGCCTGCGCGTACTGGGTGAATTCCCGTATCGCCTGCGCCACAACAGCGGCCGTGAGTTCTGGATTCACGACTTCGCGTTCACGGCTGCCGAAGGCCTGGAACTCGACATCCAGCAACTCAACGACACCTTGCAGGACGCTTTCGTCCACATCGTGCGTGGCGATGCCGAGAACGATGCCTTCAACCGTCTGGTACTGACCGCCGGCCTGCCATGGCGCGACGTGGCGCTGCTGCGTGCCTATGCCCGTTACATGAAGCAGATCCGTCTGGGCTTCGACCTGGGTTACATCGCCAGCACCCTGAACAACCACACCGACATCGCTCGCGAGTTGACCCGGTTGTTCAAAACCCGTTTCTACCTGGCGCGCAAGCTGGCCAGTGACGACCTGGAAGACAAGCAACAACGCCTGGAACACGCGATTCTGAGTGCGCTGGACGACGTTCAGGTGCTCAACGAAGACCGCATCCTGCGTCGTTACCTGGACCTGATCAAAGCGACTCTGCGGACCAACTTCTACCAGACCGATGCACACGGTCAGAACAAGTCCTACTTCAGCTTCAAGTTCAACCCGCACCAGATTCCAGAACTGCCGAAGCCGGTTCCGAAGTTCGAAATCTTCGTTTACTCGCCGCGCGTCGAAGGCGTGCACCTGCGCTTCGGCAACGTGGCTCGCGGCGGTCTGCGCTGGTCCGACCGTGAAGAAGACTTCCGCACCGAAGTCCTGGGCCTGGTAAAAGCCCAGCAAGTGAAGAACTCGGTCATCGTGCCGGTGGGTGCGAAGGGCGGCTTCCTGCCGCGTCGCCTGCCACTGGGCGGCAGCCGTGACGAGATCGCGGCCGAGGGCATCGCCTGCTACCGCATCTTCATTTCGGGCCTGTTGGACATCACCGACAACCTGAAAGACGGTGCGCTGGTACCGCCGGCCAACGTCGTGCGTCATGACGACGATGACCCGTACCTGGTGGTGGCGGCGGACAAGGGCACTGCGACCTTCTCCGACATCGCCAACGGCATCGCCATCGACTACGGCTTCTGGCTCGGCGACGCGTTCGCATCTGGCGGTTCCGCCGGTTACGACCACAAGAAAATGGGCATCACCGCCAAGGGCGCGTGGGTCGGCGTTCAACGCCACTTCCGCGAGCGCGGCATCAATGTCCAGGAAGACAGCATCACCGTGGTGGGCGTCGGCGACATGGCCGGTGACGTGTTCGGTAACGGCTTGCTGATGTCCGACAAGCTGCAACTGGTTGCAGCGTTCAACCACCTGCACATCTTCATCGACCCGAATCCGGAGCCTGCCAGCAGCTTCGCCGAGCGTCAGCGCCTGTTCGACCTGCCGCGTTCGGCCTGGTCGGATTACGACACCAGCATCATGTCCGAAGGCGGCGGTATCTTCTCCCGTAGCGCGAAGAGCATTGCCATCTCCGAGCAGATGAAAGAGCGCTTCGACATTCAGGCCGACAAGCTGACCCCGACCGAACTGCTCAATGCCTTGCTCAAGGCTCCGGTGGACCTGTTGTGGAACGGCGGTATCGGCACGTACGTCAAAGCCAGCAGCGAAAGCCACGCCGATGTCGGCGACAAGGCCAACGATGCACTGCGCGTGAACGGTAACGAACTGCGCTGCAAGGTTGTGGGCGAGGGCGGTAACCTGGGCATGACCCAACTGGGTCGCGTCGAGTTCGGCCTCAATGGCGGCGGTTCCAACACCGACTTCATTGACAACGCCGGTGGCGTGGACTGCTCCGACCACGAAGTGAACATCAAGATCCTGCTGAACGAAGTGGTTCAGGCCGGCGACATGACCGACAAGCAACGTAACCAGTTGCTGGCGAGCATGACCGACGAAGTCGGTGGTCTGGTGTTGGGCAACAACTACAAGCAGACCCAGGCACTGTCGCTGGCGGCCCGTCGCGCGTTGCCACGGATCGCTGAATACAAGCGCCTGATGAACGATCTGGAAGCCCGTGGCAAGCTGGATCGCGCCATCGAGTTCCTGCCGTCGGAAGACGCGATCAACGAGCGCGTCGCGGCAGGCCATGGCCTGACCCGTGCCGAGCTGTCGGTGCTGATCTCCTACAGCAAGATCGACCTCAAGGAGCAGTTGCTGGGCTCCCTGGTGCCGGACGACGACTACCTGACCCGCGACATGGAAACCGCTTTCCCGCCGACGCTGGTCAGCAAGTTCTCTGCCGCCATGCGCCGTCACCGTCTGAAGCGCGAAATCGTCAGCACCCAGATCGCCAACGATCTGGTCAACCACATGGGCATCACCTTCGTTCAACGGCTCAAAGAGTCGACCGGCATGAGCCCGGCGAACGTGGCCGGTGCATATGTGATCGTGCGTGACATTTTCCACCTCCCGCACTGGTTCCGTCAGATCGAGTCCCTGGACTACCTGGTCTCCGCTGATGTGCAACTGGAGCTGATGGACGAGCTGATGCGTCTGGGCCGTCGCGCTACGCGCTGGTTCCTGCGTGCCCGCCGCAACGAGCAGAACGCCGCCCGTGACGTCGCGCATTTCGGTCCGCACCTGAAGGAGTTGGGCCTCAAGCTTGACGAACTGCTCAGTGGCGAGATTCGCGAAACCTGGCAGGCCCGCTATCAGGCGTACGTCGAAGCCGGTGTGCCGGAGTTGCTGGCACGCATGGTGGCTGGCACCACGCACCTGTACACCCTGCTACCGATCATCGAAGCCTCCGACGTGACCGGCCAGGACCCAGCAGATGTGGCCAAGGCCTACTTCGCCGTGGGCAGTGCGCTGGACATCACCTGGTACCTGCAACAGATCAGCGCCCTGCCGGTTGAAAACAACTGGCAAGCCCTGGCCCGTGAAGCGTTCCGCGATGACGTCGACTGGCAACAACGTGCGATCACCATCTCGGTCCTGCAACAGGGCGACGGCACCCAGGACGTGGAAACACGCCTGGAGCTGTGGATGGAGCAGAACGAAGGCATGATCGAACGCTGGCGCGCGATGCTGGTGGAAATCCGTGCCGCCAGCGGCACGGATTACGCCATGTACGCGGTGGCTAACCGTGAATTGCTGGATGTGGCGTTGAGTGGTCAAGCGGTAATACCTGCCGCTGTAACTACTAGTACTGCGGGCGCCGAGCTGGAACCGGCTGCCTGATTGAGCGTTGAATGAAAAAGCCCCGCTCTCGAAAGAGGCGGGGCTTTTTTATGCCTGAAGGTTTTGTGGTGGCTGATGGCCTCAGCTATCAGTTCTCCAAAGGAATCAACACTTTCTCATCCGGGGCCAACACCATGAACACCAATAGCTTGGCAGGTTTTGTGGCGCTGGCGTTTTTCGACACCAGATGTTCCGAGCCGGCCGGCTCGTACCAGAACTCACCAGCCTTGTAGGTGATCGCTTTTTCGCCTTTGACTTGAGAAGTGATCTCCCCCGACAGCACGTAGGCCATGGCCGTACCCTGGTGTTTATGGGCAATGGAAGATTGGCCCGGCTTGTAATCGACTTCGATCATCAAGGCTTTTTTGCCAGGTGCGTTTTTCAGCATCTGGTCCTGCAGGATGGTGACGTTTTCCGAAGGGGCGGCGGTTTTGTCGGCGAATGCCGAGGCTGAAACGGTTAGCGTCAGGGCGGTGAGAGAGGCGGCAATAAAACGAAGTGCATTCATGGTTGATTACCTGTGGTGGTGAGTCGTCAGGGACCACAGTAAGCCGCGCTATCGGCTAATCAAACGGCCAATTTTCCGGAAGGTGAGGGGACCACTCACTGATGTTACGTTCCCTGTAGCAGCTGCCGAGCTTGCGAGGCTGCGTTCGGCTGCGAAGCAGTCGTCAAATCAGAACTCGCGGTGCGTCAGACAGATCGCGTCAGCTGGACTCACGACTGCTTCGCAGCCGAACGCAGCCTCGCAGGCTCGACAGCTGCTACGGGGTTGCGATCTTTTGATCTTGTTTTTTAAACGATAGGAAAGCTGTTGAAGTCGACGGCATTGGCCAGTCGGCTGTCGATCAGGCCGATAAAACCTTGCACTTCGGGGCGATTGAAATGCGCTTGCATGGCCGCTTCCGATTGCCAGCGGGCGCTGACCGTCCAGCGGGTGTCGTCTTCGGGGCAGCGGTCGACCATATAGCCATCACAGCCCGGAAGTTCGCGCAGGGTGTCGACAATCTTTTGCAGTTGTTTGCCCAGTTCGTCCGAGCGACCGGCGGCAGCCCGTATCTTTACGGTGTTGAATACTTGGTTGGACATTACTCACACTCCTGAATCAGGCCGGACGAATCCTGCTCATTGAGGGATAACGCTCATTCAGGATAGGCCTGCACCCCCGGACCGCCAATAGCCAATCACCGGATAAACCCGCAGACCAATCCCTCAGGCAACCTGCTGCAGTATGTCCCGCAAGCGGTCCAGGGCGATGTCGATGTCCAGGGTTTCGATGGCCCCGAATCCCAGAAAAAGCCCCGCCCGTGGCGCTTGCTGGTAAAAAAAGTCGTCCAGGGTATAGAGCCCCACTTCGACTTTTTTCGCGAGTTCGATCACCAATGGAATATCGACCGGCACCTTGCACAGTACCGCCATGTGAAACCCGGCCGTGGTCGGCACCGCTTCGAACCATGGCGAAAGGTCGCCCGCCATCCGCGCCAGGATCCGTTCGCGGCGCCCGGCGTAAATCGTATGGCAACGCCGGATGTGCTTGAGCAGACAGCCTTCGGCGATGAACTTGGCCAGCGCCCACTGGGGCAGGGTGGAGGTGTGCCGGTCGGTGAGCTGCTTGGCGCTGATCACCGCTTCGAGAATCGCCGGCGGCAAAATCGCATACCCCAGCCGCAACTCCGGCAACAGGGTCTTCGAGAAGGTGCCGACGTAGGCGACGATGCCTCGTTCATCCAGGCTTTGCAGCGAGTCGGTGGGCCGGCCTTCATAGCGGAACTCGCTGTCGTAATCGTCCTCTATGATGATCGCCCCCAGTTCGTGGGCCCGCTCCAGCAGCGCCAGCCGACGCTCGTGGCTCATGGGCATGCCCAAGGGGAACTGGTGCGACGGGGTGACATAAATCAGCCGCGTGCCGTCGGGAATGTGCTCGACCTGGATGCCTTGTGCATCGACCGGCACGCCGACCACCGTTGCGCCATGAGTCCCGAACAACAGGCGCGCCGGAGGGTAACCGGGGTCCTCCATGGCCACGAGGCTGCCCGGTTGGGTCAACACCCGGGAAATCAGGTCCAGCGCTTGCTGCGCGCCATTGCACACCACCACGTCTTCGTCCTGACAATTGACCCCGCGGGAAAATGCGATGTGCTGTGCGATTGCATTGCGCAACGCCGGCAGGCCTTCGGGCTGGCTGTAGAAACCCTTGGAACCGGCGATCTGGCGCAAGGCATGGGAAGTACAACGGCGCCAGTCGTCCTGCGGAAACTGGCCCTTGCTGGTTGCACCACCGATAAAGTCGTAGCGCAGCGAGCCTTCCAGCGTCGGGTGGCGCAAGAACGTCGGCAGCTTGCGCCAGCTCTCGATGACATCGAAGCTGGCCAATTCCGAATGGCTCTGTTTACGGACGACTTTTGCCGCCCGGGCATTGACGTAGGTGCCTTTGCCGATCACCCCGGTGAGGAAGTTTTCGTAGGTCAGTTGCGCATACGTGTCGGAAATAGTCTTGCGCGAGATCCCCAGTTGTTCGGCCAGCAAGCGGCTGGGCGGCAGCTGCGTGCCGGCTGCCAGCCGCCCGGATTCAATGGCGCTGCGCAGTTGCCGGTACAGCTGGCCTGCCAGATCCTTGCGGCCGTTGATGACAACGTGAAGTTCCATACCGGCGGGGCTCCTGGGGCGATTGTGAGGCGACTGTGCGTCGCGCCAGATTACCTGCATGAGTGACTGCACAGAAGTTGTGTGGGCGAAAAACCGGCAATTGGTCTTCTGTCGGGCGGTCCATGGCTTTTCCGCTGAATTGGCTCTGTAACGCTCGTGCATCAGCGCTTAACGTGGAGATACCGATTCGCGCCACGAGGCCGCCGCCATGACCGTTCGCCTGGATTACTACAGCGCATCGCCCAAGGCGATGAAAGCCATGATCGCCATGGAGGCCTTGACCCGTGATCTGAGCATCGAACCGGCGTTGCTGAACCTGATCAAGATCCGCGCCTCGCAGCTCAATGGCTGCGCCTTCTGCACGGACATGCACTCGGTGGACGCACGTCGTATCGGCGAGACCGATCGGCGGCTGTATGCGATCGTGGTCTGGCGTGACAGCGGCTTTTTCAGCCCTCGGGAGCGGGCGGCCCTGGCCTGGACCGAAGCGGTGACCCTGCTTGCGCAAAGCCACGTGCCGGACGATGTTTATGCACTGGCCCGGGAGCAGTTCGGTGAAGGGGAACTGGTCGACCTGACGATGGCCATCAGCGCCATCAACAGCTGGAATCGCCTGGCGGTGAGTTTTCGGCAAACGCCCAGCAGTTGATTATTGGTTTGGTTTTTACCCGTTTGTCACATCAGATTCATGAACGATCAGCAGGATGAAACGGTCAAGGACAGATCGACAGGGAGTCATCGATGTCATTCATGGAATCCGCCGGGCGTCAGGGCGTGGCCGAGTACCGTTCGTCCGTAGAACACAGCAACGCCTCTCACGCTCGGATAGCCGGAATCGATCCGGTGTTACTGCTGGCCTTCAGGGTCAGCGCCCGCTGTGGTTGTTTCATGCAAGCGGCCCGCAGTCTCAACATCAAGTCGACCCAGTTGCGTAAACAATTGGCGCAACTTGAAGCGCAACTGCAGCGCTCGCTGTTCTGCCATTCGGGCAATGGCTTTGCCCTCAGTCGTGACGGGTTGCAGCTTCAGGCGCAGTTGATGGCCTTGGCCCGTGAGCGCGATTTGCCAGTGATCGAACAGCCGTTGGTGCGCCTGGCCGTGGCCGAGTCGATCCTGCACGACATCCTCGGTCGCGACTTGGTCGCGCTGCTGCGGCGCAACGCCAGTGTGCGCCTGGACATCATCTCCCTCGATAGCGAGTTGTCCCTACGGGCGATCAGCGCCGATGTGGTGGTGTGGCTGGCGGGCACCGATTCGCCATCGCCAGGCCCCAGTTTCGCCATCAGCGAGCCCCAGCGCGTGGCACGGCTGGACTATCTGCCGCACATTGCCAAACGTTACTCGCGGGTCGCGGCCCGCCCGGACAGCCTGGGTGACCTGGCCGATTTCATGCTGGTGCAATGGCAGCACGACCGCCAGGTTGAGACCTTTGGGCCGTGGAACCGTCTGGTGGAGCAGCGTCTGGCGGGGGTGGTGCAGCTGCATTCCTATGAGTTGATGCTGGAGATGATCCGTTGCAGCGCCTGCATCGGTTTGCTGCCGCACTACATGAGCCGATTCGATCGAGGGCTGCTGGCGTTGCCCGGGCTGTTCAACCAACCGATGCAACGCCAGGTGTGGATGGCGGTCAATGCCGACTCCCGAAATGAGGCCGAGGTGCAGGGAATCGTCGAGCTGATCCGCAACACCTTCAACGAGCGGCGGGAGTGGTTCGAACAGCTCGACTGATCTTCTGGCAAGAGCATTTTTGTGGCGAGGGGGCTTGCACCGTAATAGAGTAAGCGGCCATGTACGCATCAAGGACGAAACATTCATGCCCGCTGACTCCGTCATTACCCTCGAACGCTTCAACGAATCCCACATCGAGGGCATCACCGCCCTCTATAACGACCCGGCCGTGGCCCGTCAGGTGCTGCAAATGCCGTTTCAGTCCACCGAAGTCTGGCGCCAACGCCTGATGGCGGACAACGAACGGGCGGTGAAATTGGTGGCGCTGCATCAGGGCTCGGTCATCGGTAACATCGGCCTGGAACAGTTTTCGCGAATCCGCCGCAGCCATGCAGGCAGCTTCGGCATGGGGGTTGCCGTGGCTTGGCAGGGCAAGGGTGTCGGTTCGAAACTGCTGGCGGCGGCGCTTGATGTCGCCGACAACTGGATGAACCTGCAACGGGTCGAACTCTCGGTGTACGCCGACAACGAAGCGGCCATCGGCCTGTACCGGAAATTCGGCTTCGAGACCGAAGGCCTGTTTCGCGACTATGCGGTGCGTGACGGTCGCTTGGTCGATACCCTGAGCATGGCGCGCCTGCGTCGCACGCCCAAGGCCGATTGAGTCAGTCGCCCAAGGCAAACGCCACCGCCGCCTGCGCATGCAGTTCGGTGGTGTCGAGCAGGGGCAGGGCGCTGTGCTCGGGTTTGATCAGCAGGCCGATTTCGGTACAGCCGAGGATGATCGCCTGGGCGCCGCGTTTGGTCAGCGTTTCGATCACCCGTTGATAGACTTGGCGCGATGCCTCGCTGATTACCCCGACGCACAACTCGTCATAGATGATCCGGTGCACCGCCTGACGCTCTTCAGCCTCCGGCACCAGCACCGTCAGGCCCTTGGCCGTCAGACGTGCCTTGAGAAAGTCCTGCTCCATGGTGAATGCAGTACCGAGCAGGCCCACCCGCAGAGCTCCGGCGTCCAGCGCCGCCTGAGCGGCCGGGTCGGCAATGTGCAGGAACGGAATATCAATCGCAGACTGAATCTGCCCGGCCACCTTGTGCATGGTGTTGGTACACAGCACCACGCACTCGGCGCCACCCGCTTCCAGACGCCGCGCGGCATCCACCAGAATCGCCGCCGCATCGTCCCAGCGCCCGGCATGCTGGGCCTGTTCGACAGGGCCGAAGTCGACGCTGTACATTAGCAATTTCGCCGAACGCAACGGCCCGAGGCGGTCGCGTACCTGCTGGTTGATAAGACGGTAATACTCGGCGCTGGACTCCCAGCTCATGCCGCCGATAAGGCCGATGGTGTGCATGTCGTGCTCCTGTGAATGGCAAACCCTTGGGGAGAGTGTCCAGTGGATCCTTGTTCCGATCTATCAGGAAATTTCACATGCCCGGTGTGCTGAGCGAGAACCTGTTGGGCGGCAGACTCTGCCTGCAACTCTTGCCCCGTGCGCCGTACAGCGCGCGGGATCCGGCGCAGTCGCAAACCCTCGGGGTGACGCTGGAACGTCAGCAGGGCGTGCATGCGATCGATTCTGACCGGCGGACGGATTTCGATACCTGGCCGGGCGTATTGGCGTATACGCCGGTCGGCGTGGAGGTGTTTTCCGAATCGGCCAGCGGTGGCGAGTATCTGCTGATGCTGCTGGACGAACAGTTCGCCAGCGAACAATTACCCAGTGTCGCCCACCGTGTGCAGTCTTGCGGCAATCGACGTGCGTTGACCATCGCACGTGAGATTCGTCGTCAGTTGCTTGCCACGCAGCCCGACCTGCTGGCGCTTGAGCAATGTGCCGTGGCGCTGGTTGACGTCGCGGGTTCGATAACCGATACAACGCAGCGTGCCACGCCCAAGGCCTTTGCCCGAGTCATGGAACAGATCGCCGAGCAGTTCCAGCATCCCCTGACGCTGGAACAATTGGCTGCCACCTATGGGCACAACGAACTGCGCTTTCTGCGCGATTTCACCCAGGCTATTGGCCTGACGCCTCACGCCTACCTCATTGAAGTGCGGCTTCAGGCCGCACGCAGGCTGATCGAGCGCACGGCTCTGCCCTTGGCCAGCATCGCTCTGGATGTCGGCTTCGCCCATCAGTCCCACATGGGCAGTGCCTTTCGCAAATACCTGGCCATGACCCCCAGCCAGTACCGCTCGCGCTTTTAGTCGTACGCCGGCCGCGCGCATCTGCCATGCTCAAAGTCCGCAGCACCGCTTCAACCAAAGGAACACCGCAATGGACGACGTACAGCAACTGGGCGAGATGCTTCGCCACTACGCAGAAAGCGAAGCGCACAAGAAGCAACTGTTTGAGGCGCAATCGGCCGTGTGGGCGACGCGCATCGGGGAGTTGTTCGATCAGATCCAGCAGTGGCTGGCACCGGTCCTGGCGCCGAATCTGCTGGAAGTGAACCGCGAGGCGTATGTCGCGTCCGGGCCGAGCGTGCCGGTGGAGACGTCGACGTTCAAGACCGAGAAACTGAGCGTCGTTATCGCCGGAAAACCGGTGGAGTTTGTGCCGGACGTGATGGGTGTTGGTGGGCAGATTTCCCTTGCCGTGATGGGGTTGACCGCGGCGCGCTATGGCAGTATTTCGCTGGTGTGCCTGCCACCGTCCAGCGCCTGGCAATGGCGCAAGACCAACGGCCTGAAAGACCCGGACACGTTTGCCTTCGATGCAAACTTTTTGGCGCAGCAACTGCAGAGCCTGATTCCCCGCGAGCGCAACTAATGTCCATGTGATCGACACTCAACCCTGTGGGAACGGGCTTTTGTGGCGAGGGGGCTTGCCCCCGTTGGGCCGCGCAGCGGACCCAGAACCTGCGAGCGCTGCGCACTCGAACGGGGGCAAGCCCCCTCGCCACAAGCCCGCTCCCACAGTGAATTGGGTGTACCTCAGATTTCGAGGTTGCCCCAGCCCGGCTTCGCCTCTTCCGGCGCCACCGCTTTCACTGTCTTGCCGGTAGCCAATTCCACCCGCCGCGCCACCTCGGGGTCATCGGCAAACGGAATCAGGCTGGCATCGTCCAGGCTCTCGGTCGTCTGCTGTTTCAAGCAGTATTCGATCGCCAGCCAAAGCCCCAGCACACCCAATAAATTCAACGCCATTTCGATCATGTCAGGCTCCTTGCCTCAGGCATACTGCGCTTCAAGTTCGGCCATCTTCACATCTGCAACCCGCACCGTACGCCACACGTTATAAGCCATCAGCAGCATGCCGCTGAGGAAGAACACCCCGCCGACAAACCGCACGATGAAGCCCGGATGGCTGGCCTGCAACGCCTCGACGAACGAGTAGGTCAGCGTGCCGTCGTCGTTGATCGCACGCCACATCAAGCCCTGGGTGATGCCGTTGACCCACATCGAGGCGATGTACAGCACGGTGCCGATGGTCGCCAGCCAGAAGTGCAGGTTGATCAGCGGCACGCTGTGCATTTGCGTGCGGCCAAAGACTTTCGGGACCATGTGGTAGATGGCGCCGAAGGTGATCATCGCTACCCAGCCGAGCGCGCCGGCGTGCACGTGGCCGATGGTCCAGTCGGTGTAGTGGGAGAGGGCATTGACCGTCTTGATCGCCATCATTGGCCCTTCGAAGGTCGACATGCCGTAGAAGGCCAGGGATAGCACGAGGAAGCGCAGGATCGGGTCGGTGCGCAACTTATGCCAGGCCCCCGACAGCGTCATCATACCGTTGATCATCCCGCCCCAGCTCGGCGCCAGCAGAATCAGCGACATCGCCATGCCCAGAGACTGCGCCCAGTCCGGCAACGCGGTGTAGTGCAAATGGTGCGGACCGGCCCAGATGTACAGGGTGATCAGCGCCCAGAAATGCACGATCGACAAGCGATAGGAATACACCGGCCGACCCACCTGTTTCGGCACGAAGTAATACATCATGCCGAGGAACCCGGTGGTGAGGAAAAAGCCCACCGCGTTGTGCCCGTACCACCACTGCACCATGGCGTCGGTGGCCCCGGAGTACACCGGATACGACTTGAACCAGTCCACCGGAATCGACAGGTGATTGACCACGTGCAGCATGGCGATCACCACGATGAACGCGCCGAAGAACCAGTTGCCGACGTAGATATGCTTGGTCTTGCGGCGCACCACGGTGGTGAAAAACACGATGGCATAGGCGAGCCAGACCACCGTCATCCACACCGCGCCGGAGAACTCGATCTCGGCGTATTCCTTGGTGGTCGTGTAGCCCAGCGGCAGGCTGATCAGCATCACCACGATCACCGATTGCCAGCCCCAGAAGGTGAATGCAGCGAGTTTGTCCGAGAACAGCCGAGCCTGGCAGGTGCGCTGCACGGCGTAGTAACTGGCGGCGAATTGCGCGCTGCCGGCAAAGCCGAAAATCACCAGGCTGGTGTGCAGCGGGCGCAAGCGGCCGAAGGTGGTCCACGGCAGGTCGAGGTTCATCTCGGGCCATACCAGTTGCGAGGCGATCCATACCCCCATCGCCATCCCGACGACGCCCCATACCACGGTTGCCACGACGAATTGGCGGACGACCTTGTAGTTATAGGCCAGTCCGATTGTTGCTGTGCTCATGGTCAGTTCTTCCACGGTTGCAAAGTCTTGCCAGGCCACCCGGTCTGGCATGCGATGAACTGTAGAAACCCTGCCGGAAACAAAACAGTCTCAGGAAACTTTCATTTATACGGATCAGATGCGGGGCAAGCCTGCGGCCATCAGTCGCGTCCTGATACGATTTTTTAGTGTTTAGCTGAATCTGTAACACGCTGCGCTGCTGCCGCATAGTTGCACCCCAAGAACGAGCCGCAGAGTTCGATCCACCGCAACTCCTGTGGGAGCGGCCTGTGGCGAGGGGGCTTGCCCCCGTTTGAGTGCGTAGCACTCACAAGATCTTCGGTGTATCAGAGATTTTGGGGCTGCTTCGCAACCCAACGGGGGCAAGCCCCCTCGCCACAGGAGCTCCCACTGGTTCTGCGCAAAATTCCTGATGAGGTGGCAGCCACATGTATCAATACGATGACTATGACCGGGCCCTGGTGTTCGAGCGTGTTGCGCAGTTTCGCGATCAGGTCGAACGTTTCATGGCCGGCGAATTGAGCGAAGAAGAGTTCCTGCCCCTGCGTTTGCAGAATGGCCTGTACATGCAAAAACACGCCTACATGCTGCGCGTGGCGATTCCTTACGGCACCCTGAGCACCAGGCAAATGCGCACTCTGGCGAGCATTGCCCGGGACTACGATCGTGGTTACGGCCACTTCACCACCCGGCAAAACATGCAGTTCAACTGGATCGAACTGGCCCAGGTCCCGGACATCCTCGAACGCCTGGCCCAAGTGGAAATGCACGCGATCCAGACCTCCGGCAACTGCGTGCGCAACATCACCACCGAAGCCTTCGCCGGTGTTGCGGCGGACGAGCTGATGGACCCGCGTCCGCTGGCGGAGATCCTGCGGCAATGGTCGACCATCAACCCGGAATTCCTGTACCTGCCACGCAAGTTCAAGATCGCCATCTGCTCGGCGAAACAGGACCGCGCGGCGATCATGATGCATGACATCGGTCTTTATCTTTATCGTGACGACAGCGGGCAAATGCTCTTGCGGGTGATCGTGGGCGGCGGGTTGGGGCGTACGCCGATTCTCGGTCTGCAGATTCGCGAAGGCTTGCCGTGGCAGCATTTGCTGTCTTATGTCGAGGCGGTGCTGCGGGTCTACAACCGCCACGGACGGCGCGATAACAAGTACAAGGCGCGGATCAAGATTCTGGTCAAGGCCCTGGGGATAGAAGCATTCGCCAAGGAAGTGGAGGAGGAGTGGCAACACCTCAAGGACGGCCCGGCGCAGTTGACCGACGTCGAGTATGAGCGTGTTGCCAGTGCCTTTGTGCCACCCGATTACCGTTCACTGGCCGGCACCGACCTGGACTTCGGCACGCGCCTGGCCGAGCACCCGGCGTTCGCCCGTTGGGTGGCGCGCAACGTTCAGCCGCACAAGGTGCCGGGTTACGCCAGTGTGGTGCTGTCGACCAAACCGGGTATCGCCGCGCCGCCGGGGGATGTTACTGCCGAACAAATGGAAGCGGTGGCGCAATGGTCCGAGCAGTTCGGTTTCGGCGAAATCCGCATCGCCCATGAACAGAACATCGTCCTGCCGGACGTGCCCAAGGCAGACCTTTATGCGCTGTGGTGCCTGGCCTGCGAGCAAGGCCTGGGGAGTGCCAACATCGGCTTGCTGACTGACATCATCGCTTGCCCCGGCGGCGACTTCTGCGCCCTGGCCAACGCCAAGTCGATCCCCATCGCGCAAGCGATTCAGGCACGTTTCGACGATCTTGATTACCTGCATGACCTGGGCGACATCAGCCTGAACATCTCCGGCTGCATGAACGCCTGCGGCCATCACCACATCGGCAACATCGGCATTCTTGGCGTCGACAAGAACGGCAGCGAGTGGTACCAGATCACCCTCGGCGGCGCCCAGGGCAAGGACAGCGCGCTGGGCAAGGTCATTGGTCCGTCCTTCAGCGCCGCCGAAGTGCCCGATGTGATTGAACGGATCATCGGCACGTTCGTGCGCTACCGCGAGAGCGAAGAACTGTTCGTCGATACCCTGGCGCGCATCGGTCTGGAGCCGTTCAAGGAACGTGTCTACCCGAAAGTGCTGGAGGTGTCGGTATGAACAATCTGCTGCGTTTGCGAGAGGGCGGCGCCGAGTGGGTGCGCGACGACCCATGGCAGTTGATTCGTGAAACGACCGGTGAACTCCCGGCCGGGCCGCTGATCCTGCCGTTACCCCAGTGGCTGGCCCTTAATGCCGACACCACAACCGCGCTCGAAGGTGTCTGGCTCGGTCCTGACGACGAAGTGGCAAATCTGATTCCGTGGTTCCCCGACCTGCCGCTGATTGCCCTGGACTTCCCGAGTTTTCGTGACGGACGCGCTTACAGCCAGGCCTATCTGTTGCGCACGCGATTCGGATGGCAAGGCGAATTGCGCGCGATTGGCGATGTGCTGCGCGATCAACTCAGCCACATGCGCCAATGCGGTTTCGACAGCTTTGCCGTGCGTGAAGACAAGTCTGCCGAAGATGCGCTGAAGGGACTGGCGGGGATGAGCGTGTTGTATGGGCGTTCGGTGATTGAGCCGCGGCCGTTGTTTCGGCGACGCTGACAAGTCAAGACGCAGAACCTGTAGGAGTGAGGCTTACCCGCGAAGAATGCGCCGAGGTGTCCAGGTATTACGCGTCATCGTTCTTCGCGGGCAAGCCTCGCTCCTACAGGGATTTCCCTCGTATGGGCATTTTTGCTTGGGCCACTGATGGCATTTTGATAGGGTCCGCGTCTCATAAGGAGTGTGGAGCCGCTGCAGTGGTCCTACGGCGTTGCGCCGATTTTCATGGAACAGGTCAAGATCAAACCCCTGAGCCGTAACCTGTCTTCGGTCAACAAAAGTGCCTACGCCGAACTTGAGTCCCGGCCCATCGACGTCCAGGGGCGTGCGACCGACTTTCCGTTCGACACCTACCGTTACGGTTACAAACCGGTGTTGTACTACCTCAAGGGTAACGAGCGCGTCGACCTGCGTTTCAAAAACGTCACCACCAGCATGCAGATGTCCAACACCTTTACGCCGATCCAGAAGTACAACCGTGTCGAGTACATCAACGAGAAAAATTCGCTGATCAGTGAGCAGGACTACAAGCCCTACGGCGCCAACGAATGCGCGTTCAGCGTCGAGCGCAAGGGCTCATTCAAGGTGATTGTGTTGCTGTTGTTGCTGGTGATGTGCCTGCCGCTGCTGCACGTGTTCTATCGCGACGAGCCGGGCATCGACTTTCTCGCGACGCTGGTGAGTATTGGCGCGATCCGGGTGTTCCTGGTGGGGCCGTTGAACGATTTCCAGTTGTACACCATCGACTTCCTGTTCGGCGCGGTGATCATCCTGGTGGGCACGGTATCGTTGATCAAGGCGATGCGGGCCAATAGCCGGCGGGAGTTGGCAGCGAAAAGCGGGTCTTCGTGGTGATGGCCGCAACCGTGGCGAGAGCTGAAAATTGTGATTTTCGATACAAAAACGCCGGGCATTAGCTATACCTGTAACTCTCGTAGGTAATACCGTTGCCGTCCTTCTGACAGGAGTTAAAGCATGAAGCTTGCGTTAATGATGAGCACACTGTGCATCGCCTCTCTCGGGGTGGCGGGTTGCGCCAGCAAAGTCGTCGAGCCAGACCAGTACTCCGGCTTTCTCAAGGACTACAGCCAGCTCAAGGAAGCCAAGTCGCCATCGGGCGCCGTGGTGATGCGCTGGGTCGATCCCAAGCTCAACGTCAACAAATACACCAGTGCCTACATCGAGCCGACTCAGCTCTATCCCAAACCGCAGCCAACAGCGAAAATCCCTCAGACCACGTTGAACGGCATCACCAGCTACTACGATCAGGCGCTCAAGCGCGAACTGGGTAAATCCCTGCCACTGGCCAGCGGCCCCGGCCCAGGCGTGATCGTGGTGCGTGCGGCGATTACCGCCGTCAGCAGCAAGACCGAAAGCCTCAAGCCTTATGAAGTGATCCCGATTGCCTTGGTGGCGGCAGCCGTCAGCACCGCGAGCGGTATTCGCGATCAGCAAACCGATCTGGCCACCGAAGCGGTGTTTCTCGATGGCAGCACCAATAAAGTCATCGCCCAGGTGGTGCGCAAGGGCACCGGCAAACCGCTGGAAAACGAAGCTCAGGTGATGAAAGCCGATGACGTGAAAAACGTGATCGATGGCTGGGCTTCGGACATGAATCAGTCGTTTGTAAAATTCAAGTCCAAGTAACGCGGGTTTATTGTTCGCGCAAGATCGTTCCCAGGCATGGGAACGATCAATCCCCTTGGCTATTCCCCCGGGATGTCGGCCGGTATGACAGTGAGCGCAACCGGCGCCGCATGACTTTGCATTGTCTGGGCACCGACACCACAACTTGCGAAAAGCGCCATCAGGCTGAATCCCGCAACGCGAAGCAAACCTTTCATAGACGTTTCCTCATTTTCCGAAGATGACATTCAGTCCGGCCAATAGCGTGAACGGTGGCTGGTCATTGCCGCCAAAACCAGGGGATGCAGTGGTCGTTTCTCAAGTGAAGGCCCTTTTTTACTCTAGCAGCTGGTTGTCGCGTCAACCGTCTGATCGTGCCGCTCTTTTATCGAACTCATCCTTTTGATGTGTCGGCTTGGTGGCCGATCCTTCGATATAAATCCCATCCGATAACTATGTACCGCACCTGACCACTGCTCCATCGACATGCTGTGCCCTACAGACAAGGAGTGACTGTATGGCACAACAAATACATAACGATGGATCGTCAGGAAGTGTCGTCATCAGGTCGGGACCGCCCGCTTCGAGTGGTGGTTCTGGCGGTGGTTTTGGCGGTGGCGGAGGGGTTTCAGGCGGGTTCGGTAAAACCAGCAAGAACAAGCAAAAGGCCCGAAGGCGGGCCATAGAAGCGGATCGTCAGAAAAAGCAAAAAGAGCGCGAGCAGGCCGAGGCGGCTCAAGCACAGGCTCAGGAACAGGCCCGTGTTCAGGCCCTTCACCAGTTTCTTGCGGGGCTGGCGCAGCGTCATGACGCCATCAGAGCCGAGGTGGATCGTCGCTTTGCCGACAAGGCCGGTCAACTCGCGTCATCTCTCGAACACGAAATATCGGCTGCGCGACGGCCACCCAATAGCGACTCGAGCGAACGCTGGCAGCTTTATCTGATAACCAAGGAAAAAAACGAGATCGACGGGCTTACCACCCGTAAAACCGCCGAGCTCGATGCAAAAAACGCGGTTGCTCGGTCCTTCGATGGACACGATCCATTCGCCCGCACCTCGAACGATTACCTGACGCGACTGGGGCAGTTTGGTCAGGCACTCAATGACGGCCATCAGATATGGGAAAACGCCTATAACGCGGCCCATGAAGCCCGATTGCTGACATCGCAAATCAATGCGCTCACGGACAAATCCAATGCGCTGGCAAGGCATCACGCCGAGCAGACAGTCGTCTGGCGCGAAAGGGAAGCCGTGTGGGAGGCCCAGCGTCAGTACGCCGAGCAGCGTGAAGCACGGGTTCGCTTCAAGCAGCAAGCCGATGAAGATGTACGGGTTGAACGGGTCAGGCAGGCTAACACGCTGACTATTCCCGTTACCTCGGTTGCCGCTGGCGGGATGGTTTTGACGCGTGACGGCGCATTCGTGGCGCGGCAAGCGGCGGCAGTGCTTGAGGCGGCGGTACAGTCTGCCGTCAGCACCCTCATCGATTTCGGACGCATTGCCGCAAAAACGGGGCCGGTGTTCGTCACCGCGATGGTGTACTCGCCCACCCTCGGCAACAGTGAGTTGAGCGTCGAGCAACGTCGGCGTTTGTTCCAGGCTGTCGCCATTCCCGCGCAAGCGCTGGGGCTTTCCGATGGTCGAGCACTGCAATCGATTGCTGATTCCGGTGGCTCGGTGGAGGCGGCATACCGGCTCAAACCCGAAGCCGTGTCAGAGGGCACCGCCATCATTGCTGTCGCTACCGGCGATGAGATTGATGCTGATGTGCCGGTCATCAATGCGGTACTCGACCCGCTGACCGGGTTCTACAACGCAAAGATCCCCGGATTCCCGACCAGGCACCTTCAATTCGCGCCGGGCGCTGCCGCTCAGGCTGCCACGACGAGCCAGGCGGGGCTGGCGAAGTTGACGCCGCAGATCCAGCACATCCCGGTAGGTGTCGACCTGCGCATTCAGGACTGCATTGTTTGCGTACCAGGCTTACCACCGACTTACCTGTCCTTCAATCAGCCACCTATGGGTTCGGGTGTCGTCACTGGGAGCGGTCAACCGGCCACGGCTGACTGGTGGAAAACGGCACGCAAGGTGACAGGCGCCGCCATTCCGACACAGATCGGCGATCAGTTTCGAGGTCGCGAAATCAACTCGTTCGGCGCTTTTGACGAGACGCTGTGGCGAACGCTGGGCGAGCATCCGGCGCTCACGGCCCAGTTCGATGAGGTCAATAAAAAACGCATCGAACAAGGTTTTGCACCCTATGCGCCAAAAAGCACTTGGGTTGGTGAACGGCGTGAATTCGAGCTGCGTTATCAAGAGCTTGCGGAGTTGGGTGAAACCCCCTTCAACCTCGACAAAATCAGCATCACCACGCCGCAAAGCACCCACGGACAGTTGGGGATCACCCCTGCGGTTCTGCCTTGGCCGATTAACCCCGTTGGCGTCGGAACCTGGACACCTCTCGTTCCGCCGGGTATCGAACACCTCGATCCTACAACCTCACCGGTTACACCGTCGATTCCAGCGGTTTATCCCGGCACCCCGGTCATCCCGGTCCTACCGCAAAACGAGACCTTTCCGGCTGTTGACGAAGGGCAGATCGGTGCCAGTATTCCTGGGTATCCGGCGGATATGGAGTTGCCCTCGTCGGATGTGTTGTTTCTGGATCGGCGGGATGATCCGGGGGTTGCTACGGGGGTTGGGCAGACGGTTACAGGGATTTGGTTGGGGGAGGCTGCAAGAGCAGAGGGTGCGGCGGTTCCTGTCCAGATTGCGGATCAGCTAAGGGGTAGGGAATTTGCCAATTTTCATCGGTTCAGGCGGGCGTTTTGGAGGACTGTTGCGGCGGATACGACATTGAATCACCAGTTTAGTGCTCACAATTTGAACAGAATGCGCGAGGGGCTCTCTCCGTACCCGCCGTTAGCTGACCAAAGCGGCGGACGCAAAACGTTCGAACTTCATCATGATGTTGAAGTTTCAAAAGGTGGGGAGGTCTACGGCTTGGACAACATATCGGTAATGACTCCAAAACGTCATATTCAACTGCACAAAGGGAATGGCAATCATGATTTTTAAAGAGAGGCTGGAGGACTACACAGAAGCGGAGTTTTTATCTTTTTTGGAGGAGTTTTCCAATCAATCAAGTGGTTTGAAAGGGCAGGCGTTGGAGGATTACAGGGACAGACTCCTCACGCATTTTGAACGTGTCACTGAGCATCCAGGCCGTTCAGACGTCATCTTCTACCCCAAAGAAGGCCAGGAAGACAGTCCTGAGGGCATCCTGAAAGAAGTCAAAGAATGGCGTGCACGTAATAACAAGCCCGGCTTCAAACCAGAGTAACTGCACTGATCTAAACGCAAACAATTCACACGCATCTGCTCATCACAATATGAGCAGATGTCGTTACCTGGGCAGTTGTGCGCCAGAAACAAGGAAGCAATAAAGATGGAACTAAAAACAACACTCAAGGATTACACCGAACCGGAATTCCAGGCTCTGGTCGACAGGATCTGGGCTGTCGATTTACCGAAAACGGACCACGATCAATTGATCAATCATTTCGACCGCATCGCCGGTCACCCCAAAGGTGCGGACCTGCTGTTTTATCCGCCAGAGGCTAGCTACAACGCCTACTCATCCGGCTCGGTCGTGTATTACGTCAAAGGCTGGCACCACAAACAGGGCCGTACTGCGTTCAAGGGGGAAAGTGTTCCCGTCCCCAAACCTGTTGCGACAGGGCCCAAAGCGCCGTTGACCCTGGCGCAGATGACGCAGCGGCGAATTGCACACAACCTGGCTGACGTACAAAAAGTCGCTGTAGATCTGACGGTCTCCGAGCGAGCGGCAGAAGCGGCACTCGCTGTGTTCGAGCAACGAATAAAGCACCTGCGTCAACGACAGAGCGCACACGTGGACATCCGTGTGCGTGAAGCGGACATCCGTGCCCTGGAGGCTTCCGAACTTGAAGCGCGCCTGGCAGCCCACCGGTACGAATTCTGGAAAATGCGCATCGAGTTCAAACGAGACAGCGCCCACCGTGAACTGCCCTACGCCGGGTCCGAACACGCGCAGTGGCAAAGCATCGCCCAGCAGATCAACGCCACTTACGACCGTTATCTGACGAAATTGAATGAGATCAATCAACGCCTCCACCGCTTTCAAGTGGACGCTGAAACGTCGCTGGTGGCCGCGCAAACACAACTCGTTGATCAGCGTTATCAGCAGGGAACAGGGCCGACTCAGGCATCCGGGCTGCTTTTTGCACCGCTTGCCTTTGCCAATACGCGACCAGGTATTTTCCTGGATGGTGGTCTTTCGCAACCCTTGGAGACTCATCGGGTCGCGCTGCAAAAAGCCATACGCTCGGCGGTGGCGGAGTTTACCTGGCAGATCACCTCGGGAGCCCAAGACCATCAAGGTCAATACGCAGCCGTGCTGCAATTCGATTTTTCCAGTCGCGCCGAAGTGGGGAGGTATGGGATCAGCGTTCCTCTGTCCGAGTTGCTGCCGATCGAGGGCCAGGATTGGCAAGGCCTGGCCGCGATGGAGGCCGAAGTCGATCTTCCGTTCAGGATGAGCAGCGGCACATACGCCGTTCCACCAGGGACGATGTCCCGAGGGCTTAGAGAAATAAAGACGTTGCTACAAGTGGCCATTACGCCAACGAATGGCAGCGTATTGTCGTCCAGGGTGAGGGTGCGAGCCGCCATCTGGAATGAGCAACTGAAGACCTACTGCTTCACCGCTGACGGGCCGGCCCCGGAGACTGTGAGCTGGAGCGCGCCGGCCCCCTTCGAAAGCACATCGACCCTGGCACCAGCCCCCGAGTATCGACTGGGATTCCTCCGATCTTCACCCGTGCCAGTATTGGAGTCCTTCAGCGACTTGGCTGCGATTGGTTTCGATGACTATGTCGTCGTCTTTCCGCCAGCGTCTGGCCTGGACCCGCTTTACATCCTGTTCAGAGACCGGCGCGAATATCCCGAAATGGCCCTGGCTGCAGCAAAGTCTTGAGGCGACTTTGCCCTAACGTATCTGCTGTTCCGTCATCTCGCCAAACAAAGGAATGCTTCTCGTCTATGCCTGTTCTGGAACTCACCACCTTAATCCCCAACCGCACGCCTGAGTTCGTCCTCGACTTTTGCCTGGAAGGTCTCAGCTTCCCGAAGATCTTTCCGGAGCGTGTCACACTGTTGAGCGATCTCGACTTGAGTAACCTGCGCATTGAAGCGGGTCGTCAATTGCGCTTTTGCCACTGGATGTTCAATCTCATCCCGGCTAACTGGACGGTGGTGATACGTGAAGTCGGCGATCACCATTTCATCGATGAAATGCTCAAAGGCCCGATGGCTGAGTATCGTCATGAACATCGGGTCGAGGCGGCACAGGGCGGGACGCTGTACACCGACCGGGTCACCTACAAGGTGATTGGCGGCGCCCTTGTGGAGTGGTTGCTGGTTAATGGCTACATGCGGAGGGTTTTTGCGGCACGGCACCGTAATATGCTGAAGTTGCTCGGTTAAGCCGCCCATATGCGGTCTTGTGGGAGCTGGCTTGCTCGCGAAGGCGCGACAGCTCCCACGGGTATCAGATGTGCATCAGTGCTTCTTCGCCTGTGCCCGCACGCGCTCTTCCTGTTCACGCAGTTCCGGGGTGAACTCGGCACCGAAATCTTCGGCCTCGAACACCTGGCGAATCTCGATCTCGGCCTCTGTACCCGGCATCGGATTGGGGCAGCGCTTGACCCACTCGATCGCTTCCTCTTTCGACTTCACCTGCCACAGCCAGTAGCCGGCGATCAGCTCTTTGGTTTCGGCGAACGGGCCGTCGATCACTGTGCGTTTATCTCCCGAGAAACGCACGCGGGCACCTTTACTGCTGGGCTGCAGGCCATCGCAGTCGATGAGGATGCCGGCCTTGGCCAGTTCCTCGTTGTAATTGCCCATTGCGGTCATCAGTTCTTCGCTGGGCATCACGCCGGCCTCGGAATCGGGGCTGGCTTTTACAATGATCATGAATCGCATGGTCTTGTCTCCGTTGAAGTTGAGTGATTCATTGCATAGTCGAATGGGCGTGACTTGAATCGACAATGCACCTAAACAAAAATTGTCCTTTTCGTTTTAGTCGATGTTGTAGGGAACAGATGTATTTTCGACATCCTCCTCGCGATCAAATATTCCTGTGAGACCTATCCAACGACCAACGGAAGGTGCCCTTCATGCCCGTACTGGAACTCACTACACTGATTCCCGACCGCACTCCCGGGCAAGTCCTCGACTTCTGCCTGGAAGGCGCCAATTTCCCGAAGATCTTTCCGGAACGGGTCACGTCGCGGGGTGATATCGACCTGGATAACCTGCGCATCGAAGCCGGGCGCGAGTTTCGCTTCAGGCACTGGATGTTCAACCTGATCCCGTCGAACTGGACGGTGGTGATCCGGGAGGTTGGCGACACGCATTTCATCGATGAAATGTTCAAGGGGCCGCTGCGTGCCTTTCGTCATGAACATCGGGTGGCGGCGGGTGAGGGCGGTACGCTGTACACCGACCGCGTGACCTATGCGGCGATTGGCGGTGCCTTGACTGAAGGGCTGCTGGTGAATGCCTACATGCGGCGGATTTTCGCGGCGCGGCACCGCAATATGCTGCGGTTGCTTGGGTAGTGCACGTGCATCCAGCCCTGTGGAATTGCAGGTTTGCCTCTCCCGCCACTCATGACAATTTGTGTTTTTGCATAGGTCCCCGGCCCATTTCGTGGTTAACTTCGGCCTCGTCAAAATTCTCTACATCAACGTTCAGAAGGACTCCGTTCATGGCTCAAGTCACTCTCAAAGGCAACCCGGTTCAAGTCAACGGCCAACTGCCACAAGCCGGTTCCCAGGCGCCAGCCTTTTCCCTGGTTGCCGGCAATCTGTCCGACGTGACCCTGGCGAGCTTCGCCGGCAAGCGCAAAGTGTTGAACATCTTCCCAAGCGTCGACACCCCGACCTGCGCCACCTCGGTGCGTAAGTTCAACGCCCAGGCCAATGACGTGGCCAACACCGTCGTGCTGTGCATCTCCGCTGACCTGCCGTTCGCCCAAGCCCGCTTCTGCGGCGCCGAAGGCCTGGAAAACGTACAGAACCTGTCGACCCTGCGCGGTGCCGAGTTCAAGGAAAACTACGGCGTAGCCATTGCCGATGGTCCACTCAAAGGCTTGACCGCCCGTGCCGTCGTGGTTCTGGACGAAAACGACAAGGTTCTGCACAGCGAACTGGTCAAGGAAATCGCTGAAGAACCGAACTACGACGCAGCGCTCGCCGTTCTGAAGTAAGCAAAGTTTTTACAATTGTTAACGGCCTGGCCCTGTCCAGGCCGTTTTCATTTGTGCTTCAGTGTCTTAGCCAAAACTCCTGTTAGGTAAGCCAAAGGTAAATTGCCAGTAAAGGCGCTTTGCTTAATACCCGCCAGTGCTTATCGTTCAGCCTCCCGTAGAAAAAAGCGCACGCGCCCAATGGTTGATCATTCCATGCAATCCTCCGCTTCCCGCAATCCTCGTCGCTGGCTGTTCGGCCTGCTTGTCCTGTTGGTCATCGCCGGCCTGTGCTGGAAGTTCTGGCCCGCTGGCAGCACCCCGAAGGAGGGCGCAGGGCAGAAAGCCGTTGCCGGGCATACCGGTCGGTCGGGGGGGATGCGTCCGGGATTCGGCGGGGCGACGGGACCGGTTCCGGTGCGCGTGGCGCCGGTGGTCAAAGGCGATTTTCCGCTGTATTACAAGGCGCTGGGCACGGTCACGGCGCTGAACACCATCAATGTGCGTAGCCGCGTCGGTGGCGAACTGGTCAAGGTCTATTTCGATGAAGGGCAGATGGTCAAGGCGGGTGACTTGCTGGCCGAGATCGATCCACGTCCCTATCAGAATGCCTTGCTCCAGGCCGAAGGCACCTTGCTGCAGAATCAGGCGCAATTGAAAAACGCCCAGGTCGACGTCGAGCGCTATCGTGGCCTGTACCGCGAAGACAGTATCGCCAAGCAAACCCTGGACACTGCCGAAGCGCTGGTCGCCCAGTATCAGGGCACGGTCAAGACCAATCAGGCGGCGGTCAACGACGCCAAGCTCAATCTCGAATTCACCAAGATCCGTGCTCCGATCACCGGGCGTGTGGGCCTGCGGCAGTTGGACGTCGGCAACCTCGTGGCGGCCAACGACACCACGGCGCTGGTGATCATCACCCAGACCCAACCGATCAGCGTGGCGTTTACCTTGCCGGAAAACAGCCTGGACACCGTGCTGACCCGCTATCGCACCGGCGCCAAGCTGCCCGCCGAAGCCTGGGACCGCGGCGACACCCAATTGCAGGCCACCGGGGTGTTGCAGAGCCTCGATAACCAGATCGACGTCACCACCGGCACCCTGAAATTCAAGGCCCGCTACGAGAACCGCGATCAAGCGCTGTTCCCGAATCAGTTCGTCAACGTGCACCTGCTGGCCGATACCCTTAAAGATGTGGTGCTTGCTCCCTCGGCGGCGATCCAGTTCGGCACCAACGGCACATTCGTCTATGCGCTGGACGGCGACAAGAAGGTCACCATCCGCCAGTTGAAAGTCGGCGCCAGTGACGGGGAAAACACCGTGATCACCGAAGGCCTGGCCATCGGTGATCGGGTGGTGCTGGAAGGCACCGACCGCCTGAAGGACGGCAGTGAAGTGGAAGTGGTCAACGACAGCAAGGATGTACCGACCACTCCGACCGAACATCTGCAAGGCAAATCGGCGGCGACCCCAGGCGAGCCGGCGGCCACCGACAAGGCGAAAAAGGGCGGCGCATGAACATCTCGCGGCTGTTCATCCTTCGCCCGGTCGCGACGACCCTGAGCATGCTGGCCATTATTCTGGCTGGTGTGATCGCTTATCGGCTGCTGCCGGTGTCGGCATTGCCCCAGGTCGATTACCCGACCATCCGCGTCATGACGCTCTATCCCGGCGCCAGCCCGGATGTCATGACCAGCGCCGTGACCGCGCCGCTGGAGCGTCAATTCGGCCAGATGCCCGGCCTGACCCAGATGGCTTCGACCAGTTCCGGAGGTGCTTCGGTGCTGACCCTGCGGTTCAGCCTCGACATCAACATGGACGTCGCCGAGCAGCAAGTGCAGGCCGCGATCAACGCCGCGACCAATTTGCTGCCCAAGGATTTGCCGGCGCCGCCGGTGTACAACAAGGTCAACCCGGCGGATACCCCGGTGCTGACCCTGGCCATCACCTCCAAAACCATGCTGCTGCCCAAGCTCAATGACTTGGTCGATACCCGTATGGCGCAGAAAATCGCCCAGATCAGCGGCGTCGGCATGGTCAGCATTGCCGGTGGACAGCGTCAGGCGGTGCGGATCAAGGTAAACCCCGAGGCCCTGGCGGCCAACGGCCTGAACCTGTCGGACGTGCGCACCTTGATCGGTGCCTCCAACGTCAACCAGCCCAAGGGCAACTTCGACGGCCCGACCCGGGTGTCGATGCTCGACGCCAACGACCAGCTGACGTCACCCAAGGACTACGCCAACCTGATTCTGGCCTATAAAAACGGCGCGCCGTTGCGGCTCAAGGACGTGGCGGAAATTGTCGATGGCGCCGAGAACGAACGCCTGGCGGCATGGGCCAATGAAAACCAGGCCGTGCTGCTGAACATCCAGCGTCAGCCCGGCGCCAACGTCATCGAGGTGGTCGACCGGATCAAGGCCTTGCTGCCGAGCATCACCGACAACCTGCCGGCCGGCCTCGACGTCACGGTGCTCACCGATCGCACCCAGACCATCCGCGCCTCGGTCACCGACGTGCAACACGAACTGCTGATCGCCATCGCCCTGGTGGTGATGGTCACGTTCCTGTTTTTGCGGCGAGCCAGTGCCACGATCATTCCGTCGGTGGCGGTGCCGCTGTCGTTGATCGGCACCTTCGGCGTGATGTACCTCGCCGGGTTTTCGGTCAACAACCTGACCCTGATGGCGCTGACCATCGCCACCGGTTTCGTGGTGGATGATGCGATCGTGATGCTGGAGAACATTTCCCGCTTCATCGAAGAGGGCGACAGCCCGCTGCAAGCGGCGCTCAAGGGCGCCAAGCAGATTGGCTTCACCCTTATTTCCCTGACGCTGTCGTTGATCGCGGTGCTGATTCCGCTACTGTTCATGGCTGATGTGGTGGGGCGTTTATTCCGCGAGTTCGCGATCACGTTGGCGGTGGCGATCCTGATTTCGCTGGTGGTGTCCCTGACCCTGACGCCGATGATGTGCGCGCGGTTGCTCAAGCGTGAGCCCAAGGAAAAAGATCAGGGCTGGTTCTACCGCTCCAGTGGCGCGACCATCGACTGGATGATCGCCGCCTACGGGCGCAAGTTGCAGTGGGTGCTCAAGCATCAGCCGCTGACCTTGCTGGTGGCCATCGGCACGTTGGCATTGACCGTGTTCCTGTACATGGTGGTGCCCAAGGGGTTCTTCCCGGTGCAGGACACCGGGGTGATCCAGGGAATTTCCGAGGCGCCGCAGTCGATTTCCTTCGCGGCGATGAGCGAGCGCCAGCAGGAGCTGGCCAAGGTGATCCTTGCTGACCCGGCGGTCGAAAGCCTGTCGTCCTATATTGGCGTCGACGGTGATAACTCGACGCTCAACAGCGGCCGGTTACTGATCAACCTCAAGTCCCACAGCCACCGCAACCTGAGCGCCACCCAAGTCATTGCCCGCTTGCAACCGGAGCTGGACAAGCTGGTCGGCATTCGCCTGTTCATGCAGCCGGTGCAGGACCTGACCATCGAAGATCGGGTCAGCCGTACGCAGTACCAGTTCAGCATGTCGTCGCCGGATGCTGAGTTGCTTAGCTTGTGGAGCGGGCGTCTGGTCGAAGCCCTGGCGCAACGGCCGGAACTGACCGATGTCGCCAGCGATTTGCAGGACAAGGGCTTGCAGGTTTATCTGGTGATCGACCGCGATGCGGCGTCGCGGGTTGGCGTATCGGTGTCGAACATCACCGACGCGCTCTACGACGCCTTCGGCCAGCGGCAGATTTCCACCATTTACACCCAGGCCAGCCAGTACCGCGTGGTGCTGCAATCGCAGTCCGGCGAGAAGATCGGCCCCGATGCGCTGAACCAGATTCACGTCAAGACCACTGATGGCGGGCAAGTGCGCCTGTCCAGCCTGGCGCATGTCGAGGAGCGTCAGGCGCAACTGGCGATCACCCACATTGGCCAGTTCCCGGCGGTGATGATGTCATTCAACCTGGCGCCCGGTGTGGCGTTGGGGCAGGCGGTGCAGATCATCGATCAGGTGCAGAAAGACATCGGCATGCCGATTGGCGTGCAGACCCAGTTCCAGGGCGCGGCCGAAGCGTTCCAGGCGTCGCTGTCGAGCACCTTGCTGCTGATCCTGGCGGCGGTGGTGACCATGTACATCGTGCTCGGCGTGCTCTACGAGAGCTATATCCATCCGATCACCATCCTCTCGACCTTGCCCTCGGCGGCGGTCGGCGCCTTGCTGGCGCTGCTGTTGAGCGGTAATGACCTGGGGATGATCGCGATCATCGGCATCATCTTGCTGATCGGTATCGTGAAAAAGAACGCGATCATGATGATCGACTTCGCCCTCGAGGCTGAACGTAATCAGGGCATGGACCCGCAGGCTGCGATCTATCAGGCGGCGCTGTTGCGTTTCCGGCCGATTCTGATGACCACCCTGGCGGCATTGTTCGGCGCGGTGCCACTGATGCTCGCCACCGGTTCCGGCGCGGAGTTGCGCCAGCCTCTGGGTCTGGTAATGGTCGGTGGCTTGCTGGTGAGTCAGGTACTGACGCTGTTCACTACGCCCGTTATCTACTTGTACTTCGACCGCCTCGGGCGGCGCTGGGGCCGTAAGGCCCAGTCCGTGGACCCGGTAGAGCAGCCATGAACCTGTCCGGACCTTTCATCAAGCGCCCGGTCGCGACGATGTTGCTGAGCCTGGCGATCATGCTGCTGGGCGGCGTGAGCTTCGGCCTGTTGCCGGTATCGCCACTGCCGCAGATGGATTTCCCGGTGATCGTGGTTCAGGCCAGTCTGCCCGGCGCGAGCCCGGAGGTCATGGCCTCGACTGTGGCCACGCCGCTGGAGCGTTCCTTCGGTACCATCGCCGGGGTCAACACCATGAGCAGCCGTTCCAGCCAAGGCTCGACCCGGGTGATTCTGCAGTTCGACCTGGACCGCGACATCAACGGCGCGGCGCGGGAAGTGCAGGCGGCGATCAACGCCTCGCGCAACCTGCTGCCCAGCGGGATGCGCAGCATGCCGACCTACAAGAAGGTCAACCCATCGCAAGCGCCGATCATGGTGCTGTCGCTGACCTCGGATGTGCTGGAAAAAGGCCAGCTCTACGACTTGGCCTCGACCATTCTGTCCCAGAGCCTGTCCCAGGTGCAGGGCGTAGGTGAAGTGCAGATCGGCGGCAGTTCGTTGCCAGCGGTGCGCATCGAACTCGAACCCCAGGCGCTCAACCAGTACGGCGTGGCACTGGACGATGTGCGCACCACCATCGCCAACGCCAACGTGCGCCGGCCCAAGGGCTCGGTCGAAGACGGCCAGCGGCTGTGGCAGGTCCAGGCCAACGATCAGCTGGAAAAGGCCAAGGATTACGAGTCGCTGATCATTCACTACGCAGACGGCGCGGCCCTGCGATTGAAGGATGTGGCCAAGGTCAGCGACGGCGTCGAGGACCGCTACAACAGCGGGTTCTTCAACGATGACGCGGCAGTCTTGCTGGTGATCAACCGCCAGGCCGGCGCCAACATCATCGAGACGGTCAACGAGATCAAGGCGCAGTTGCCGGCCTTGCAGGCGGTGCTGCCGGCCAGCGTCAAGCTCAACCTGGCGATGGACCGTTCACCGGTGATCAAGGCCACCCTGCACGAAGCGGAAATGACCCTGCTGATTGCGGTGGCGCTGGTGATTCTGGTGGTGTTCCTGTTCCTCGGTAACTTTCGCGCCTCGCTGATCCCGACCCTGGCGGTGCCGGTATCGTTGGTGGGCACGTTTGCGGTGATGTACCTCTATGGCTTCTCCCTGAACAACCTGTCGCTGATGGCGCTGATTCTGGCCACCGGGTTGGTAGTGGACGATGCCATCGTGGTGCTGGAGAACATTTCCCGGCACATCGACAAGGGCGTGCCGCCGATGAAGGCCGCGTACCTCGGGGCGCAGGAAGTCGGCTTCACGCTGCTGTCGATGAACGTCTCGCTGGTGGCGGTGTTTCTGTCGATCCTGTTCATGGGCGGGATCATCGAAAGCCTGTTCCGCGAGTTTTCCATCACCCTGGCGGCGGCCATCGTGGTGTCGTTGCTGGTGTCGCTGACGCTGACGCCGATGCTCTGCGCGCGCTGGCTCAAGCCGCATACGCCGGGGCAGGAAAACCGTCTGCAACGCTGGAGCCAGCGGGCCAATGAGTGGATGGTCGGCAAATACGCCACCAGTCTCGACTGGGTGCTGCGTCATCGCCGACTGACCTTGCTCAGTCTGATCGTGACAGTTGGCGTAAACATTGCGCTGTATGTTGTTGTTCCTAAAACCTTTCTTCCTCAGCAAGACACCGGCCAGCTGATCGGTTTCGTGCGCGGCGATAATGGCCTGTCGTTCAGCGTGATGCAGCCGAAGATGGAAACCTTCCGCCGCGCGGTGTTGAAGGACGAAGCGGTGCAAAGCGTCGCCGGGTTCATCGGTGGCAACAACGGCACCAATAACGCGTTCATGCTGGTGCGGCTCAAGCCGATCAAGGAACGCAACCTGTCCGCGCAGAAAGTCATCGAGCGATTGCGCAAGGAAATGCCCAAAGTGCCCGGTGCTCAATTGATGCTGATGGCCGACCAGGACCTGCAATTCGGCGGCGGTCGCGAGCAGACCACCTCGCAGTATTCCTACATCCTGCAAAGTGGCGATCTCGGCGCTTTACGCGAGTGGTATCCGAAAGTCGTTGCCGCCTTCAAGGCCCTGCCTGAGCTGACGGCGATTGACGCCCGCGAAGGCCGTGGCGCCCAGCAAGTGACGCTGATTGTCGATCGCGATCAGGCCAAGCGGCTGGGCGTGGACATGAACATGGTCACGGCGGTGCTGAACAACGCCTATAGCCAGCGGCAGATTTCGACGATCTACGACAGCCTCAACCAGTATCAGGTGGTGATGGAGGTCAATCCGAAATACGCCCAGGACCCGGTCACCCTGAACCAGGTCAAAGTGATCACTGCCGACGGCGCACGAATTCCGTTGTCGACCATCGCCCACTATGAGAGCAGCCTGGAAAACGACCGGGTCAGCCACGAAGGCCAGTTCGCTTCGGAAAGCATTGCCTTCGACATGGCCGAAGGGGTGACGGTGGAGCAGGGCTCGGCGGCCATCGAACGGGCGATTGCCAAGGTTGGCCTGCCGGAAGACGTGATCGCGAAAATGGCCGGCACCGCCGACGCCTTCGCCGCCGCACAGAAGAGCCAGCCGTGGATGATTCTCGGCGCGCTGGTGGCGGTGTATCTGGTGCTGGGCGTGCTGTATGAAAGCTACATTCATCCGCTGACAATCCTGTCGACCTTGCCGTCGGCCGGTGTCGGTGCGTTGCTGTCAATCTATGTGCTGGGCGGCGAGTTCAGCCTGATCTCCTTGCTCGGGCTGTTTCTGCTGATCGGCGTGGTGAAGAAAAACGCCATCCTGATGATCGACCTGGCGCTGCAACTGGAACGGCATCAAGGCCTGGAGCCGCTGGAATCGATCCGCAGCGCCTGCCTGCAACGGCTGCGGCCGATTCTGATGACCACCCTGGCAGCGATTCTCGGCGCCTTGCCGTTGCTGCTGAGCCGCGCTGAGGGCGCGGAAATGCGTCAGCCGCTGGGCCTGACCATCATCGGCGGGCTGGTCTTCAGCCAGGTGCTGACCCTTTACACCACCCCGGTGGTTTACCTCTATCTCGACAAACTGCGCCATCGTTTCAACCGCTGGCGTGGGGTGCGTACCGATGCTGCTCTGGAAACTCCGCTATGACTGACCGTTCGCTTCTCAACCTGGCTGCACCGCTGATCACGGCCCGAGGCTCGCGTTTGCTGAGCCTGTCGCTGTGCGTGGCAATGCTCAGCGCCTGCGCCATCGGCCCGGATTACCAGCGCCCGCAAGCCGCTGCGCCTGCGCAGTACAAAGAGGCGGCCGGCTGGCGTCAGGCCAACCCCAGCGATTCGTTGGCGCGCGGTGCCTGGTGGGAGCTGTATGGCGATCAGCAGCTCAACGGCCTGATCGAAAAGCTCAACAGCGCCAACCAGACCGTTGCCCAGTCCGAGGCCCAGTACCGTCAGGCCCAGGCCTTGGTGCGCAGTGCCCGGGGGGCGTTTTTCCCGACGGCGGACCTGACCGTCAGCAAGAACCGCTCCAGCCAGGGCACCGGCAGCAGCAGTTCGAGCTTGAGCAGTTCGTCCAGCGGCATCCGTGACACTTACTCGGCCCAGGCCGGGGTCAGTTGGGAAGCCGACATCTGGGGCAAATTACGTCGAGGCCTGGAAGCCGACACGGCCAACGCCCAGGCGAGCTTTGCCGACCTGGCGGCGATGCGCCTGAGCCAGCAATCGGAGCTGGTGCAGAACTACCTGCAATTACGGGTGATCGATGAGCAGAAACGCCTGCTGGAAGCGACAGTCGAGGCCTATCAGCGCTCGCTGAAAATGACCGAAAACCAGTACCGCGCCGGAGTTTCCGGCAAGGATGCGGTGGCCCAGGCCACCACTCAGCTCAAAACCACCCAGGCGGAAATGGTCGACCTGATCTGGCAGCGCGCGCAGTTCGAGAACGCCATCGCCGTGCTGATCGGCCTGCCGCCAGCGGAATTCAGCCTGGCAGAAACCAAAGACATCCCAGCGTTGCCTCAAGTGCCGCTGAGCCTGCCTTCACAGTTGCTGGAACGCCGTCCGGATATCGCCTCCGCCGAACGCTCGGTGATGGCCGCCAACGCCAACATCGGCGTGGCCAAAGCTGCCTACTACCCGGACCTGACTCTGAACATGAACGGCGGTTATAGCAGTAGCACCTACGCCAACTGGATCAGCCTGCCGAACCGCTTCTGGTCGGTCGGCCCACAACTGGCCATGACCCTGTTCGACGGTGGCCAGCGCTCGGCGGAAGTCGACCGTAGTGAAGCGGCCTACGACGAGACTGTCGCCAAATACCGCCAGACCGTGCTCGATGGTTTTCGTGAGGTAGAAAATTACCTGGTGCAGCTCAAGGTGCTGGAAGACGAAGCGGTCGTGCGCCAGGAAGCTCTGGATGCGGCGCGCGAATCCCTTCGCTTGACCCGGAATCAGTACAAGGCCGGGTTGATCGCTTATCTGGATGTGGTGGTGGTTCAAGCCACGGCGTTGAACAACGAACGCAACGTGCTGAGCTTGTTGCAGAGCCGGCTGATTGCCAGCGTGCAGTTGATTGCCGCGCTGGGTGGTGGGTGGGACGGGCAGCTTCAGGTGAGTGACAAGCAATAACCCCATCCCTGTGGCGAGGGGGCTTGCCCCCGTTGGGGCGCGAAGCGGCCCCCTGCATTCTTCAGATATACCGAACCGCCTTATTTTACGACTGCTGCGCAGCCGAACGGGGCGATGCGGCGTTCCGACAAGCCCCCTCGCCACAGGGTCACACAACAGCTTCATCATCTTGGTGGCCTTTTGATTACTTTGTGAGTGCGTTCGTCCGCGGAATCAGTACAATCGCCGGCTTTGCTCCCCGAGAACAAACACAGTATGGCGGGGGCTGTTGCGAGAAATCCCATGCTCATTGGTAGTTATTCCCTTCCGCTGGTTTTCATATCGCTGTGCGTGGCGATACTGGCCTCTTATACCGCGCTTGACCTCACCGGACGCATCGCCACGGCCAAGGGCCGAGCGGTGCATTTATGGACGGCGGGCGGCGCTTTTGCGATGGGCATCGGCGTGTGGTCGATGCATTTCATCGGCATGCTTGCGTTCACATTGCCGATCGACCTGGGCTACGACACCACCCTCACGGCACTGTCGCTGTTGATCGCGGTGCTGTCTTGCGGCTTTGCCCTATGGCTGGTCAGTCAGCCACGGCTGCCGGCCTGGCAACTGGCGTTCGGCGCGCTGGTCATGGGCGCTGGTATCAGCGCCATGCATTACACCGGCATGGCCGCCATGCGCATGCAGCCGGGCATCGATTACGACCCGACTCTGTTTGGCGCGTCGCTGTTGATTGCCGTCGGCGCGTCGGGCGCGGCGTTATGGATCGCTTTCCGCCTGCGCCAGCACACGCCGCATGTTCGCCTGTTCCGTGCGGGTGCGGCAGTCATCATGGGCATTGCCATCGTCGGCATGCACTACACCGGCATGGCCGCGGCGCGCTTTGCCGCCGGCAGTTTCTGTGGTGCGGCGGTAAGCGGCTTGAACGGCAAGGGGCTGGACAGCCTGGTGCTGATCACCACCTTGGCGATATTGAGCATCGCCTTGCTGACATCGATCCTCGATGCCCGCCTGGAGGCTCGCACTGCGGACCTCGCCCACTCGCTGACCGTGGCCAACCGCGAACTCACTCAACTGGCCTTGCACGACACCCTGACCGGTCTGCCCAACCGCATGTTGCTGGCTGACCGTATCGATCAGGCCATATCGAAAGTGCAGGAGCAGGGCGGCTGTTTTGCGTTGATGTTCATTGATCTGGATGGATTCAAACCGGTCAACGATGCGTTTGGCCATCACATGGGCGACCAGCTGTTGCGTGAAGTTGCACTGCGCCTGCGCGAAGACCTGCGTAGCCAGGACACCCTGGCGCGGATCGGCGGCGACGAGTTCGTGTTGTTGGTGCGCCTGAACGAGCCGAACGATGCGCTGAGCCTGGCGGAGCGTCAGGTCGGGTTGATTGCGCGCTCATTCCGGGTCGCCGAACATGACTTGCAGATTTCCGCCAGTGTCGGCATCGCGCTCTATCCGGGCAACGGTCAGACGGCCGATGAGTTGCTGATGAACGCCGATGCCGCGATGTACCACGCTAAAGGCGCCGGGAAAAACGGTCATCGCTTCTTCGACGCCTCGATGAACAGCAACGCGCGCAAACAGCTGCAATTGCTCCAGGACTTGCGCAGTGCCGTCGATCAGCAGCAGTTCAAACTTTATTACCAGCCCAAATTCGACGCCGGTCATGGCCGACCAGTGGGCGCCGAGGCGTTACTGCGCTGGGAGCATCCGACCCAGGGCCTGCTGCAGCCGGACACGTTCATTGACCTTGCGGAGAAGACCGGGCTGATCATTCCGATTGGCGAGTGGGTGCTCAACGAGGCCTGCCGGCAGATGCGCGAGTGGTACGTGCTCGGTTACACCGATTGGCGTATCGCGGTGAACCTCTCGGCCTTGCAATTCTGCCATGCGGGGCTGGTGCAGAGCGTTGCCAAAGCCCTGGCCACCCATCATCTGCCGGCCAACAGCCTGACCCTGGAAATCACCGAAACCACCGCCATGAGCGACGCCGATGCGAGCATGACGGTGTTGCAGGAGCTGTCGGAAATGGGCGTCGACCTGTCCATCGATGACTTCGGTACCGGCTATTCGAGCTTGATGTACCTCAAGCGCCTGCCTGCTAATGAACTGAAGATCGACCGGGGTTTTGTCCGCGATCTGGAGCACGACAGCGACGACGCGGCCATTGTCTCGGCCATCGTCGCCCTGGGCCAGGCGCTGGGCCTGCGGATCGTCGCCGAAGGGGTGGAAACCGGCGTCCAGCAAGACTTCCTGACCCAGCTGGGCTGCGACTCGTTGCAGGGCTACCTGCTGGGGCATCCGCTGCCGGCCGATCGCTTCATGGTCGACATCCACCGGGGGGAGCAATTGGCAACGGGCTGATTGATCCTTGTGGTGAGGAGAGCTTGCCTGTGGTGAGGGGGCTTGCCCCCGTTGGACCGCGAAGCGGTCCCTCTTCGATTTTTCATGTTCACCGAGTTGCCTGAATTTACGACTGCTTCGCAGCCGAACGGGGGCAAGCCCCCTCACCACAGCAAGCTCCCTCGCCACAGGTTTGTCATCACAGGGTTGATGCAGGCCCATGCAAAACCGCGCAATGGCGGTTATTCTTGGCCCCGACTGCTTACGCTTGGAACGGGGGAAAGCCAGCATGGACAAAGTTATCGTCATCACCGGCGGCAGCCGTGGAATCGGCGCCGCCACAGCCCTGTTGGCCGCCGAACAAGGTTATCGGATCTGCATCAATTATCAGTCCGACGAACAGGCGGCGTTCAGTGTGCTGGAGCAAGTCCGCGCACGCGGTGCCCAAGCCATTGCCGTGCGTGCCGACGTCAGCATCGAAGACGAAGTGATCGCTCTGTTTCATCGGGTGGACACCGAACTGGGCCGGGTCACCGCGCTGGTGAACAACGCCGGCACCGTCGGACAAAAGTCGCGGATCGACGAAATGTCGGAATTCCGCATTCTGAAAATCCTCAAGACCAACGTCCTGGCGCCGATTCTCTGCGCCAAACACGCGATTTTGCGCATGTCGCCCAAACACGGCGGGCAGGGCGGCAGCATCGTCAACGTCTCCTCGGTCGCCTCGCGTTTGGGCTCACCCAACGAGTACGTGGATTACGCCGCGTCCAAGGGGGCGCTGGACACCTTCACCATCGGCCTGTCCAAGGAAGTGGCGGGCGAGGGGATTCGCGTCAATGCGGTGCGTCCGGGTTACATCTACACCGATTTCCATGCATTGAGCGGCGATCCGGACCGGGTCAGCAAGCTGGAATCGGCGATCCCGATGGCACGCGGTGGGCGGCCGGATGAAGTGGCGGAGGCGATTGTGTGGTTGTTGTCGGATAAGGCGTCGTATGCGACGGGGACGTTTGTCGATCTAGGTGGCGGGCGTTAGTTTTCGAAATTTGTGTTGTCCCGGCTGGCCCCTTCGAGGGCAAGCCGCGCTCCTACAGGATTTGCGGTGTTCGCGAATTCCGTAGGAGCGAGGCTTGCCCGCGAAGAGGCCGGTGCTGGCAACATCAAACCCTCAGAACGACCGCACAATCCGCCCCAACGTCTCCATCGCCTTCTCCGAATCCTCGGTCCACGGGCTGCCGTAATTCAACCGAATACAATTCCTGAACCGCTGGGTCGGTGAAAAAATCGGCCCCGGTGCAATGCTGATCCCCTGCGCCAATGCCATCTGGAACAACTTCAACGAATCCATCTGCGGTGGCAGTTCCAGCCACAGGAAGTAACCGCCGGCCGGTTGGCTGACGCGGGTCTGGGCCGGGAAGTAGCGGGCGATGGCGGCGAGCATCGCACTTTGCTGTTCTTCCAGGGCGTAACGCAGTTTGCGCAGGTGCCGGTCGTAGCCGCCGTGTTGCAGGTAATCGGCGATGGCGGCCTGGGCGGGCATCGAAGCGCACAGCGAGGTCATGAGTTTCAGCCGTTCGATTTTCTGCGCATAGCGCCCGGCGGCGACCCAGCCGATGCGGTAGCCGGGGGCCAGGCTCTTGGCGAACGAACCGCAATGCATCACCAGCCCTTCGGTGTCGAACGCCTTGGCCGGTTTCGGCGCCTGTTGGCCGTAATAGAGCTCGGCGTAAACGTCATCCTCGATCAGCGGCACCTGATGGCTGCGCAACAACTCCACCAGTTCCTGTTTCTTCGCCTCGGGCATGGTCGCGCCCATGGGGTTCTGGAAACTGGTCATGCACCAGCACGCCTTGATCGGGTGCCGTTCCAGGGTCTGGGCGAGTACGCCGAGGTCGATGCCGTCTCGCGGGTGGACGGGGATTTCCACGGCTTTGAGCTTCAGCCGTTCCAGCACTTGCAGGCTGGCGTAAAAGGCCGGGGCTTCGATGGCCACCAGATCGCCAGGCTCGGTGACGGCTTGCAGGCACAGGTTCAGCGCTTCCAGCGCACCGTTGGTGATCAGCAGTTCTTCCATCGGCAGCATCAGCCCGCCGACCATGTAGCGCAGGGCGATTTGCCGACGCAGTTGCGGGTTGCCCGGCGACATGTCGGTGACCACCATGCGCGGGTCCATCTCCCGGGCGGCACTGGCCAGCGAGCGGGATAAGCGCTGCAGCGGGAACAGCGTGGGGCTGGGGAAGGCCGAACCGAAGGGCACGGTGGTGGGGTCCTTGATCGAGTCCAGCACCGAGAACACCAGTTCGCTGACGTCGACTTCGGTGGACTCGTTGACCTGGCTGCTGATCACCGGCTCCGAGAACGGGCTCGGTGCATGGGCGTTGACGAAGTAGCCAGAACGCGGCCGGGCACGGATCAAACCGCGACGTTCGAGCAGATAATAGGCCTGGAACACCGTGGACGGGCTGACGCCGTAGGTCTGGCTGGCGTAGCGCACCGACGGCACCCGATGGCCGGGGCCAAGAACGCCGGAGCGGATCAGTTCAGCGATGTCGTCGGCGAATTTTTCGTAGCGTTTCATCGAGTGCCCGGTTAGTGAATTGTGCATTTTGTGGCGAGGGGGCTTGCCCCCGTTGGGTCGCGAAGCGGCCCCCTACATTTTTCAGACATACCGAGTTGTCTGGTTTTGCGACTGCTTCGCAGCCGAACGGGGGCAAGCCCCCTCGCCACAGGACAAAGGATTGCATCTTAAAGGCTCAGCGGTTCATCGGTGCAACAAACCGGCTCTTGGCCACGCTATAGATGTCCGGCTCATCGCTGTCGACAATCTTGAAACTGATCGTCTGCGAGCTGCTGCTCGGCCGTTCCGTGGTCATCGCCACCGACACCGGCACATCGACAATCTCCCCGGCGGCCAGGCTCAGTTCGGTCTTGCCTTGCAACTGGAAGCCGTCGTCATCGACCAGCGTCAGACGGTAATCCTGACGTTGCTGGGTCTTGTTGATGACCTTCAGGCTGTAGATGTTTTCGATCTGGCCTTCACTGTTCTCGCGGAACAGGCCACGGTCCTTGCTCACGTCCAGCGACACCATCGGTCGCTCCACCAAGGCCAGGGCGAAGGCGCCGATCATCACCAGCAGCACCGCGGTGTAACCGATCAGGCGCGGGCGCAGCAGGTGGGTCTTGCCACCCTGCAATTGATGCTCCGAGGTGTAGCTGATGAGCCCTCGGGCGTAGCCCATTTTGTCCATGATCGAATCGCAGGCGTCGATGCATGCGGCGCAACCGATGCATTCCATCTGCAAGCCATCGCGGATGTCGATGCCAGTCGGGCAAACCTGGACGCACACCTGACAGTCGATGCAATCGCCCAGTCCGACCTCGGCGGGTTTCACTTCACGTTTGCGCGGGCCACGGTTTTCGCCACGAGCCACGTCGTAGGAGATGGTCAGGGTGTCCTTGTCGAACATCACGCTCTGGAACCGCGCATACGGGCACATGTGCATGCACACCGCTTCGCGCAGCCAACCGGCGTTGATGTAAGTGGCACCGGTGAAAAACAGCACCCAAAACAGGCTGACACCGCCGATTTGCAAGGTCAGCAGTTCTTCGGCCAGGGGCCGGATCGGTGTGAAGTAGCCGACAAAGGTCAGGCCGGTGAGCAGGCTGATCGCCAGCCACAAGGTGTGTTTGGCCGAGCGGCGGAGCAGTTTGTTCAGGCCCCAGGGCGCGGCTTGCAGCTTGATCCGCTGGTTGCGCTCGCCTTCGGTGATCTTCTCGCACCACATGAAGATCCAGGTCCAGGAGCTCTGCGGGCAGGTGTAACCGCACCAGACCCGGCCTGCGAACACGGTGATCGCAAACAGACCGAAGGCGGCGATGATCAGCAGCGCCGACAGCAGGATGAAATCCTGGGGCCAGAAGGTCGCGCCGAAGATGTGGAATTTGCTTTCGGACAGGTCCCAGAGCACTGCCTGGCGGCCGCCCCAGTTCAGCCATACCGTGCCGAAGAACAGCAGAAACAGAAACCCCGCGCCGCTCATGCGCAGGGTGCGGAACAGGCCGGTGAAGCTGCGGGTGTGGATCAGGTTGTCGCTGGATTTGGCCTTCATCTTTGGGCGCGAAGGCTCATTGTTTTTTATGAATGAGGCAGGTTCAACGGTTCGGACGGGGATTCTATCGCTCATGGTCTTTCGCTCATCAGCCTCCATCAGGCCTGAGCACTATGACCAGCGATCTGTTTGCATAACAGACTCAGCTAGCGCAATAAAAAGCGGATCAGATGGATTGCCCACGCCCGCCTGCGACAACTTGATGCACCCGCAAGGGCGGGCTGTAAGTACCTATGTCAGGCGCTGGCGGGATGTGTTGATGCGGGTCAGTCAAATCACCGAATCACTGTTCGTGGCCTTCAAATGTCGGCGACCGTCCACGGCGCCTGCTACGGTCAATGCGTCGGCTTCTGCTTCGGTGATGTAGAAGCGCCGGCCGTCGAAGTCCACTGCCGACATGGATTTTTCCTCGTCAGTGATTATGGTGATATCAGGGCAAAGGCGAATTTCTTCACTGTCCTCGGTGATGAAAAAGCAGGTCTGGTTTTCGATTCGCACGGTCATGGAGGAGGCCTTTTTTGCGGATTCATTAAGTGTTAGGACGCATTTGCCGGTGATTGTTCTGTGCAACCGATAGATGGCGTGAGTCGTGCTTAAGTAGGTTGACCCGTGCCCGAAGGATTCGATTCCCCGAAGGGCCTGGCAAATCCCTCTGAACTTTGCCGGCGCCTGTGGCTCGGAACTTATGTGTGTTCATACCCTGAGTTCATCTCGGGGCAGATTGCTTCGTGTGAGTGATGACCAGGCACAAGAGCGTCCTTGGGGCGTAAGGAGAGATGCTCGATGACCGCTGAAAAACCCACAGAACTGAGCTACAACCCGCATATACCGCTGTCCCAGGCGTTACTGCTGCCGCGTATCGTGATCGAAAACACCATGCCGACCCTCGATGGCGGGCAATTTGCCGTTAAAGCCGTGGTCGATCAGGACGTGGTGGTGACCAGCAAAGTGTTTGCCGACGGTCATGACAAACTGGCCGTGCGCATCCGTTGGCGTGCCGAAGGCGACGACTCCTGGCAGAGCGAGGTGATGGCCGAGTTGGGCAATAACGGCTGGCAGGGCCAGTTCCGTGTCAAGAAGCAGGGCCGCTATACGTTCTGCATCGAAGCCTGGATCGATCAGTACGCCAGTTTTTGCTATGAGCTGAAAAAAAAGCACGGGGCCTGCATGTCGGTCAGCCTGGAATTGCAGGAAGGGCGCCTGCACGTCCAGCAGGCAGCCGAACGCAGCGAAGGCCACCTCAGCGAGCAGCTGACAGCGTTGCACCATGAGTTGTCCGGTCTGCTCGAAACCGAGCAGGTGGCCTTGTTTCTGCACCAACGCAGCGCGGACTTGATGGCCCAGGCCGATCATCGTCCTTTCGTGAGCCTGAGTCCTGAATACCCGGTGGACGTGGAGCGGGAGTTGGCGCAGTTCGCCAGTTGGTATGAATTGTTCCCACGCTCGATCACTGATGATCCGACCCGTCATGGCACCTTCAATGACGTGCATACGCGACTGGCGATGATTCAGGACATGGGCTTCGACGTGCTGTACTTCACGCCGATCCACCCGATCGGCCGCAGCTACCGCAAAGGCCCGAATAACTCGTTGACCGCCGGCCCCGACGACCCGGGCAGTCCTTACGCCATCGGCAGTGAAGAAGGCGGGCATGAGGCGATTCACTCGGAACTGGGCAGCCGCGAGGACTTTCGCCGGCTCGTCGCGGCGGCTGCCGAACATGGGCTGGAAGTGGCCCTCGACTTTGCGATTCAGTGTTCCCAGGATCACCCGTGGCTCAAAGAGCATCCGGGCTGGTTCAACTGGCGGCCGGACGGCACGATTAAATACGCCGAGAACCCGCCGAAGAAATATCAGGACATCGTCAACGTCGATTTCTATGCCGTGGACGCGATTCCCAGCCTGTGGGTTGAATTGCGCGACATCGTGGTGGGCTGGGTCGAAGAGGGCGTGAAGCTGTTTCGCGTTGATAACCCCCACACCAAACCGTTGCCGTTCTGGCAGTGGTTGATCGCCGATGTGCGGGCGCTGTACCCCGATGTGATTTTTCTAGCGGAAGCCTTTACCACGCCGGCAATGATGGCGCGTCTGGGCAAGGTCGGTTATTCCCAGAGCTACACCTATTTCACCTGGCGCAACACCAAGACCGAACTGGCGACCTATTTCACCGAACTCAACGAGTCGCCGTGGCGCGAATGCTACAGACCGAATTTTTTCGTCAATACGCCGGACATCAACCCGGCGTTCCTGCATGACTCCGGGCGCCCCGGTTTTCTGATTCGCGCGGCGCTTGCGACCATGGGTTCCGGGTTATGGGGCATGTATTCGGGCTTCGAGTTGTGTGAAGCGGCACCGGTGCCGGGCAAGGAGGAGTACCTCAATTCCGAGAAGTACGAGATCCGCCCACGGGACTTCACCGCGCCGGGCAACATCATTGCCGAAATCGCCCAGCTCAACCGCATCCGCCGGCAGAACCCGGCGCTGCATACGCATCTGGGCCTGAAGGTCTACAACGCCTGGAACGACCACATTCTGTATTTCGGCAAACGCAGCGTGGATGGCAGCAACTTTATTCTGGTGGCCGTCAACCTCGATCCGAATAACGCCCAGGAAGCGAATTTTGAATTGCCGCTGTGGGAAATGGGCCTGCCCGACGATGCCAGTACCCAGGGCGAAGACTTGATGAACGGCCACCGCTGGACCTGGCACGGCAAGTACCAGTTCATGCGGATCGAACCGTGGCATCTGCCGTTCGGGATTTGGCGGATTACTCATTCCTGAGGGTGGTAAGGGGGCTTTCTCCTGTACCGGTAAGTGAAGCGGCAAGTGCGATCTGTAGCAGCTGCCGAGCCTGCGAGGCTGCGTTCGGCTGCGAAGCAGTCGTGAAATCAAACGACGCGGTCTTGCAGATATACCGTGCACTCATGTTTTACGACGGCTGCGCCGCCGAACGCAGCCTCGCGCTGCTCGGCAGCTGCTACAGCCGGACGCAGCCTTCGGCTCATGACGAACTCGAATTCAACAGGAGTTACAAATGGCGAAGAAACCCAGGTCAGCCACCTTCATCAAAGACCCGCTCTGGTACAAGGATGCGGTGATCTACCAGGTTCACGTTAAGTCTTTTTTTGACTCCAATAATGACGGGATCGGCGACTTTCCCGGCCTTATCGCCAAACTCGATTACATTGCCGATCTGGGCGTCAACACTATCTGGCTGTTGCCGTTCTACCCCTCGCCACGCCGTGACGATGGCTACGACATCGCCGAATACCGTGGCGTGCACCCCGATTACGGCACTCTGGCCGATGCCAAGCGTTTCATTGCCGAGGCCCACGAACGCGGCTTGCGGGTGATTACCGAACTGGTCATCAACCACACCTCGGACCAACACCCGTGGTTCCAGCGTGCGCGCAAGGCCAAGCCCGGCTCGGCGGCCCGCGACTTCTATGTCTGGTCGGACAACGACCAGAAATACGACGGCACTCGCATCATCTTCCTCGACACCGAAAAGTCCAACTGGACCTGGGACCCGGTGGCCGGTCAGTACTTCTGGCACCGCTTCTATTCCCACCAGCCGGACCTGAATTTCGACAACCCGCAAGTGATGAAAGCGGTGCTGTCGGTGATGCGCTACTGGCTCGACATGGGCATCGACGGCTTGCGGCTGGACGCGATCCCGTACCTGATCGAGCGCGACGGCACCAACAACGAAAACCTCCCCGAGACCCACGACGTCCTCAAGCAGATCCGCGCCGAGATAGACGCCAATTACCCCGATCGCATGCTGCTGGCCGAGGCTAATCAGTGGCCGGAAGACACTCAGCTGTATTTTGGTAACACCGACGCCAAAGGCCAGAACGGCGACGAATGCCACATGGCGTTTCACTTCCCGCTGATGCCGCGCATGTACATGGCGCTGGCCCAGGAAGATCGTTTCCCGATCACCGACATTCTGCGCCAAACTCCGGAAATCCCTGCCAACTGCCAGTGGGCGATTTTCCTGCGCAACCACGATGAATTGACCCTGGAAATGGTCACCGACAAGGAGCGCGATTACCTGTGGAACTACTACGCGGCCGACCGTCGGGCGCGGATCAACCTGGGGATTCGCCGGCGTCTGGCGCCATTGATGGAGCGTGATCGCCGCCGTGTGGAGCTGCTCAACAGCCTGCTGCTGTCGATGCCCGGAACGCCGACCTTGTATTACGGCGATGAAATCGGCATGGGTGACAACATCTACCTCGGCGACCGCGACGGTGTGCGCACGCCGATGCAATGGTCAATAGACCGTAACGGCGGCTTTTCCCGCGCCGACCCGGCCAGCCTGGTGTTGCCGCCGATCATGGACCCGCAATACGGCTATCTGTCGGTCAACGTCGAAACCCAGGCCGGTGATCCTCATTCATTGTTGAACTGGACCCGGCGCATGCTCGCGATACGCAAGCAGTCCAAGGCTTTTGGTCGCGGCACGCTGAAGATGCTGTCGCCGAGCAATCGACGGATTCTGGCCTATACCCGCGAATTCACTGGCGCGGACGGCAAGCACGAGATCATTTTGTGCGTGGCCAACGTGTCCCGCAGCGCGCAAGCAGCGGAGCTGGATTTGTCGGCGTATGTCGGCATGGTCCCGGTGGAGATGCTCGGCGGCAATGCGTTCCCGCCGATCGGCCAGTTGAATTTCCTGCTGACGCTGGCGCCTTACGGCTTCTATTGGTTCGGCCTGGCGGCAGAGAACCAGATGCCGAGCTGGCACGTGGAGCCGGCGCAAAGCCTACCGGATTTCACCACCCTGGTGCTGATGAAGCGTATGGAAGAGCTGCTCGAAGCACCGTCCCGGCAATCGTTGGAGCAGGGCATTTTGCCGAGCTGGTTGCAGAATCGCCGCTGGTTCGCCGGCAAGGACGGCACCATCGACAGCGTCAATCTCGCTTACGGCGTGCGCTTCGGCGACCCGCAGCATCCAGTGTTGTTGAGTGAAATCGACGTCACCAGCGCTGGCCAGACCAGCCGCTATCAGTTGCCGTTCGGCTTTATTTCCGAGGAGCAGGTCGGCGCGGCGTTGCCGCAGCAATTGGCGCTGGCAAGGGTCCGGCGCGGTCGCCAGGTCGGCCTGATCACTGACGCCTTCAGCCTCGACAGCTTTGTTCATGCGGTGTTGCAAGGGTTGCAGGCCAGCACGGTGCTGCCGTCGGACGGAGGCGAGATCCGTTTCGAGCCAACCGACGAATTGGCCAAACTGGGGCTGAGTGCCGAGTCGGAAGTGCGTTACCTGTCTGCAGAGCAATCCAACAGTTCGGTGGTGATCGGCGCCAGTCTGGTGTTGAAGTTGATCCGCAAGGTCGCGTCAGGGGTACACCCGGAACTGGAAATGAGCGCGTACCTGACCCATGCCGGTTTCAAAAATATTTCGCCGCTGCTGGGGGCGGTGATCCGTCGCGATGCGGCGGGTGAGGACACGCTGTTGATGATTGCCCAAGGCTATTTGAGCAATCAGGGCGATGCGTGGGAGTGGACACAGAACAATCTCGAACGGGCGCTTCGCGATGAGCTCGCCGATGCCGTGTCCGAACAGGAACAGCACTACAACGCCCTCGGCGAGCTGAAGGATTTTGCCGGCATGCTCGGCCAGCGCCTGGGGGAGATGCATCAGGTACTGGCGACCCCGAGCGCCAACCCGGACTTTGCCCCACACATCATGAGTCAGAAAGATGCCCTGGCCTCGGCCAAGGACGTGGCGGCGCAGCTGGAGCATGCACTGAAGCTGCTCAAGCAACATCAAACAGAACTGAGCGCGGCGGACCAGACGTTGGTCAGCCGATTGCTGGACAACAAAAAAGCCATTCTCGGTCATGTTCAGGAGTTGGGTAAAAAGACTGCTGGCGGCTTGCGTATTCGCGTCCATGGCGACTTGCACCTGGGGCAAGTGCTGGTGATCAAGGGCGATGCCTACCTGATCGATTTTGAGGGTGAACCCGCGCGGCCGCTGCGTGAGCGCCGCGGTAAACACAGCCCCTATAAAGACGTCAGCGGCGTGTTGCGCTCCTTCGATTACGCCGCGGCGATGGCGATAAATGTACACAACGTCGACAACACGGCGGATGCCCAGGCGGCGCGTCAACGGGTCGCCGATCGCTATTTGAAAGAGGCGCGACAATCATTTGTCGACGCTTATCGGCTGGCGGCAGCTAGTCTTGCTCATGCATGGCAAGATCCCGAAGGCGAGGACGCTGCGCTGGCGTTGTTCGGGCTGGAGAAGGCGGCTTATGAAGTGGCTTATGAGGCGGAAAATCGCCCCACCTGGCTACCGGTGCCGTTACACGGTTTATATGGATTATTGAGTGGGCTTAAACCCTTTTCCGATCTTGGTGGAGAGTAGTCATGAGTTTCTCGAACAAGGAACAGGGGCACGTTAAAGAGGCGCTGCTGCCCAGGGCGCGGGACATCGACGCATTGGTACGCGCCGAACATCAGGATCCCTTCGCAATTCTCGGCCCGCACAGCGATGGCGCTGGCGGGCAATTCATACGGGCCTATCTGCCGGACGCCTTGAGCGTGCAGGTGGTGGACAAGGCGTCCGGGGAAGAACTCGGCAGCCTTGAGGCGACCCAGACTCCGGGGTTGTTCGTCGGGCACTTCGAGCGGGCCCAACCCTATCTGTTGCGGACCCGTTGGGCCGGCGGCGAGCAACTGGCCGAAGACCCTTACAGCTTTGGCCCGTTACTCGGCGAGATGGATTTGTACCTGTTCGCCGAGGGCAATCACCGGGATCTGAGCAGTTGCCTCGGCGCGCAGTTGAAGATGGTCGATGGCGTGGAGGGTGTGCGCTTCGCCGTGTGGGCGCCGAACGCCAGAAGGGTCTCGGTGGTCGGCGATTTCAACGTCTGGGACGGTCGTCGGCATCCGATGCGCCTGCGCCATCCCACTGGGGTCTGGGAGTTGTTCATCCCGCGCCTGCAAGCGGGGGAGGCCTACAAATACGAAATCCTCGGCGCCCACGGCATTCTGCCGCTCAAGGCCGACCCGGTGGCCCTGGCCACAGCGCTGCCGCCAGACACCGCGTCGAAAGTCGCTTCGCCGCTGCAAGTCGACTGGCAGGATCAGGACTGGATGCAGTCGCGGGGCGAGCGTCAGCGAACCAGTGCACCGCTGTCGATCTATGAGTTGCACGCCGGTTCCTGGCAATGCGAGCTGGATGACCTGGGCGAAGTCGCCCGTCAGTACACCTGGCCCGAGTTGGCCGAGCGGCTGATTCCGTATGTCAAAGAGCTGGGTTTCACCCACATCGAACTGATGCCGATCATGGAGCATCCGTTCGGTGGCTCCTGGGGTTATCAATTGTTGTCGCAGTTTGCCCCGAGCGCCCGTTACGGCTCGCCGGATGAGTTCGCCGCTTTCGTCAACGCGTGTCACCAGGCCGAAATCGGCGTGATCCTTGATTGGGTGCCGGCGCATTTCCCCACCGATGTACACGGCCTGGCGCAGTTCGACGGCACCGCGCTGTACGAATACGGCAACCCGATGGAGGGCTTTCACCAGGACTGGGACACGCTGATCTACAACCTGGGCCGCACCGAGGTGCACGGCTACATGCTGGCGTCGGCGCTGCACTGGCTCAAGCATTTCCATGTCGATGGGCTGCGGGTCGACGCAGTGGCGTCGATGCTGTATCGCGATTACTCGCGCAAGGCCGGCGAGTGGGTGCCCAACCGTCACGGCGGTCGGGAAAACCTGGAAGCCATCGATTTCCTGCGTCATCTCAACGACGTAGTGGCGCTGGAAGCACCGGGTGCACTGGTGATTGCCGAGGAATCCACCGCGTGGCCGGGTGTCAGCCAGAGCACGCAACAGGGCGGGCTGGGTTTTGCCTATAAGTGGAACATGGGCTGGATGCACGATTCGCTGCATTACATTCAGCAGGATCCGGTGTACCGCGCCCATCATCACAATGAACTGAGTTTCGGCCTGGTGTATGCCTGGTCCGAGCGTTTCATCCTGCCGATTTCCCACGACGAAGTGGTACACGGCAAGCATTCGCTGATCGACAAAATGCCCGGCGACCGTTGGCAGAAGTTTGCCAACCTGCGGGCTTACCTGAGTTTCATGTGGACCCATCCGGGCAAGAAACTGTTGTTCATGGGCTGCGAGTTCGGCCAGTGGCGCGAGTGGAATCACGATCAGCAACTGGACTGGTATCTGCTGCAATACCCGGAACACCAGGGTGTGCGCAAACTGGTCGGCGACTTGAATCGGTTGTATCGCGAAGAGCCGGCCCTGCACGATCAAGACGATGTACCGCAGGGTTTCCAGTGGTTGATCGGTGACGACGCGATCAACAGCGTTTATGCCTGGCTACGCTGGAGCAAGGAGGGCAGGCCGGTATTGGTGGTGGCCAACTTCACCCCGGTGCCGCGTCAGTCCTACCGCGTCGGCGTGCCGTTTGCCGGGCGCTGGGTCGAGTTGATCAACAGCGACGCCGACACCTATGCCGGGTCCAATTACGGTAACGGTGGCGGGGTGTTCACCGAGGAGGAACCGAGCCATGGGCAGGCACTTTCCCTGGTGTTGAATTTGCCGCCGTTGGCGGTGTTGATCCTGCGACCGGAGGGTTGATCGAAAAGATCGCAGGCTTCGCCGGCTCCTACAGGATCGGGTCGCCCCAGGTGGGCGGGACAACGTTGAACTGTAGGAGCTGCCGAAGGCTGCGATCTTTTGATTTTTTACCAACGCATCCGCACCCCAAGGCTACCAATCAACCCATTCAAATCATTGTCATCCACATTGCTGCTGTAATCGGCGCTGACGTACAGGCTGACCAAAGGCGTCACTCTGGCCACTAATCCCAGACCCACATCCACCGTTGATGAATTGCGACTGCTGCTGATTTTGTCGACCTGATCCAGGCTCACGGTATTACCGGTGTACACCGTGTGCCACACGTTGGTCCGCACATAGGGTTCGACCGGCAAGCCATTGATATCGTAACTGCCTTTCAAGCGTGCACCGACCCGTCCGCTCCAGGACGTCAGGTCGCTGGACGAGGCGTTGCCTGACCCGGCATACGGCGTATCCAGCGTGATGCGTTGATTGATCAACTGCGCCTGGGGTTCAACCACCCAGTTTTCGCTCAGGCCTATCGGGAAACCACCTTCCACCGACACTGTCATCGCGCTGCCTTCGGTGGTTTGTCGCACACCCTGGTCGTTGCGGCTAAAACCGCTGACCCGGCCGCCGCTGGCCGTCAAGTCGACGTGCCAGCCTTGCGGCCCGGTCAGGCTCCAGTAGGCACCAAGGCTTTGACCTTGAAGGTTGAGCGTGTCGTGGCTGGGGTCGGCGAGGGCGCGGCTGGTCAGCAGGCCGTTTTCGTTGCCCTGGAATTGAGCGGTGCCGCCGATCAGTCCGACCCGTTGGGTACTACCGCTGTTGCTTTGCACGGTCAGGAGCGCCGGGCCTTTGAATTCGCTGGCTCCGGGGATCGTGCCCTGGGCCAGATAATCGGTTTGGGCTTGCCGCGACGTCGGGCCATAGGCGTGGTCCCAGGCCAGGGGCGCAGCGTCTTCGATCGTCAGGCGTGAGCTGGGTAAGTCTGAGTTGACGCGTAAGCGGTCGGGATACGTGGCCAAGCCGAAGGGCAAGGTAATTGTCGGCGGTTGCTGGCTGTACCAGGGCGTTGTTTCGTCCTCGGCAGACGACGCTCGCACCTCCATGGATGAGCACAGCAGGAGTGAACCGGAGACAACGCAAAAAGTGAATTTTATCTCTTGTGGGGTGAATGAAGTTCTCATGGAGGTCTACCTTGCAATCGCATGCGTATCTCGCTGTGGCGTCTCTCCTACCCCGAATGAGGGGCGACCGAATGGATTGAGGCAAGGTCCGACCCGCCCGTTTTACGGGTGTCTGGAGGCTTGCCCCTGATGGATTTCCGGGGGTAGTAAGGACTAGCTAAGAAGACCGATGGTGTTGCGTCAAGAAAATGGCCGATAAGTGGTATGGCTATTTTAGAGTCTGTAAGTGACTGATTTTTGGCGCTGATCTAAGTTGTTGTTTGTGCGAAAAATCATCCTGAAAGGTGCAATCCAGACGTGTTGGGTAGTGGGCTATCGGTTGCGTGACAGATGAGCAGTGCAAAATTCATGAGCAAGTCCGTGACGTGATTACTGTCATTTTTTCTGCTTCAGGCAGCAGTTCTTGGCGCCTGTCGCTTGACGGTCTTACAGGCGCACCTCCACCGCCAGCGGCAAATGGTCCGACAGGTGCGTCCAGGGCTTGTAGCCGAGTATGCGTGGCTCATGGCTGCTGGCATTGCGCAGGTAGATGCGGTCCAGGCGCAACAGGGGAAACCGTGCCGGGTACGTTTTCGCTGGGCGGCCGTGGTGGCGTTCGAATGCTTCATGCAGGTAGTCGCGTTGGGCGAGGGTGGCATTGCCTTGCAACTGCCAGTCGTTGAAGTCGCCGGCAATGATTACCGGGGCGTCGTCTGGCAACGATTCGAGTAACAGGCAGAGCAACTGCAGCTGGAGTTGTCGATGGCTTTCCAACAGGCTCAGGTGCACGCAAATGGCATGCACTTCAGCATGGCCCGGCACATCCAGCACACAGTGCAGCAAACCGCGCCGCTCGGGGCCGGTGATCGAGACATCGAGGTTGCGAAATTCGCGGATCGGGTATTTCGACAGCAGGGCATTGCCGTGATGGCCGTCGGGGTAGACCGCGTTGCGACCGTAAGCGAAATCGCTCCACATACTGTCGGCCAGGAATTCGTACTGCGAGGTCGGTGGCCAGTCGTTGTAACGGGAAGAATGGCGGTCGTGCTCACCGACCACTTCCTGCAAAAACACCAGGTCCGCCGACGTACTGCGTACCGCTTCGCGCAGTTCCGGGAGGATGAAGCGTCGGTTGAGGGCGGTGAAACCCTTGTGAGTATTGACCGTCAGTACTCTGAGTCGGCGAATCGCCGGGGGCGTGTTCGATGGCACTGATTCGACGGCTTGGCGTTCGGCATCGTGGGTCACGTTCACTCCTCTGAATCAGGGCTGCTGTATGTATGCGACTGATGCGTGGGCGAGCAGTTCAGTTTGAGCTACGCCAATCCATGTGGGAGCGGGCTACTGTGGCGAGGGGGCTTGCCCCCGTTGGGTCGCGAAGCGGCCCCAAAAGCTTTGCGACTGCTTCGCAGCCGAACGGGGGCAAGCCCCCTCGCCACAAAAGCCCCCTCGCCACAGAAAACATTCTTCGAGTCATTCAGACAAACACAATTTCATACGGCAACCGCATGCGTTCCAGAATCACTCGCGGCAGCAGCGGGGCGATGCCGATCGCCGGTTCGCCGTCGAGCTGGCTGGCGTAGGCATAGGTGGCGTGGCTTTTGCGCGCGACAGTCCAGGTGTCGAGGCGTAGCTTGCGCGCGCGATGCCAAGGAAGTTGCCCGTGGTCGCGCATCGGCCAGTGCCAGGCCCAGACCGGTATTTCGTTGAGCGTCGCCCCGACCAGGGCGGCGGCCCTGGCGCTGGCCCGGCCGACAGCGTCGTGGTCGACGTTGCCGTCTTCGCGCCAGGTGGTGAACACCACATCGCCGGGGCGCAGGTAGCGGACGATGAATTGGGTCAATTCTGACTCCCGCTCGTCCAGAGCGTTGTCGGTGAAGCCGCCGCGAATCCACTTCAGGCTGTGCATCGGCAAGCCTAGCCGGCGCAAGGCTTCGACACTTTCCTGGGGGCGGAACACGCTCAGGCGTTTTTCCGACCACTGTCGCGACCCCGGATGGCTGGCGCTGCCATCGGTAATCGAGATCAGTTGCAGAGGATGACCAAGGGAGCACAACAGTTGCAGCAGGCCGCCGCAAGTCACCACTTCATCGCCGGGATGCGGGGCGATCACCACCGCGCGAGCTCCAGTCGGGACCAGTGTTTCGGTGTTGATGACGGGGATGTTGTCCAGTTGTGGGGCGCTGTTCCAGATCTGCGCAGACAAGCTGTTTTCGCTGATGGAAACCGGTTTCATAGGCGCTACATCCTTGTTCTGTCTGGCCCTCAGTCGTGCGCAATGCTTGCAAGGACGCAAGCCTGGCAGACCCGTGAAGGCGGGTAGATAGCAATGTGCGGCGCTCCGAACCCTGGATTGCCGCGGTCAGAGTATTGCCCATGAAACGCTATTCGTCGCCTCAGCCTTTGGTCTGATGCCGTTTTTTTAACCCTGGCTGTGTCGGGGTTCGCAAAAAGTCACCGAAACCGTCCCTTGGTAGCAGCTGCCGAGCCTGCGTTCGGCTGCGCAGCCGCCGTAAAACCTGAGTGCACGGTATATCTGCAAGATCGCATCGTTTGACTTCACGACTGCTTCGCAGCCGAACGCAGCCTCGCAGGCTCGGCAGCTGCTACAGATGTTATGGCGATCACTTTCACTCTTCTTCCTCATGCTGCAGTTCAAACAACAGCAGCGAACGGCCAGTAACCGAGTATTGGCGACCAAACTCAAAACGTTCCTGGCCCCGAATCGACGGTTGATTGGTATCGATCATGCAGGTCCAGAAACCGCCGTCAGGCACTTCCGGCAGCAGGAAGTTGACGATGTCATGGTGCGCGTTGACCACCAGCAGCAGGGTTGCGTCGGCACCCTTGCGGCGAATGCCGGTTTCCTGGGCGCGGCCATCGAGCAGTATGCCCATGCAGCGACCGTGGCCTTCTTCCCATTGCTCATTGGACATTTCGCTGCCGTCCGGGGCCAGCCAGGTCACGTCCTTGACCCCGATGTCCTCGTTGTAATTACCCACCAGGAAGCGCCCGCGCCGCAGGATCGGATAGGCCAGGCGCAACTTGATCAGGCGTTTGACGAACTTGAGCAGCGCCTTGCCATCTTCGCTCAGGTCCCAATTGACCCAACCGATCTCGCTGTCCTGGCAATAGGCATTGTTGTTGCCTTTCTGGGTGCGGGCGAACTCGTCGCCGGCCACCAGCATCGGCGTACCCTGGGACAGCAGCAACGTGGCGAAGAAGTTGCGCATCTGCCGCAGGCGCAGGGCATTGATCTCGGGATCGTCGGTGGGGCCTTCGACGCCGTGGTTCCACGACAGGTTGTTGTTGCTGCCGTCCTGATTGTTCTCGTCGTTGGCCTCGTTGTGCTTGTCGTTGTACGACACCAGATCGTTGAGGGTGAAGCCGTCATGGGCGGTGACGAAGTTCAGCGAGGCATACGGTCGACGGCCGCGCTGGTTGAACATCTCTCCGGAGGCGGTCATGCGGCTGGCGAAGTCGGCGAGCTGGCCGTCGTCACCTTTCCAGAACGCGCGCACGGTGTCGCGAAATTTGTCGTTCCATTCGACCCAGCCCGGCGGGAAGTTCCCGACCTGATAACCGCCGGGGCCACAGTCCCAGGATTCGGAAATCAATTTCACCTGACGCAGCACCGGGTCCTGACGACAGGCAACAAGGAAGCTGTGCCGTTCGTCGAAGCCGTCATGGTAGCGGCCGAGGATGGTTGCCAGATCGAAACGGAAACCGTCCACGTGCATTTCCGTGGCCCAGTAACGCAGCGAGTCAGTGACCATTTGCAGCACGCACGGGTGGCTCAGGTCCAGGGTGTTGCCGGTGCCGGAATCGTTGATGTAGTAGCGTTTGTCGTCGGGCCTCAAACGGTAGTAAGAGGCGTTGTCGATGCCGCGCATGGACAGGGTCGGGCCTTGTTCGTTGCCCTCTGCGGTGTGGTTGTAGACCACGTCGAGAATCACTTCCAGATTGGCCTCGTGCAGGTGCGCGACCATCTCCTTGAACTCGGCGATCTTGCCGCTGGCCAGGTAGCGCGGGTCCGGGGCAAAGAACGCGATGCTGTTGTAACCCCAGTAATTGGTCATGCCTTTGTGCAGCAGATGCTGGTCGTTGACGAAGGCATGGATCGGCAGCAACTCCACAGTCGATACGCCGAGCTTGCGGATGTGTTCCAGCACGTCATCGACCATCAACCCGGCGAAGGTGCCACGCAGATTCTCGGGAACGGCGGGGTGAAGCATGCTGAAACCGCGTACGTGAGTCTCATAAATGATCGTCTTGTCCCATGGCACGCTGACCCGATGGTCATGGCCCCAGGTGTGGGCCGGGTCGATCACTTTGCACTTGGGCACGAAGGGCGCGCTGTCCCGCTCATCGAAACTGAGGTCGGCGTCGGGGTGGCCGATGGTGAAGCCGAACAACGCTTCGGACCATTTCAATTGGCCGACCAACTGTTTGGCGTAGGGGTCGATCAGCAATTTGTTCGGGTTGAAGCGATGACCGTTGGCCGGGTCGTACGGCCCGTACACGCGATAGCCGTAAATCAGCCCCGGATGGGCGTCGGGCAAGTAGCCGTGGTAGATCTCGTCGGTGTATTCCGGCAGCTCGATACGCTCCAGTTCCACCTCGCCGGCATCGTCGAAGATGCACAGTTCGACCTTGGTCGCGTTAGCCGAAAACAGCGCGAAATTGACCCCCAGGCCATCCCAGGTCGCACCTAGCGGGAAGGGCAAGCCTTCTCGGATTCGCGAGGCCTCGTGAGGTTCGGGCGCGGTTTTCTTTGGACTGGTCATAGCTGCTCCTGCAACGTTTTTTTTCGAGGGCGAATGCGCTCTCGGTGGCGAGCGGACTCGCCACGAAGTCAATCAGGACAAGACAGTGAAGCGTCAGACCTCGGGTGGTTTACGCGCGGTGCGCGGCTTTTTCACTGTGGTTTTTTCGCCCGGCGGGATCACTGCCGAAGCAGCAGCGGGTTTGGCTTTGGGCTTGGCGCGGGGTTTGGTTTCGAGGCCCTTGCCATTGACCAGCTTGCCGTCGGGTTTGCCGGCCGCGGGCTTGGCGCTTGCGGTTTTGCCGCCGCTGGCTTTGGCTGGTTTGCCGGGCGCCAGGGCTTCGGCCTCGGCCAATTTGCAGGCCATCTCCCAATGACGGGCTTCCTGACCCTCGGGCTTTCCTTCGGATTCCCAGATTTGATAGGCAAATTCGCGAATGCGTTTTTCGTCGGTACTCATCGCAATGCTCCTGAACTGAACTCAAGTTTGGGTAAAGAGATTGACCGGGAAATCCCCCAGCGCGGCGCCGACCATCAGCTCCTTGTGTTTTGTGACTGCGACGCTGGTAAAAAGTCCCTTCAGATTTTCTTCGGTGGCCGTGAACGGCAATTTGATTCGGGTATCGCCCCACAGCGACGCGTCAATCTGGGGGGCGGCACTGTTTTCCAGCAGTCCGGCACAACGTATCGGTACGGCCACGATGGCCCGTTTTCCCTGCCATTCTCGAGCAAACGCCAGTACCCGGTGAGCCTGGCTGCCAATCACTTCAAGGGCTTGATAAGTGCCTTTTTGAAACAGTTCGGCATGCTCGGCACGTCGGTTTAACGCCCGGGCGATCAAGGTTTGCTTGATGCGCCCGTTACGCCAGTTCGCCAACAGAGCGGGCAGGTCAAGCGGTAGGTGCATGGCCTGCTGACGGCTGACGTAATCCACCGGCCGGCGGTTATCCGGATCGACCAGGGTGAAGTCCCAGAACTCGTTGCCCTGATAGAGATCCGGCACTCCCGGCACGGTCATTCGCAGCAAGGTTTGCGCCAATCCATTCAGTGCACCCGGGACGGCAATGCGTTGAGCGGCTGCCTCGATGGCCGCGCGCAATGGCTGACCTTCGTGGCTCAGCAGCAGGCGTTCGAGAAACCCGTGGGTCGCCTGTTCATATACCTCGTTTGACGCGCTCCAGCTGCTTTGCAACTTGGCTTCGCGCAGGGCTTTGCGTTGCCACTGCCAGAGGCGTTTGGCGTAGTCCTCGAGCGCAGGTTGATCGTCGCTACACAATTCCAGTGGCCAACTGCCGAGGATTGCTTGATAGAGAATCAGCTCGTCGCCCGCCGAGGGCGCGCCGGGGTCGCTGCGCAGTTCGCCCGCGAGGGTTCGCCAGTGCTCGACCTGTTCGGCGTACCAGGCGCTGCGCTCGCTCAACACCGCCAGCCGCGCGCGGGTGTCTTCACCGCGTTTGTGGTCGTGGGTCGCAGTGGCCAGCAGGTTGTCGGGGAACTCGGCGAGGCGATTGGCGCAGGCGGCATGGAAGTCGGCAACCGGGGCGCTGAACTGCTCGGTGTTGTAGCCGACATCGTTGCGCGACAGCAGCACCGCCGAGCGATAAAGCGCGGTGTCTTCCACCGCTTTGGCCGCCGTCGGTGAGGTCAGTTGCTGGAAGCGCACGCACGCATGCTTGAGCAGTTTACGTGGACGGCCCACCGGGCGCTTGCGCCAGGGTTGGCCACCGAGCCAGCCGGCCAGGCAATCGAGCACCGGCCAGTCGGCCTCGCCAAGGGTTTGCCTGGCACCGGCCATGGCCTGCTGGAAAAACACCTCATCCTGGGCCGCGCGACCCAACGGGCTGATGTAAGTGCGGTACACCGGGAAGTGCACGATCAGTTCCTGCAAGGCCCGTCGGATCGCGCCGAGGGTCAGGTCCCGGGTCATCAGGTCGTCCCGGGCCACCTGCAACAGGGCGTGGGCAACACTTTCGAAATCCCCGGCGAGGGAGCCGTTGAGAATCTGCTGGCGCGCCAGTTGTGCTTCCTGGCGGAAATCGGCGGGCCGTTCGCTGTGCCGGCTCCAGAGTTCGCCCAAAGTCTGGGCGCCTTCGGGGGCGTGTTGCAGCAGCGACAACTGGTTCATGAATTCGTAACCGGTACTGCCATCGACGCACCAGTCGCGGTGCAGGGTTTCGCCTTCGCCGAGGATCTTTTCGACGTAGATCGGCAGGTGTCGGCCGGGTGCCAGTCGATCGACTCGACGTCGCAGTTTGCGACAGTAGCCCCGCGGGTCGGCGAGGCCGTCGATGTGGTCGATGCGCAGTCCGTCGACCAGACCTTCGGCCACCAGCTCGAAGATTTTTGCATGGGTCGCTTCGAACACCGCCGGCCGCTCGACGCGCAGGCCTCCCAGTTCATTGATATCGAAAAAGCGCCGCCAGTTGATGTCGTCCGCCGCGGTGCGCCAACTGGCCAGGCGATAACTCTGTTGCTCCAGCAGGTTATGCAGGCGCTGGAAACCGTCGGGAGTGAGCGAGTCGTAAGTGTCGAGGGTGTGCTGGATGGCGTGCAGAATGGCCGGATCACTGGCCAGTTCCCGTAGCTCGGCTTTCAGTGGAATCGCCAGGCTGTACACGTCGGACTGATAACTCAAGGTGTCGAAGCGATCTGCCAAGGATTTGAGCCGTTCAGCCTGCTCGGCATTCAATCGGTCATCGGCCTTGAGCAGTTCGCCGTAGTCGGTGGGGCATATCGGGAAGTGGTGTTCATAGTGCTCGGCATGAAAGGCGCCGCGCCGGGTATCGAAACGCAAGGGCAGGGTGCCGTCCTGCAAGGCGATGCCGTAGTCGCTGCCCAGAAAAGGCAGCAGCAACTGGCCTTCCATCAACGGATCGGGCGAGTGCCATTGAATGTCGAAGAACTCGCCGTAAGGGCTCAGTCGTCCCCATTCCAGCAAGTCGAGCCACCAGGGATTGTCGCCCCCGCCGACGGCCATGTGGTTGGAAACGATATCGAGGATCAGCCCCATGTGCTGTTCGCGCAACGCAGCGACCAAACGGCGTAACGCCGCTTCGCCGCCCAGTTCAGGGTTGACCGTGGTCGGGTCTACCACATCGTAGCCGTGCATGGAGCCGGCGCGGGCGGCGAGCAGCGGCGAGGCATAGAGATGACTGATGCCCAGGCTGGAAAAATACGGCACCAGCGGCACCGCTTGATCCAGGGTGAAGCCTTTATGAAATTGCAGCCGCAGGGTCGCCCGCAGCGGCTGGCTGAGCGGTTGATTCATTGGTCACGCTCGGCCGCCTGAAGTCGCGCACAGGCGAGCAGTTCCAGGCGGCGGGCGGCGTCCGGATCATCGAGCAGGCTTTCGCTGTCGCCGGGCAATCGGCGGGACCAATTGGGGTGGGTGTCGGTGGTGCCGGGCAGATTGGCTTGCTGTTCGATACCCAGGGCATCTTCCAGCGGCAACAACACCAGCGGCGCGCGGGTATGCCCGAGGAACCGGATGGCGGCGTCGAGCACCTGATCGGTTTCATGGTGCTCTTCGCGAAAGTTCTGCGGGTCCTGGCTCAGCACCCGGCGCAAGCCTTCACGCTCGCGTTCGCGATGTTGACGCCATTCGATTTCACCCGTGGCGTCGACCAGGCCCAGGCGTGCGCTCCAATCGATATCGCGGCCATGCCACCAGCCATTGAGCGTCGGCAGGTCGTGGGTGCTGGTGGTGGCCAGGGCGTTGTCCGGCCAGTCGAGAATCGGTTTGAAGTGCGTGTTGTCCTGTTCGAACAACAGCACGCGCATGCCGAGGATCGAGCGCGCGATGAGTTTTTCGCGCAGGCCATCAGGCACGGTGCCGAGGTCTTCACCGAGGACGATGGCCTGATGCCGATGGGATTCGAGGGTCAGAAGGCGCAGCAGATCATCCACCGGATAATAAAGGTACGCTCCGTCGCTGGGCGGTGCGTCTTTAGGGATCACCCACAGCCGTTGCAGGCCCATGACGTGATCGATGCGCAGGCCGCCGGCATGGGCGAAATTGGCCCGCAGCATTTCGATGAACGCGCGAAAGCCGTTACGCACCAGACCTTCGGGGGAAAACGCGGAAATCCCCCAGCCCTGGCCGGTGCGGTTGAGGATGTCGGGTGGCGCACCCACGGTCAGCGAGGCGAGTAATTCGTCCTGGCGACTCCAGGCCTGGCTGCCGCCGCCGTCAGCGCCCACCGCCAGGTCGGCGATCAGGCCGATGCCCATGCCGGCACCACGGGCGGCGGTTTGTGCGCGCTCCAGGCTGCGCGCAATCAGCCATTGGCAGAACGCGTAATAGCCGATGCGGGCCGAGTTTTCTTCGGCAAATTGCGCCAGAGCGGCGCTGCGCGGGTTACGCCATTGTTCGGGCCACTCGCGCCAGTCGAGGCTTTCACCGCGCCTTGCACGGGTTTCCTGGATCGCTTCGAAACGGCAATGATTCTCCAGCGCTTCGCCACCGGCGTGACGGAAGCTGCTGAAGTCGGCATGCAAGGGGTGTGCGCCGTGGGTGAATCCTTCGTACAAGGCTTCCAGTAAGCGATGTTTGGCCTCGGCGGCGGTGGGCCAGTCGATCAGCGGCAATGCCTCGAGGTGCTTGAGTTCGGCGGCAAGGTCGGTGGCGTCGATCGCGGTGCGCAGGGCACGCTCACCGAGAATCGCACCGGGCGCCGCGTACAGGCTATTGAGGAACAAACGGCTGGACGGCGAGTAAGGGCTGTAACGCTGGGTGTCGCCGCTGAACATCGCATGCAGCGGGCTGATCGCCAACGCTTCGGCGCCCCGTTCGCCGGCCACCCGGGCCAGATCTTCGAGGGCCTGGGTGTCGCCGAAACCGCCATCGCCGGGGCGGCGCAGCGAATATAACTGCACGCTCAGGCCCCAGGCGCGCGGGGTTTGACTGTCAACGGCGTCGCCGACGCTGTAGCAGCGCTCGGGCGCCACCGCCAGGGTGAACGATTGATCGTCGATGCTGACGTGCTGATAACCCACCGGCACCAAACCGGGCAACACAGCGTTGTCATCGAGCTTGAGGTTGAGCCGCGAGCCGTCTTCAAGATGGATCTCACACGGGGTTTGCGGTGCGAAGTAGTGGGCCAGATCAAGACCGACGCCAACGTCGCAGGTCAGCAGCGGCGGCAGGTGCCGGGTTTGTTGCACCTCCTGCAGTTGCAGCAGGCTGGCGTCGATTTCCTGGGCGGTGCTGGCGGGATGGCCAAGCCCGGCCAGCACTGAACGCAGCACCGCCGGCGTGACTTTTTGTGGCCGGCCGTTGGCGTCGATCCAGTCGACGGCCAGGCCGGCTTGACTGGCCAGTATTTCCAGTTGCGCATCGCTCATGGTCGCTCTCCATCCGGGGGTAGCAAAGGGGCTGCGGCTGTGAGGCTGACGAGCGCGCAATACGGGGCAAGGGTGCCCTGATCCAACAGACCGGCCGAGTGCGGCGGGTATTCGAACAGCAGTGTCGCGTCGGCCTGTGGGGAGTGGACCACGGGTGCGTCGCTGAGGTTCAGGTCAATGCGCAGCTGACTGCCATCGCCCAACCGCCAGCGGGCCGTCACCGCGCCTTCGGCCAGTACCTGCGCACCCAGCGCGTGAGCGCCGGGCAGCTGCGGGATGATGTGTTGATGGCGGATTTGCAGCAGCCGACGATACAGCTCATGAATGGCCGGTTGCCGGGTGGCGGTCAGCTTCGGCCGCGACGCTTCGAAAGTCTGCATCGCGTTCGGGTCGGGAATCTGCTCGCGTTTGTGCGGGTCGGCAAAGGCGCTGAAGGCTGCGAATTCATTGCGTCGACCTTCGCGCACCAACTCCGCCAGCTCACCATGGTGGCTGGTGAAGAACAGGAACGGTTGTTCGGCGGCGAACTCATCGCCCATGAACATCAGCGGAATCATCGGCGACAACAGCAGTAACACGGTGGCGGCGTTGAGGGCCTCAGGCCGGGCCAGTTGATGCAGGCGCTCGCCAAAGGCGCGGTTGCCGATCTGGTCGTGGTTCTGCAGGAACAGCACGAAGGCCGTCGGCGGCAAGTGACCGCTCGGCTCACCGCGCGGCGTACCGTGGCGGGTGATATGGCCTTGAAACACGAAGCCCTGGCTCAGGCAACGGGCGAGTTGTTCGGTGGGGTTTTGGGCATAGTCGGCGTAATAGGCGTCGGTTTCACCGGTGAGCAACACGTGCAGGGCGTTATGGCCATCGTCGTTCCACTGCGCATCGAAACCTTGCTCCAATAGGCTGGCCTGGTTGTGCTCGTTTTCCGCCATCAGCCACACATGCCGCGCTGGGTCGATTTGCCGGCGAACCCGTTGCGCCAGCTCTTGAAGGAAGTCCGGGTCTTCGATGGCGTGCACGGCATCCAGGCGCAGGCCGTCGAAACGGTACTCCAGCAACCACATCAACGCGTTGTCGATAAAGAAGTCACGCACCTCGCGCCGGCGGAAGTCGATGGCTGCGCCCCACGGGGTGTGTTGGTCTTCGCGGAAAAAGCCTTTGGCATAGCGATGCAGGTAATTGCCGTCCGGGCCGAAGTGGTTGTAGACCACGTCGAGAATCACCGCCAGGCCATAGCCGTGGGCCGTGTCGATCAGGTGTTTGAGTTGTTCGGGCGAACCGTAGGAGGCCTGCGGTGCGTAAGGCAGAACCCCGTCATAGCCCCAATTGCGCTCGCCGGGAAACTGCGCCAACGGCATCAGTTCGATGGCGGTAATCCCCAACTCGACCAAGCGCGCCAGATGCTGCTCGACCTCGCTGAAACCGCCGAGCGCACCAACATGCAGTTCGTAGATCACCGCCTCGTTCCATGGCCGACCTAGCCAGGCACTGTGTTGCCAGCGATAGGCGAGGGGATCGACCACCACACTGGGGGCGCCGATATCGCCCGCCTGGGCGCGGGAAGCCGGGTCCGGTACGTCCAGCTCACCATCGATGTTGTAGCGGTAGAGGGTCCCCGCGGGACAGCGGGTCTTGATCACAAACCAGCCGTCGGCCTGAGGCAGCAGTGGCAGGGATTGTCCGTTTTCCAGTTCAAGACTGACGTAAAACGCATCTGGCGCCCACAAGGCAAAACGCGTGTGTTCAGCGTCCAGCATGATTGCGCCGTGGGGCCAGGTTTCAAGAGTCCGTAACGGCATCGTTGAAAACCTCTTACTGTTTGCCCGATTTACCCAGCGCTTTAGCCACCAGTTGTTCGTAGAGTTCGGCGTAGGGTTCGACCGCCTTGCACCAGTTGAAAGGCGCCGCCATGGCCCGGCAACGCATGGCGTTGAGCAGGCCGGGGAAGGCGAACACCTTGAACGCGCGGCTCAGGGCTTCGCGATAGCTCTCCACGGTGGATTCGTCGAAAAGAAAACCGGTCACGCCGTTTTCAATGGTGTCGGCCAGGCCGCCGGTATTGCGCGCCACCGGCAATGAACCGAAGCGCTGGGCATACATCTGGCTCAGGCCGCAAGGTTCGTAACGCGAAGGCATCAGCAGGAAATCACTGCCGGCAAACATCCGGCGGGCGTCGGTTTCATTGAAGCCGATGTGCACGCCGATTTGCCCGGGGAAGCGCAACGCCAGCTCACGCATGGCTTGTTCTTCTTCCGGTTCGCCACGGCCGATAATCGCGATCTGCCCGCCGTTGGCGACAATGTATTCGGCCACCGCTTCGGTCAGGTCCAGGCCTTTCTGGTAGACAAGTCGCGAGACCACGGCGAACAGCGGGCCTTCGGAATCATCCAGGCCGAACAACCGGCGAACGTGCGCCGCGTTGACTGCTTTACCGTCCCAGTCGCCGATGCCGAACGGGCAGAACAGGTGCGGATCGGTGGCGGCGTCCCAGCTTTCATCGATGCCATTGGGAATCCCGCTGAGCAGACCTTGCTGGGTCTTGGCGGCGAGAAAACCGTCGAGACCGCAGCCGAAGGCCGGCGTGGTGATTTCCTGGGCATAGGTGGCGCTGACGGTGGTGATGTGACTCGAGTAGGCCATGCCGGCCTTGAGGAACGACATCTTGCCGTAAAACTCCATGCCTTCCTGCTGCAAGGCATGCACGGGAATACCGAGTTCCGGGCACGAACCGAGGCTGGTGACGCCCTGGTACGCCAGGTTGTGGATGGTGAATAGGGTCGGGGTGCGTTGGCCACGCCAGTGCATATAGGCAGGGGCCAGGCCGGCGGGCCAATCGTGGGCGTGCACCAGATCCGGGCACCAGTGAATTTGTGCGAGGTTGGCGGCGATATCGGCGGCCGCAAGGCCCAGGCGGGCGAAACGAATATGGTTGTCTGGCCAGTCACGGCCATTGTTGGCGCCGTAGGGTGAACCTTCGCGCTCGTACAGTTCAGGGCAGATCAACACGTAAATGACCAGGCCGTCGGGCATGTCCATGCGCCCGATCTTGCAGGGCGGCAGCGCGGCGTGCCCGCCCAGTTCACCGATGATATGAATCGGATTTTCGCTGTTCAGCACTTGCGGGTAACCGGGGATCAACACCCGGACATCGTGCAGGTGGGCCATCGCTCGCGGCAGCGCGGCGGAAACGTCGCCCAGGCCTCCGGTCTTCACCAGGTCGGCAATCTCCGAGGTAACGAACAACACTTTCTTCTTGTTGGGATTCTGACGGACTACCGGTGCCAACGCCTTGGTGACCGGGACGCTGACCGATTTGGCGGTAAGGGCTCCCACGGTGTTGGCTTCGCCGACCTGCTGAAGAGCACGTTCTCCCTGAACATCTAACGCCGTACTGATCATATGCATCTCCCCGTGTTGTTGATCTGATTCCAGGCCTGGCACAAACGGTGTTGGCCAATTCCTGTGGCCGGGCGCAAACGCGCTACGCATCGGTGAGCAAGTGCTGCCCATGCGCTGAAGCTCAATGGGTGAAGTGGCTGTTGCAAGGAATGCACCAGTCGCTGTGCCCTACCTTTCAGCTGACCTGAAGCCAGCACCAAAAGTTTCTATTTATTTCACCGAATGACCAGTCGGTTTTATTCCCCGAAAACAGTCTAGGCCAGAACCTAGAGCGGGGTGGTCAACCGGACAAATTGTTCGACAATCGGTTGGAGGAGGGTACAAAACACACGGGCTTTATGGGGAAACGCACCGACGAAGGGCAGGTTTGTTTTTTGGGGTGGGTCAAATCGGGACCGGGAGGTCACGATAGTTGGGCACGATGGAATAGGGATTGCACCATTGCGGTGCGCAGAATTTAGGGGGGGATTTGAGGGCCTCTTCGCGGGCAGGCCTCGCTCTCACAGGGGAATGCATTTCACATGTGGGCGCGCGGCTTGCCCGCGAAGAACGATAACGCCGTCTCAGCCCAACAACCGAATCGGCGCCCCGGCCGCCCAAGCCTGAATGTCCTCGATCATCTGCGAAAAGAACAGCTGATAGTTCTGTCGGCTGACGTACCCGACATGGGGTGTGGCCAGCACATTGTCCAGGGTTCTGAACGGATGATGGCGGGGCAACGGCTCGTGCTCGAACACATCCAGCGCAGCACCCGCCAGGCGTTGTTTCTGCAGGGCCTTGATCAGCGCCGCTTCATCGACAATCGGCCCGCGCGCGGTATTGACCAGCCATGCCGTGGGCTTCATCCAGTCCAGCGCCTGAGCGTCCACCAACCCGCGACTGCGCTCGCTGAGCACCAGATGGACCGACAGCACATCAGCCTGTTCGAACAGTTCCTGCTTGCTGACATAGGTCACGCCGACTTCGGCCGCTCGTTCACTGGTGAGGTTTTCGCTCCACGCAATGACGCGCATGCCGAACACCTGGCCGAATTGGGCGACCCGTTGACCGATGCTGCCCAGGCCGAGGATCGCCAGCGTCTTGCCCTGCAAGTCGCCGCCCAGGCCTTGCTGCCAAAGGCCCGCGCGCAAGGCGTTGGCTTCGGCCACCAGGTTGCGGGTCGCGGCCATGATCAGTGCCCAGGTCAGTTCTGGCGCGGCATGTTTGTAGCTGTCGGTGCCGCAGACCTGGATGCCCAGCGCGGCGGCGGCCTTCAGGTCCAGGGCGGCGTTGCGCATGCCGCCGGTGACCAACAGTTTGAGGGTGGGCAAGCGGCGCAGCAGGTCTTCGTCGAACCGGGTGCGCTCGCGCATCACGCAGATCACCTCGAATGCGCCCAGGCGCTCGGCCAGGGTTTCGTTGTCGGCCGGGTAGTCATGGATAAAACTCACCTGGCCGATGCTGTCCAGCACCGACCAGTCCACCACGTCACGCGCCACGTCCTGCCAGTCATCGATCACTGCAATCTGCACCGCCATCAGCCTTACCTCATCAACGAACGGGATTGGTTTTGTTCAGCCAGTCGGGAAACCCATCCAGCCTAGTGTGGCCATTGCCAACACGCCATAGCGGGCACCCTTGGCGAGGGTCACGATCATCAGGAAACGCCCCAGCGGTTCGCGCATGACGCCGGCCACCAGTGTCAGCGGGTCGCCGATGATCGGCACCCAGCTCAGCAGCAAGGACCAATGACCGTAGCGCTGATAGTGTTTTTGGGCTTGTTGAAGATGACGAGGGCTGACCGGAAACCAGCGCCGCTCGCGAAACCGCTCGATGCCGCGCCCCAGCCACCAGTTCAGCAGCGATCCCAGCACGTTGCCCAGCGTTGCCACTGCCAACAGCGACCAGAGCCAATACCGGTCGCTGAGCAACAGCCCCACCAACACCGCTTCGGACTGCAAGGGCAGCAGGCTCGCGGCGCCGAACGCCGCGAGAAACAACCCGATGTAGGCGCCGAACATCAATGGGCGGGGTAGTCCGCCACCACGACGTCAGTGCCATCCTTTTGCAGACCGATCACCTGGTAGGCGTCGCTCATGCCGTCCATTTCCATCCCAGGCGAGCCCATCGGCATGCCGGGTGCGGCAACCCCCAACAGATCGTCGCGCTTGCTCAAGGCCAGCACTTGATCGGCCGGCACATGGCCTTCGACGAACTTGCCGTTGATCAAGGCGGTGTGGCACGACGCCAGGCGAGGCGGCACGCCGTGTTGTTGCTTGAACTGGCTCATGTCGGCTTCGACGTGGTCTTCGACCTTGAAGCCGTTGGCTTCCAGATGGCTGACCCATTTTTTGCAGCAGCCGCAATTGGCGTCGCGGTGCACTTCGATCGGGATCAGGTCGGCGGCCTGGGCCAGGGAGGAGATGAAGAGGGCGCTCAGGGCGGCCAGACGCAGGTGGATTCGCATGGGAGTCTCGTCTCGGGTTGCGGCCAAAAAAGATGCATTTTGACTCTTTTATCCGACTGGGCATTGCGCGAGTGTTTCTAAGTTATACAAGGTCGGCTGGCCAGATCATCACAGATCAATGCTGTCAGCTGAATGAGCGCGCAATGACAAAATTGTCAGGTTTGCCTCCTGAGCGTCGAAAACCGGTGCTCAGTAGGCAACAGTCAACGCACCTTGAACCGATCCGCATGTTCGTTGACGCGCTGGGTGACGGGCGCTGTAAGGCGGTAAGTGTCGAGGCTGATAAAAACGAACTAACTAACGCGTACATAAAGTTGTTTTTAGTTGTCCGCTGCTCTATTTGCAAGGTCATCTGGGTCAATGAAAAAAGGCGTTTTTTGATAAGTATCGTAAATGTATAAAAATTGTTAAAAAGAGGAAATATTAGTTGGTGACACTAGTTTGCGCGTCGATACTCGCCCGCACCTAACTCGGTCAAACAAGGAACTTTTTATGGTCGCCCCACAAGGACGTCTGTGTGTTTTGGATGATGGTCATCCGGTCACGCAGTCGGGAGCCCGGTCATGACAATCGGTTACACAGGTAGCTGGACGAGCAAGGCAGGATTACTGGTCAGGGATGCGGGCAGCAGCAAGCCTGTCACCCATAGCGCCAGGGTCAAGCAGATGCTGGCAATGGTGGGAAACAATCCTAATGCGCTGAACACGGCGAAAATGGATGAACAGAAACTGCACCGGAACATCAAGGGCTTCGATCCGGAAAATGTCTCCGCCAAGCAACTGGGCAATCTCAGTGCCTTCTTGAGAAGCAAAGGACTGATTTCCGATATTACTTCGATGACCTTATTGAATGCCGGTGACAAGTTCGATCGGTTTGGCGTACAGAAAGATCCGGATGCGAAGTTCAATGCACTGGAGTATTTCGCCACACAACTGGACGCCATCCAGAGCAACAGCATCAAGGGTGACAAGTACGCCGCTGGCTTGATCCCGGAATACAAGACGGCGATCTACGTACTGCAGAACCTGCAAACTTACGGCAAGGGCAACGGAACAACGGTGGCGCCCAATGACAAGGGCGTCAAGTCCAGGGCCTGACGTTTGGCTGCATTGGCCCGCTCGAGCTGTCGAGCGGGCCAGGCAACGGCTACCGGTCGAGCAACTTCATGACCTCTTCCGGATAGCGCAAGCCAGCGGTGGCATTGGCCGGGAATATCGCTTCCAGGGCCTGCAACTCTTCGCGGCTCAGTTTCACCTCCAGCGCGGCCACATTTTCCTCCAGGTATTTACGCTGTTTGGTGCCCGGAATCGGGATCAGGTAATCCCCTTGAGCCAAAACCCAGGCTAAGGCCAGTTGGCCGGCTGTCACGCCTTTGTCGGCGGCCAGCGTTTGTACCTGCTGCACCAGCAACAGATTTTTGGCGAAGTTTTCCCCTTGGAAACGCGGGCTGAAGCGACGGTAGTCGTCGGCGGCGAAGTCATCCGGGCTGTTCAGTGCCCCGGTCAAAAAGCCCCGGCCCAACGGGCTGTAAGGTACGAAGGCCACGCCCAGACGCTGGCATGCGGCCAGGCAACCGTTATCTTCCTGATCGCGGCTCCACAGCGAATACTCACTTTGCAGGGCGCTGATCGGATGAACCTTGTTCGCTCGCTCCAGTGTGTCGACCGAGGCCTCACTCAATCCCAGGTAACGCACCTTGCCGGCCTTCACCAGTTCGGCCATGGCGCCAACGGTTTCCTCGATGGCCACCTGCGGATCGATGCGGTGCTGGTAATACAAATCCAGGGTTTCCACGCCCAGGCGCTTCAGGGTGCCGTCGATCGCTGCGCGAATGTATTCCGGGCGACCGTTGACACCCCGTGCACCAGGGTTGGACGGGTCTCGGACAATGCCGAACTTGCTGGCCAGAAACACCTGGTCGCGCTTGCCGACAATCGCCTTGCCGATCAGATCTTCGTTGGTGTGTGGGCCGTACATGTCCGCCGTGTCGAGCAGGTTGATCCCCAACTCCAGCGCGCGATGCAGCGTTGCCGTGGCTTCGCGGGTGTCTACGCCGGTGGTGTAGAAATCGGTCATGCCCATGCAGCCCAGACCGATGGCCGACACCTGTGGTCCGTTCTTGCCCAGTTGACGTGTTTGCATGAAATGAACTCCCTGTGGATGTAGGCGCTTAGTGTCGATCTCGACAGAACGAAGATAAACCGGCTAAAAGTGCTATCACTGTTCGTAATTTCTAAATAATCATCGAGTCCTGACCATGGATCGTTTAAACGCCATGCGTGTATTCACGCGTATCGTCGAACTGGGCGGCTTCGCCAAGGCGGCGGACAGCCTGCAATTACCGCGTGCCTCCGTGACCATTCTGATCAAGCAACTTGAGGCCCACCTGGGCGTGCAACTGCTGCAACGCACCACCCGGCAAATCAGCCTGACGCTCGATGGCGCAGCCTATTACCCGCGTTGCGTGCAGTTGCTGGCGGATCTGGAGGAAACCGAAGCCGTGTTTTCCGCTGCTCGCCACAACCCCAAAGGCCTGTTGCGAGTGGATATGCCGGCGGGAGTGGGGCGTTTGATGGTGATCCCGGCATTGCCGCAATTCACTGCACGCTATCCCTTGATCGAGCTGGAAATCGGTTTGAATGACCGGACTGTGGATCTGATCCGCGAAGGTGTCGATTGCGTGTTGCGGGGCGGCTCGGCCCTGGACGAATCACTGGTGGCGCGACCGCTGGCCACACTGGATCAGGTCACGTGTGCGAGTCCCGAATACTTGCAGCGTTGCGGGACTCCGTGGTGTCTGGAGGATCTGAAGGGGCATCAGATGGTGGAGTACTTTTCCAATAGCACAGGCAAACGCTACGGACTGGAGTTTGTCGTCGATGGGCAGTTGCGGTTGATCGACCTGCCCAAGCACGTCGCGGTCAACAGCTCCGATGGCTATCTGGCGGCGTGTGAGGCGGGGTATGGCTTGGTCCAGGCTCCGTATTATCACGTTGCCCGTCAATTGAAGGAGGGGCGGTTGATCGAGGTCCTGAGGGATGTGCCGCCACCGGGTATGCCGCTGACGGCGCTCTATCCTCCTCACCGCCAGTTGTCCCGGCGGGTTAGGGTGTTTGTCGACTGGCTGGTGGAACTTTGCGCTCAGTCGGGTAATGGTTTTTACAGAGAAGACTCACGCGGCTGAGCGGGCACCGATGGGGACGTCGGCGCAGCGGTGGCCTATCGTGGCGTTGGCGTTGTGTTGTAGATCGTCATGCAACTGTTGCATGTGCGGGCAGTTCAGGTTGAGGGGGCGAGACTGGACACCCCGATGAAACAGGGCGAACCAGCCATTGCCACCCGGCGTGGGCATCAGGCCGGTGAAGGCGAAGCCCAGCGCCGAAAAGCTTCGCAAGTCTCTTGTGAAGTGCCGGGACAGTTCGAGTCTGGCGCAGATCGTCCACTGCCTGGGCAGCTGCCAGAGTTGTTGGAGCAAGTGTCTGTTCAAGCGCGGAATGACAATATCGAACCGATGCTGGTGTTGCTTTATTTGCAAAGGCATCTCTGACCTCGACGCTATAGCCTGCCGGGTTCCGAACACCGAGCACAGGTGCTTCATGAGCGCCCGGTAGCGTTCGGGCCAGGGAATGTCGGGGAGCGGGTGCTCACATCCTTCGACCATGCGACACCCCATCACGATGGTTTCCGGGAGTGGTTCAGCGAATGGCGAAGGGACATAGTCGGGAAGCAATCCAGTGCTGTGAAAACCGATTTTTTCTGCCATGCGTTGAGTGTAGGGATGGTGGGTCACTTGCTTGATCGAAACGCTCGTGAGCCCCAGAGAACCTGACTGCCTCAATAACTCTCGGCCCAGGCGGGTTGCGATACTTTGTCCCTGTGCGGCGGGATGCACCACGCTTAGGGCCAGTTCCGCGGTATTCGAAAGCGTGTCGCAACACAATGCGGCATGCCCCAGAACGCGTGCGTCGTCCACGGCCAGCATCGATTGCCAGCGCCCCGCGGCGTGGTGCTGACTGATCATGTTCGGCAGGTAGACATCCGGCTGAACGTAATGATCGCCGTAGACCTCTCGAAACAGTTGACTCACGGCACCTGCGTCAGAAGGGCGGTAGGCGCGAAATATCAACCGGGTCATCACACAGTCTCCAGCGAGGGAGTGTCATACACTCGCAAATCCAGCACCCTGAGTTGTTTGCCCGAGCGAGGGTGAAGCTTCAGATCGGTGGTTGCACAGGTCTGCACCCGCAACTCCAGCAGGCCCTCGCGGCTTAGCTCGACGATGGCGGGGTAGTGGGCAAGCAGCGCCTCACGCAGTGCGTGGCGATCCGGTTCGACGGTTTGCAAGTGAGGTTCAGGCACCCACATCACGCTCAACAGATCTTTGTGGCCGGTCTGCTCGATCAGCAATTGCCATTGCTCAGTGCGTGCTGCACGCTGAACAATCTCGTGTATTTCTTCGGTAAACAGCGACAACACACCTACTCGTATACGTTGACTATGGGCACTGCGCCCCTTGAGGGCGAATTTACGCATCGGGGTTGCGGTCGGTTCACGCCAACAAGCACGGTCTCCCACCGGGTAACGCAGCAGCGGCATGAGCTGGCGTGTAAGGTTGGTCAGTACCAACAACCCGATGCGATCGCATTCTTCAATCACTTCACCAGTGTCTTCATCGATGATTTCCAGCAGGGTTTGTGGTTCGAATACCCGATGCTCGCCCAATGCACAGTCGCGATCGCTGGCGCCAATGAGTCCGGCGTCTACGCTGGCATAGCCAATAGAGGCGATGCGTGCGTTGGGGAACACTTCTGCGAGCATTGCCAACTGCGCGGTAAACAGGCTTTCGCCGCCGTACAGCAGCGTCTCGACCCCGCACAACACAAGCCGGTGCTGCGCCAGGTAAGCTGCGAATCGCAATAACTGTGCCGGCACTCCGGCCAGAACATTGATCCGATGTCGTGCGATGGCATCCGCCAGTACGTCGAGCTCGACGCTGCCGGTAAACGGAAACTCACAGATAGGTCGCCCGACATGAGCCAGGGAGTCGTGGATAAACAGAAAGCTGGCGTAGAGATCCCCTGAAAAAAACAGGTTGGCAACCCGGTCGCCGTTGTTCAGTTGAGCTGAGAGGCTGGCGCCGAACGTGCTGACCAAAGTGTGCCATTCCTCGGCGGAGTAAACTGCAAGTTTGCCCAGGCTGGTCGAACCGCCGGTTTTAAATACCAGTGCGTCATCGACATCTCCGGTCAGGACTGACCAATGACTCAAGTCGTTGCTACCGGACCAATAGTCGGCCACATTGGTTAATGGCAGATCTTTTAAAGTAAGCCTGTTCGCGGGCAAGTGCTCCAGATGTTTACGGTAGAAGTTGGAGTGTTGTCTTATATAAGGTAAAAGTTGATCAAGCGAATAAGTTGGCTTCACGGCATTCTCTTTTATGGTGAGCGTCTTGCGTCGACTTTTTTATTTTCGTTGATCGATAATTAACGGTGTTTTGCCACTGTGTTTGTTTCGGGTGAATGCTTGTTCAGCGCATGTCGTCACCTCCACAATTAAAAGTTCAGCACGCACCGCATTCGCCAAGGCTTCGTGGGTCAGCAGTTTTTCGTGTACCCACGCGGCGTCTGCATCCGCGCGAACGTGCATTCGTTCGATCCCGTCGGCGTTGTGGTCCAGGACCACTTGAATGGGGGATCCCACACTGAGTTCCAGCGCCGCAGGCGCAATGAATTCCGTGCCAATGCGCACCAGCTTGCCGTGCCGCTGCAGCAGTTCGAATCGTGGCGTCTCCAGTCCGCAAGCGCAGGCTCCGGGTATCCAGCGGCCGGTGTCGCCGATGTCATATCGGCGCACGTGCTGACCTTGCCGGGCGCGGGACGTAAACAGCAGCCGGCCGATCTCATTGGCCTGTACCGGCACATCCTGTTCGAGCTGAACGATTTCCAGATGCTGGGTTTCGCTCATCAAATGGAATACACCGTCCGCCGTTGCCCGGCAGGCATGCCCCAGGGGGCCGGCATCGACGGAGCCATACATGGCGGAGCGAATCGTCGACACCCCACAACTTTCCATCAGGCGCCGACTGGCTTCTCCCGGATGTTCGCCGCCAAGGAATACTTTGCCGATACCGGCATAAGCGCGAAGTCGGGCCTGCTCTTTGAGAAACAGCCGATGCAGCGTACTGGGCATGCCGATCAGCACGGTGACGCGCTGCTCCACGATCAGTCGGGCGATTTCGCTGAAGTCATCGTCCTGGGGAGCCCCCATGGGCAAATGCACAACACCCATCTGTTGAAGAATGTTGGAAAAGCTGAAAAAACCACCATAAAGGTTGCCGCCGTAGAACAAGTTCATCACCCGGTCCAGTGACGGATCGAGGCCGACGCAGAACATGCCATCGGCTGCGGCGCGCATTTGTCGTTGAAAGTCTTGATAGCTGAATCCAGCCAACGCCGGCGTCCCGCTGCTTCCGCCGGAACGGAAGTACAGCTGTGCTGCGGACCCGATCGGCTGGGCCATGAAAGTGCATTTGTCCATGATCGGGTCATTAGATGTGTCAGGGGCAGGCGGAACCGGGTCGAGCGTCGCACGGCCCGTCGACACATGCGGGGGCAAACTCACCGAGAGGCGGCGACTCAGACGCGACAGCGCGTAGACGCCATCGTGGGGCTCACCGGCGTAGCCGTCATGGATCGACTCACAAGGCGCAATGCGGCTGACGCCGGCGTTGACCAATGTTCGAACAGTCTCAGGCGTTTTTGCCGGGGGGCACATCAACGCGCAACTTTGCAGGACGTTGCGCCAGGGCTGCAGTGTCTCGGCGAGCAGATGTTGCGGAACCGGTTTGAGCATAATCGTACGAAACAGTGGTGACGGCGCGAGCGTTTGATGGTGCTCCCAGATGACACGCCATCCGAGGCCGGTCCACACCTGGCCGGTCTGATTGGCAAAGCACTGGCCGAGCCGCGCCATGGCGGTTCGGGTAGTGATTTCCGATGCTTCCTGATCTGTCGGGCTTAACGCCGGCCAGTGTGGGGCGCGACGGATGAAGGCTTCGGCCAGTCGATCTCCAAGGTTCTGCAAGACGGCTGGATCGTTGCTGTCCACCAGCACCCACTGAGGGCTGGAGCACGCCTGCTGATCCAGTCGACAGACTTCATCCACCAACGCATCGAGCGCCGAAGGGGTCGCCGCGTCAGGTGACAGATAGGCAAAGCTGATTTTGTGTCCCCAATCGATCCAGCGACAGCCGGACGGGATCTGCTGACGGATAGATTTAAGCGCCGCTTCCCCGCCCCAGGCGGACACTCCATCGGCCTTGGCGCAGAGTTGAGCGATGTACGAGGTGTTCACCGGCAGAACCGCTACGAATTCGGCCAGTCTGCCGCTGGTGTCGCACTGCACAAGGGCGGCGAGCAACTGTGCGGTCAAACCCTGATCGCTGGAGCTGGGGCGAAGCCAGTTGATGTTGCCGGCCAGCAGGCTTTCGAGGATCGCGCAGAACGCCAGCATCGGCGCATTGCCCGGGGTGATATGCACCACCAGCCCCAACGGGTGCCAGCTTTCGAAGCACGGTTGTCGGTAGTCGATGCGTCGCAGCGAACGCGGTAGCTGGCCCAGTTCCCGCTCAAGCTTGGTGCTCAGGTTGCTGTGTTGGCAGAAATCGATCAGCCCTTGATATTGATCGTCGTCGAGGGACAGATCCAGGCTACGAGTTTGCAACTGCGCCGCAAAGCGAGCGGCAGACTCGATGACGGTCTCGCTATCGATCGGTGCGCAAAGCAATCGAGGCAATGATTCTTGAAGGAGTTGCAGGGCGCTTTGCGGGGTGACGTCATCACGCAACTGGCCATTGATCAGGTACATATCAAGCCCCCCCGATCAGTTCTGAAGCGGCCATGGCACAGCTGCGACTGGCGGTGGTGCCGGCACGTCCATGCAGTTCGAACCAATCGGTCGCCAAGCCGCATCCGCAACTTGTGCCGGGGTGCAATGTCGCCAGATCGCCCATGACCACAGCATGAGCAGGGCTGGACGAGATGTACGGGGAGACGAATCCCAGCAAGCCGCGCTGGCCGTAGGGCTGGACAGTGAAATCGGATGGGTTGCGCACGAAAACCCTCGAGTAAATCGGTACATGAAAATGATGGTGGGCACACTGGATATAGGGCACGGCATGCTCTACGGCGCCGTAGCCGTCCCGACAGCGGGACAGGTCGATACCCAATTGCCGGTTGATGCGGGCATACAACTTATGCAGGGGAATCTCCTGCGCGGCCTGGGTTTTCCAGCCACCGCCCAGAAACACCAGTGACTGGGCAGGCAACTGCAAATCGGCGACGCTGGTGTCCTCCATGCATTGAAGCGCATGCGAAAGGAATGCCGGAAAACCGATAATGCGAACGGGCAATCCTTCCTCGGCAAACTCCTGCAAGGCACGAATCACACCGAAAAGGGTCGAATTCGTGGCCTTTTCCGGTCAGGCGCAAGCCGTAAACGACTCGATTGACGGGGGCATAGCTGCAAAGAAACTGATCGGTGTAGGCCGTGCCCAATGTGGTGGCAGCCTCGGGTTCATAGCTCAGAAGCAGGTAATTGCAGGGGGTGTGCGGAGTATCCCAGCCGTAATGCCGGAAGATGTGGTTCACCATGCCTTGTGCCGCGGTCATGCTGCGATGGTCGTAGCGCATGCGACTCTTCTGGCCGCTGGTGCCGGATGATGTCAGCTCCAACGCGTCTTCGCCTGTGGGGCCGAACAACAAATGACGTTTGAAGTAATTGGCGAAAATCGGCGGCAGCCTGGACCAGTCATCCAGTGTCTCCAGGGTGTTGGCAGCAAGCCCATTGGCGTTCAGCCAGCGTTCATATCCGGGCGTGTGATGACAATGAAACAGGCTGATTTCACCCATTGCCTGATCGAACAGACCTTTTGGCATGGATTCCAGGCAATAGGGTTGTGCTAACGCGCAAAGCGCATCGGTGTGGGGTAGATGGATCATCAAGAGACCTGTGGGGTGGTGTCAGACGGCAAGCGTGATATGAGAGCGGCGCAGAAACAGTCGTAAGGGCACCAGGCACAAGAGTCCCGTGAGACCGGCCATCAGGGCGAAAGCTTCAAGGCTGTCACCGGCACCCAGAGCGGCAATGATCGAGCCGCCACCACCCATGACGGCGATGGAGATCATGCCGATCATGGCCGAGACCAGGCCTTTGCTGTCGTCGCTGGAGAACAGGGCGAGCCGGTACAGCGCGGCATTGCTCATGCCAAGACCGATGGCGTAAAGCGATAGGCAACTGACCAACAGCACCGTTGAAGCACCGGTGAACGTTATGGTGATCAATGCAATGAGCCCGCCGCAAAATGGCCAGAGCGCATATCGAATCAGTTGGGGCAGTTCAGTGTTGGCAAGCAATCGGTTGAGTATCAGATTGCCGAGAATGACGGACGCAAATACCGGGATTTGCCACAGGCCGTACTGCAGAGGAGAAAGTCCTTGGCCCTGGATCAGCAAGATTGGCGCCAAGCCGATCCAGGCAATCAACGGCAGGCTCATGAGTCCGAGGGCGACGGTAGCGCTCAGGAATTGCGTGTTGCTGAGCAACGCGGCGTATCGGCGCACGGTGCCGTTCCATTCAAAGGGCACTGCGGCCAATTGTTGACCGTCCTGGCGCACAGTACCCACGGTTTCCGGCATGAACAGGTAAAGCCCGAACCAGACCGTCGCGCCACCGGCGCCCAACACTAAAAACAGCTCCCGCCAGGAAAGCCATTCCAGCGCCAGGCTGCCGAGCAGGGGGCCGAGAAGCGGGGAGAGCAGCGCAACGTTCCCCAGCAACGCCATGATTTTTACCGCGTCGGCTTCGCAGAAGACCTCTTGCAGGGCTGGATAACTGACTGCAATGACAAATCCCAATCCGATGCCCTGAATCAGGCGCAAGCCGTTGAAGGCAAGAATGCTCTGCACGTAGAACGCCGCGGCACAGGCCAGAGCAAACGCCGCACAACCGATGAGCAACAGCCTGCGACGACCGAAGTGATCGGACAATGGACCGATCAGCCACTGCAGCAGAATGCCGCCAATCAAGTAAAGGTTGAAGGCATATGGGACGTGACTCGGACTGGCATCCAGTTGATGGGTTACGGTCAACATGGCCGGCATGATCATATCGCTGGCCATATAAGTCAGCAGCTCGAAAAGAGTGATCGCAAGGCAAAAACCAAATAATCGAGGCGGACTTATATCTATCAAAGGTTTGCGCATGGTGTTCCTGTCGGTGCTGGAAGTTGGATAAAGCAGCGGAGCAAGAATAACCATGGCTCATGAATGATTACATGTGCTTATTTGAGGCTAAGAGTTTCAATGTTTTTCGTTATATGTCTGGTTGGGAGGTCAAGAGAAAGAAGAGTAAATTTGTAAATAAAATTACAGCGAAATAATAACGGTTCTACCCAAAAATGCCTGCTATAGAGCAGGCATTTTTACGCGAGGTGTAGGAAAGTTCTTCGTCTTGTGAGTGAACAGTAAATTGCTCTCTGGTCAAGAAAGCAAATTAACGTTATCGACGCTGATAGTAGCCGTGTCCGTCACGGTCGTAATGGTGGCCGCCATGCCAGCCGTTATTAGGAAAAATGATGCAGCCACTCAGGGTCAGGAGGGCGAGCAGTGGAATCAGCCGTGTGATTCGACGGAGCATTTTAAAAATCCTCATGGTTATCGCCGCAATGAAGTCAAAACTCTTCATCGGCTGTAACATGAGACCCCGTTTGCAGCCCCGCATTCGCACAGAACTGTAGGGGTTTGGTATGCAGTCGGATACAAACCGGATACATTTTTTTGGTTCAGGAACCCGTAATGACCCAGTCGCAACGTTTGAAATACTCGATTCTGATTTCCCTGGTGGTACTGGGGATCATGTTCGGCCTTTCCTGGCTGCAGAACGCAGGGTTCATCAGTGAGAAGCTGTTCCAGTACATCGCCATTGGCGTGGCGGTGGTCGTGGTGGTGATCAATGGCGTGATGCGTCGCAAGGTCAAGCCTTGAGCGACGCCTGCTGGCCTGATTGCACACCATGAAGGACGGCGACAGCCTGTGGATGCAGGCTGTAGCTTTTGTCTGGATTGAGCGTGATCACGCCTTCACTGCACAGGCGTTTCAACACTTCGCGGACACTGAGAAAGGACAGGGGAATGTCCAGGTCCAGCAAATGACTGTGCACACCGCGCACACCCAGGCTGCGGTCGCCTTCGGCGGCGCTTAGCAAGGCGTCGATGACTTTCAGGCGAATCAGGCTGGTCCGCAGGCCAAAGCACTTGAGCAAAAACCTGATCCGTTCGTTGCCCTGGCGTTCGGTCTGTTGATTGCAAGCACCGGAGCTCATGGCGCTGCCCTTTGATGCATGGCTACCATCCGTTGGCAGTTGCGGGTTGTACATGCAAAAACTCCTTTCCAGAGCCTGATCATGAAAATGTGATGGGTGCTCTTGATCAATAAGACGAACGAGCCGGGAAATAATGAAGACCTGCATGTAGAAAATTTGTCGCCGCGACGTCAGCGCTCTGTGAGAAGGGCATTGGGGATGCCCTCAAAGACCTAATTTTTTTGGTGTTTGCTTCGTTTTTCTGGAAGGCGCATTGCGTGTCATACGTCTTTTCGATCAGGAGCGAGCGTGATTATTTCCAGGCAGTTAACCAGGTTGAGCCTGGCGGGTGTGTTTCTGGGGCTGAGCCTTGCGGCAAACGCGCGCAGCCAGCCAGAGCAGGCGACGGCCGACATCCGTCGTACCAGTTTCGGCGTACCGCATATCCGCGCCGAAAACGAGCGTGGGCTCGGCTATGGCATTGGCTATGCCTACGCTCAAGACAACTTGTGCTTGCTGGCCAATGAGATCGTCACCGTCAATGGCGAGCGTTCGCGGTATTTTGGCCCGGAGCAGGTGACGCTCGAGGAGCGCGGTAACCTGGCCAGCGATCTGTTTTTCAGCTGGCTGAACACCCCTGAGGCTGTCGCCGGTTTCTGGCAGGCGCAAACTCCGGAAGTCCGTGAGCTCATTGAAGGTTATGTGGCGGGTTACAACCGTTCGCTGACAGAGCGTCGAGCGCAAGGTTTACCGCAGCAATGCCAGGGCGAATGGGTGCGCGCAATTACCGCCCAGGACCTGGTCAAGTTGACTCGTCGATTGTTGGTCGAAGGCGGCGTGGGGCAGTTTGCCGAAGCACTGGCCGGCGCGACTCCGCCTAACGCCGTCGCTCATGTGGCAGGCGACCCGGAGTCGTTCCAGTTGGCGGCTTCGCGCATGCAACGCTTCGCTCTGGATCGCGGCAGCAACGCCGTGGCGGTTGGCAGTGAGCGTTCGTTCAACGGTCGCGGAATGCTGCTGGCCAATCCGCACTTCCCTTGGGTGGGCGGGATGCGTTTTTATCAGATGCACCTGACCATTCCCGGCAAACTGGATGTGATGGGCGCCGCGTTGCCCGGTCTGCCGATGATTAACATCGGGTTCAATCAGCATCTGGCATGGACCCACACCGTGGATTCGTCCAAGCACTTCACCTTGTATCGCCTGCAACTCGATCCGAAGGAGCCGACCCGCTACCTGCTCGATGGCAAGTCCTTGCCGATGAAAAAGCAGACGCTGGCGGTCAGCGTGAAGCAACCCGATGGCCAGACCCGGCAGATTTCTCATGTGGTCTATAGCTCGGCGTTCGGGCCGATTGTGCAATGGCCCGGAAAACTGGACTGGAACAATCAGTTTGCCTACAGCCTGCGCGATGCCAACCTGGATAACGACCGGGTCTTGCAGCAGTGGTACGCGATGAATCGTGCCGCCAGCCTCAAGGATTTACAGGCTTCGGTGCACAAGATTCAGGGGATCCCGTGGGTCAACACCCTGGCAGTGGACGATCAGGGGCAGACGCTTTACATGAACCTGTCGGTGGTGCCGAACGTCAGTGCCGAGAAGTTGGCCAAGTGCAGCGATCCGCGAGCGGGGTTACAGATGATCCTGCTCGACGGCTCCAACGGTGCTTGTGCCTGGGACATCGACCCGCACGCTGCGCAAAAAGGCATTTATGCGGCAGACAAGTTGCCGCAACTGTTGCGCAAGGATTTTGTGCAGCATTCCAACGATTCGGCCTGGATGGCTAATCCGGCACAACCGCTCACCGGTTTCTCGCCATTGATCAGTCAGGACAGCCAGCCATTGGGGCTGCGTTCGCGCTTCGCCCTGGAGCGCCTGAGCTTTTTGAACAAGGCGGGTCCTATAGCGGCGGCGGATCTGCAACACATGGTGATGGACGATCAGGTGTATCAGGCGGCCCTGGTGATGCCGGACCTGCTGCAATTCTGTGCCGCGGACCTCGGCACCGATGCGCCGACGCTGACGCCCTTGTGTGCGAGTCTCAAGGCTTGGGATCACCGAGTGAATCTGGACAGTGGGCTGGGCTTTGTGCATTTTCAGAACGTCATGCTGGCGTTGCAGCAAACCCCTGACTTCTGGCGTGTGGCGTTCGATACGAAGGACCCGCAAACCACACCGCGTGGCCTGGCAATCGAACGGCCGGAAGTCGCCAAAGCGGTTCGGGCGGCGATGCTGGCTTCGGTAGAAAAGGTCAAGAGCCTTGGCTTGAAGGCCGATAGCCGCTGGGGCGATATCCAGGTGGCCAGCAGTGGCGGGCAGCAAACGCCGATCCACGGCGGGCCAGGCACGCTGGGTGTGTATAACGCCATTCAAAGCGTGCCGAGAACCGACGGCAAACGTGAAGTCGTCAGTGGCACCAGCTATTTGCAGGTGGTGACGTTCGATGACAAGGGGCCGCAGGCTCAGGGTTTGCTGGCATTCTCGTTGTCCAGTGACCCGGCGTCGAAGTATTCCCGGGACCAGACACAGGCCTTTTCGAAAAAACAGTTGAGTGTGTTGCCGTTCACCGAGCAGCAGATCACGGCTGATCCGCAGTACCAGGCTCAGACGATCCGCGAGCAGGATGAAAAAGCAGGGAAGATCGCCGCGCAGTAGCAGCGATAGCGTTTAAATGAAAAGGTGAAGGCCGCACCCCGCAAGGGTCGCGGCCTTCAGCTTTTTGGGGTTTGTTGAGGCATTGAGTTGAGGACCGGATTGCCGTCCTGGTTGCGGGTCAGGTAGACCGGCAGCACCTTGGGCAGCGAAGCCACCAGGTTATTGAGTTCTTTGATGTTGTAGATACCGCCGAGGCGAATCGAACCAGCGCTGTGGTCCGCGAGCATCACCGGTTTGTTCAGATAACGATTGATCAAGGGCAGGGCGTCGGTCAGCGCCAGGTTATCAAGCACCAGTTTGCCGCTGCGCCAGGCCAGCGATTGGTCGTTGGCATAGGTCTGGCTGATTTGTGGCGTGAAGTCGCCGTGCCTGTAACGTGCCTGCATCGCAGGTTCCAGGCGTAGACCGTCGCCGGGCAGGGCATCGTTGCTGGTCACCAGCACGGAACCCTCGATCAGGTTCACACGTACTTGGTCTTCATACATCCAGACATTGAATTGGGTGCCGGTGACGCGAATCCTGCCGTCGCCCGCCCTGACAATGAACGGGTGCTGCAGGTCGTGGCTGACGCTGAAGAAGGCTTCGCCTTTTTTCAGCGTGACACGACGTTGATCCTTGTAATTGCTGAACGTCAGTTCACTGCCCAGGTTCAGCTCCACCTGGCTGCCGTCACCCAGCGTGACCTGACGAACATTATCGGTCGCCTCGAAATGCTGGTAGGCATTGGGCAGCCACCCCAGGTTCCATCCGGTATACGCCGCCAGTGGCAGCGCCAGGGCGCAGACAGTGGCGGCGATGCCGAAGGTGCGCCAGGGCGTTGTCGGTTTGAGCCGAACAGCCGGTGTGGCGGATTCAGGACGAGGTAAATCCCCCGCAACATCCCAGATCTCCAGCATGGCTTCGTACTCGAAGGCGTGCAGCGGATGAGCATCACGCCATTGCTCGAACGCCAGGCGTTCCTCTTCTGTGCAGTCGGTGGCGTGCAGACGCATGCACCAGTGCGCAGCGGCATCGGTGATGGCGTCGTATTGGGCTTGCGAGAGAGAGTGGTCGGTCATTGACTCATCCTGATTTCCTGCATTCTAACCTTGAGGGGAAGTCTGCGAGAACAGCCGTCATGGCATTTCCCCATCAAAGTGGCGCTTATTTTTATGGTTCAAGGAGTGCTGGTGTGCAATTGTCGCCCTAACTGACCGATTAACCAGGACACGCTATCAGCATTGCTGAGTTGCACAGCCAGTCTGGTCGTTGAGTCCCTCATGAAGCGCTTGCGGGCATCGTCCAGAGTCTGTTCACCCGTTAATTTCAAAACATGTTCCAGCATCCGATCAGTATTGTCATAAGTAGTACTGCCAAAATCTTCCCATAGCCCGGAATCAGCATTCTCGAGCTTGAACAGCTGATTCAAGGGTGACTTGCTCGATAAGGCGGTCCGCTGAACGTCAGTCAGTGCTTTTTTAAGGTCTCTGGCCCGGGAGCTCGATGTTTCTATCAAGTCGGCAAAAGGTCTGGAGGCGTCGAGATAACCAAGGTCTTCTGTGTCGCACACAATGTGCGACAGTTCGTGGATCAAGGTGGAGGCACGGGCATGAGGCCGGATGGGGAAGGATGCATCGGACATGTAATTGCGGTAATGGTCGAAATACGGGAGAAAGAATTTCTCTGCCAGATAGACTTTGCGCTTGCGGTCCGAAGGAATCGTGAAGGCAAAGGTGGTTTCCCTGCCTTCATGGACGCTTCCGACCACAAACCGCTCGGACCTGGCTTCCCTGAGTGTGGGATCCAGCAAAGCACCAAAAATATCGCCGACGACTTTTTCGAGCATCGTCATATGCTCGGGTAGCACTGTCGGTACATCGAGAAACTCCATAATGAGCTGATGCACAGGAGTGACCTTGTTACCCGAGGTTCTGAGTAGTTGCAGGTTGCGAAAAGCGTTCCAGGCATACGTGGTCGCCTGGTCAAGACTTTCGTCGATCAATCGAGCCCTGACGGGAAACAGCATGCGGATTTCTGCCATCCCATCGGCTTCGACATTCATGCCTTCCCTTACAGCAAGAGCGGTCTCCAATCGGTTGAGCATGCTGTAGCGCGGAGCCAGCGCTTTCAAATCAAGCACCCATTGTTTGGAGGTGTTCAGGCGAAGATTGGGACCATGGGCATCGTCGCCGCCGATGCACCAACGCGCGCCCCGTTTTTCGAGTGGATACACTTTGCCTTCAACCGGGGCATAGTGTTTTTTTGTCGTCGGATGGGTGTAAAGCCCAAGCGTCGGGTTCGGCGTCAATGAGCCCAGATCGACATCGGGACTCTCATAGCGCTGCAAGTGAGTGCGTTCGGGAGCGGTAATGTCGACATCTTTCCATTTGAACCGGGTGTCGGGTGCTGCGGGTGTCGGCTCAGTCACGGACAAGGATGAGGGCGTCTGGTTTTCCATCGATTGACGCAAGGTGGCGAGTTGCGCAATACCGCTGATGAACGCCTTTATCGCGGGCCCCCACTTGTGCGTTTGCAGGTCTTCGGCAGACTGCTTGATGTCCCGGTAACTGCGCCATACCGTGATCGGATAAGCGAGTTTGCCCATGAAAAACGTAAAAGCCTGATGCAAGTCCTCACCCAATACATGCTTGATGGTTGCCCATTCGCCCTGAGCATGGTTGTCCGACTGACACCCCAGTAAACGAGCGAGTAATGCGGCGTTGTCGTTGAATAAGTGCCTGAACAGGTTTCCCTTGATCGGACTGGACGCCAGGGTGACTTCGTTGAGGCGATGACTGGTGTGCGCCATCCGGTTTTCCACCAGGATCCGATCAGGCTGCGGCAGATTCTTGAGTACCCAGTGATGCAGCGCGCCCCGGGTCTTCATTTCGGTCACCAGTTGTTGTTCATTGTCATATTCTTTCACCCCATGCCGAGGACTATAGGGCGCTATAAGCACCTGTGGTCCTGCGCTGTCCGACGTTGAACCGATCAAATAGAGGCTTGGCACTTTGATGGTCTGGCCACTCTTGATACCGATGAACTCAAGTGGGCGGATGATCGCATTTGCACCGTCGACTGCGGCACGGGCGATGGCGTCGGGCATGTCCATGACTTGCCGGATCAGATCAAACCCGGTCTCGCTCAGGCGCTCCTGCAGTTTTTCCGAATGGGCGTAGTGCATCAATTGCCAGGGCAATTGCGTGGCGAACCGCTTTCTGCGATCCACCGCGCTGATGTGTGTATCGGCAAACTCTGTGTTCAATATCACTTGCTGATGCTCGCCCAGCTTCAGGTTACGTATCAGGTCTTTGATGTAACTCTGGTCCATGTCGTCAGGAATGGTGGTGGCATTAAGCGACACCAGCTTGAAGGCGGCTTGTTCCAGATCCTTAATGTGGGTCAGCGCAAACTCTGTCAGGGTTTGTATCACTGGCCCAGATGTCGGACGTGGTCTGATGTGTATCTCCACATTGTCTGGGTCAATGTCGAAGGCGTCTGCCTTGAGTTGCTTCTGCAATTCATGGTGTGCCGTGCGCGCCAACGTGCGAACGCCGCTCAGGTAGTCCTTGTCGTCGGTGGTGTTATTCAGATATTGCTGAAGCAGTTCTCCGTGCAGCATCTGGTCTGCGATAGAGGCCTTTGCCAGCCATGCCGGAAGCATTTGCTGGGTTGTCAGGGACCGGGCGATGTCCGTTGCACGTTGTAACCCTGTCTTCGGTTCACGCAGTGCCACCAGGTTCAGCAACCTGGATAGGTTCGTAACGCAAAGCGGTGTCTTCAGCGCATCCTCGATGGACGTCAGGTCGAGGTGGACATTGGGCCTTTGTACATGATCGAAGAAATTGCCGTGTACCCGCTGCAGAGGTGCCAGGTTCACTATCTGCCTGGGCAATCGCTGGTCGCGTCCGAGGTTTTCCAGCAGCGTGCTACGTTCATCTTGGTCTTGCAGGCGTCTTTCTAGTTCGGTCAGCAAGGGTTTGAGTGACGGGAATGCTTCGAAGCCAAGCGCCGGGGTCCATACAATGGCCTTGCCCGAATGTATCGGGTCCAGTCCGCCTCGTTCAGTCAGCACAAAACAACTGGCCAGTTTCAATAAGTCGGCGGAGTCGTCCACCTTGAGCGCCAGAGAAAACACGTCGGGCAGAAAACCGTTAAGTGCAGTGCGTTGCAGGTGCACCGGGGCATCGAGCACCGTTTTGATGATCGCCTGTTCCGTTGCACCTAACGTATGGGCGACGGTTCGCAGTTTGAGTTCGCTGCGCAGTGCCGTTGACAGGGTATGGGTGAAGCTCGATTGCAAGCCTTCCAGCGATGAACCGACAATACGTTGCGCTTCAGCGACCGTACGGGTTAGGGCGGGAATGGCGGGGTGGTTTTCAAGGCGTTGTTCGAGCGCCTGTTCGACCGTGGAGAGCAGGCTCAGCTGTTCTTTGGCCGACTCGGCGCGCACGGTGGCCGGTTGCGCGCTCCAGCGCTGGTCTGCTTGGGTGCTCCAGCGCCCGGCAGTGTCGGGGACCAGCAGCCGATCGTCGATCAGGCCTCGAACATCCAGCGCCTTGTCGAGCAGGGCGTGGAGGTTGAGCGTGCCTTCGCTTTCACGGTACCGGCTCAAGGCGTAGCTCAGGTTTTGCGATTGTTTGGCAAGCACGTCCGCCATCAGTTGTTCAAACACCGGACCGACAATCGGTTCACCGATAAGCATTGTGTCATGGGGTTTCAGGTCAAGAAACGTGCCGCGCTCATCCAGCGACATGAAATTGAGCAGCGTGTCTTCATGACCTTCGCTTTTCAGCATGCGCAACACGATGCTCTTGATGGCGGGCAGGTCGCTCGTGGCTTCGATGCCTCGGGATTGGGTGTACAAAAAACCGAGCGTATCGTCACCGCCAATCATCAAGGTCGAGGCCAGTTCCGCATAGTGCTTATAGGGGGCGGTGACGCGCACTTTTTCAATACGCAGAGACGCGCCCGGGGTGGGCATGAGGCTGATGTTCATAAGGCGCAGGTATTGCTGCACGGACAAAACACCTTGCTGGCATCTGAGCAACAGATTCACGTGATAGGTGTCGCGCATGCACTCGGTTAAAAACTCAGCACGAGATTGTCCGCCATTCATGGGCATGTTCCAGAACGTCTGGAGCAGGCTTTGCAGGTGTGGTGTAAAACTTTGCGCGATTTCCGTGATCGCACTTTCCCATACCTGGTTATCGGCGTCGCTGCTCACGCCGTGTCGGGGGTGGGAAAAAATCCGGTAGTCGCCAACGGGCCATTGATTGGTCAGGTAGTACTGCAGGAGGGCGGTGCCCAGCGGTAGCGCGGACATCTTGTGGCTATATTCGGTATTGTCGAAGGCGGAAACGGTGTTGATAAAGCTCTCCAGTCGCGTGTGGCGTTGGTCCAATTCGGGGAAGGACCTGGCCAAGGCAATCTTGAGGGTTTCATCGAGCATCGCCTGCAGGGTCGGAGTCTTTATCAGCTCGCCCATCATTACCTGGATGTTGTGGGCCCCATTGCGTTCGAGGACAGCCTCCTGATCCTGAAATACCGCCCCTTCGATGGCTTGTAGGGTGATGTCTGGCGTGGCGGCTGCCAGCACAGCGGTGCGTTGTTCGATTGAGAGGTGGCGCAGTAATTCTCGCTTTCCGGTGTCCTGCACCAGCCACTCCTTGAGTTTGCTTTTCACGTCGTCCATGTCGGCGAATTTGATCAGACCTTTCCAGGGTGTGTAGAGCGTTACCTCGCCGTCATTGGGCCGGCTTATTGCGAAGGCTCCGGCCAGTGGAATATCGGCCGCACCGGTTTGGCTTAGAAGCAATCGGTCGACGTGCATAGGTTTGCTGTGTGTCTTGCGCGCTACTTGGGTCGGGAGGTAAACGCCCTTTAACCATTTCAGGTCATCAAGGGTGAAGTTCAGCGCTTTCTCGCGATCACCGGGTTGTTTGGCATTGGATGCACGTTCTGCCTCGTCGAAAAAATACGGCAGTGCTGGAGCAGTCATGATTTTTCCTCGATGGGCTGCGATCGATGGCGATCGCAGGTCGTTGGGTCGAGGGAAAACAGTAGGGCCAATGAAAAGCCCGGGTGCGGTACATATTGCTTGAGCTTATCCTTTGTCGCAGGCTTGACAGGACGCCGGTAAAACAGCGCTTAATCGACGACTTTTTTCGGTTGTCCTGCAACCTCGCTTGACCTGTTGCCCATACCCAATAATAAAACCGGAGCTTCAGATGACTGCATCGCCTGAAATGGCCGTCAACTCGAACACACAAAACCTCGATTTCGAAGCGCTCGTTCAATTGCTCGAACAGATTTTCCTGCGCCATGGCACCTCAGCCGATGTGGCCAGAACCCTGGCCCTCAACTGCGCCAGCGCCGAACGTGACGGGGCTCACAGTCACGGTGTGTTCCGGATTCCCGGTTATGTGTCGACGCTGCAAAGCGGCTGGGTCAATGGCCAGGCCGTGCCGGTGGTCGAGGACGTGGCCTCGGGTTTTGTCCGGGTTGACGCCGGCAATGGATTTGCCCAACCGGCCCTCGCGGCGGCGCGGCCCTTGCTGGTGGAAAAAGCCCGCAGTGCCGGCATTGCGGTGTTGGCGATCCGCAATTCCCATCACTTCGCAGCCTTGTGGCCGGACGTCGAGCCGTTTGCCGATGAAGGATTGGTGGCGCTGAGCGTGGTCAACAGCATGACCTGCGTGGTGCCGCACGGTGCCGATCGTCCGCTGTTCGGCACCAACCCGATTGCCTTCGCCGCGCCCAGGGCCGGCGGTGCGCCGATTGTCTTCGACTTGGCGACCAGCGCCATCGCCCATGGCGACGTACAGATCGCCGCGCGTAAAGGCGAACGCTTGCCAGCGGGCATGGGTGTGGACAGCCTCGGCCAGCCGACTCAGGACCCGAAAGCCATTCTCGAAGGTGGCGCGTTGCTGCCGTTTGGCGGGCACAAGGGCTCGGCGCTGTCGATGATGGTGGAGTTGTTGGCGGCGGCGTTGACGGGTGGCAACTTTTCTTTCGAGTTCGACTGGTCGAACCATCCGGGAGCCAAAACCCCCTGGACCGGGCAACTGCTGATCGTGATCGATCCGAGCAAAGCGGCGGGGCAGAATTTTGCCGAACGCAGTCAGGAACTGGTCCGGCAAATGCATGGTGTGGGGCTCAAGCGTTTACCGGGTGATCGGCGTCACCTGCAACGCGCCAAAGCCAATGTTGAAGGCATTGCGCTCGATCCACAGACGCTGGCGAATCTGCGGGAACTGGCCGGGCTTTGAGCCCGATCCCACAGGTTTCGCAGTGGTCAATGGTTTAACGCCGACCCAACAACAGACCAACCACCAGGCCGAAGCCCGCAGAAATGGCCACGGTTTGCCATGGATGACCGCCGATGTAGGTTTCGGTGGCGTCGACTGCGGGTTGGGTTCGATCGCGGACGCTGGAAACTGAGCTTCGGGCTTGCTGGAGTTTCTGGGCGATTTGTCCACGTAGGGTGTCCGCTTCCTCGCCGACCAGTGAAGCACTGCTTTTCAGCAGTTTTTCCGATTCTTCGATCAGGGCCTGAAGTTCGCTGAAGACCTGATCCTTGATTTGATCCTCGGCGATTTGATCGGTGTATTTGCGGGCCATTGGTGTACTCCTTACAGATGAATGGACAGTGAGCAATGGAGTCTGCGGCGATTGAAAAAGTTGCAGCAATTTTGCGCGGTGGCGTAACCCTGAAGAAAAATCCAGCGCAGGACATTTCTTCCTACAGTGTAAGATGTCGCCTATTTTACGCAGCAGGTAATTCCCCATGAGCTTCAATCTGGCCGACAAACCCCTCGCCGAGCGCGCGGCGCTTGAAGATGAAAAATCCCGTCTGTTCGAACTCTGGCAAAACAACCTGGGCAAAGCCAAGGGCGAAGCCGCACGGTTGTTCGGTGAGCGCGCCAAGCGCAAAGGCAAATGGGCGGAATGGGTACGCTCCGAACTCGACGGCATGTCGCCGCCGGAATTCGCGAACATGGTGCGCAGTGAAGTCAATCGCTTGATGGCCGCTAAATAAACGCCCCGGAAAAAATCTCGGCAATCGCTTCACGTACTTTCAACACCACCGGATCGAGCTGCGTGCTGGTACGCCAGCCCAGCTCGATCGGGTAACGCGGCAGTGCCAAAGGGCAGGGCAGCAGTGCCAATCCGCTGAGCGCGGCGATACTTTGCGCCGCATGGGCCGGAATGGTCGCCACTGCCTGACTGCCCTTGAGCAGATAGGGCAGTGCGGCAAAGTGGGTGGTCGATGCGCATACCCGCCGACTCAATCCCAGCGCAGCCAGACCTTCATCGGTAATCCCGATAAAACCACCCGAGGACACCAGAATGTGTTCGCGGGTGACGAATTCTTCAAGACTGAGACTCTGTTGTCCCTCGGCCAGACTGAGGGGATCCACCAGGCACAGATAACCCCCTTCACCCAGCACCTGGCGGCTGAGCAAACGCTCGGCAAACCCGCCTGCGGTGATCGCCAGATCGATGCTGCGTTCCATCAAGGCCCGGGCGACGATCTGGCTGTGGGTCTGGCGAAAGATCAGGCGCAGTTTCGGCGCACGGTGAGCGATTTCCTCGATCAATCGTCGCCCGTAGGCGATTTCGAAATCATCCGACAAACCCACGGTCACTGAGCGCCCGTCGTATTGATGGGCCGCCGGATCAACCATCGCCAGGCTCTGGCGGCATTTGTTCAGCGCATCGCTGACCACCGGTTTGAGCTGGTTGGCCTTGAGCGTCGGCGCAAGACCTCGGCCAGTGCGCACGAACAACTGATCGCCATACACCTCGCGCAACCGGCGCAATGCCGCGCTGACCGCCGATTGCGTCACGCCAAGGCGTAGCGCGGCGCGGCTGGCGCTGGACTCCTCGTGCAGCGCTTCGAAGACTTTGAGTAAGTTGAGATCGACGGTGGCGATATTCATTTGGCTCATATCATTCAGCAGTGAGTCGGGCTTTATTCATGATCCTGTGGCGCCGGAGAATGAGCAACACCTCATTCCTGACGGAGCCACCGTAATGCCCAAGTCAATCGTTGCTGCCCTGCAAATCGGCGCCTTGCCCGGCGGCAAGGCCGACACCCTCGATCAAATCCTCTCTTGGGAAACCGCCATTATCGAATCCGGCGCGGCGCTGGTGGTCATGCCTGAGGCGTTGCTAGGTGGCTACCCCAAAGGCGAGAGCTTCGGCACGCAACTCGGCTATCGACTGCCGGAAGGTCGTGAAGCGTTTGCCCGGTATTTCGCCAACGCCATCGACGTGCCCGGTACCGAGACCGACGCCTTGGCCGGGTTGTCGGCCCGCACCGGGGCCAACCTGGTGATCGGTGTGATCGAACGCGCCGGCAGCACCTTGTACTGCACCGCGTTGTATTTCGATCCGCAGGCCGGGCTGGTGGGCAAGCACCGCAAATTGATGCCCACCGGCACCGAGCGACTGATCTGGGGCAAGGGCGACGGCTCGACCTTGCCGGTGATCGACAGCCAGGTCGGGCGGATCGGCGCGGTGGTGTGCTGGGAAAACATGATGCCGTTGCTGCGCACCGCGATGTACGCCAAGGGCGTGGAGGTCTGGTGCGCGCCGACTGTGGACGAGCGCGAGATGTGGCAGGTCAGCATGCGTCACATTGCCCATGAAGGACGCTGCTTTGTGGTCAGTGCCTGTCAGGTTCAGGACTCGCCACAAGCCTTGGGCGTGGACGTTGCCAACTGGCCGGCGGAGCGCCCGTTGATTGCCGGCGGCAGCGTGATTGTCGGGCCGATGGGCGACATTCTCGCTGGGCCGCTGCGTGGCGAGGCGGGATTGCTGACCGCCGAAATCGACACCGATGACCTGATCCGCGCCCGGTACGACTACGACGTGGTCGGGCACTATGCGCGCCCGGACGTGTTTGAGTTGACGGTGGATGAGCGAGCCAAACCGGGTGTTCGGTTCAACACATAATCCGTCGGGGGGTGTGATTGTCGTCTAGTCTCCAGACGTTCACACCCCCGTCAACGGATGGACTCGCCATGAGTTTGTTACTCGGCCCGATTCTGCAGTTTCGTGGCATCAATAATAATATCTACAACGTGTCTGCCTTGGTGGTTTCACCCTTGGGTGAGCCACCTCCCACGGTAAAAGTGCCCAAGGGTGTGACTGCCGACACACCCTTGGCCATCGCCGATATCCCGCTGCTCAACCCTAATTCCCGCGTCTGGCGCATCGATTTCAAAGTGGCGCAGGATCAGGCCGTTGCCACCAGTTACACGGTCACCGTAGACGGTGCGCAGGCCAACTTCGTCGTTCCGGCCAAGGGCCAGTCGCCGCGCATTGCCTATGTATCGTGCAACGGTTTCTCCGACCCCAAGGAAATGGAGAAGGTAGACCGGAACAACGAGCGTTGGGAGCACATGTGGGGCGCTCACCAAGGCGAGCCCTACCATCTGCTGTTGATGGGCGGCGATCAGGTTTACAGCGACGACATGCGCAGCAGTGTGCCGTCGATGAAAGCATGGTTCGCCAAACCCTTCGCCGACCGTCAAAAGGCCGCTTACAGCAAGGTGATCGAAGCCGATCTGGACAAGTTTTTCACCAGGCTCTACCTGGAATGCTGGAAACAGCCCGAGATGGCCAAGGTGTTCGGCGCCATTCCGACGGTGATGATGTGGGATGACCATGACATCATCGATGGCTGGGGTTCCTACGATGAGATATTGCATTCGAGCCCGGTGTTCCAGGGGTTATTTGCCACAGCCAAACGCTATTTCAGGATTTTCCAGCAGCAACTGATCCAGACGCATCCTCACCTCAAACCGTCCGCTGATACCCATCCGTGTGCGATTCCCGGCACTGCTGATGGCTTTCACCTGGGGTTCACCGGCCTGGGCGAGTTGGCCTTGCTGGTTCCCGATTTACGCAGCGAACGCGCGCCGGACTTGACCACCCCGCAGGCCCAACAAACCCGGGTCATTTCCCCGGTCAGTTGGGATGCGATTTATGCCTGGCTGGACAAGGTCAAGGCGCACAAGCACTTGTTGCTGATGTCGAGTATTCCGGTGGGCTACCTTGATTTGCAGGCGGCCGAAAAGGCGCTGGACGTGATGGTGGGGCAACAGGAGCTCGAGGACGATTTACGCGACCACTGGCGAAGCCTGCCGCACCGCAGTGAACGCAGGCGCTTGATCATGCGGCTGCTGGATTTCGCCAAAGCCCAATCATGCAAGGTCACGCTGGTGTCTGGCGACGTTCATGTGGCCGGGGCCTGTGTGATCGAATCGAAATTGCCCCGGCATGGCAGCGATGGTGCGGGGAAAATCTACCAATTGATTTCCACCGGCGTCGTGCATCCTGCGCCGCCAGTGTTGGCGGTGCACTTTCTGGAGTCCATCGGTGCGAACCAGGAACAGATCGACTATGGCATCACCGGAACCATGTTGCCCGTCGGCGCAAGGGGCCGCTACCTGATCGCCGCTCGAAACTGGCTGGCGATAGAACCTGACGAAGGCGGCAACGGCAAGACCCGACTGTGGGCCAATTGGCACGTAGAAGGTCTGAAGCATAGTGTGACGCAGGTGATCGACCCCGTTACATAGCGTGCTGCGGTTCACTTAAGCGATTTCAGCCGCGACGCATTCCTTGTAGCAGCTGCCGAGCTCGCGAGGCTGCGTTCGGCTGCGCAGCAGTCGTCAAATAAGACAATGCGGTGCATCAGATACACCACGGCAGCCGGACTCACGACTGCTTCGCAGCCGAACGCAGCCTCGCAGGCTCGACAGCTGCTACAGATCGCATTACGGCGTAAGTGAACAGAATTACGTTACTAGCGCGTTACCAGGTGCCGGAGATCGAGCCCGGCAGGCTGAGCTTGCCGCTATCGACAAAACGCATGGTGCCGAACGCACCTCCGGCCAGTTTGCCGCGCAGTACGTAAGGCAGATTGTCCAGTGTCTGCGTCTGACTCAGCCCGAGGGTCTGACGCAGCACAGAGAAGGCCGAAACGCTCACCGGCACCACGATCACTGCTTCGGAGAATCGTGGGATCGAGCCCGACTGGTCGCTGACGCCGGAAGCTAGCGGCTGGCCATTAACCTCCAGGTCCAGCGCCACGCCGTTGTAGGCGATTGCGGTTTCATTGGGGTTTTGCACGCGCAGTTTTACTGCGAAGCGCACTTCCAGCTCCTGGCTTTGCAGCGGCTCGATACCGACCACGTTGATGTGCAGCGGGTCGCGACTGGGGAACAGGGCGCAGGCGCTCAGGGAGAGCAATAGAAGGGATAGGGACAGGGCTAGCAATCTGCGCATGAACATATTCTCGTAAAGAAAAGGCCGAACCGCTCAAAGCTCGGCCTTCGAGCATTACGGACGGTTCAACTGTGCGACAGCCACAGGTGACGCGGGTTCACCCTTGGCCGCAACATCCGGGTTCTGCATCACCTGAAGCACCGAGGCTTCCGGGTCGAACTCGTCTTCTTCCAGCTCGATGAACTCTTCGGGCAGGAAGATATTCAGCACGATAGCGCACAACGCACCGACAGTGATCGGCGATTCGAAGATGTTGTGTAGCGCCTTCGGCAGCTCGCGCAACACTTCAGGCACCGCCGCGACACCCAGGCCCATGCCGAGGGAAATCGCCACGATCAGCATGTTGCGCCGATGCAGGCCGGCCTCGGCGAGGATCTTGATCCCGGCCACGGCCACAGTGCCGAACATCACCAGTTCGGCACCGCCGAGCACCGGTTTCGGCATCAATTGCAGCACGGCGCCGATCATCGGGAACAAGCCCAGCAGCACCAACAGACCGGCAATGAAAAACGCCACATAACGGCTGGCCACGCCAGTGAGCTGAATCACCCCGTTGTTCTGGGCGAAGGTCACCATCGGCATGCTGTTGAACACCGCCGCCATGGCTGAGTTGAGGCCATCGGCCAGCAGCCCGGATTTGATCCGACGGATATAGACCGGGCCTTTGACCGGCTGCCGGGAAATCATCGAGTTGGCCGTCAGGTCACCGGCGGCTTCCAGGGGCGACACCAGGAAAATCACCGCCACCGGCACGAACGCGACCCAATCGAAGGAGAAGCCGTACTTGAACGGCACAGGCACGCTCATCAGCGGCACGGCGGGCAGGCTGGCGAAATCGACCTGGCCCATGAACCATGCGACTGCATAGCCGAGGGCGAGGCCGATGACGATCGCCCCCAGGCGCAGGAATGGTACGTCCACCCGGTTCAACACCACGATGGTCCCCAGCACCAATGCCGCCAGAGCCAGGTGGCTGGCCGCGCCGAGATCCGTCGCGCCGAAACCGCCGGCGATGTCGGTCATGGCAACCTTGATCAGCGACAGACCCATGAGGGTGATGATGGTGCCGGTCACCACCGGGGTGATCAGCATCCGCAGCTTGCCGATGAACTGGCTCAACACCACTTCGATGAACGCGGCGAAAAAGCACACACCGAAAATCGTCGACAGGATTTCATCGGTGCCGCCGCCTCGCGCCTTGACCATGAACCCGGCGCTGAGGATCACGCTGATGAACGAAAAACTGGTGCCTTGCAGGCACAACAGGCCGGAGCCGACCGGGCCGAACCGCCGCGCCTGCACAAACGTGCCCAGCCCCGAAACGAACAGCGCCATGCTGATCAGATAAGGCACTTCACTTTGCAGGCCCAAGGCACTGCCCATGATCAGCGTCGGGGTGATGATGCCGACGAAACTCGCCAGTACGTGTTGCAGGGCGGCGAAGACCGTGGCGGTCAGGTGAGGGCGGTCGTCGAGGCCGTAAATCAGATCGTTGTGGCGTTGGGAAGCGGTTTGTTCAGCTGCGGTCATGGTCAGGTGCGTGCCAGAAGGCGGGCCGGTCAGAAAAGGGAGCGCAGGATGCCAGAACGGTCTGGCCACGGCAAAAGCAAGGTCAAATGATTGCAGCCTTCGGCAGCTGCGCGATGAAAGTATTGTAGGAGCGAGGCTTGCCCGCGAAGAATGCGCCGCGGTTTTTCAGGTATTACGCGTCATCGTTCTTCGCGGGCAAGCCCACTTGCTCTTCAAGCAAACGCCGCAAGCAGATCCTCTTCAAACGCCTTTTGCGCATCCCCCGGCACCTGTGCGCGATGGCGCGCCAGGTGGAACGCTACCTCGAAGCTCATATCACCCTGACGCACGGCACGCAGTAACCCTTTGTCTTCCCAGCTCCGGGCGAAGTGATCGGGCAAGTAACCCACGTGCTTGCCGGACAGAATGAAGGCGAGGGTGCCTTCGACCTGCTCGGATCGCGCTGAACAGAGCTTCCCCTGAAACGGCTCATCGCTGCGCAGGAAACGATAGGGGTGATCAACCCGGTCGCAGGTCTGGAGCGCTTGATCGTCAGGTGCGTCATCGGTGAACAGCGGATGCCCGGAGGCGCAGTACAGGTGTTGGGTTTCGGTGAACAGTTCACGGTAGTCAAAAGCACGCTGCGCCTGTGAGAAATAGCCGATCGCCAGGTCCAGCCGTTGTTGCAGCAACAGCCGCTCCATTTCGCCGGGCATGGCGCTGATCAACTCGATGCGCACCGATTCGTCCCGATCGCGAAAGCGTCGGATCGCCTCGGCCACCCGTTGCAGCACCGACTGATCAAGCGCTTCGGACAAACCCAGGCGCACTTCGCCAATCAAACGTCCGGCCACACCGTTGGATTGATGGCGGAACGCTTCAATGGATTCGAACAAGGCACGGGTGGCAACGAGCAACTGTTCGCCCTTGGGCGTGATCTTGAACCCGCCCTTGCCGCGACTGCACAGGCGATAACCGAGTCGGGTTTCGAGCTTGGCCATCTGCTGGCTGATGCTCGACTGACTCAACCCCAAGTCACCCTGGGCCGCGCTGAAGCCTCCGCATTCCACCACGCTGACAAACAGGCGCAGCAGGTGCAGGTCCAGATCATGCAGTTGACCGAGCATCAAACATTACTCCGCTATAAAGTCAGGATAACTAACTTGGTATTTTTCCAATGTAATCGACGAAGCATCCTGCAACCACTTCCTCCGGTCAGGTGTTCGTCATGGCTCCGCTCTTCAAGCTGTGTTTACCCGCGCTGTTCCTCGCCATGGCCGTGCCGGCCCAGGCTGAAGAAAAAGTCCTCAATCTCTACAGTTGGGCCGATTACGTCGCGCCCGAGACCTTGCAGCGGTTCGAAAAGGAAACCGGCATCCACGTGCGCTACGACACGTTCGATACGCCGGAAGTGCTGGAAACCAAACTGCTCACCGGCGGCAGCGGTTACGACGTGGTGGTGCCGTCGTCCAGCGTCCTGGCGCGCGGCCTGGCGGCGGGAGCGCTGAAGGAAATTCCTCACGATGGCCTCAAGGGATACGCCAACCTCGACCCGGACATGCTGGAAAAACTGGCGGCGGTCGATCCCGGCAATCGGTATGGCGTGCCTTACACCTGGGGCACGCTCGGGCTAGGGATGAATGTTGAAGCGGTAAAACAACGCTTGCCCAACGTACCGCTCAACAGCCTGGACCTGCTGTTCAAGCCCGAATACGCCAGCAAACTGAAAGACTGCGGCATCGCGATTCTCGATTCGCCGCAAGAGGTGATTGGCCTGGCGCTGCATTATTTGGGTAAAGATCCCTACAGCACCGACAAGGCTGATCTGACAGCCGCCGACGCCCTGTTGCGTCAGCTACAGCCGTCGGTGCTGTACGTCGCCACCGGGCGGCAGATCAATGATCTGGCCAATGGCAGCGTTTGCCTGGCACTGACCTACAACGGCGACGCGAGCATGGCCGCCGATCAGGCGCGCAAGGCCAATAAACCGTTCGAGGTGGCTTACCGCATTCCACGTGAAGGCACACTGGTATGGCAGGACAACCTGGCAATTCCCAAGGACGCGCCGCACCCCGAAGCCGCCCGAGCCTTCATCGAGTTCATGTTGCGCCCCGAATCCGTTGCCGCACTGACCAATACGCTGTTCTTCGCCACGGCCAATCAGGCGGCGACGCCCCTGGTGGATGAGGCGGTGCGCAGCGATCCCGACATCTACCCGCAGGCCGAGGTGCGTGAGCGGCTGTATGCCGACCGCAGCATGAGCCTCAAGGACATGCGTCAGCGCACCCGCCTGTGGACCACTTTCCGTAGCCGCCAATAAGCCAACAATAAGGAACACACCCATGGACGTCCCTACACAGAACGATCAGGCCATGACCCGCGACAGTCTTTACGGGACTGCCGCCGAAAGCACCTACGCCGGTATCACCAGTTTCATGCGCCGTCGCTACAGCCGCGACTTGCGTGGCGTCGACGTGGTGGTCAGCGGCGTGCCGTTCGACACCGCCACCAGTAACCGCCCCGGTGCGCGTTTCGGACCTCGCGGTATTCGGGCGGCGTCCACTGGTATTGCCTGGGAACGCCATTGGCCGTGGACGTTCGACCCGTTCGATCACTTGGCTGTCATCGACTACGGCGATTGCGCTTTCGATTACGGCGCGCCGCATTCGGTGCCGGAAAGCATCGAAGCCCACGCCGGGCACATCCTGGATAACGGTTGCGCGATGCTGACCTTCGGCGGCGATCACTTCATCAGTTATCCGCTGCTCAAGGCTCATGCCCGCCAGCACGGCCCGTTGTCATTGATTCACTTCGACGCCCATAGCGACACCTGGCCGGATGAAGAGGGCAAGCGCGTGGATCACGGCACGATGTTCTGGCATGCGGCCAGGGAAGGGCTGGTGGATCCGTCGCGTTCGGTGCAAATCGGCTTGCGCACCACCAATGACGATCATCAGGGCTTTCAGGTGCTGGATGCGCGGCAGGTGCATCGGCAAGGGGCCGAGGCGATTGTCGAGGCGATTCGTGCGCGGGTCGGCGATCACCCGGTGTATTTGACCTTCGACATCGACTGCCTCGACCCAGCTTTCGCGCCCGGCACCGGGACGCCGGTGTGCGGCGGCTTGAGCACGGTGCAGGCGCTGGAGATTCTTGGCGGTTTGCGCGGGATCAACCTGGTGGGAATGGATGTGGTGGAGGTGGCGCCGGCCTACGACCACGCCGACATTACCTCACTGGCTGCGGCGACCCTGGCCATGGAAATGCTGTGCTTGTATGCGGCCAGGCATAAGGTCGATCGGTAACGGGCAAGCCGATGTGGCGGGTGGGGCTTGTGTGGCGAGGGGGCTTGTCGGACCGCCGCACCGCCCCGTTCGATTGCGAAGCAATCGTAAACCGGTCACTGCATTTTCTAATGCAAGACCGCGAAGGCTGGTTTTAGGGGCGCTTCGCACCCCAACGGGGCAAGCCCCCTCGCCACATAAACCCGCTCCGGGCTGTGTCAGACTTTCGCTCCTGCCACTTTCTGACAGCAGCCTCTGCTAAGCTCCGGCGACTTCCAGAAAGGAGCCTGCCGACCGTGTCGCGAACCACTCGTTTACTGACCTTGTTACAAGTGCTACGCGGCAAAAGTCGTCCGGTGACTGCCGCGACACTGGCCAGCGAGCTGGAGATTTCCGAGCGCACGCTGTACCGCGACATCGCTGAACTCACCGCACTCGGCGCGCCGATCTTTGGCGAGGCGGGGATTGGCTATGTGTTGCGCAGCGGTCTGTTTCTGCCGCCCTTGATGCTCAATGCCGATGAGACCGAAGCCATCGTGCTCGGCCTGCGCTACGTGGATCAGCGGGGCGATGAGGTGTTGAGCAAAGCGGCGGCCGATGCCCTGGCAAAAATCGCCGCGGTGCTCGACCCGACGGCCCAGGACGCCTTGCGTAACCCGACGGTGTTGCCGGGGCCGCCGGGTTATGGCTATCCGCAAAACGCCGTGCCGTTGAATGTGTTTCGCCAAGCCATCCGCGATCAGGCCAAGTTGCATATCGATTACGCAGACGCCAACCAGGTGCCCAGCCAACGGTTGATCTGGCCACTGGCCCTGGGGTTTCTCAATGAGGTGCGGATCATCGTCGCCTGGTGTGAGTTGCGCAGTGCCTATCGCACCTTTCGCACCGACCGGATCTCGGCCGCCAGTGAACAGGGTGAGCGCTACCCGGGGCGGCGCAGCGACCTGTTGCGCACCTGGCGCAAGCAGATGCAACTGGACGAAGCAGGGCGTTTCACTCCTGACAAGAACTGACACTGACTTGTTTTAGCATGGCTCCAGAATCAACTCACAAGGAGCCGTAAACATGTCCAATCCAGCCTCTTCACTGGCCCCCGCCATTGCCGCCTACATTGCTGCCGCCAATGCTCGCGACACCTCGAGGATCGCCAGTTTTTTCGCTGAGGATGCCAACGTGTTCGATGAGGGGCAGCATCAGGTCGGCACGCAAGCCATCGCCCAATGGATGCAAGACACTGCGCAACGTTATCAGCCGCGGGTCGAGGTGCTTGACGTTCAACTGCGCACCGGCAAAGTGCTGGTGCACAACCTGATCTCCGGCACCTTTCCCGGCAGCCCGCTGGAATTGCGCTACATGTTCCGCCTCAATGAACAGGGCAAGATCGCCCGGCTGGACATCTCGCTGTAAGCCGACGCAGAACCTGTGGGAGTGGGCTCGTGTGGTGAGGGGCTTATGTGGCGAGGGGGCTTGCCCCCGTTGGGGTGCGAAGCACCCCCAGCATTCTCAACGTTAAACCGCATGTAAAGGTTGTACGACTGCTTCGCAGCCGAACGGGGGCAAGCCCCCTCGCCACACAAGTCCTCTTCACTACAATAAGCCCGTTCCCACATGAATCGCGCTTTGCCTATACTGCCGCGCATGAATGTCGACTCTCCCTTAACCGCCTGGCAACACGCCATCGAACAGAAGGGCTTCGTCCAGGACGAAGCCCAGGAACATGCCGTGTGGGCGCTGCAAAAATGTCACGAAGCCTTGCAGGAAGGCCGCGCGCCCATCACCGGCGTGTACCTCTGGGGGCCGGTTGGGCGCGGCAAGACCTGGTTGATGGATCAGTTCTATCAAAACCTGCGCGTCCCGGCCCGGCGGCAGCACTTTCACCACTTTATGGGTTGGGTGCACCAGCGCTCCTTCCAGTTGACCGGCACCGCCGACCCGCTGAAGGCCCTGGCCCGCGAGTTGAGCCAGGAAGTGCGGGTGCTGTGTTTCGATGAACTGTTCGTCAACGACATCGGTGACGCGATCATTCTCGGGCGCTTGTTCCAAGTGATGTTCGAGCAGGGCGTGGTGGTGGTCTGCACTTCCAACCAACCGCCGGATCAGCTGTACGCCGATGGCTTCAACCGCGACCGCTTTGTGCCGGCGATTAGCGCGATCAAGCAACACATGCAGGTGATTGCGGTGGATGGCGGGGAAGATCATCGGCTGCACCCCGGCACCGGCCTGCAGCGTTACTGGGTGAACGTTCCGGGTCAACCCGGTGCCCTCGGCGACGTGTTCAAGGCCTTGACCGTCGGCCAGGCGCTGTCCAGCGCTCCGGTGCAGATCGGCTACCGTTCGGTCAATGTCATGCAGGCCAGTCGAACCGTGCTCTGGTGCCGTTACACCGAGGTCTGCGAGCAGCCTTTTGCCGCCATGGACTTCATGGCCCTGTGCGACACCTTCAGCGCTATTCTGTTGAGTGACGTGCCCAATCTCAGCGCGCAAAAACGCGAAGGACGCATCGCCCGCGGCACTGAAGACGGTGTCGAGCGGGTGGCGGCGGGGGATCGCGAGTTGCCGCAATTGTCGGTGCATGACGACGGCGTGCGGCGGTTCATTGCCCTGGTGGACGAATGCTACGACCGCAAGGTGCCGCTGTACCTCGAAGCGCAGGTACCGATGGAGGCGTTGTACACCGAGGGCTATCTGGAATTCCCGTTTCGCCGCACCCTCAGCCGTTTGCAGGAGATGCAGCTAAAACGTTTTGCCGAGGCTTGATGGCCGGGAGCAGTGAACATGAATCAGCCCTTGTCCCACCATTTGCTGACCATGGCCTATCAGAACGCCTGGGCCAATCACCGGCTGGCCAAGGCCTGGATGCAACTGAGCCCGGCTGAGTTGGCGGCGCCGCGCGTCAGTTTTTTCCCCAGCCTGCGCGCAACCCTCAACCACATTCTGACGTGCGACTGGTTCTATGCGGACGCCCTGGAGCGGGAGTTGCGCGGTGACGAGCCGCATCCCGATTGCTATGTGTTTTTCAACCAGGATGAGCCATTCACCGACGGCACCGATCTCAAGCGCGAGCAAGCGCTGGTCGACCGTCGACTGATTGCCTACTGCGAGCAATTGCGTGACGCAGAGCTCGGGCGAATCGTGACCATTGCGCGCGATACCCCGCAACACGACAGCCGATTACGCCTGCTGTCCCATCTGTTCGAGCACCAGATTCACCATCGCGGGCAGGTTCACGCGATGCTCAGCGGCACTTCGGTCAAGCCGCCGCAACTGGACGAGTTTTTCTGTGCCGGTGAGGCGGGGTTGAGGGCCGAGGATTTTGCCGAGCTGGGATGGACCGAGGCACTGATCTGGGGTGCTTGAGCACGCGCGATCACAACAGGATCCAGTTGTCGGCACCCCGGTGCTCGCGATAAGGTCGCAGGACCTTTCAGTGCGCAAGAAGCGAACTGGGGCAACTTCATGTGTGATCGAGGGTGGAAATGGAATCCGCAGAAATTCTTGTGCTTCAGGCCAGTTACAGCAATCCGACACATGCCGAGGCGATTTGTCTTGTATTGAACCATTACGCCGAAGACCCGATGGGTGGCGGTAAGTCGTTGCCTACCCATGTGTTGCAACAACTGCCGGGGGAGCTGGCCAAGCGGCCCCATGCCTTCAGTGTATTGGCGTTTGTCGGTGGCGAGCCGGCAGGGCTGGTCAATTGCTTCGAAGGCTTTTCGACCTTTGCCTGTCGGCCATTGGTCAACGTGCACGATGTGGTCGTGGTGTCGAAGTTTCGCGGGTTGGGACTGAGCCAGAAAATGCTGCACAAAGTCGAGGACATCGCACGTCAGCGCGGCTCCTGCAAAATCACCCTGGAAGTGCTGGAAGGCAATCCAGTGGCCCAGGCGTCTTATGGCAAATTCGGTTTTTCGCCAGGCATGTTCGACCCGGCGCATGGCCGGATGCTGTTCTGGACCAAAGCGCTTTAGTCCGCAATCCATGCGGGAGTGTGTGGCGAGGGAGCTTGCTCCCGTTGGGTCGCGCAACGACCCCGGTATTTCAAAGTTAAACCGCATGTAAAGGGTTTACGACTGCTTCGCAGCCGAGCGGGAGCAAGCTCCCTCGCCACAGAAACCCCTCGCCACGCAGGCCCTCTTTGCCACACAAGCCCGCACCCACAGGGGGCGCGCCAAAATTACTGCTTAACGACCGTCGGAGTGACAGGCGCAACCTTGGGTTTTATCAGGCTGAAGTCGATCAACGGCCGCTGCTCACGCTCGTAAGGGTTGCCGATCATCAATGGCCGAGGCTTGAAGCTGTCGCTGACCAGGCTTTTGCTGCGGTCCAGTTCATCGAAACTCAGGCCGGCCAGATCCGCCCAGGTGTGAATCAGCTGGGAGCTGCTGTACGGCCGACCCAGATCAGCGGCAAAACTCCAGTCATGGGTTTCGCGCCATTTCGGCGAGGCCCAGGCCATGAATGGAATGGTGTACATCGGCGCGGTCGGCTTGTTCTCGTTGCGGCCCAGGGTGTTGTGGCCCGCGGAGTCGAACACGTCTTCGCCGTGGTCGGAGAGGTACAGCAGGAAGCCGTTCGGATCGGTCTTGGCGTAGTCCTTGATCAGGCTCGAGACCACGAAGTCGTTGTACAACACCGCGTTGTCATAGCTGTTGTACGTCGGCACCTGATCGTCACGTACACCGTCCGGCACGCCTTTGCGGTCGGTGAACTTGTTGAACGTCGGCGGGTAACGGTACTGGTAGCTCATATGCGTGCCGAGCAAATGCACGACGATCAGCTTGCGTGGCGCCGCATCGGCCAGCGCCTTGTTGAACGGCTCGATCACATCGCCATCGTACTGGGCGGCGTTCTGGTTGCGGTTGTTGTTCAGGTACGCCTGCTCGTCGGCCTGTTCGGAGAAGGTCGTGAGCATGGTGTTGCGCTTGGTCATGGTCTGCTGGTTGGTGATCCAGAAGGTTTTGTAACCCGCCTGCTTCATCATGCTGACCAATGACGGCGTCGTCAGGTAGAGGTTCGGGTTTTCTTCGTCGGCGAACGTCAGCACCTGCTGCAACGCTTCAATGGTGTAGGGGCGTGGGGTAATGACGTTATCGAAAACCGCCAGTTGGTCCTTGAGCTTATCCAGTTCCGGAGTGGTTTCCCGCGGGTAGCCGTACAGGCTCATGCGCTGACGGTTGGTGGACTCGCCGATCACCAATACCAGGGTCGCCGGCTGATTGGCCATCGAGTCGGTGAAGTTCTTCAGCGGCGGGATCTTGCTGGTGCTGTCGAGCATGTCTTGCATGCCGGCCAGGGTACCGAGGTAACGGTGATAGGCCACGGCCATTTGCCACGGCACCGCGGGCTCGATGCGGGTTTCGAATTTCTCGAAGCCTTCCGCAAGGCTGCCGGTGTGCGCGGTCTGCTTGATCAGCGGGTAACCGATCACGGCCAGCACAATCGCCGTCGCGGCAATCAGGGCCTGGGCGCGTGGCAGGTGCACCGGACGCACGCGGGTCCAAAGGAAATACGCGAATGCGGTGTGGGCGAGGAACGCCAGCACCATCCACCAGGCAAAATACTGTGTCATGTACTCGCCGGCTTCAGACACGTTCGATTCGAACATGATGAAGATGACGCTCTGGGAGAATTCCTGCTGATAGATGAAGAAATAACCCAGGCTGGCCATCGAACAGGACCACAGCACCACGCCGATCAGCGCGGACATCACACGGGTTTGTTTGGGGAATAACAGCATTGGCGCGAGCCAGACGGCGCTCATCACAAAGGCCTGGCGGAACCCGCTAAAACCGGAGGTGCCCGTCAGTTGAATCAGCAGTTGGGTGATACCGGAGAAATACCAGAAGAACAAAAATAACCAGAGAAATCCTGCCCAATCAAAACCAGTCGCAGACGTTTTGCTGCGTTTAAGCAAAGCCATTCAACACTCCAGCCTGATGATCGGCCGTCGGCACTCTCCTTGTCACAGACGAACGGATGCCGCTCGCAAAGCAAGCAGCCACAAGGGCCGGAGTATCGCCAAGCAAGTGTGAAAACTTTGTGAGATGTCGCAGCGGACAGGATTGCAGCGAGTCAGAAACAGCAGTGACTGTTTCTGACTCAAGCGAGGGGATCAGGCGTGAGGAGCACGTTGGGTGATGGGCAAGGGCTGAGCCTGATTGCCTTGGGTCAGCAGGCGCAATTGCGCAACTTCCCGTTTCAACTGATCGCGCTCGTCTTTCAACTGGCGCAGTTCATCGCGACGGATCGTGACGTAAAGGGTTTGTGCTGGCAGTGCTGTGTGTACGGTGCCCATTGCTCACCTCGCAAATGGCGGTATCAACTGTAAGTCGGCTCCCGAAATCGGGTGCTCACTTACTATCGGCGCCAATTTTGATTTCTTTTGCCCCTGAAGGGAACTTTTTTATTTTTCATGGTCGTTGTGTCTTCGGCACGATTCCCGACGTTATCAGTCTGGATCGGGCACAATGCCCGGAAACTTCATCCCACCGCTCTGGACTAACCTTCACTAGTCGCGTTGGGCTATAACCTTAGACACACTTTATTTGTAGTAGGGAGCATCAGTACATGCAACTCGGGATTATTGGACTGGGCCGCATGGGCGGTAATATTGCGCGGCGCCTGATGCTCAACGGGCACACCACCGTTGTTTACGACCGCAATACCGCTTTTGTCGACACCCTGGCCGAAGAGGGCGCCACCGGCGTCGCCGATTTGCCAGCCCTGGTCGCTGGCCTGGCCAAGCCGCGCGCGGTGTGGGTCATGCTGCCCGCCGGCGCACCGACCGAAGACACCATCGACACCCTGAGCACCCTGCTTGAAGCGGGCGATACCATCATTGATGGCGGCAACACCTTCTATAAGGACGATATCCGTCGGGCCAAAACCCTGTCGGAAAAAGGTCTGCATTACATCGACGTCGGCACCTCCGGCGGCGTCTGGGGCCTGGAACGAGGCTACTGCATGATGATCGGCGGCGATGCCGAGACGGTTAAGCGTCTTGACCCGTTGTTCGAGTCCCTGGCCCCGGGTATGGGCGACATTCCGCGCACCAAGGATCGCAAGTCCGATGACGATCGCGCCGAGCGCGGTTACATCCACGCAGGCCCCGCCGGTGCCGGCCACTTCGTCAAGATGATCCATAACGGCATCGAATACGGAATGATGCAGGCCTTCGCCGAAGGCTTCGACATCCTCAAGACCAAAGCCAGCACCAACCTGCCGGAAGATCAGCGTTTCGACCTGAACGTGGCCGACATCGCCGAAGTCTGGCGTCGTGGCAGCGTGGTCTCGTCGTGGCTGCTCGACCTGACCGCCGATGCGCTGGCGTCCGATCCGAAACTCGACGGCTACTCGGGTGAAGTGGCCGACAGCGGTGAAGGGCGCTGGACCATCGAAGCCGCCATGGAACAAGCGGTGCCGGTACCGGTGCTGTCGAACTCGCTGTTCTCTCGCTACCGTTCGCGCGGGCAAGGCAACTTTGGCGACAAGATTCTCTCGGCCCAGCGCTTCGGCTTCGGCGGCCATGTGGAGACTGCGAAAAAATGACCCACGTGATCCGCAGGAAATCCAAGGCAGAACCCGCACCGCCCACCACGCTGTTTTTGTTCGGTGCCCATGGTGATCTGGTCAAGCGCCTGCTGATGCCGGCGCTGTACAACCTGAGTCGCGATGGTTTGCTGGGGAATGGACTGCGGATCGTCGGCGTTGATCACAACGCCATCAGTGACGAAGCCTTTGCCAAAAAACTCGAAGATTTCATTCGGGCGGAAGTGGCAGCCAAGGTCGGCAAGGGCGATCACGCCCTTGATCCGGCGTTGTGGGCCAAATTGGCCAAACACATCAGCTACGTCCAGGGCGATTTCCTGGATGAACGCACTTATGACGCGCTGGCGGCGAAAATCGACGCCAGCGGCACCGGCAACGCCATCTTCTACCTGGCCACCGCCCCGCGCTTTTTCAGCGAAGTGGTGCGGCGTCTCGGGGCTGCCGGATTGTTGCAAGAAGCCCCTGAAGCGTTCAGAAGGGTGGTGATCGAAAAGCCTTTCGGCTCGGATCTGTACACCGCCGAAGCCTTGAACGCGTGCTTGCTCAAAGTGATGACGGAAAAGCAGATCTACCGGATCGATCACTATCTGGGCAAGGAAACCGTGCAGAACATTCTGGTCAGCCGGTTCTCCAACAGCCTGTTCGAAGCCTTCTGGAACAACCATTACATCGACCACGTACAAATCACCGCCGCCGAAACCGTCGGCGTGGAAACCCGTGGCAGTTTTTATGAGGTCACCGGCGCCCTGCGGGACATGGTGCCTAATCACCTGTTCCAATTATTGGCGATGGTCGCTATGGAACCACCGGCGGCGTTTGGCGCCGATGCGGTACGTGGCGAGAAGGCCAAAGTGATCGGCGCGATTCGCCCCTGGTCGATCGAGGAAGCGCGAGCCAACTCAGTGCGCGGCCAATACACCGCCGGCGAGATCGATGGCAATCGGTTGCCCGGTTATCGTCAGGAAACCAACGTCGCGCCCGACAGCACCACTGAAACCTATGTCGCGCTCAAAGTGATGATCGACAACTGGCGCTGGGTCGGTGTGCCGTTCTACCTGCGTACCGGCAAGCGCATGAGCGTGCGCGACACCGAGATCGTCATTTGCTTCAAGCCGGCGCCGTACGCGCAGTTCCGCGATACCGAAGTCGAAGAGCTGCAGCCGACCTACCTGCGAATCCAGATCCAGCCCAACGAAGGCATGTGGTTCGACCTACTGGCCAAACGGCCGGGACCGGCGTTGAACATGGCCAATATCGAACTGGGTTTTGCCTACAAGGATTACTTTGAAATGCAGCCGTCCACCGGCTACGAAACCTTGATCTACGATTGCCTGACCGGTGATCAGACGCTGTTCCAGCGCGCCGACAACATCGAGAATGGCTGGCGTGCCGTGCAGCCGTTTCTCGACGCCTGGCAGCAGGACGCAACCCTGGAGCGCTATGCGGCCGGCGAAGACGGGCCACAGGCCGCTGACGAGCTGCTGACCCGTGATGGTCGCGTGTGGCATAGCGTCGGATGAGTGACGTCACGCGACAACCCATCCGTTTTCTGCTCAGCGACATGGACGGCACGTTGTTGTTGCCCGATCACAGCCTCAGCCAGCGCACGATCGAGGCGGTCAGTGCCTTGCGCGAAGCCGGTGTGCTGTTCAGCCTGGCCACCGGGCGTCCACCCAAAGCCATGTTGCAGCAGATCGAAGCCCTGGGCATTGATCTGCCGACGGCGGCGTTCAATGGCGGCACGATCGTCAACCCGGACGGCAGTTTGCTGGTGGCGCATTATCTACCGGCAACCGCAGCGCTGACGGCGTTGGCGGTGTTTGCCGATCAGCCGGACATTGAAGTCTGGGTGTTCAGCGGTGGCGACTGGCTGTTGAAGGACCCGTACGGCCCGATGGTCCCGCGAGAGCAGCATGGCCTGGGTTATCCGCCGGTGGTGGTCGAGAGTTTCGAGCCTTGCCTGGCACGCATCGACAAGATTGTCGCTGCCAGCAATAACACCGAACTGTTGATCGAGCTGGAGGCGCGGTTGCTGCCCAAGGTCGAAGGGCAGGCGCAGGTGTCGCGTTCACAACCGGTCTATCTGGATGTGACGGCGGTGCAGGCCAACAAGGGCGCGGCACTGGCGACGCTGGCCGAGTTTCTCGGGGTGTCGCTGGAACAGACCGCCGCCATGGGCGACGGCGGCAATGACCCGGCGATGTTTCATCGTGCCGGGCTGTCGATTGCGATGGGGCAGGCGGAAGAGGCGGTGAAGCGTCAGGCCGACGTGGTGACCGGGGCCAATACCGAAGACGGCGCGGCTCAGGCGATCGAGCGATACATCCTGAGTTCAGTCTGAACCGCGTTATCGTTCTTCGCGGGCAAGCCTCGCTCCTACAGGTTTTACACATTCCGTAGGAGCGAGGCTTGCCCGCGAAGGCGTCAGACCTGCCACCTCAAAGCCAATAGCTTACGGCGTACCAGCCAAGCCCTCCCATCACCACGGTGTATGGCAGCGCCATCCACACCATCCGCCCGTACGACAGACGAATCAGCGGGGCAATCGCCGAGGTCAGCAGGAACAGGAACGCCGCCTGACCATTAGGCGTCGCCACGCTCGGCAGGTTGGTCCCGGTATTGATCGCAATCGCCAGGGTTTCAAAGTGCTCGCGGCTCATGTGGCCGGAGATGAATGCCTGTTTCACTTCGGTGATGTAAATGGTCGCCACAAACACGTTGTCGCTGATGGCCGACAGCAAGCCGTTGGCAATAAACAGCATGCCCGGCTGTTGATCCGCCGGCAGCGCTAACACCCACTGGATCAGCGGCGCGAACAGCTGCTGATCGTGAATCACCGCCACCACGGCGAAAAATACCACCAGCAGCGAGGTGAACGGCATGGCGTCCTTGAAGGCGGTGCCGAGGCGGTGTTCGTCAGTGATACCGGTGAACGCGGTGATCAACACGATCACCATCAAGCCGATCAGGCCGACTTCGGCGATGTGAAACGCCAACCCGGCAATCAGAATCAGCGCCGCCGCCCCTTGAACCAGCAATGCGGCGCGCTGACGCGAAGTACGCTCGGCGTTGTCTTCAGCGGCGTAGTTGGCCAGCACTGCACGCACGTTGTCCGGCAGCAACGTGCCATAACCGAACCAGCGCAGTTTCTCCAGCAGTACGCAGGTCACCAGGCCTGCTGCCAGCACCGGCAACGACACCGGGGCGATCTTCAGAAAGAACTCGGCGAAGTGCCAGCCCATCTCATGGCCGATCAGCAGGTTTTGCGGCTCGCCAACCAGCGTGCAAACACCACCCAGCGCTGTGCCGACCGCGCCGTGCATCAGCAGGCTGCGCAGGAAGGCGCGGAATTGTTCGAGGTCGGCATGGTGGAGGGTGGGCAAATGCTGGTCATCGGCGAACTCGCTGTCTTGACGCGGATCGTTGCCCGAGGCGACGCGGTGATACACCGAGTAAAAGCCCACGGCCGCGCTGATGATCACCGCGGTCACGGTCAATGCATCGAGAAACGCCGAGAGAAACGCTGACAGGAAACAGAACATCAACGCCAGCAGCGCCTTGGAGCGAACTCCCAGCAGCAGGCGCGAGAACAGAAACAGCAGCAGGTCTTTCATGAAGTAGATGCCCGCCACCATGAACATCAGCAGCAGGATCACCGGGAAGTTGTGCACCAGTTCGTCATAGAGCGCCTGGGGCGTGGTCATTTTCAGCAGCAGAGCTTCGATCAGCAGCAACCCGCCGGGCATCAGCGGGTAACACTTGAGCGCCATAGCCAGGGTGAAGATGAACTCCAGCACCAACAACCAGCCGGCCGCCACCGGGCCGATCGTCCACAACACCAGGGCGTTGAGAATCAGGAATCCGATAATGCTTGCTTTGTACCAGCGGGGTGAATGCCCAAGAAAATTGTGTGCGAAGGCCTGGGCCATTGAGCCGGACATCGGCTACTCCTTGTATTAAGAAGCGCGCAACTTGCCGTAAGCGGAAGGGAAGATCAAGTGCAGGAGACTAGGGTTGATAACGGGCGACGACGGCGCGGTAGTTGCCATCCAGTGAATAACCGCCGACGACGATGCAACCATCGGCCTGCAAGGCCAATGAAGTGGCGGTGTCCGGGCCTCGACTCAGGCGTGTGCGGACCCAGCCCATGCCATTGGCGAAGCTGCGATCCAGCGCCCCATTGGGTAAGTACCGGGCGAGAATGAAATCGCCCTCGAGCCCGCCGCCCGTCGCTCCGACCGTCAGCACACAGTCGTCCGGTTGTATCTGGGCGGCGGTCCACTGGCAGCCGCTGTGGCTGATTTCCAACAGTTGTGGCTGGCCGCTATTGCAATGCATGTCAGGTCGGCCATTGCTGTGAACGTTCAGGGCGAGGCAGTGCATCGGGTCGCGACTGCTGCCAAAACAATGCAAATCACCATTTTCGTGCTGGACGATCTGGCAGACCTGGGCACTCTGACTCCAGGCCTTGAAGGTCATGAAGCCATCCACGGCGAAGCCGTCATCCAGCTGGCCATCGGCGTGATAACGCGCCAGCAAACCTTCCTCGGGGAAGTTGATCGATCCGCCCACCAGGATTCGGCCGTCATGTTGCACCATCAGACTGTTCAGCCAGGTGTTCATCAATAAGTGCCGGACCATGACAAAGCCACGACCATTGAAGGTGCTGTCCAGCGAGCCGTCGGCATTGAGTCGAATCAGCATGCCGACGTGATCGGCCAATTCAAAGTGATGATTGGCCAGCAGCAGGATTCGACCATCGTCCTGCACGCAGATATCACAGGCCTCGGTACCCGGCACGCCGGGTGGTAACCAGGCATCGCGAGCGCCTTCGGAAAGCTTCCCCGGCAGGCGCACCACGCAGCGGCCGTGCTCACCAAAACCCTGTATCGGACAGCCCCGTTGATCAAACATCGCCAGGGCGGGCAGCGTACGATGAGCATTTTCGTAGTGCAGGCCGGCCACCAGAATGGTCCCGTCGGCCAGCACCCGCACCGTGCCTGCCATAGCCTCGTAGCCGTGGGCGAATTGCCCGATGATGCTGCCTTGTTTGCCGAAGGCCAGATCCGCCGAACCATCCTCACGCAGGCGTGCCAGGCCAAAGCGGCAGCCACCTGGCGTGCCGACCTTGGCTGCCACCAGAATTCGGCCGGTGTGGTCAATCGCCACACCATTGACCCTGCTGGAGGTACTGCCGGCGAAATACACTTGAGTCTTGCCGCTGCCGGCGAAATGGCTATCGAGTTGCCCGGCGTCTTTCACCGCTGCCTGTATGGCAAAAGCAGTCTGGAGTGACATGCACGCATCTCCTTGCCAGTCGTCCTTGTCCGGGTGTCCGGAGGTTGACTGCATGAGAAGAACATTCAATCCCTGAAAGCGATGATGCGCAACTGCCATTACGCTCGGGAGGAGCGGCGTTTTGTGCCAGAACAGTGTCTTCTCGAACCACTGACAAGCCTGCCAAGTAATCTGGCGGCTAGAAGTTGGAAAATGTAAATGGCGTTATGCAGCGGACCGTAGAAAACCGTCAACTAAGGAGAAGAAGGGACGCGGATTACCGGGCGGTAATCCGCGAAAAAGATTAATGCGGCATGGACCACGATTGCAGTGTGTAACCTTCCTCGCTCAGCTCGGCGCGGGCTTGTTCCAGCAAGTGTGCAAGTTGCTGCGGATCGGAATAGGCACTGCTGGGGATTTGTTTGCTGCTGATGCGAGTGTTAGTGCGATCAATGATGGCCAGGCTGAGCTCGCCATTACCGTCTTGTGGGGCCCAGGCCACGCATTGAAAGGGTTGGAATGCGCGGTCGGCAATCAAAAGAGCTTCGTTGATACGGAGCGGGGCGTTCATGGGGTCTTCTCTCTGTGTGCCCAATCAAGTGATGTGCCGTCGGTTGGGCTTACCGTTCGGCTGGTTACTTGTACTGATGTCCGCAACCGGGGGTTGGGTCACACACAATCAAAAGAAATTTCAACTTTCTTTGATTTGCCGGCGATTCAGGCAGTTGCTGAAAGCTGAATGAAAGGTTCAATTCGTTAGGCAACTCATTAAGTGATTTTTTATAACTAATAAGCCGACGTCCCTATAAGCAATCGATACAAGCCCGCGTCAATATTTTGCTAGTGTTACACCGAAGCCCGCCAAATGACTGTTTTTAATAATATTTCCTAAAATTTGGCGCCAAGGAACAGTCATGATCGAAGCGCCTGCTTTACGACGTCTTTTAGTAGTGGATCCTTGCGACGACTGCCACCGTTTGCTGCCGGGTTTACGCGCTGTGGGTTGGGATGTCGACAGCTGTACCCTGGAAAACGCCGTGGAACGAACCTGCGACGTCGGCCTGCTGCGCTTGCAGCCATTTCATCTGGAACGTCCGGAAGCCGTCAAGGAACTGATCACCCGTAGCGGTACCGAGTGGATCGCCGTGCTCGATCAGGATGTCCTGCGAATGCAGAATGTCGGGGATTTCGTCTGCGAATGGTTTTTTGACTTCCATACCTTGCCGTTCGATGTTTCAAGGGTTCAGGTCACTCTGGGCCGAGCGTTCGGCATGGCGCGCCTGCGCGGGCAGGGCACGGTTCATATCGATCAGCCTGAACACGAACTGCTCGGCGACAGCAAACCGATTCGCGAGCTGCGCAAATTGCTGAGCAAACTGGCGCCCACCGAATCGCCGGTGCTGATCCGCGGCGAAAGCGGCACCGGTAAAGAATTGGTCGCCCGTACCCTGCATCAACAATCCCAGCGCCACAGCAAGCCATTCGTGGCGATCAACTGTGGCGCGATTCCCGAACATTTGATCCAGTCCGAATTGTTTGGTCACGAGAAGGGGGCCTTTACCGGCGCCCATCAGCGCAAGGTCGGGCGGATAGAAGCGGCCAATGGCGGCACCCTGTTTCTCGATGAAATAGGCGATCTGCCCCTGGAGCTGCAAGCCAATCTGCTGCGCTTCCTGCAGGAAAAACACATCGAGCGGGTTGGCGGCCATCAACCTATTCCGGTGGATGTGCGGGTATTGGCGGCGACGCACGTCGACCTTGAAGAGGCCATCGAGAACAAACGCTTTCGCGAAGATTTGTACTACCGTTTGAACGTCCTGCAAGTGGTCACCGTGCCGCTGCGTGAGCGCCATGGTGATCTATTGATGCTGGCCAACCACTTTTCCCATTTCTACAGCAGTGAAACCGGCCGTCGTCCGCGCAGCTTCAGCGAAGATGCATTGGTCGCCATGGGCAAGCACGACTGGCCGGGCAATGTCCGCGAGCTGGCCAATCGGGTACGTCGTGGGCTGGTATTGGCCGAAGGACGGCAGATCGAGGCGCGAGACCTGGGGCTGCTCAGTCAACACGCCTTCGCCACGCCGATGGGCACCCTTGAAGACTACAAGACCCGCGCCGAACGCCAGGCGCTGTGCGATGTGTTGAACCGGCACAGCGACAACCTGAGTGTTGCTGCCCGAGTCCTGGGCGTGTCACGGCCGACTTTTTACCGATTGCTGCACAAGCACCAGATCCGCTAGGGCGGGTAAACGAAAAGGCCCGCTGCGACATCCATCGCAGCGGGCCTTTTCCATTGGGGTGAAGCGATCAGAAGTAGTACGGGAATTTCAGGCTGAAGGAAAAGTCCGGCGCATCGTCCGTGATGCCGATGGACAGGTTGGGAACGATGGTCAGGTTGTCGCTGGCGGCGATGGTCATGCCGACGTTGAAGTAGCCGGCGTTGGCGTCACTGGACACCACAGACTCCCAATCCCCGCCATCCTGCTTGAGCTTGCTTTTGCGTTGCACCAGGTCAGACATCGAGAACGACATACTCATTTTTTCGTTCAGTGCAAACGCGATCCCCGCGCCAATCTGGAAGCTGTCCCCGATCCGCACCTTGCCCGGGACTTTCTGATTGACGGTGGCGCTGATGTCGTCGAAGGATTCTTCGAAGTTGTGGGTATAGGACAGGCTTCCGAACAGAACCGCCGGATCGTAAGTCTTGACCAGCGAGATACCGGGGCTGATCGACCAGACGCCGTTGCCGGTCGGCAAGGTGTCAGGCACGAACAGGTTGGTATTGGCGTCGGTCTGGCGCAGCTTGATGCCGAACGGGTCCTTGCCGGTCGGCGCCTTGACCCGGAAGGTGAACACGGCATCCGGGGTGTTCACCGATTCGTCCATGAATTTGTAGGCGATCCCGAAGTTGATGTCGCCCAGCGTCGGATCCCGGGTGACGGTTTCTTCGCTGGTCACCCCCGCTGCACCGTTGTTGGCACCGCCGGACTGATACGTTGATTCGCGGTAGACCACCGGTACGTTCAGGTCGAACTGCCAGCGATTGTCGAAGTTGTAGCGCCCGGTGAGGTCCAGCGTCCAGGTGTCGGCCTTGATCCGGTCCAGGTTGATGTTGCCCAGAAAGATCGAGTCCAGTGCGAGGAAGCCATTGAGGATCAGCTGTCGGGTGTCGTAACGCGAATAGGTCAGCCCGGTTTCGAGGCTGAACTTGCCGCCGCCGAAGAATCCGCTGGCCTCGTCATACAAGTTGGAAACACTCTGTGCCGGTTGAGAGTCATCGGCCAGTGATTGTCCATAGGAACTGCCGCTGCCTGCGGCGCCTCCTGAAGCCGCAGCCGCTCCCGTCCCGGTGGCCACTTGCGGGTTGCCTTTCATGTCGGCTGGCGACTTGGCCAGACGTTTAGGCGGTGCCGCCGCCGGTTGTTCCTCCACTTGGCGGACTCGTTGTTCGAGTACTGCCAAGGCCTTTTGTTGTACTTCGTATCGTTGCTTGAGCTCCATGAGTTGTTGCTTCAAAGCCTCCACGTCCGCATCGGACGCTGCTTGCAGCAGCGCCGACGGGAACAAAGTACTCAGACAAACGATCGCGCGCAGTGGTACTGACCGATACATGATAAGCCGTCCCCCATGAAGCCCGATGATCGAACATCAGCGTAGTTCAATATCCCAGGCTGCGTAGTGCCTTGAGTTGATTCAGATTGCAGTTGACTGCTCCGGCATTTCGGCCGTTGTTGTTAAGCACCACATTAAGTTGCGTCAGGTTATTGACCCTGTTGCTGTTGCCCAGAAGCCGGGTGTTCTGCACCAGCCCCCCCTGAGCCGCCTGTTGCATGGCCGTGCCTTGGTTGTTGTTGGCCTGGATCGCCATTTGCACGCCACCACCGGTGGCCGCTACTGCGACGTTACCGGCGGCATTGCTGTCGGTAATGGTTTGCCCGCTCGTCAGCACCTGCCCTTGGACGGGACTCGGCGCCGGCGCCTGGTTGGCCTCCTGGACGTTGATGGCGACATTGTTGTAGGCGGTATTGCCGTCACCAGCGGCGCGCACAGTTTGGGTGACTCCCTGGGTGGTGGTCAGTCCTGCGCCACCGATTACATTCCCGGTGCCCGATGGCGGCGCACTGCCGTTACCGGACTCTTTAATGGTCGACACGTAAAACTGCGGCTTTACGGTAGAGGCCTGGATCTGCATCAACGTCGTTGCGCCAATCAAGTCTCCACTGGCATTGCGCCAGGTACTGCTCATGACAATGCCGAAGCTGATGATCCGCCCCGGCATGACATAACGACCGCGTAGCTCGGCGAGCTCATGGTCCTTGAGTTCGATGGGTTTGAATCCTGCATTGGCATAGCCCGATGCGCTTGCTGCCAGGCAAGCGGCGGCCAGCCAGTATGAGGTTTTCATCTGCTGCTCCCGGGGCATCCGGCCCTCTCTATCATCAGTGGGCGATTAGAAGAAGTCGCTCTGAATGAAGCCAAAGTCCATCAATTCGGCATCTTTGACCGGGTTGAAAGTGTCCAGTTTGTTCTTGGCCGTCAGCGGTTCCGGAGGGCTGCGCAATGCATTGGTTTTGTCGTACCCGGGACCCACGATAGCGAAGACGATGCCGTTCCAGCCTTTGACAAAGTCATCATGGGAATAGCGTTTGTGCCCAAGCACCGGGTCGCCGATATAGACCCAGTTCTTGTCCGCCCGCTGCATCACCACGAAATGCTTGTAGCCGCGAATTTCCATCAGCACCACCACCGGAATGGTCACCGCTTCGAGTTTCTCGGGCGGTATCCGGTAGCCACGCGCGCGCATGCCGATTGCTTCGATGTAGCGCTTCATGTCCAGCATGGAGAAACCTTGAGTACGGACAAGGTTCTGATCAGCATTGACCAGCATGCCTTTGATGATGTGTTCCTCATCGACATCGAGCCAGTAAGCCTGGCGTAGCACCGTGGCCAGTGCGGCGGCGCCGCAGCTGAAGTCGGTTTTTTGTTCGACGATGTCGCTGAACTTGCGCTCACGCACGCTTTGCACCTGCTTGTAAACCAGCATGCCGCCCGGTAAGGCGGCCACCGGCATCTGCGCCGCCTGAGTCAGGCCGCACAAGCACAGCAGGGCGAAACAGGCTGTCGTACGCATGATCGATACGCCTTTGGTGAACCGTGGAAAGAAAGCCCCGTTGCCGGGGCTTTCATTTCGATCGCGATTACATGCAGGCTCTGCAGCCGGCAGCAATGGACAGAGAGTTGCTTTGTTGGTTGCCCACACCCGCCGACACGTTGGCACCGCCGTTGCCGGAGAAGCTGTTCATCGAGTTGGTCATGGAGGCGTTGTTCACAACAGGGTTTTTCCAGCCGTCTGGAGTCAGCACTTGATGGGTGGTGACGCCAGCCAGATCGAAGGTGCCCACGGCGCTGAATTTGAACTTGTCATCGCCTCTGTGACCCCAGCCACTGTCGTCGATCGTCCCGGTGCCTTTGGCCTTGAAGGTGCCTGAGGACGTGGTGGTATCGGTGAGGGTGGTGGTGACGTGGGTCCGGTCAGCCTTGTTGTCGACATCCAGGCCGGTGGTGGATTGGTAAGCGTCAGCCGAGGCTGTTGCTACCCGGCCGCCAGACACGGCAATCGCCAGGTTGTTTTTCTGTTGGTTGAAGTTGCCGGCAGTCACGTTGATGCCAATGTTGCCGGAGCCGTTGTTGCCAGCATTGTTGAGCGTGGCGTTATTTTGAGTAGAGCGGTTTTTGACGTAGTTATTGGTGTTGTACTGATACGCGGTGGAGGTTGCCTCGGCAGAACCGAAGATGAAACTTTCATCAGCGGTAGCCAGCGCGGCGGCGTTGTCTTGTTGGTTGCCATCGCCACCCGCGACGTTGGCGCCCATGTTGCCGTTGGAGCCGTTGAGCGAGTTGTCAGCCTCGGCGGTGTTGTTGGTGCCTTGGTTGAGTACCGAGTTGCCGCTGCTGTCCTGTGTATCCCCTACATAGGCGCTGGCGGCGGAGTCGATTGACAGTTGCTGTTCCCAGGTTGGGCCTTTGGGGCCGTGATGATGGTGGCCGTGACCACCGTCGTGATCGTTATCGTTGGCTTGCGCAGCCATCGCCATGACGGCTGCCAGGGCGAAGACGAGAGGCTTGAGAGCCATTGTGGGTTTCATGGTGTTTCTCCGTGCTTATTAGTTGGTTAAGTGTTGGTTACTTTCTAATCGCACTGCGTTCGGGTCAGTCAGCGACCCGTATGCTCAGGGTGTTAGCCATTCGGTTCCCCACCCCGGCACTCTGGTTCACCTGAATCACTCCTCGGCTGCCGGTGAAGGCCTGGTCGCTTGTCACGACCTGGCGACTGCCTTTTGAAGCGTCAGTTGCCCCTGAGCTTGGTAACAACGCCACGTTCTGTTGAGAAAGGGCGCTATCGTCGACGCTTTGCGGCGCAGCACTGATGCTGATGCGCATTGCGTTGGCCATCTGGTTATTGGCCCCGGCGCCCTGGTTGACACCCAGTGCACCGTTGCCTTGACTGAAAGAGTTGCCGCCGATGGTGGCCGTCGCGTTCATCGACGGGTTGGCGGGCGTGTCGAGTTTCTGGATGACGCGAGTGGTCGCCGAGGCATCGGTGCCGATGGCGATAGCGCGGGTGTTGGCCTGTTGCTGTTGATCGCCGGAGGCCTGGTTGACGTTGAAGTTGCCGTTGTACCGGGCGCCGGAATCCAGGATGTTGGCGGTGTTGACCACCGGAACGCTGGAGTCGGCCATGGCGCCTGGGCTCACACTGGCACCGATGACCAGGGCGAGAAGGATCAGGGAGCGGCTCATGTCATTGACCTCCCGCCAGTCTGCCCAACGGCGCGAGGCCGGAACTCATGGCATGGTTGATCGTTCCCGAAATCGCGCCACCGCTACCGCCGCCGTGACCGGCGCTCATGCCGGGCATGCCATTGGGATTGGTCACGACATTGAGGCTGCCGGGTATATTGCCGTTCTGGTTGATGCTGTTGCTGATGGACGAACCGCTGGCCACGCTGGCGAACTCACCATCGCTCAGTTCGGTGCTGTTGAGTGTCGAGGTGACACGATCCGAAGGGTTGGCGTTGACAGTGGTCGGGTAGGGGGCTTTCTGGAACGGCGGCCTGCCGACGGTGTGGGGCTGTACATCACGAGTGAGTACGATGACGCCGTTGCCTTCAGCCTGAACGTCAAAACTGAGGAGTGAGACGGTGGCACATCCGAGCAGCATCAAGCGCGTAAAGCCTTTACGAAAAGTCCCCACGACTGCGATTCCTTCTGTTGTGCGCTGGCCCTAATCAGCGTTGTGAAGGAGAGAGCGAAAGTCGTGCCGTTTTTTGATTGTTGTTTTGATTCAATGGGTTATCGATCAAGGGAAATGGATCCTTGATCGAGCTGTTTCAGGCCTGAGACAAAAGCGGGGGGCTATAACGGGGAAAAGGAGGCGCAACACTCTGGATCCATAGCTTGCGTTGTGATGTATCAGCGCTTTAACACAGATCATGACGCAATGATGAATAGCGCTGAAACGGGCTGTTCGAGTGTAAAGGTATGTTTCACAAACGGACGCATTTGCAAAAATATCGCAACAAATGCTGGGGGGCTGTAGCAGCTGTAGCAGCTGTAGCAGCTGCTACGGCCGGATACAGGTCAGTGTCCAAGCAGCAGAGTGACGGCCTGCAACGCTTGGGCTCGGCGTTCTGCCCAGTCACCCTGGATCACTTGAACAGGTTTGCGATGCTGCTCCAGCCATGCCTGAGTCGCGTTGAAAAAAGCCCGGCGTTGATCCAGCTGCGGCTGACAACGCTGACCATCGTCGGTCCAGTCGACGAGTTCAGGCGACAACAGCAAGTGCAAGTCGTAATGCCGGGCCAGCAGCGCTTGTTCGAGCCAGGCCGGGCAATCGCTAAACAGGGTCTGGCTCCAAAGCATGTTGCTCAGCAAGTGCGTGTCGAGAATCAGCAACGGTGGCGCAAGGGCGCGGGCATCATCTTCCCATTGCAACTGGCCGCGGGCGATCTCGGGGATATCCGCGAGGCAGGTGTCCCGTGCCTCCTGTTCAATGAACCAACGCACGTATTCGCCCACCAGAACGCCGCCGAATTGCTGTTGCAGCTCGGTGGCGAGCCAGCTCTTTCCGCTCGATTCGGGGCCCGTGAGCACCAGCACTTTCATGTGCGCAACGCCGGGTCGGCGCGCCACGTCCGCCAGCCTTGCACTGCCAGCAGGGCGAAAACCCCATAGAGGGCGGCGGTCAGGTACAGCTCTTTGTAGATGAACAGGCCGACGAAGATGACGTCCAGCGCGATCCACAGCGGCCAGCATTGCAGGCGTTTTTGCGCCATCCATAACTGTGCTACCAGGCTGAAACCGGTCAAGGCAGCGTCGAGCCAGGGCTGGGCGGCGTCGGTCCAGTGAGCCATCGCAGCCCCCAGCAGCAGGCTGCCGACCGCGCCCACGGCCAGACCGAGCGCGACGGATTTGCCATCGAGCACGCTGACATGCCGCCCGTCATGCGTCACGCCCGCGCGAGTCCACTGCCTCCAGCCGTAAAGCTGCAACGCGGCGTAGATCACTTGCAGCAACATGTCCGAATACAGCTTCACCTCGAAAAAGATCCAGCTATACAGCAGCACCATGACCAGACCGACCGGCCAGCACCAGGGGTTCTGTTTGACCGTCAGCCAGACGGCAATCACACCGAGGGCGGCGGCAAACAGTTCAAGCCCGGACATGGAGGATCCTTGGTGAAGACGAGTAGGGGGGCGGATTGTAGCGGCAGGCGCTGCCAAGTAGAACCGGCTTGCACGGTCCGGTGTAGCAGCTGCCGAGCCTGCGAGGCTGCGTTCGGCGGCGAAGCCGTCGTGAAATCAGGCGACGCGGTGTTCCAGATGACCGCGTGCTCAGAAATTACGACGGTTTCGCCCGAATGCGGCCCACACCGAACGCAGCCTCGCAGGCTCGGCAGCTGCTACAAGTGATCAGACCCGAAACTGCTTGAGCAACCCGTTCAACTGTTCGCTCAATTCCTTGAGATGAACACTGGCCACGCTCGACTGCTCGGCCGCCAATGCCGTGCTGTGGGACAACCCGGCGGCCTGGGTGACGTTCTGATTGATGTCTTCCACCACATGCGCCTGCTGCAAGGTTGCACTGGCAATCGAGGCATTCAAGCCGTTGAGGTTGCGCAAGGCCTGGCCGATGGCATTCAGGCTGGCACCGGCCAGACCGGCCTGCTCGATGGTCAGTTGCGAGGCGCGGCTGCTGTCGCCAATCACCTTGACCGCCGCCTCGGAATGGCTTTGCAGGCGTTCGATCATCGACTGGATTTCTGCCGTCGACTTCTGGGTGCGCTGGGCCAGCAGGCGCACTTCATCGGCGACCACCGCAAACCCTCGACCTTGCTCACCGGCCCGGGCGGCTTCGATGGCGGCGTTGAGGGCCAGCAGGTTGGTTTGCTCGGCGATAGAGCGAATCACTTCCAGGACACTGCCGATTTGCGTGCTTTCGTCGGCCAGCGTACGAATCACTTCTACCGCTTGATCGATGGTCGAAGACAGCTTGTCGATCTGCTGCAGGCTGCCATCAATATTGATCTGTCCCTGCTGCGCCTGAGATTCGGCATCGCGCATTTCACTGGCCGCGTGTTCGGCGTTTTTCGCCACATCCTGCACGCCGTAGGTCACTTCGTTGATCGCGGTCGCCACCAGTTCCATTTGCTGGGACTGCTGCTGGCTGCGTTGCTGGGCTTGCACGGCGTCGTTGCCCAGTTCGCTGGAAGACTGGCCCAGCGCGCCGGCGGACACTTGCAATTGACTGATCACCAGGCGCAGCTTGGCGGTAAAGGCATTGAAGTGCCGGGCCAGTTGCGTGACTTCGTCCTGGCCGTGGGTATCGAGGCTGCGGGTCAGGTCGCTTTCACCGCTGGCGATATTGGCCATGGCATTCACGGTTTCCTGCAACGGGCGCACGATGCTGCGGGCAATCATGATCACCAGCAGCGCCATGATCAGGGCAATCACCAGGCCGACGAAAGACGCCTTCCAGACCTGCGCATTAAACTCGGCCTGCATGTCGTCGATGTACACGCCCGAGCCGATCACCCAACCCCAGGGCTCGAACAGTTTGACGTAGGAGGTTTTTTCCACCGGCGCACTGGCGCCCGGTTTCGGCCAGCGGTAGTTGACCATGCCGGCGCCCTTGGCCTTGGCGATGGCGGCCATTTCGTTGAACAGTGCAAAACCGTCCGGGTCGCGGATCGTCGAGAGGTTCTGGCCTTCAAGTTTTGGATTGGTCGGGTGCATGACCATGACCGGCGTCAGGTCGTTGATCCAGAAATAGTCATTCTGGTCGTAGCGCAAACCACGCACGGCGGTCAGTGCCTGCTGTTGCGCGGCGGCGCGGGTGAGGGTGCCGGCGGTTTCCAGGCCGTGGTAGTAGGTCAGGATGCCACTGGCGGTCTGCACCACATGCTGGGTCTTCTGGGCCTTGGCCTGATAAAGGTCGTCGTGGATCTGTTTGAGCATCAACGCGCCCAACGTCAACAGCATCACCACGGCCACGATCAAGATAAGCCACAAGCGTCGGCTGATCGACACACTGCGCAAGCTGTTCATAACGCTGTTACTCCGTTTTCTTGTTCTTGTCATAAACGATCGCCAGCATCCAACCACACTGTGCCGATCGGAGCCTATACGACTCAGGTCCTATTACACGGCAGCGCAAATGAGGCTTGTCTGATAGGATTTCGGCCCCGCGCGGAAAAACCTGAGTCCAAGTCGATTTTTCACGGAATTTTTACGGTTTTGTGTGGATCTTGTGCGCGCGGGGTTTCAGCGCACGCTGATCGCGAATAACGCTCTACAAATTATTAACGGGGCATGCCTGGGGGCATGGCTTCTTGGGGGAACGATGGATCTTTGGACAGCCTTTCAGGCATTGATTTTAGGCGTTATAGAAGGGCTGACCGAGTTCTTGCCCATTTCCAGTACCGGGCACCAGATCATTGTGGCGGACTTGCTCAATTTCGGCGGTGAACGAGCGATGGCCTTCAACATCATCATTCAGCTCGGCGCGATCCTGGCGGTGGTCTGGGAGTTCCGTCGCAAGATCCTCGACGTGATCATCGGTTTGCCGACGCAGCCCAGCGCTCGACGCTTTACCGCGAACCTGTTGATCGCCTTCCTGCCGGCGGTGGTATTAGGGGTGATTTTTGCCGACCTGATCCACAAGTACCTGTTCAACCCGATCACCGTGGCCAGCGCATTGGTCGTGGGCGGGATCATCATGTTGTGGGCTGAGCGCCGGCAGCATGTCGTGCATGCCGAAAGCGTCGATGACATCACCTGGAAAGAAGCCCTGAAAGTCGGCTTCGCCCAGTGCCTGGCGATGATCCCGGGGACCTCACGTTCCGGTTCGACGATCATCGGCGGTTTGCTGTTCGGGTTGTCGCGCAAGACGGCTACTGAGTTTTCGTTTTTCCTCGCCATGCCAACCATGGTCGGCGCGGCAGTGTACTCGGGCTATAAATACCGCCACCTGTTTGTACCGGCTGATTTCCCGGTGTTCGCCATCGGCTTCGTCACCGCGTTTATCTTTGCAATGATCGCCGTCCGGGGGCTGCTCAAGTTCATCGCTAGCCACAGCTACGCGGCGTTCGCCTGGTACCGCATCGTGTTCGGCCTGGTGATCCTGGCGACCTGGCAGTTCGGTTGGGTCGACTGGACCGCGGCCAAGCCATGAGCGACGCCACCGCACGCAACAACCCCGGGCGCAAGTCCGGGGGAGCGATTCAAAACCTGCGGTTGAAATTGCTGGTGTTCGTTGCGCTGTGCGCAGTGCCGTTGTTTGGCTCGGTGTCGCTGTGGCTGCGCGGGGTGTCGGTGATTCCCCTGGCCGCCTATGGCGTCGTCAGCGTGCTGGCGTTTTTCCTGTACTGGGGCGACAAGTACAAGGCCCGCGCCGACAGCTGGCGCACGCCGGAGAACGTCTTGCACGCAGTGGAACTGGCGGGCGGTTGGCCGGGTGCCTTGCTGGCCCAGCAAGTGTTTCGGCACAAGACCCGCAAGGTTTCGTTTCAACTGGTGTTCTGGCTCATCGTGCTGATGCATCAGGTGTTCTGGATCGACCAGTTGTTTTTGGGTGCCCAGCTGTTCGCGCTGTTCTAAAGCTGTTTTAAAGCAGCAAGCCGATCTGCGTGCGCTTGGGCAACTTGCTCACCACCAGTTGGTGGGAGCGTTGCAGCAAGCCTTGCAGCTCTTCGGTGCCCAGCGGGTAGGGCGTGTCCATGATGATCCACTGCGCCCGGGCCAGATACGGCGCCGGGTGAATACCCGGTCGGTCGCAATGGCCCAGGAACAGGTCCTTGTCGACCTTGAAGGCCAGGGACTGGCCCCGCAGGTTCTGCAAGGCGAACATCTTGCTCCCGGCAATCGAAAACACCCTCACGCCCCCCCACTTGTAATCCTCCCGCGCGCCGGGCAGCGCCAGGCAGAATTGCGCGACATCCTCTTCGCTCATTGGTCTTGCCTTCATAACAGTCGGTCCCCACAGGCATTGAATGATTCGATCAAATGGTCGATCCAGGCGCGTACCGCCGGCATTACCCCGCGCCGATGAGGGTAGACCGCTTGCAGCCAACCGCCCGGCAAAGACCAGTCGGGCAGCAATTGCACCAGCGAGCCGTTTTCCAGTTCCTGCTCGCAGTACATCATCGGCAACACGGTGAAACCCAGCCCGGACAGGGTACATGCCTTGCGCACGAGAAAATCGTCGATGCCCAATCGAGCTTCGAATGTCATTTCACAGGCCTTGCCCTGCTGGTCGAGCATCCGCAGATGCACCAGCCGATCGGCTTCCAGTGCGCCCAATATCGGCACGTTTTTCAAGTCGTCCGGGGTCTTGATCTGCCGCTCGCGAAGAAACGCCGGGCTGGCGACCATGACAGTCTGCGCCTGACGTAAGCGGCGGGTGACCAGCAGTGGGTCTTCATCTCCCAGTTCCCGCACTCTCAAGGCGACATCGACGCCTTCGGTCACCAGGTCAACCCGGCGATTGAGCAGCAGCATCTCCAGCTGAACCTGCGGGAATTTCTCCAGGAACTTGCTGATCACCGACGGGAACATGTCGTGGGCCAACCCCACCGGGCAGGAAACCCGCAGTCTGCCGCGCGGTTCGCTGGACATGCTGGCCACTGCTTCGTCGGCCATCTCGGCCTCCAGCAGCATCGCCTGACAGTGCCGCAAGTAGCGCTCGCCCACGGCGGTCAGGTTGAGTTGGCGGGTGGTGCGTTGCAGCAGGCGCGCGCCAAGGCGTTCTTCCAGTTCGGCGATGCGTCGTGACAGCCGGGACTTGGGAATCCCGAGCAAACGCCCGGCCGCCGCGAAGCCGCCGGCGTCGACCACCTTGGCGAAGTAGTAGAGGTCGTTGAGATCTTGCATGCTTTAAATCCAACTGTTCTATCGGTGGGACGAACTATCGCATTATTGCCATCTAATCAGCTATTGGTTTCGTCGGTAGGATTGTCTCCATCAGATCGCCGGGTGGCGATCCTCACCTTGGAGATCCCACATGAAATTACTGCATATCGATTCGAGCATTCTGGGTGACAACTCGGCTTCCCGTCAGTTGAGCGGTGAAGTCGTCAAAGCCTGGCAAGCCGCCGAGCCTGGCGTTGTGGTGACTTACCGCGACCTGGCCGCCGATGCCATCAGCCATTTCTCCGCCGCCACGCTGGTCGCTGCTGGCACCGCCGCTGAACTGCGCAACGCCGCGCAACAGCATGAAGCCGATTTGAGTGCGCAGGCCTTGGCCGAATTCCTCGCCGCCGATGCCGTCGTGATTGCAGCGCCGATGTACAACTTCACTATCCCGACCCAACTCAAGGCCTGGATCGACCGCATCGCCGTAGCCGGCCAGACTTTCCGCTACACCGAAGCCGGCCCTGAAGGCCTGTGCGGCGGCAAGAAAGTGGTGATCGTTTCGACGGCTGGCGGTTTGCACGCTGGCCAACCGACCGGCACTGCTCACGAAGAGTACTTGAAGGTGATGTTCGGCTTCCTCGGTATCACCGACATCGAGTTCGTCCGCGCCCATGGCCTGGCCTACGGTGATGAAGTACGCAACAAAGCCATGAGCGACGCTCAGGCGCAAATCAGCGAACAATTGTTCGCCGCCGCGTAAGGCTTGCGTAAAGACGTCAAACGACGCAGGCAATACCCCTGAAACTCTGTATTCTGGTCATCGTGATGGCCAGGTACAGAGTTTTTTGTTTCTGGCGGCGATCAGTTTCTGGCCCAGGTTATGCAGTCGAGGGTTAATATCTGCGGTCAGGTAATAAGGTGGGGCATCCCATGGTGCGTCTTTGTGCAACATTACTGATTTGCCTGTTCGGCAGCCTGAATTCAGTGCACGCCGCGCCTGTGCTGTTTCCTCACTGGAGCGTCGGTTTCCATGAGATGACATTCCTCGACCCGCTGGACTTGCAGCCGATGCGCGCCATCGCCTTTTATCCGTCCAGTGAGAGGGAGCACTCCAGCAAGCTCGAGGGTTACACGGTCGAAGCCGGTGAAGACACCAAAGTCGCTATCGGACGCTTCCCGATGCTGATGCTGTCCCATGGCAACACCGGAACCCCGCTGGCGCTGCACGATCTGGCCACCTCGCTGGCACGCAAGGGGTTTGTGGTGGTGGCGGTGATCCATCCCGGCGACAACTCCAAAGACCACAGCCGCCTCGGCACCTTGAGCAATCTTTACGGGCGGCCGATCCAGATTTCCGAAGCCATTACCGCGACCCTGGGCGACCGTATGCTTGCGCCCTTCGTCAATGCCGATCAGGTTGGGGTGATCGGCTATTCGGCGGGCGGTGAGACCGCGTTGATCTTGTCCGGCGCCACTCCGGACCTGGACCGTCTGCGCCGTTATTGCCATGAGCGCCCGGACGATCATGATGCCTGCAACACGCAAGGTGAATTGATCGTCGACCGCGATGACTTGCAGCCAGTGCCAGACCCGCGAGTACATGCCTTGTTGCTGATGGCGCCACTGAGCCTGAAGTTCGGCCGTCATACCCTGGCCGATGTGCATGTGCCGGTTCTGCTATACAGCGGCGATGGCGACAAGCTGGTGGCGTTCGACAAAAACGCCGCAGCGCTGGCGCGCAAACTGCCGACTGCACCGGATTTCAAATTGCTGGCCGGGGCAGGGCACTTCGTGTTCCTGGCACCGTGCAACGAAGAACAAATCGCCACCATGCCGGCGCTGTGCACCGACGCCGACGGCGTCGACCGCAAGGACATTCACCGCAACCTGATCTCTGAAGCCGGCCGTTTCTTCTCCCATGCCCTGGGCAAACCAAGCCGGGCCGGCATGCAAACCGCGGATCAATAAATCAATCCTGGCCGATGGCGCGGTGTTTCAGTAACAAGGTCAAACCGAGTCCAGTCACGGACAACAACGCCGCACTAAAGAAAATCCACGAATATCCCAGGTTCAATGCCACCGCACCCATCAGCGGCCCGGCAATCGCCAGTGCCAGATCGAAAAACACCGCATAAGCACTCAAACCCGCCCCGCGACTGGAATTGGGCACCTGCTTGATCGCTTCCACCCCCAGCGCCGGATAGACCAGCGACAGACCGAACCCGGTCAAGCCTGCGCCGATCAAGGCGTAAACGGTCGAGGGCGCCAGCCACAACAGCACCAGTCCAACGGTTTCAATGCTCATGCAGGCAATGGCCGAGGTGAAACCACCGAAACGGCTGATGCTGGAAATGAACAACAGCCGCGACAGAATGAAGCACACCCCGAACACCGTCAGGCAGTAAGCCGCACCAGTCCAGCTACGACTGGCGTAATACAGGGTTATAAAAGTAGTGAGTGTGCCGTAGCCGATGGATGCCAGGCTCAGGCTCGCGCCAAAAGGGGCGATGCGCCCGAACACCGCCCAGAACGGCAGCCGCTCGCCGCGAATCACCGGCACCGAAGGTTTGTTGCGGATCAACAGCAGTGCCAATAGGGCCAGTAACGACAGCACGATCCCGAGGCTGGCGAAGCCCAATTCAGCCACCATCACCACGCCCAACGGTGCGCCAATGGCAATGGCGCCGTATGAGGCGATCCCGTTCCAGGAAATCGAACGCGCCGTGTGCTCGACACCGACCTGGCCCATGCACCAACTGATGGTGCCGACCCCGATCAACCCTTGGGCGATCCCCAGCAACAACCGGCCGGCGATCAGGATGATCAGGCTCAACAACGGCAAACTTTGCAGCAGGGTCGACAGCAGCGTCAGCACGCCGCTCAACACAATCCCCGACAACCCGTAAACAATCGCCCGTTTGGTGCCGACGCTGTCCGACAAGCGCCCGGCCATCGGACGGCTGAGCAGGGTGGCCAGGTATTGCGAACCGATGGTCAGCCCCGCAACGATGGCGCTGAACCCCAACTGTTCATGGACATACCCCGGTAACACGGCAATCGGCAGGCCGATGCAGAGGAAGGCAATAAAGGTATAGAAAACGATGGATACGATCTGCAGGGTGATCGCCATGGAGCTTTGCGGGGGCAGTTGCTGCACAGACATGAGAGCTCGTTCGCGGGCGGCGGTAGGAGAACTGCATCATGGCGCGGGTGTGAAATAAAAGAAAGCAGGCTAACGATGTGGATGATAGATCGGCAGTAAGTGGATCAATCTGAAATGCAAAAAGCCCCGTCACCAGGACGGGGCTTTCCATTTGCAGCCAGAAGCCGCCTTACATCAACACACCCTGACTACGCAGGTAGTCGTCATAGGTGCCGCTGAAGTCGATCACGCCATCGGCGCTCAACTCGATGATACGGGTGGCCAGGGACGATACGAACTCACGGTCGTGGCTGACGAAAATCAGCGTGCCCGGGTAGTTCTCCAGCGCCAGGTTCAGCGCCTCGATGGATTCCATGTCCAAGTGGTTGGTCGGTTCGTCCATCACCAGCACGTTCGGCTTTTGCAGGATCAGCTTGCCGAACAGCATGCGACCTTGCTCACCACCGGAGATGACCTTGACCGACTTGAGGATCTCGTCGTTGGAGAACAGCATGCGCCCGAGGGTGCCGCGAACCAGTTGCTCGCCGCCCTGGGTCCATTGGCCCATCCAGTCGAACAGGTTGCAGTCGTCTTCGAAGTCGTGCGCGTGGTCCTGGGCGTAGTAGCCCAGCTCGGCGGCGTCGGTCCATTTCACGGTGCCGGCGTCCGGGGTCAGTTCGTTGACCAGGGTGCGCAGCAGGGTGGTTTTACCGATACCGTTCGGGCCGATGATTGCCACGCGTTCGCCGGCTTCAACGGTGAAGCTGAAGTCCTTGAACAGGGTCTTGCCATCGAAGCCTTTGGCCATGCGCTCGACGATGACCGCCTGACGGTGCAGCTTTTTGGTCTGCTCGAAACGAATGAACGGGCTGACACGGCTCGAAGGTTTGACTTCGGCCAGCTGGATTTTGTCGATCTGCTTGGCGCGGGAAGTTGCCTGCTTGGCTTTCGAGGCGTTGGCCGAGAAGCGGCTGACGAACGATTGCAGTTCCGAGATCTGCGCTTTCTTCTTGGCGTTGTCCGACAGCAACTGCTCGCGGGACTGGGTCGCCACGGTCATGTACTCGTCGTAGTTGCCTGGGAACAGGCGCAGCTCGCCGTAATCCAGGTCAGCCATGTGGGTGCACACGCTGTTCAGGAAGTGACGGTCGTGGGAGATGATGATCATCAGGCTGGAGCGCTGGGTCAGCACGTTTTCCAGCCAGCGGATGGTGTTGATGTCCAAGTGGTTGGTCGGTTCGTCGAGCAACAGCACTTCAGGATCGGAGAACAGCGCCTGCGCCAGCAACACGCGCAGTTTCCAGCCCGGCGACACTTCACTCATCGGGCCGAAGTGCTGCTCGATGCCGATACCCAGGCCCAGCAACAGCTCGCCGGCACGGGACTCGGCGGTGTAGCCGTCCATTTCGGCGAATTCGGTTTCCAGCTCGGCCACGGCCATGCCGTCTTCTTCGGTCATTTCCGGCAGCGAGTAGATGCGATCGCGCTCGGCCTTGACCTTCCACAGCTCTTCGTGACCCATGATCACGGTGTCGATCACGGTGAATTCTTCGTAGGCGAACTGGTCTTGACGCAACTTACCCAGACGCACGTTCGGCTCAAGCATGACCTGGCCGCCGGACGGCTCGAGATCGCCACCGAGGATTTTCATGAAGGTCGACTTGCCGCAACCGTTGGCGCCGATCAGGCCGTAGCGGTTGCCCGCGCCGAATTTGACCGAAACGTTTTCGAATAGCGGCTTGGCGCCGAACTGCATCGTGATGTTAGCTGTGGAGATCAATTACTTTACCTATCAATGGGTTGCGAGCTGCGCATTTTGGCGCTTGGGCCATACCTGGGGCGTTTTGGAGTTTCTCCATCTCTCCCCAGTCACCGCTAGACTTCAACCGGCGCGCATAAGTCGAGAGCAGCATCTGGACGCTTGTCCAAGCTGTTGGGCAATAAAGGCGGGATTCATGCCAGACATTCTGCATATTGTCGCATAAGTGTGACGGCAGTTGTACGGCGCGCGATAACGTGTCGCGAGCTTCTTCAGGTTGGCCCCGCTGCTTGGGTCTACCTGAGGGGATGGTTCATCCTGGTGGGTGGCGAAACGCTACGCAAATCCTTGATTACACGCCAATGTTATTTTTGTTCAGCGTTGTGTTAGGGACACCGGGCGCTGCTCTGGGTAAAGTCGGCAGCGCTTGCCCGGCCAGGTGTGTTTCAGAAGGATTGCTGAATGGCCAGCACTTGGTCAGGGTGGGCACCTATCCGGATTCGCCTCTGCGGGTGGGACGATATAGCTGATCGGTAATTGTTCCCGAAAAAATAGTCTCTACCGGCCCGATGAGAAAGACCGGGCCCACGCCATCCCATTGAACCGTTACGGTGCCGCCATCACATTCAACCTCAACGGAATGGTCTAATAAACCACGACGAATTCCGCTGACTGCGGCGCCACAAGAGCAAGAACCTGAACCAAGCGGAATACCACCCCAGCGCTCCCAAATGCGCAACCGAATGTGTTGTCGGTTAATGATCTGGACAAAATGCACGTTCGTCCTGAGGGGAAACAGTGGGTTGGTTTCAATGGTCGGTCCGAGGGTCGCTATATCAATGGCTGACAGATCATCCACAAAATAGGTGCAGTGAGGATTGCCCATGCTGCAAGCTGCCGGGCCACCAGCCAGTGGCAAAACAGCAGTATCCAGTTCCTGAGCCAGGGGAATATCCGACCAGCCGAAAAGCGGCTCGCCCATGTTGACCGAAATTGCGCCGGCTGAAGTTCGTTCGCAAGTGAGTAGGCCACGGTTGGTTCGCAGCGCTATCGAAGTCATATTGGATTCGCGCATCAGCATGTCCGCGGCCCCCCGCGTTGCGCTGCCACAAGCATCCAGCGTGGAGCCATCTGCATTCCAAAACATCAAGCGGGCATCGGCATCATCGCAATCAAGCACTGCTGCGAGTTGATTGAATCCGACGCCTCGGTTCCGATCACCCATTCGCCGAGCCAAACTACTTGTCACTGGATTGGCCGAGTTTCGCGAGTCCACAATGACGAAGTCATCGCCATTGGCGTGCATCTTGTGAAAACTCAGCGGCATACATTGATCCTGGTGACGAGGCATGGAGTGAATTGACGTTTTAGGGCGATCTAGCCCCATTCGCATAGCCTTTACAAGCTGTGGTCGGGTAAAGATCAATAGATCGCAGCCTTCGGCAGCTCCAATGGGGCTGCCGTGCGACAAACTGGCGATCGTTCGGGTCGAGACTCAGAGCAAGTAGCCCGCTGCTTGTCCAAGGTGATTGTCCTGTACGCCAGTGATCAGGTGCAGTGGAATGTGCTGTTGCTCATCAATGCATGTGATTTCGAAACTGCCCACTATTTGAGGGTGTCGCTCACTCAGCCCGGTCGACTCTTCTTCCCTTGCCTTAGCCATTCTCGCGTGGTTCGCTGCGATTTCGTTGAGAGTTGACACGTTACATCTCCCGGTGACTGACCAAGCGGATCGCTGGAGTCCTTAAACGTTAATGTGAATGCCGCCGCGTCAGAATTACGTCGTTCTGGGGCTGCTACCGCCGGCATGTGCAAACCCTAAGCCAGACATTGACGCGTATTCCGCGCCACGCTTTCCATACGACGAATGGTGTCGCGCGATGTTCAGATAGGTTCGATCAGTCCAGGGCCATCGTTGTGCACATTGCCCACGGCTTGATCAACCTTGAACCACTCGAATGTCTCGGCCGGCTCGCCCTGCGACAGTACTATCTCCTCGGCTCGCTCTTTCGGCGTGGCCGGATCCAGCCATTCCCGGGCCAGTTCGGCATTCAGCGTCACCGGCTGCCGATCATGAACATCCACCATGCCGCCCTTGCTGTCGGCAGTGATGATCACGAAGCCGTCATGTTCGTCCGGCTGATGTTCGTACCTCGGATATTGACCGATCGCCGCGCACAGGATCGGTGCGCGATCCTTGCGGCGGATGAGGTAGGGCTGCTTCTTCGGGCCGCCCTCGTAAACCCATTCAAACCAGTTATCGATGGCAACGATCGCCCGGTGCGGCCATATGGCTTTGAAGAATGGGCCGTGACTGACTTTCTCAACCCTGGCATTGATCGGCATAGGGTGTTCTTCGGACCAATGCGGCCGCCAGCCCCAGCGAACCCTGTCGGCGTGCAGTACGTCGCCTTCTTGGTGGAAGAGGGCGAGCTGAGTCGTCGGTGCGGCGTTGTAGAGCTCGAATGGCTGATCGCCGGCATTGTTGACCAAGGCGTTGGGCATGCTCAGCGCCTTGACGAAGTCGTGAATGCCTCGGTACTGCGAAAGTCGTCCGCACATGGCTGAGCCCTCATGCTTACATCTGAGCTTAGACGATCCTTTGAACTAATAGGGCGTTAAAGCCGCGTGGCGTTTTGGTACGTATGAGTAGACACATTTTCACAGTTGAAGGTTAACTATTGGTTACAAAGTATGGCTAAAATGACATCTTTCGCCCCCATGTCGATTGTCGGCATGGCTCAAGAACGCGCCATCGGGACGCACTTTGTTCATTTCAGACGTGTGACGATTTCCGTGAAACTCATTATTGCCGCTATCTATGTCATCTCCATCGCGTATGTCCACTTGCGCGGTAAGGTGCGCCACAAACTAGGCCGCCAACTAAGCGACCACTCGACATTTCTGGCGCCGATCAATTGCTTCCTTTATATGTTCTCGAAAATCCCCAATCGGCCTTATCTCAATCCCGCGGACTTTCCTGACTTGAGCCCATTGCAGGCTCATTGGGAAGAGATTCGCGCCGAAGGCCAGAACCTGCTCAAGGCCGGGGAGATCAAGCGCTCGAATCAGTACGACGACGTCGGTTTCAACTCGTTTTTCAAAAGTGGCTGGAAGCGTTTCTATCTCAAGTGGTATGGCGACAGTCACCCGTCGGCCGCGAAGCTCTGCCCGCGTACTACTGAACTGGTGCAAAGCATTGGCTCGATCAAGGCAGCGATGTTTGCCGAACTGCCACCGGGTTCCAAACTGGTCCGCCACCGTGATCCGTATGCCGGCTCGTACCGTTATCACCTGGGGCTGGAAACGCCGAACGAAGCCGGTTGCTACATCAACGTCGACGGTGAGAGCTACCATTGGCGTGACGGCGAAGCGGTGATGTTCGATGAAACGTTCATTCATTACGCTGAAAACAGCACCCAGCAGAACCGCATCATCCTGTTCTGCGACGTCGAACGGCCGATGAAGTATCGCTGGGCGGCGGCGTTCAACCGCTGGTTCAGCCGCACAGTGATGGCGGCGGCGGGTGCACCGAACGATGCGGGTGACAAGACCGGTGCTATCAACCGTTTGTTTGCCAAAATCTACACGGTTCGCCTGCGCGGCAAAGCACTCAAAAAGCGTAACCGCGCTCGCTATTACCTGGAGAAGTGGGCGATTTTTGGCGGGTTGCTGGCGATTTTTGTGCTGATCTGAGTTTTGCTTTGCGGCGCATTTAGTCATTGCAAGCAGGCCAGTATTTTCACCGCATAACGTATGGGCACTCCACTAACCGATCAGCCACGAGAACGCTTCGTGGCTTTTTTATCTGTGCTCGCTTTGGCTTTTTCTGCCGTTTTACCGGCATTCCTGGCACCGAGGCTGCGCTTGAGCAGTTCAGTCAGATCGATGACATCCGCGGTCCTGCGTTCCTCCTCACCCGTAGCGGTTTCGACGATTTCGATCTTGCCTTCATTCGCCTTCTGCTCAACCAGCGCCATGATCTTGTCTTCAAAGCTGTCGCGGTACTCTTCGGGCGTCCAGTCGGCGCTCATGTCCTCCACCAACCGTTTGGCCATCTCCAGCTCGCCTTTGGCCAGGTCCGGCTTGGTCACTTCACTGCCCAACTCCAATTGATCCAGGCTGCGCACTTCGGCCGGCCAGCGCAGCATCACCAGAACCAGAGCGGATTCCAGCGGCATGACGGCCGCCAGGTGCTGGCGGGTATGCAACACCACGCGTGCGAGGGCGACCTTGCCGGTTTTGCTGAGGGTTTCGCGTAACAGCGCATAGACCTTGCCACCGCGTTTGTCCGGCGCCAAGTAATAGGGTGTGTCGATGTTTTGCAGGGGGATCTGCTTGCTGTCGACAAAGGCAAAAATGTCGATGGTTTGGGTCGACAGTGGATGGGCCGAGCGAATGTCCTCTTCGCTGAGCACCACGTAACGACCCTTTTCGTACTCGACCCCTTTGACGATGTGTGCCTGGGTGACCTCCTTGCCAGTGACCTTATTGACGCGTTTATAGCCCACCGGCTCCATGCTGCGACTGTCGAGCCAGTTGAAATCGATCCCGTGGGAAGACGTCGCCGAGACCAGCGCCACGGGGATGTGCACCAGACCGAAACTGATTGCGCCTTTCCAGATTGCCCGTGCCATCGTCGTGTTCTCGTCAGCCCATTGATGTTCAGGTGACCTGTTGCCCGGAGGAAAGTTTCAGTCGGCTGCGACCCGCTTTTGCGGGCTGATCGACAGTGCAGTCAACTGGTGTTACATCTTCTGAAGGAGGTTTTAGTTAACAAATCCGAACCCCGGGCGTAGCGTGGCTCTATTCATCCATGAAGCGTTGCACGCGCTTTTAGAGAGGTTTCCATGAACCGATGTGTGTTCGGTGTCATCGCACTGGCGTTGAGTGGCGTGCTAAGCAGCCTGGCCCTGGCCGATGCCGCCGCGCCGCCATCCTCGCCCTTGCTGCTGACCCAGAACCTGCCGGGCAGCACCAATAACAATCCTTACAACAACCCGATCCGCCGGGCCAATCCCAACAGCATGCAAGGCACGCGACCCGGCATCCCGGTGATCCGCGGGCCGAATACGGCGCCTGCGCCGCGACCACCGACCCTGGAGAACGGCGGTATCGGCAACCGTTATCCGCAGGATCGCCAGACTCCCGCCAGCCCACCGACATTCATACCCAATCCGCCTCATCGGGACGCAGACACCAGCAACCGTTGAACGGTAGGACAGAGGTCTTACCAGCCATTTTGACGACAAAAGGAATCGTGCATGTTGCGTAAGACCCTCCTGACCACACTATTTACCGGCGTACTGTTCACCAACTCGCCCGTGTTTGCTGCGCCTGCCCAGGAATTGAAAAGTGAGGAGGGCACCCTTGAGGTCACGCCGATCGTTAAAGGTCTGGAGCATCCCTGGGCGCTGGCGTTCCTCCCCGGTCGCCAAGGGATGCTGGTGACCGAACGGCCGGGCAACCTGCGGGTGGTCAGTGCCGATGGCAAACTTTCGAGTCCGCTCAGCGGTGTGCCTCAGGTCTGGGCCAAGGGGCAGGGCGGGTTGCTCGATGTGGTGTTGTCGCCCGACTTCAAGCAAGACCGCATGGTCTATCTGTCTTATGCCGAAGGCGGCGGTGAGGGCGGCAAGGCGGGTACGGCGGTCGGTCGCGGACGGTTGTCGGAAGACCTGACGGTCCTCAAGGATTTCAATGTGATCTTCCGCCAGGAGCCCAAGCTTTCGGTTGGCAATCACTTCGGCTCCCGTCTGGTGTTCGACCGCGACGGTTATCTGTTCATCACTCTGGGCGAGAACAACGATCGACCCACGGCGCAGGACCTCGACAAGCTGCAAGGCAAGGTCGTGCGGATCTATCCGGACGGCAAGGTGCCGAAGGACAACCCCTTCGTCGGGCAAAAAGGCGTTCGCCCGGAAATCTGGTCCTACGGCCATCGCAACCCGCAAGGCGCGGCGCTCAACCCCTGGAGCGGCACGCTCTGGGAAAATGAGCACGGCCCCCGGGGCGGTGACGAAGTCAACATCATCGAGCGCGGCAAGAACTATGGCTGGCCGATAGCAACCCACGGCATCAACTATTCCGGCCTGCCGATCCCGGAAGCCAAGGGCAAAATCGTCGAGGGTACCGTGGGCCCACAGCATGTCTGGGAAAAGTCCCCCGGTCTCAGCGGCATGGCGTTCTACGATGGCGATCGCTTCAAGGCCTGGCAGCACAACGTGTTTATCGGCGCGCTGGTGGGCCAGGAGCTGATCCGCCTGCAGTTCGACGGCGATAAGGTTGTTCACGAAGAGCGGCTGCTGGGTGAGCTGAACAAACGGATTCGCGATGTGCGGCAGGGGCCGGATGGTTATCTGTATGTACTAACCGATGAAGACGATGGTGCGTTGTATAAGGTTGGGTTGAAGTAAACAGACTCGCACAACCTTTGTAGCAGGTGGCGTAGCCTGCGTTCGGCAGCTGCTACAGGACGTGTTTCTCCAGTCGCAGTGCGTCGGCATGGTCCTGGTAATAGTCTTGAATCAGCCCGAATCGCCGATAACCGTTGCGCTCGTACAGAGCGATTGCCATCGGGTTGTCGATGCGTACTTCAAGTCGCAGGTAGGCGCAATCGTGCTCAAGGGCGCAGGCTTCGGCGCGTTCGAGCAATTGCTTGCCCAGCCCACTGCCGCGAGCATCAACGGCGATCGCAATCGAATACAGACGTGCCCGTGAAGTACCCCGGTGAAATAACACCAGCGCATACCCCACCAATCGCTCGCCACGTTGGGCCACCAGCAGTTGCCCGTGAGCCCGGCTGATCATCCATCGAAAACTGCGCCGGTTGAGCCGGTCGGTGGTGAAGCATTGCTGTTCGAGTGCCAACAGTGCTGGAAGGTCTTCAATGACCGCCAGGCGAAAAACAGGATTCATATGACCGCCGTAAAAGTTGCGTAACGAAACGGGACTTTCGAAAAAGTTCGTGCTTAATAGGAAAGGTCTTGTTCTCCAACGGATAAATCACTATGTCAGCGGTACAAGGTCATTGGCGCGAAGTATCCGAACAAACTTTGCCGACGGCAATAACTTCTGCAAACTATTTAAATGCCTCGATCAGAACTTCCAGTCCGTTGATGATAATCGTCGAACGCAAGGAAGACTGGACCTCCTACTTTCCCAGTGAAGACATCGTCACCGCCCAGGAATACCTCGAACAGACCCGCAACAACGAGCAGGGCAAACGGGTTCAGGTGATCAACCTGTGCCGCAGTTACAAGTACCTCGGGCACGGCTATTACTGCTCGCTGCTGGCCGAAGCACGGGGGCACAAGGTGATTCCGTCGGTGCGGACCATCAGCGAACTGACCCGAAAGTCCCTGTATGGCCTGGCCTTGGACGATCTGGATAAAACCCTGGAAAAAGCCTTAAGTCATCATGTTTACAGCGACACCGAAGGTTTCACCTTGACCCTGTACTTCGGCCAGACCTCAATCGAGCCATTACAGGAATTGGCTCGACAGTTATTCGAGGTTTTCCCTTGTCCAATATTGTTAGTTGAATTTCGTCGAACTAACGGTTGGCACATCGAAGGTGTAAAGTTCGGCACCCTGCATAAGTTGCGTGAAGATCAGGAAGATCAGTTTGCAAACGCGCTGGATAGTTTCAGTCGCAAGATCTGGCGCCTGCCACGCTCTCGGCGCTTGGCCCGTTATGACTTGGCCATTCTGCACGACCCGCAAGAAGCATTGCCGCCCTCCAACCCCAAGGCTCTGGACAACTTTGTCAGGGTCGGCAAGATGCTGGGCATCGACGTTGAGCTGATCGAACGCAAGGACTACGCCCGAATCGCCGAATACGACGGGCTGTTGATACGCGAGACGACAAGCGTCGACAACCACACCTACCGTTTCGCGAAAAAAGCCGAGAGTGAAGGCCTGGTGGTGATGGACGATCCGGCGTCGATCCTGCGCTGCACCAACAAGGTTTACCTGACTGACTTGCTCAAGAGCCATCAACTGGGCATGCCGGCCACTGAAATCCTCTACAAGGAGCGACCGGAAGACTTTGAGCGGGTAGGCGAGCGACTGGGGTTTCCTTTGGTGTTGAAAATCCCCGACGGCTGTTTCTCAAGGGGCGTGATCAAGGTCGAAAGCCAGCAAGCCTTGCTCAAGGCCACTGCCGAACTGTTCGAACACTCGGTGTTGCTGCTGGCTCAGGAATTCTTCTACACCGAGTACGACTGGCGCATTGGTGTGCTCAACCGCAAACCAATTTTTGCCTGCCAGTACTTTATGTCCAAGGGCCACTGGCAGATCTACAACCATAAGGCCAAAGGCCAGGACATCAACGGCGAATGTCGCACCCTGGCGGTTCACGAAGCGCCGCGAGCGGTGGTCGAACTGGCGGTGAAAACCGCGAATCTCATTGGCGACGGACTCTATGGCGTCGACCTCAAACAGTCCGGCGACAAAGTGGTGGTGATCGAAGTCAACGACAACCCAAACATCGACGCCGGCATCGAAGACGCGTACCTGCAGGACGATCTGTACACGCTGGTGCTGGAAGAGTTCGTCCGGCGGCTGGAGCTCAAACGCCGTGGTCAGGCTTGGTGAGTGGCCTCAACCTACCGAGCTCGTTGAAAATTGGCCATTGACTTGCCATCAGCGGCCGGCTAATTTCCAGCCATGACTTCCACCGTATTGCGCTGCCAGCCAAGCATTATTACCGCCATTCCTTATTTGGCGGGCTAGCTCACGACTGCAGCACCCAACCCGCCCTAGAGGCGGGTTTTTAGTTTCTGTCTCTTGGGCTCCGATCAGAGTCAGGAGACGACCATGAACAGCACCCCCGTCCAGCAGAGTTTGCTTGAGCATTACGTGAAAAAGATCCTCGCCGCGCCGGTCTACGAACTCGCCGTGCGCACGCCGTTGCAAGCAGCACCGGCCTTGTCCGAGGCGTTGGGTAATCAGATCCTGCTCAAGCGCGAAGACTTGCAACCGACTTTTTCCTTCAAGATACGTGGTGCTTACAACAAGCTGGTGAACCTGAGCGATGAACAGAAGGTTCGGGGCGTGATCACCGCATCGGCAGGCAATCATGCCCAAGGCGTAGCGTTGGCGGCTCGCGAGTTGGGGATTGCCGCCACTATCGTCATGCCCTGCACGACGCCGGAGTTAAAGGTGCAGGGTGTGCGCAGCCGGGGTGCCAATGCGGTGCTGCACGGCGAAAGTTTTCCGTTTGCCCTGGCCTATGCGCTGGACCTGGCACAGCAAACCGGCCGCACCTTTGTCTCGCCCTTCGACGACCCGGACGTGATCGCCGGGCAGGGCACCGTCGGTATGGAGATCCTTCGTCAGCACCAAGGGCCGCTGGATGTGATCTTTGTGCCGGTGGGCGGTGGTGGCTTGATCGCCGGTATCGCTGCGTACGTCAAATACCTGCGCCCGGAAGTGCGCATCATTGGCGTCGAGTCGGAACATTCCGCCTGTTTGCGGGCGGCCTTACAGGCCGGCGAACGGGTTGTGCTGCCAACCGTCGGCACCTTCGCCGATGGTGTGGCCGTCGCTCAGATCGGCGCGCATGGTTTCGAGGTCTGCCGGTTTTGCGTCGATGAAGTGCTGACCGTCAGCAACGACGAACTCTGTGCCGCGATCAAGAATATCTACGACGATACCCGCTCGATCACCGAACCTTCCGGCGCCCTGGCCGTGGCGGGTATCAAGCAGTACGTGGCGCAAACCGGCGTCCGAGGGCAGACCCTGGTGGCCATCGATTCCGGCGCGAATATCAACTTCGACAGCTTGCGTCATGTGGCCGAGCGCGCCGCGTTGAATGGCGCCCCGGCATAAGGGATGGGCGGATTATTCCTGAACGGCTTTCTCGACGTGGCTCGATGCCGACCAGATCCGGTAGCGCACTTCGATGTCTTTGGGCACGTAGAGCACGATCGGCAGTTTGCTGTTGTAGCGTAGCTTGAAACCATCACCGACCACTGGTACGAAGTCTTTCTTGCTCTTGCCGTCAGGGCAGGCCATCAATGTGCTCATTGGGCCGGTGACTTTTTCCAGCCGGTAGAATGGGTAGCCCCAGCCTTCGAGGTTCTTTTCCTCAAGCATGCCGCCCAGACGCTGACGGTTGCAGTCGACGGTCAGGGTCTTGCCGGCCAGAATTTCGACCTGGTAGGCGTCTTCCTGTTTTTGTGGAGCGAGATGAATGACCTGGCGGGTAAAGCCGCTCTCCGGCTTGGGGTACGGTGCGACGTCTTCGAGTGTCGCAGCGTGGGCTGCGGACGACAGAAGGACAACTATCAGCCCGACGGTCGTGTTAAAGGGCAAAGCACCCATAATGCCTCCTTGCGTGTGTGTGGGGTCAGCGGATACTGAAAAGATGGACTGCATTCTCACTGCCGTCCTTGCCCAATGTAAACCCGCCCTCAGAGGGGCTTGCAAAATGCAGGTATTGAAAACTGACCTTTCTTGCATTTTGCATGACGCAATGTGTTGCCATCTTCTCTAAAACCTTGATTTGCCGACGAGGCGCAGGGCGAAATTCCGGGCATGTTTTATGCTGAAGCTGTCTTGAGCTGACCACGGTCCCATTGAGTCAGCGCTGAAACAAAAAAACGGTCGGACGTTGGAACGATGAAGCCCGCAAGGAAGAAAAGAACGGGCGATCTGAGCTCCGACCGACAATTGATTTCGATTGGCAATCTCACAATACCGAGAGGGTGGCCATGTTTCTTTCTGCCTTGGAACTACGCAATATCGTTGAAAGCAGTTTTCTTCCGAAACGCTGCCAATGCACGCTATCGCCAGACCTGTCGATGACCGTCAAGGTGTATTCGGACAACGAGACTGACCATCTCGACTTGTGCGTTACCGGCATAGACGCCCATCGCCTCAATGGGTGTCGGGAGATTAATCATCTGATCGCCGAGTTACGCACCGACCTTGAGCACAAGACCCATAGCCAAATGTTCAGCCCAAAGTCAAAAGCCCATTAATTAACCGGCCGTTTCACGCAATTCGAGCGACACGCGCCGGGTCTGGATAAACCCCAGACCCAGCGCCAACTCCACCAGGATCGCCAGTAAGATACCCGGCCCGGCATGACCATTGAGCCATTCGCCGAAGCCCAGCGCTGCCAAGCCGAAACAGCCAACCATAAAGCCGCTGCATATCGCACTTCTCGCCGCCGAGGGCGGTGCCTGCCGCACGAGATAAAACATCACCCCAAGCGCACCGAACAGCACCGCACTGCGCCTGGCCACAAACCCCGCTGCGGACGAATACTCGATACTCCAGATCGCCAGCAGCCATTGCGGCATCAAACCCCACACCAGCGCCAGCAGAAAGCAAAGCGCGGCGGTGAACGTCGACAGTGTGCGAAACGAGAACGGCATGGCGAATCCTTTCGGCGGTAGAGGGGACGCCAAAGCATAGCGTCAGAATCCCCGCAGGCCTACCGCCAAGTGCCGAATCAGAATCGTCTGTCAGCTCTGATAACTGCACGCGTCAGAAAGTTTTCGATAGGTAATTTCTGCTGGCTTGCCCGAGGTGCTATCGATGTACTTCATGTCCGCCGTGACCACTTCGCAGTCCAGCGTCGACGGTTCGGTCATGGAAATGACCTTGCCCACATTCAGAGGCATACCGTAGTGATAAGGCACGGCCTGGGAGGACGACGTATCGTTGGCCTGAGCAAAACCGGCGAATGCGGTGCAGGCGAGGGCGGTGGTCATCAGCAGTGTTCGCATGTTCATGATTGGGTCTCCAGTGCAGAGGGGAAGCCAGTTCGATGCAAGAGCATCGAACCTGCCGCACTGGGCGTCAGAGGGTGCTGAGGGAGTGCGGTCCAGTAAAGTTTTGGACCGCAGGATTAATCGAAGGTTAAGTAGCGGGCTAATGGTTGTTGCTAGCCTGTTGTGCGGTCATCTATTCGAGGCGCACAACCTTGAACCCACGTCGATTTGGAGGCGTCTCTATACCAGCGGGTCCTTCCAACTGCCCCCTTCCAGCAACATAGTCATAGACCAGAAACTTCGCCGACACTTCATACCCGATATTAGGAATGACGAGCCGGACCTGCTCTCGTCCGAGGTACAGCCAACGTGGTAACGCCTTCTCGGCAAAATCTATTCGCTCGACGGTGTGAGTGACAGGGTTCTTGCGTAAAACGACGCCTTTTAAATACGGCGAGCCGTATGCGAAGGCGAATATCAGGCTGGAAGAAACACATTTTGCCAGGAAGACTTCGCCGAAAAAGTCGAAATCCGGGATGTCGGTAAAGGCCGGTTGGATTTTGCTGTCGAGTTTCACAAACAGGCGCTGGCCTTGCGCATTCGTTTCCGCCAGCAAGGACACCTGAGTTCTATCGGCCAAAGGGCAGGTGAGGATTGTCTGGAGTGGTTGCGCGTAGGCCGGGGCGGCTAGCAGTGCCGCGATGATGTACTTCCATGGTGTTTGCATTCGGGGAAATCCCTTCGGTTGTCGGGTCCTACATTACTCATGCGCTTTATCTGCCGACTCAGGATGGTTACGACCTGCTGCAGGTTGCGCAGCAGCGGATGATGGGGTGGAAAGCGCCGGTCTGACGGATACGGTATTACACGCAGGCCAGCCTCTTGCGGACGCTGTTGTTCGCCCATCCGAACAATGATTGGCTGAAGTCAAGTCAATCTGCCGCCACTATTATTCTTCACCTGACCAATACCAAATAGTATCGCCCCATCTCGAGTCGCTGAAGCTCGGCATGATTTCGCCCTGTTCGAAATAGCGACGAGATTCTGCTTGTGCAGGTGTAAACCAATAGCCTGCTTTACTGCAGGGTTGCCCTGCATTTATACGAGCAATCTGGGCAGTGTCGGTCGGTTGGTAATTTCTCGTGTATTCAACTAAGCCTTTTGGATAAACCCTATGATTAATTTTGCTGTCGTCGATACCGTACAGAAAAGCAATAGCACCAGCCTCCAGCGCTTCTACAAGCTTTTCCAATAATGGGATCAGGACTACGATCTCATTGCCAGCGGTGTAGCGTATCAGTATTTCCTTGAGTATCAGCTTCTGAAAGTATCTGGCTCTTAGCGATTTTTCTTGCTCGTCAGAGTCGGCCTGAAACGTATTTTCTTTGAAGAATTCAATCGAATCTTTGTAGTTGATAAAAAAATTATCGAAGCGGCTTGATCACCGTTTTTTCGGCGGCCATCCCGGAGTCCTGCTGGTAACTCACTGGCGCCAGCTTGCGGAACACCGTCTGGTCATCGCCGAACACCAGCTTGTGGCCGCTGGCCGAGTGCTGGAAGTGGAAATGGATGCCTTCCTCTTCGCAAAGACGCTGGATGAAATGCAGGTCGGATTCGTCGTACTGCACGCAATACAGGCACTTTTCGAGGCAATTGACCGCTACGTCAGATAAAAAGAAGGCCCCACAGAGGGGGCCTTCGTTTATGACTCAGCCAATGAATTCAAAGCGATTGCAGGGAAATGGTCGCGCTCTGAGAGTTTTGCTGGCTGTCAGCATCCATCCAGACCCACTGCGTACCGTCGCCTTGCAGATTATTGGAAATGCTCTGAATCTGCGAGTAACTGATCTTGACGGCCCCAACTTCACTTGCAGTAGGCCCGATCGTGGTGACTTGGCCGGAGAGCAGGCCGTTCGACGTCTCATTGACGACGAACACGGTCGCTTGCGCCTCACGGAACTGGCAGGAGAGGAACTGTGTAATGGTGCTGGTGATCGTCAGGTTCATCCATTTCGATGGGGGGACCGCATAGTAGCGGGTGTACTTGTTGAACGGATGCTGCTCACCATCGGCCGGCAGCGGATAGTTGCTGAGCCCCGATGTGTTGGTCGGCATGCTGACACTTCCCAGCCAGATTTCGACCTGTGATTTACCGGCGTTGCTGGACAGTGAGACCGAAACGGTTTGAGTATCGGTGCCCGAGACAAAACCCAACGATGCCAGGCCTGCATTGGCCGTGGTGCCAGGCACCGTGATCGGTACGGGCGGCTGGCTGTTGCTCCAGTTCACGGAGACAGTCGAGTTGTTGTCATTTTGCGCGGAGTTGTAGATAAAGATGCCATAAAGCTGGCCTGGGCTAAGTGCGGTACAGGTGGCTGTATCTCCTGCGGTGAGAGTTATACGTTGTCCGCCGTTCCAGTTAATTTGGGCAGCTGAGATAGCGACACTTTCCATGTTGGAGTTCCTTTTCCTGTTGTGGTGGTATAAGGATTCGCACAGCAGTTGTCCTTACCTGCGCCGTGCGTGGGAAAGATACTAGTTGAAGGCATGTGGCGGTCAAGCAACTACTTGGTTGTAATTGGCTGCGTGCAATTATTTTTTGGAATAGTTGCAAGTGTAAAGAGCTATAAATTTACTTCAAATTAAAAAATACATGGCTGTCAATAGCCGCTTATCTTTTGCCTGGATTTATAGTTTTAAATTGCAATAAGAATATATCTAAAAAACATAATGGGCGAAAAGATATAACGCCCAAAAGAACCATATGCAGGCTGTCTTTTATTCATGTCCGCCGGCAGGCCCTGAAATCAGGACCTGCCATAGCAGGGGAGGTATGAGGGCGTGTATTTCAGCTCAACTGCCGCCGATACGGTAAATCCGGCCCGGTCTTGCTGCAGGTCAACGCTGCAGCGCTCACCGCAAACCTGAGCATCGCGTCAATCTGCTCACGGCTCAGCCGCTGCACACCCGCAACCGAATCCAGCTGCTGCTCGGTCAGCCAGGTAATCAGCGCCGCCTGGAAGGTATCGCCAGCCCCCACGGTGTCGGCAATCTTCACCGAACAAGCCGGCACCGACCACGTGCCATGAGCCCGGCTGAACACCGTCGCGCCCTGACCGCCACGGGTCAGGAACACCAGCTGACAGCGATGCTCCAGCCAGCTTTCGATCACGCGCTGGGGATCCTGTTCGGGATACAACAGGTTCAAGTCTTCATCGCTGACCTTGATCAGGTCGGCAAGCTCCACCAGGGTGGCGATCCGTGAACGCCACAACTCGATGTTCGGCTCGGGATTCAGGCGCACGTTCGGGTCGAGGCTGATCAGGCGTTTGCCGCTTTCCCGCTGCACCAGCGCCAGCAAGGTATCGGCAACCGGTTGCACCACCAGCGAGAACGAGCCGATGTGCAAGCCGCGCACTTCAGGCCCCAGTTGCGGCAGATGCGCCAGGCTCAGCTGCCGATCCGCGCAGCCTTCGCCGCGAAAGCTGTAGTGGGGCGAGCCGTTGGCACCGACCGCCACCATCGCCAGCGTGGTCGGCGCGGCGAAGTCCACGAGGTAATCCGGGCGCACGCCTTCCTCCTGCAGCACTTGCTGCAAGCGGCGGCCAAGGTAGTCGGTCGATAGCCCGGCAAACAGCGCGGCATCCACGCCCAAACGACGCAAACCTACCGCGACGTTGAACGGCGAGCCGCCAGCAATTGCCTTGAAATTCACTTTGGACGCCAGGCCGCTGGCATCGTCTTCGCTGAAGAAATCGAATAGCGCTTCACCACACACCAGATACATAGTTGCTCGCTCTTTAAAGGGTTGCGACATGCTGTTGATAGCGTTCGTAGGCCTGCTGACAAGCCTGTACATTTTCTGCAATCGGCAAGGTTTCACTGGCCGGATCGAGCTTCACGCAGCGCTCGCACAAATCCGCCAGGCTGTCTTCGTGGCCGTTTGCCCAAGACTTGCACCACGCCGCCTGAATCGCTGCGCCAAGCGCCGCGGCCTCGCTCTGTTCGGTACAAATCACTGGCGTATTCATGATGTCGGCGACGATTTGCCGCCACACCGGGCTCTTCGAACCGCCACCGATCAGGCAGATGCTGCGGCTTTGTAAGCCATTGTGGCGCAGCAGGTCCAGCCCGTAACGCAAACCGAAGGTGGTGCCTTCCACCACGGCGCGGCACAAATTGGCCCGGGTCAGATTGGTCATGGTCAACCCCAGCAGGCTGCCGCTGGCATGGGGCAGGGCGGGAACGCGTTCACCATTGAGGAACGGCAGCATGCACACGCCTTCAGCACCAATCGGCGCGTGTTCGACCAAGGCGTTGAACTGCTCGATATCCAGTTCGAACAACTCGCGAATCGCGCCGGTGGCATTGGTCAGGTTCATGGTGCAGATCAGCGGCAACCAGCCGCCGCTGGAGGAACAGAACGTCGCCACCGAGGCGTCTGGACTGACGTGCGCTTGCTCGGCATAGGCGTAGATCGTTCCCGAAGAACCGAGGCTCATGGTGATCGCGCCGGGCTTGATGTTGCCGGTGCCGATCGCGCCCATCATGTTGTCGCCACCGCCGCTGGAGACCAGGGCCTTGGGGTTGATGCCCAGATGCTCGGCGATGCCTGGCAGGATCGTACCGACCGGCTGGTGGGCATCGATCAGCTCCGGGAGCGCGGCTTGCAGGCGCCCGGTGGGATCGATGTCGCGCAGCAGTTGCAAGTCCCACTGGCGGGTGCGTACGTTGAAATAGCCGGTGCCCGAGGCATCGCCGTACTCGCTGCAACTGCGGCCGGTAAGCCAATAGTTGAGGTAGTCATGGGGCAGCAGGATGCGGGCGGTCCGGGCGAAAATTTCCGGGTGCTGTTCTTTGGTCCAGAGCAGTTTCGACACGGTATAGCCAGGCGCGATGACCACGCCGAGGCGTTCCAGGGAGCCTTTTTCACCGCCCAGATGGGCGAGCAAGCGGTCGTTCTCCGGGGTCGATTCGGTGTCGCACCAAAGCTTGGCCGGGCGCAGTACCTGGCCGTGATCGTCGAGCAGTACCAGGCCATGTTGCTGGCCAGAGACGCCGATGCCGAGGATGGCCTGTCCGTCCACGTCCGCTGCGAGCAACGCGCGGCGGGTGGCCTGGGTAAAGGCTTCCAGCCACTGGGCAGTGTCTTGCTCGCGACGGCCATTGGGGCCGCTGATGAGGCTGTGGACAGCAGCGCCCTGACCGAGGACCTGACCGCTGTGTGCGTCGAGGATCACGGCTTTGGTGCCTTGGGTGCCGCAGTCGATGCCCAGGAATAGTTGTTGGTTTGCCATGGAAACACCCTACCGAAGATGAATGCATCAATGGACGCTCTACGTCCGCTTCTGGATGGGACGCGGAGCGTCCCGGGCTGCATTCCCACGCAGAGCGTGGGAATGATCAGACGGCCAGCACTCGTTCGAGCGTCTGCGTCACGCCAACCTCCCGCAAGCTGTTACAGCACCACTCGAACGCCGCGACGAACTCTGGCGAACGGGGAATCGCCGTGCCGAAAATCTCCTCAACCTCCAGCAGCCGCTGGGTGATCAACGCATCATCGGCCACCAGCGCCTGACAGAACGCCGCCCGCGGATCCGGAATTGTATAGGTGTGGCCATTTTCATCCACGCCTTTGAGGTACAGCGCCCAGGCCGCCACCACCAGCGCCGCACGTTTGGTCTCGCGGCCATCGGCGATCAAGCGGTTGAGGGTCGGCACGGTGAATTTCGGAAACTTCGACGAACCGTCCGAACATACACGCTCCAGCTGATCGGCAATCGCCTGATTGGAAAAGCGCGCCACCAGGGTGTTTTTATACTCGGTCAAATCGATGCCCGGCACCGGCGCCAGTTGCGGCGTCACGTCCAGGTCCATGTAGGCGCGCATGTAGCGCACGAACAGCGGGTCGTTCATGGTTTCGTGAACGAAGCGGTAACCCTTCAAGAACCCCAGGTAGGTCAGGGCCAGATGACTGCCGTTGAGCAGCTTGATCTTCATCTCTTCGTAAGGCGTGACGTCGTCGGTGAACTGCACGCCGACCTTTTCCCAGGCCGGGCGACCGTTGACGAATTTATCTTCCAGCACCCACTGCACAAACGGTTCGCAGACCACTGGCCAGGCATCGTCAATGCTGTGTTTGTCGTGCAATTGCAGGCGATGCTGGATGCTGGTCATCGGCGTGATGCGGTCGACCATGGCGTTGGGGAAGCTGACGTTGCGCTCAATCCAGTCGCGCAGGTCGGCATCGCGCAGGGCGGCGAACGCGAGCAGCGCTTTACGGGTCACCGCGCCGTTGTGCGGCAGGTTATCGCAGGACATCAGCGTGAACGCGGGCGTGCCGGCTGCACGCCGTTTGGCCAGCGCGGCGCAGAGGAAACCGAACACGGTTTTCGGCGCGTTCGGATTGCTCAGGTCGTGCTGGATCTGCGGCAAATGCGCCATGAACTCGCCGTTGCTGTCGTCGATGCAGTAGCCGCCCTCGGTGATGGTCAACGAGACAATGCGGATCTCGGGGCTGGCCAGTTTATCGATCAGCGCCTCGGCGCCGTCTTCGGCCAGCAGCATGTCGCGGATCGCGCCGATGACTCGCACTTCGGTGTCGTCGGTATCGCCGAGTTCAAACAGGGTGAACAGGTAGTCCTGTTCTTTGAGATCGTCCCGGGCACGACGGTCTTCGGCGCGCAGGCCAACGCCGCAGATGGCCCAGTCCAGTGCTTCGCCGGTGTTCATCAAAGCGTCGGTGTAGTACGCCTGATGTGCGCGGTGGAAACCGCCGACGCCAATGTGCGCGATGCCCTGGCGGGTGTCGCTCAGGGTGTAGGCGGGCAGGGCCACCTCGGGGGCGAGACGGTTGAGGTTGGACTTGTTCAGTTTCATCGCATGTTCTCTGATATCAGGCTGCGGCGCGCAGTGGACGGGTCAGCGCCACGCCGTTGGCATCGAATAAATGGCAGTGTTCGGCGTCCAGGTGCAGGCTCAGGGTTTCGCCATAACGGCTGGCCAAATCGCCGCGAACGCGCATGGTCAACGCTTCGCCGGACGACGTCAGCACATGGCAGAAGGTGTCGCTGCCCAAACGTTCGCTGACATCGGCGGTGACTTGCAACGTGCAGTCGCCAGGTTGCGCCAACTCCAGGTGTTCCGGGCGAATGCCCAGCGTTACCGCACCGCCGACGCTCAGGTTGGCAGCGCTCAGCGGCAGAGTGATGCGGGTACCGGCGTCCAGCAGCACTTCGCAGCCCTGGCTGTCGACACGGGTGACTTTGCCTTTGAGGAAGCCCATTTTCGGTGTGCCGAGAAAACCTGCGACAAACAGGTTGGCCGGCTGGTGATACAGGTCCAGTGGCGAACCGACCTGCTCGATCTTACCGCCATTGAGCACGACGACTTTGTCGGCCATGGTCATGGCTTCGACCTGATCGTGGGTCACGTAGATCATGGTGGCTTGCAGTTCTTTGTGCAGGCGCAACAGTTCCAGGCGCATCTGCACCCTCAGGGCGGCGTCGAGGTTGGACAGCGGTTCGTCGAACAGGAAAATTTTCGGGTTACGCACGATGGCCCGGCCGATCGCTACGCGCTGACGCTGACCGCCGGACAGCTGTTTCGGTTTACGTTCGAGCATCGGCCCGAGTTCCAGAATGCGCGCTGCTTCGCCGACCTTCTTCTCGACTTCGGCTTTCGCTACACCGGCCAGATCGAGGGCGAACGACATGTTTTTACGCACGCTCATGTGCGGGTACAGGGCGTAGGTCTGGAACACCATCGCCAGGTCGCGCTTGGCCGGGCTGACTTCGGTGATGTCGCGGCCATCGAGCTCGATGGTGCCGCCGCTGACTTCTTCAAGGCCGGCGATCAGCCGCAGCAGGGTGGACTTGCCGCAACCCGACGGGCCGACGAACACCACGAATTCCTTGTCGTTCACTTCCAGGTCGATGCCTTTGATGATGGAAAAACCTTCGAAGCCTTTTTGCAGATTTTTGATTTTCAGGTTGGCCATGATGGCGCTCCTTTATGTTTATTCTTTGAGGGCTATTTCACGGCGCCAAACGACAGGCCGCGGACCAGCTGTTTCTGGCTGATCCAGCCGAAGATCAGGATCGGCGCGCAAGCCAGGGTCGACACCGCCGACAACTTGGCCCAGAACAAACCTTCGGGGCTTGAGTAAGAGGCGATCAGTGCGGTCAGTGGCGCGGCTTTGGACGAGGTCAGGTTCAGCGACCAGAACGCCTCGTTCCAGCACAGGATCAGCGACAGCAACACCGTGGAGGCCAGGCCGCCCTTGGCGATCGGCAGCAGCACCCGGACCATTTCCTGCCACAGGGTGGCGCCGTCCAGGCGTGCCGCTTCGAGGATGTCCTTGGGGATGTCTTTGAAGTAGGTGTAAACCATCCAGACCACGATCGGCAGGTTGATCAGCGTGTAGATCACGATCAGCGCGATTCGTGTATCCAGCAGGCCAAAGCTCTTGGCCAACAGGTAGATCGGCATCAGCACACCCACTGGCGGCAGCATCTTGGTGGAGAGCATCCACAGTAGCGTGCCTTTGGTGCGCTGGGTTTCGTAGAACGCCATGGAGTAGGCGGCCGGCACCGCAATCAGCAGGCACAATGCCGTGGCGCTAAAGGAAATCACCACCGAGTTCCAGGCGAAACTGAAGTAGTCGCTGCGCTCGTTGATGTGCAGGTAGTTTTCCAGCGTCGGCGTGAAGATGAACTGCGGCGGCGTGGCGAACGCGTCGATTTCAGTCTTGAAACTGGTCAGCACCATCCAGAAGATCGGGAAGAAAATCACGATCGCGATGGCCCAGGCCAGGGTGCCGAGCAGCAGGCTTTGCAGACGACGGGATTGTTGAAGAGTCATGGCGCGGGCCTCAGGCTTTGTCTGTCAGGTTTTTGCCGATCATGCGCACCAGCACAATGGCCGCGATGTTGGCAATCACCACCGCGATCAAGCCACCGGCGGAGGCCATGCCGACGTCGAACTGCACCAGCGCCTGGTTGTAGATCAGGTAGGCGAGGTTGGTCGAGGCGTAGCCGGGGCCACCATTGGTGGTGGTGAAGATTTCGGCGAACACCGACAGCAGGAAGATGGTTTCGATCATCACCACCACCGCAATCGGCCGGGCCAGGTGCGGCAAAGTCAGGTGCCAGAAAATCGCGATCGGGCCGGCACCGTCCAGGCGCGCGGCTTCTTTCTGTTCCTGGTCGAGGGACTGCATGGCGGTCATCAGGATCAGGATCGCGAAGGGCAGCCATTGCCAGGACACAATGATGATGATCGACAGCAGCGGGTAGTGCGCCAGCCAGTCCACCGGCTGCGCGCCGAACAGCTTCCAGATGTAGGCGAGAATCCCTGAGACCGGGTGAAAGATCAGGTTCTTCCAGATCAGCGCACCGACGGTGGGCATGATGAAGAACGGCGAGATCAACATCACCCGCACGATGCCGCGACCGAGAAACTCACTGGCCTCCAGCAACGCGCTGATCAACACGCCGAACACCACGCTGATCAGCAACACACTGCCCACCAGCAACAGGGTATTGGTGGCGCCGGGCAGGAAACCCGAATCGCTCAGGAAGTAGCTGAAGTTCTCCAGCCCCACGAATTCGTTTTCGCCGGGGTAGAGCAGGTTGTAGCGGATCATCGAAAAGTAAACGGTCATGCCCAACGGCACGATCATCCACAGCAGCAGCAACGCCACCGAGGGGCTGACCAGAAACCAGCCGGGGTTGCTCAACCGGCTTTTACGCACCGGCTGGGGGATGTCCATGTGAGCTTTGACAGTGGTTGAAGTATTCATGGCGATCAGAACCGATTGGGAACAGACAAATGAAGATCAACTGTAGGGGCGAGGCTGTGTGGCGAGGGGGCTTGCCCCCGTTCGGCTGCGAAGCAGTCGCAAAGTGTTTTTGGGGCCGCTTCGCGACCCAACGGGGGCAAGCCCCCTCGCCACACAAGCCTCGCTCCTACAAGTGCGCGGGGTTATTTGGGATAACCGGCGCGCTTCATCTCACGTTCGGTGGTTGACTGGGCGGCGGTCAGGGCCTGGTCGACTGTGGTCTGGCCGATCAACGCGGCCGAGAACAGCTTGCCGACCTGAGTGCCCACGGCCTGGAATTCTGGAATGGTCACCAGCTGGATACCTATGTAGGGCACAGGCTTTTGCGACGGTTGGCTCGGGTCCGCGGCTTTCAGCGATTCCAGCGTCACCTTGGCGAACGGCGCGGCATTCATGTAAGCCTCGGTGTAGGTCGAGGCGCGAGTGCCTGGTGGCACGTTGGCGATGCCGTCTTTTTCCGCGACCAGGGCTCCGTACTCCTTGGACGTGGCCCAGGCGCTGAAGGTTTTCGCCGCTTCCTTGGCCTTGGAACTGGTGGGGATAGCCAGTGCCCACGAATACAGCCAGGCCGAACCTTTGTCGGTGACCTGATGCGGTGCGTAAGTAAAGCCCACGTGGTCGCTGACTTTGCTCTGGGTTTTGTCGGTCACGAACGAGCCGGCCACACTGGCATCGACCCAGATCGCGCACTTGCCGCTGTTGAACAGCGCCAGGTTCTCGTTGAAGCCGTTGCTCGACGCGCCGGGCGGGCCGGACTTTTTCATGGTGTCGACGTAGAAATTCAGCGCATTTTTCCACTCAGGACCGGTGAATTCCGGCTGCCATTTCTCATCGAACCAGCGAGCGCCATAGGCGTTGGCGACAGTGGTGATCAGCGCCATGTTTTCGCCCCAGCCAGCCTTGCCGCGCAGGCAGATGCCGTACTGTTCTTTGTCTTTATGGGTGAGTTTGCTGGCGAATTCGCCGATCTGTTCCCAGGTCGGGCGTTCCGGCATGGTCAGCCCGGCGTCCTTGAACAGGTCGGTGCGGTAATAGGTGATGGAGCTTTCAGCGTAGAACGGCAGGGCATAGAGCGAGCCCTTGACCGAAAGACCTTCACGCACCGAAGGGAAAACGTCGTCGAGGGCGTAGTTGGCCGGCAAGTCCTTCATCGGTTCCAACCAACCCTTGGCGCCCCAGAGTGCGGCTTCGTACATGCCGATGGTCAACACATCAAACTGTCCGCCCTGGGTCGCGATGTCGGTGGTCAGGCGTTGGCGCAGGACGTTTTCTTCAAGCACCACCCAATTGAGTTTGATGTCCGGGTGCTCGGCCTCGAAGGTTTTCGAGAGCTTTTGCATGCGGATCATGTCGCTGTTGTTGACGGTGGCGATGGTCAGGGTCTGAGCGCCGAGGCTGACGCTGCTGAGGGTCATGCAGGTGAGGGCAAGCAGAGCTTTTACAGAAGGTTGCATCGTGCACTCCTTTTCTGCACCCAGGGGGTTACAGAAGGACAGTTATTGTTTTTGTGTCTTCCTGCGCAGGGAAGAATGTGCAGCGATTACAGCCTTCAATTGACGGGCTGACAAATCATCCATCGCACTGTGATCGATACTTTTTTGCACTGGGCTTTGGCGGGGGAGATGCAAGGACAGGCTTTACAGAGGCGAGCGGTCATTGAATTTGTACAGGTTTCATCGGCCTCTTCGCGGGCAAACCTCGCTCCTGCAGAAGCGAGGCTTGCCCGCGAAGGCGATCTAAAATTCAGCCGAGGTTTTGCTCAGTCAACCGCTGCACCGCCAGCCGCCGATAGTGCGACGGCGTCATGCCCTTGAGCTGCTGAAAACGCCGGTTGAAGTTGGAAATATTATTGAAGCCCGACTCGAAACACACATCGGTCACCGTTTTGTCGCCATCGGCCAGCAGCTCGCAGGATTTGCTGATGCGCAGGCGATTGACGAACTCGATGAAGCAGCGTCCGGTGGCCTGTTTGAACACTCGGCTGAAGTAGGTCGGCTTCAGACCCAGATGCTCGGCCACCTCTTCCAGCGTTAAATCCTTGGCGTAATGGGCAAAGATGTAATCCACCGCGCGGTTGGTACGGTCGATATTGTGTTCATCGGCCAATTGCGGCGTCGTGGCACCGGACAGCAACTGGTAGTCATCGGACGTCGCCAGCAACTCCAGCAGAATGAAAAAATGCCCGAGCCGGGTCATGCCTTGGGTGTCGGCGATGCGCTGCATCAAGGTCATGGCCTGGCGGATGGTGCGCTTGCAGCGAAACTCGATGCCGTACTGCGCGCGCTCCAGCAAGGGCGCAATTGTCTTGAGTTCGGCGAACACCTGATGGCCGCTTTCAAACAGCTCGTCAGTGAAGTTGACCAGCATGTCGCGCTCGGGCACCACTTCGTCTTCGGCCACCTGGCTGATCCAGTTGTGGGGCAGGTTGGGGCCGGTCAGGAACAGTGTTTCCGGGTAGAAGTTACCAATGTAGTCACCAATGAACACCTTGCCGGAGCTGGCGACGATCAGGTGCAGTTCGTATTCCTTGTGGAAATGCCAGCGCACCAGGGGGCAGGGGAATCCGTGCTGGCGATAGATGATGGACAACCCGTTGTGGTCGTCCATCAATTCATAGGAAGGATCGGTGACTCTGGCTGTTCGGGTCATGTCAGGGTGCTTTTATTGTTATCGCCCCTTGATCATGCCTCTTTCGGGACGCCTAAGGCCAGCTTGCAACGCGACTGTGCTCAGGCGGGGGCGTGCAAGGCATCACCGTATACCGCTTTCATGCTGGTGGCACTCCAGCAGTAACGAACGATTTCGGATTCGTCGAAAAAGTCGGTATTGATGATGCTGCAGCGCGTCACCCAGTCCCGGGTGGGATTGAACCAGTCATTGATATGGTTTTTGATATCTTGAGGCCCTCCCAGAAACGCGTAGCTGGTGGCTGATAACGACCATAAAAATGTTTCGTAAGGCGCGTCTTTGAGTGTATTGGAAATATGGGTTTTCAGATCATCGCTATTGGTGAAGCGTCTGCCGGCCCACTTGTGTGTGATGCGCGGCCAGAAGTAGTCCTCATCGAGCTCCCGCCGTGCAGGCGCCGCCAACACTACCCTGCGACGAGCACTGATACGCTTTAGTTCGCCGATCGTTTTTGTGGCGTCACCGGGTGGTATGGCCCGCTGTCCGAGTTGACTCACCAGAAGAGCATTGAGTTTCTGATAGTCAAAGGGCTTGTTGCCGTCCCCTAGTTCATGAAAGTCGAAAACCACAAATTCGTCCGGGTTGCGATCCAGGAAAGATAATATTGCGCTGATGAGTTCATCGAGAACTCGATGTGACTGATATCCATTGTGATGGAAATAGAAAATCGACTGATCAGCCCCTTCGGTGTAGCCCAAGCGGATATCGAATGCCCGTGCGCCATTGGACAATTGCCATGTAAATGAATCGTTTTGACACGTCGTCCAGTTGCCGACGACCACCTCATAATTAGGCGCCTGTTTATCCATGCCGGCATTATGGGCGCCGGGCCAGACAACATCAGTCAGTTTTATACGATCGATGTCGAGGGCATTACTCATCCACTTTTGTTTGTCCAGCGTGATTACTGCGTTATGGGTCATGACAGTTCCTTGTCGTAGACTCGTCCCCTCCATGGAGGGGACGAGGTCCATGTTTCGGGTGTGGCTGCGTGCCATACCTCTATTACTACGCCTGCGTAGAAAGGCTTTCATGACCCAGCATAGAAGCGCGCGACAGCATTGCCAGTCACGGAAATACTTGCACAAGAAATAACCCTTTAATGGCACAGCGCTAGTTGGCGCGCTTGGCCGCTTTACTCAGGTTCGCGGTCAGGCAATATGAAACGATGTTGCTTTCTTCAATGAAGTCGACGTTGATAATGTTGCACCGTGTTGCCCAGTCGCTATTATTCGGATCAAACCACGAATTAAGCTCATCGTGAATATCTACCGGACCGCCGAGAGCGCTATAACTGGTCGCGGACAGGGACCATGGTGCCCATGAACCTGGCGGATATTTCAGCACTTTTATAATGTACTGCTCCAACTCGGCGGCACTGGTGATGCCGTTGCCAGACCATTTGTGCTCGATTTGCTGGATGAACACGTTCTTGTCAATTGCCCAGTGCCAAGGCGCAGCAACCACAACGCGTTGGCTGTCGCTGAGGCGTTTGAGTTGGCCGAGGCTCAACGAGCGATTTTGGTTGGGAATCAAGCGACGCCCAAGGAAGTGGACCATCATCTTATTGAAGTAAGTGTAATCAAAGGTATCCCCATTCAACTCATGAAAGTCCAGGATGATGAATTCATTGGGATTTTCTTGCAGAAATGCTTCTACGTCACTGACAAGGTGTCCAAGCGTGCGGCCGTTACGGTAGCCGTTGTGATGAATGCAGAACTTGCCAAGCCCCGGCGCACTGGCGTCATACATCAAACGGATGTCAAGCACTCGGGAACCGTGGCACAGTTGCGAGTAAAACGATTCGTGCTGACACGCCAGCCAATGGGCGCCCGGGATCAGCGGCCAGGATGCCTTCCAGTCGCTGCCGGCGTTATGGGTGCCTGGCAGTGTCAATTCGGCGAGCGACAAAGTATCAATCGCCGGCGTGGCGGCCATCCAATTTCTAAATGCGTAGTTGTTCTGAATAACGTTATCCATTTAATGCATCCTTGCATTGTTTTATAGGTGTTATCGGTTGATCGAATTTTATGTTTTTCACTTCGTTCAACGATTTATAAATAGGAAAGTAAAGGTGATCAATAATTGTGATAATGCAAAATATGTGTGGTTGGTTTCGTGGCTTAAGCGAGGTTTCGGTTTTTTGCCTCGATCCATTGCGCCATGTATTGCGTACTTTTATGGTGGTGGTGGCGCAACATACTGCCGGTAAAATTATCGCGTCTAAGTTGAGGCAAGTGCTGTTGGCAGTGCAACAACTTCTTGATCAATGCCGGGCCATGTTCCGACGTTTTATATCGATCGGCCAGCAACCTCTGTCCGTGGGATTGGGCTTGTGCCCAAAGCGCTTCATTCTTGTACAGCCGCACCGCACAGTCAGCCACTTCCCGTGCCGTGCGAGCAACGGCCCCAGGCCACGGATGTTCGCCGTGCATCGCTTCGGCACCGATAGGCGTTGTAACCGTGGGCGTGCCGCACAGCATGGCGTCGACAATCTTGCCTTTAATACCGGCACCGAAACGCAGAGGCGCCAGACAAATGCGTGCCGCCGACATCACTTGCAAAGCATCTTCTGCCCAGTTCATGACATGAAAACCCTGGGCCGGGTTATGCAACGCGGTAGCTTTGGGGGGCGTGTAAGCACCGTAGATATGCAACTGAGCCGCGGGCAGTTGCTCGCGGATCAACGGCCAGATGGTTGTTTTCATCCAGAGCACCGCATCCCAGTTGGGCGCATGTCGAAAATTGCCGATGCTGAGAAAGTGCGCCCGATCTTCAAAGGCTGTCGGCGGTACGCACGCAGGCTCGACCATCAGCGGACACCAGTGCAGTAAGTTGCGCGGTAGCTTGAACTGCTCGACCAGCAAATCGATCTCCACTTCAGAGATCATCAGGTTCAAGTCGCAACGGTACAGCGCAGCAATCTCCCGTTTGGCGAGATCGGTATCAGCCATAAGCTGGAACTCTTCACGCAAGGCTGGCGCGAATAGCTCGCTGAAATCGTTGGTGTCGTTACTGGCCTTCAAGCGTTCCTTGAGCCGTTGATGCCGTGCATGACGAAGGCTTTGCAGGTCAGAGGTCTCAAGCACGCGCAAGGCGTTGGGGCAGTGTTTTTCGACTCGCCAACCGAACTGTTCTTCCATCATGAACTGGTCGAACAGGACAATATCCGGTGCGAGTTCACTGATAAACGCATCGAAGCTGCTGTTGTTCAATTCGATCGGCACTTCGCGGATGCCCAGCGCGGTCAGGTCAGCACGATGCTCACCGGTTCCAGCCGGACTGCTGAAGGTGATGTCCCAGCCTTGCTGCAAGAACGTATCGAGGATTTGCATCACATGCCCGCTGGCCGCCGAAGAACGGGGCTCGGGCCAGACGTAACCAATGACAAGGACTTTGGTTGCGTGGGGCTGGATCATGTAAGGGCGTTCCTTGAGGCGGGTAAAGGGCGGGGGAGAAGATGAAGGCCGTAATTAAACCACAGCCCGCAGTGCTTTTCCGTCCGCCATCCTGCGCCAGGGACAGTGCTCGCGATCACACCGCCTCACTACGTCACGACAACAGTTGCGAGGATTTTCCCAAGTTGATTCGAACAGGGTCGATGACCCGGCCTGAACCGGCATTTTTCAACGCACGGCGCAACGCCGACAGGTTGTCGTAGAACGCCGGGGCGTTGGTCTTCAACTGGCTCAACAGTGACGTCACCATTGACTGGGAGTCGGCGTTGAGCAAAGCAGGCGCCGTATGGAAAAGCTCCGAAGGAATGAATGCCGGAGGATCCAGCAATATGGGGGCATCGGCACCTGCCAGCTTGCTGGAAAGGTCGATGTGCGTGCGACCTTTGGCCAGATTCAACAACTCGGCTACGTCCACTTCACCCGACTTCAAGGCATGTTTTTGCGATTTTTGTGCATAGAAGAAGTCCAGAGTGTCGGGACCTCCATGGGACATCTCATGGATCAACACGTCGGCGATTGCACTGTTGTCATATTTAACGCTGCGGTAAAAATCGTTCAGGTGGTCTGCATAAAATACGATGAACTCTTCAAGGGGGGCGTCGGCCTTGGACGCGGCTTGCCAGCTTCGATACTTGCCAGGGTATAACCCGCCTATGACCGATTTTTGGGTGCTGGCCTCGATGGTGAAATTGGTGGTCTTGATCGCATCAAGGTCATCTTTGATCAACAGAAGATCGTCCAGGTATCGTTCGGCAATTGCGGACGAATCGTCACCGAAAAATGTCCGGTAGACGAATTTCCTGTCAGTGTCGTGAAGGCGACTGGCTAATACCTCTATCGCATTGCTGACTTTATTTCGCGCAACAGGCAGAGCATTCTTGATGATCGCGCGGCTGTAATTTTTCGGCAGCAGTCGATGCCATCCACGAACGGGAATGAAGTCCGTCAATTTCAGGTTTCTCAGTGGCGCCCCCCATGGCGAGCCCGTTTTTACATTGAGGGCGTACCAGTCTCCGCGTTTTTCGACAATCAACAGATGGGCAGGCTCGCCTGTATCGCCCAGTTTTTTCCAGGAGCCCTGCAGGATGTCTGTGCGATTGGCTGCTTTGAGCAAGTCATAGGTTTGCGCGCTGCCCGTGAGTCGGCGGACTTGAAATGTCGCCGCCTCGATGGCCGCCAGACTGTGTTTACTGAATTGCAATGCGCCTTTCTTGATCAGGTGTGCACCGCTGAAGAGCAAATCAGGTGCGCCATCCAGCGGGTTCAAGAGTGAAACCGCCAGGCGTGAGGTGAGTTTGCCGAGTTGGGCGGACCTTGACGCAAATGAGGTCGCTTTCGAGGCGGCACTGGTGAGTTTTGCGCTGAGGCCGATTATCGAGCCGACCACCGCCAGGCCATCGAGTATGCAGCCGACAGCGCCTTCGGCCCGGGTGGTGCTGCTGTCTGATGACAGGTCTTCAATGCATTTTTTGAACGGCACGACCAAATCAATGATGAAAGTCTCGATTTTCTCTGCTTTGTCTCGCTCCAGCTCCAGCGCGGTTCGCCCTTCACCATTGCGCTTGAGTTCTTCATAGCTCGCGAAGGGGCGGTGCTGGACGATGAAAAGGGCCAGTTTTTCCAGTTGCTCATTGAGAAAGCTCTGGTAATGACTACCGATCGACGGGGCACCCGACAGGGGGGCGGCAATCATGCCGAGTTTTTCGATCACGGCGCTGCTCGAGATACCCTCGCGTGGTTCAAAGCCCTGGCTGTAAGCGAGAAAATCAATGGGCATCTGAAATGGGCTCACCGCCGGTGTTGGCTCGGTGAAGTTCCCGGTGAAGTCCACCCTGGTCGGTGAATTGATCTTTCCAGAACTGACAATCAATCGGCCCAAGGCGTTGTTCTTTCGACATTCACCACGCAGGGTGAAGAGCTCATAGCAGTCAACTTCCCCTTGGTAAGATGCGGTGATGATCACCGCGTAACGGCAAGTTGCTGCGTCTTTATCCTGTTGGGTTTCCTTGTAGTGGGTCGGTTGAATGCCGGCACCAATAAGACCGATGTTACTGACCGGTGTGGTGTAGGGACGCGCCACTGATTTGCGAACGGTATAAACACTGATTTCCCCCATTTGAAGTGCAGTGCGGTCCAGTGCCGGTAGCTGTGACAGGGCGAGTTTTATATTAGTGAGAATGCCGGCTTCCAGGTTCTGGTGGTAGGCATCGAAGGCAACCTCATACAATTCGCTTGCCGGCGTCAGATGTTCAATGTCGGGAAGTTCCGGGTAGATGTCATTGGCGTTATTCCAGTCCAGAGTGACCAGGTCATCAGACATGTGCAAATCAACGACGGACATTTTCAACCTCGACCCGCGACCCGGGTTAAAGCCCCGGCCGGTCTTGGTCAGATTCACCGTCTCCAGAAAACGGCAGTTCGGGTACGCCTTCTGCAATTGAGCAAGTGCAATGTTTCGTCGGGAGGGAAGTGGGGTGGTGAGCGAGTGAATGACTTGGTCAAAACGATTGATATGTTGTTGATAGGCATCGATCGCGACGATCAGGGACGGCTTGTCGTACTGGCCGTGTGCGTCAGGGGAGATGACCTTGTTCATGGTCGCCCAATTAATGACGGGCTTGATCGTAGAGGCGTTGTGCAGCAGTTCCAGTTCCGGGGTCACGGGCTCCAACGCCGAAAACTTCAGGAGTTCAGCGTAGGACATCAGCCGCGAGGATCCCGGGTCATAGGCCTCGGCCAAGGCAACCGCCTGCGTGAGCGCAACCCAGGCCGGTGTTCCAAGTCGTATCGATGTGGGCAGGCCTCGGACCAGAAATTCCGGCGCAATTCCCGCCAGCAAGATGAACGTGGCAAGCGGGGTGGCCACTCCCGAATCGCGGCCCAGCCCCACCAGGTGTCGGTCTAGATCCTCCCGGACTGCCTCGGGACTGCGATCGACGTTGCTGGGCTGATAAAGCTCGTAGCCGGCGACCTCACTACCTGTGATGTCTGCCAATGGGTCGATGGCAAGTATGATGGCGGCCACCAGTAGCGATTGAAGATGCTCCTTGGGGGTTTCCTGGTCTTCGTGCGCGCCGTACCAGCCTGTAACGTTGAGGTACTCTTTGGCCCACTCGATCGCTGTTGATGTCTCCAGAATCTGGTCCAGCAAGTAATCCGCGCCGGCTTGCACTTCGTCACTGGTTCTGTTGCCGATGACAGGGCGTGCGAGCTCCTCCAGCATTTGCTGGGGGCGCGAGAACGCTTGCAGAGTGAGGCGCGCCACCTCACCACGCTCAGTCTTGCTCAGTACAAAAGGCGAGTTCTCATGCCCGGAGACGGCTTGCCAACAGTTGCCGATCGGTGGGCCCGCGGGCAAGTCCAGGGACAGGAAGTCAATCAGGTTTCCGGCCTCGGCAACCGTCGTCGGAACCGTCAACTGATTAAAGCGCAGCCATTGTTCAACACTGATGTCGTGAGCGAAATAGATATACCCGCCCGCGTGAAGGGCGATCTCACCAATCATTGATAAAGTCTGCTGGAGTTTCGAGAAATACTTGATGTCTTCCATCAAGTTATGCCAGCCCCCCTGCGAGCCGGCGTAGAGGTTACCCTCGATATCCACTCGCAATGGCGGCAACATGTCCGAGGCACTCCAGGCCTCAAGTGACGCTATAAAGTCAGGACTAAGGGTGGTGCTTTCCAGTAGTTCTTTTGCAGGACCATAGATTTCATCAAACAAGGAATTCGGGCGATGCGAAATATAGAATGTTGAAAGATCAATCTCTTGCGTGCTTTCCATTCCTTTTATGTAATGCACCAAGGCGCGGACAAAGTCTTCTCGTTCTGCTTGCGTGGCTTTTAGTTGTTGTGCGTTTTCAATCGGAGGGTACACCGAGGCGTGGCTCATAAACATCCATTTAATTAATCGTCGTAGGGATGCGCCAGGCGTAAAATGTTATTGTTTTGGCGCTCGACAAGCGTAACTTCGGCGATTAATAAATGGGTAGTGCTACTTGTTTATTTAATGTGTCGGCTCGGATTTAAAGAGCAACTTGCCGCGATGAAGACGGGCTCGCTAGCATTTCAAAATACGCAATTACTTGACCCGTTCATCGCGATGCGGGGCTTTCACCCCGACGGCCCAGTCAGGGCAATATGTTCTTGACCTTGTCGCGCAACTGGTCAATGGAAAACGGCTTGCCGATCACGTGCATGCCGTCAGGCACTTCGATGCTTTCGGCATAACCGCTGGCGAACAGAATCGGCAACCCGGGGCGCAGCATGCGTGCCTGTTTCGCCAATTCCCGGCCGTCCATGACCGGCAGCCCCACATCGGTCATCAGCAGGTCGATGTGCTGGTCCTCATCGTTGATGAAATCCAGCGCCTCTTCACAGCCATCGGCCTCAAGTACCCGGTATTCCAGTTCCTCCAGCACATCGACGATCAGCGTGCGCACGATGGCATCGTCTTCGACGACCAGGATGGTGGATGTTTTGGTGGACATAGTGGGGCTCTCAAAGGTTGGATTTGCGATAGCGTCGATCGAAATCGCCGGGCTCTTGCATGAGTAAGTGACGGATCACGACAAGTTCCCGAGGCGTTACAAAGAACAATAGCCGCACAAGAGCCGCGAAGAATAACCGCTCCTTTGCGCCGGAGCAGTGAAATGCAGGATATTGCCGAAAAACGTGTCAGAAAAATGGATCCCCTCGGCCGATTTGGGGCAGACTCGATGGCTTTCAACAGTTCGACAAGGCTTCCCATGACCTCTGCGCCTGCGGTTGATGAGCAACGATTCCGTAAACTCCTGAGCCGCAACGTCAGCCTGCCGTTGGGTGTCGGTGTCATCAGCGCGGCGTTCTTTGTCTTGCTGATCACCTATCTGCTGTCGGTGATCCAGTGGGTCCAGCACTCGGACCGGGTGATCAATAATGCCAATGAAGCGGTAAAACTGACCGTCGATCTGGAAACCGGTATGCGCGGTTTCCTGCTCAGTGGCGACGAGCATTTTCTCGAGCCCTATGAGACGGCCAAGCCAAGAATAACGGTCGCCCTCAATACCTTGCTCGAACTGACTGCGGACAATTCGGTACAAACCGACCGCTTGCACCGGCTCCAGGCCTTGCAGACGGAATGGGCCAATTACGCGCAATCGATAATCGATTTGCAGCGCGCAGGCGGTGATTACCGTAGCGTCATCAAGGTCGGGCGCGGCAAACGGTTGACCGATGAGATCCGCAAGCAATTCGAAGACGTGATCGACATGGAGCAGCAGTTGCGTACCACGCGCAATGAAGAAGTGCGAAGCACCACCATCTGGAGCATCGCCCTTTATCTGTTGTTCGTGGCCGGTATCAGCGGATTGCTGGCCTATGTCGGCCGCCGGGATCTGCTCAACCTGTCCCGCAGCTACAGCGTCAACCTCGCCGCGCAACAGGCCAGCGCCCGGCGTCTGGAGCAGCAGGCCTGGTTGCGCAACGGCCAGACCGAACTGGCCGAGCAAGTCCTGGGGCAGTTATCGCTCAATTTGTTGGGGCGCAATATCCTGCAGTTCTGCGCGCAATACCTTGGCAGCGCCGTCGCGGCGATTTATGTCCGTGAGGAGCATGGTGGCCTGAAGCGCATCGCGTCTTACGGTTTCTCCCGAGAACAGGAAGCACTTGAGCAGCAGATTTACAATGGCGAAGGGATTGTCGGCCAGGTGGCGCAACAGGCGCGCCTGATTCGTCTTGATGAGGTGCCGGGGGATTACTTCAAAGTCAGCTCCGGCTTGGGCGAAGGTTTACCACGCAGTGTACTGGCGGTGCCGACCAGCGATGACGATCGCGTCAACGGGGTGATCGAACTCGGTTTCCTGCGACCGCTGACAGATCGTGACATCGAGTTGCTCGAACTGGTTGCCGGTAACATCGGCACCTCAATCGAAGCGGCGCGCTATCGCCAGCGCTTACAGGAAGTGCTGGCCGAAACCCAGCAACTCAACGAAGAGTTGCAGGTTCAGCAAGAAGAACTCAAGAGCGCCAACGAAGAGCTGGAAGAGCAGTCGCGGGTTCTCAAGGAGTCCCAGGCTCACCTGGAAACCCAGCAGATCGAGCTGGAACAAACCAACGACCAACTCGCCGAACAGGCGCAGATCCTGGCCGAGCAACGCGACGCCATGGACCTGAAGAACAGCGAACTGAATCAGGCCCAGCTTGAGCTTGAGGCCCGCGCCGAAGAGTTGCAGCGTGCCAGCAAGTACAAGTCCGAATTCCTCGCAAACATGTCCCACGAGCTGCGCACACCGCTGAACAGTTCGTTGATTCTGGCGAAATTGCTGGCGGAAAACCCGCAGGAAAACCTCAGCGCCGAGCAGGTCAAGTTCGCCGAGTCGATCTACTGCGCCGGTAACGACTTGCTCAACCTGATCAACGACATTCTCGACATTTCCAAGGTTGAGGCCGGCAAGCTTGAGGTGCGTCCGGAGAACACCAGCGTTGCGCGCCTGGTGGAAGGCCTGCGAGGAATGTTCGAGCCGTTGGCCGCGGACAAGAAACTGGATTTTGAAGTCGAATTGCGCGCTGACACCCCGCTAATGCTGTTCACCGATCGGCAGCGCCTGGAGCAAGTGATCAAGAACCTGCTGTCAAACGCGGTGAAGTTCACCGAAAAGGGCACAGTCAGCCTGATCGTCGCGGCTCAGCCAGGCGAGGGCATCGCTTTTGTCGTCCGTGATTCCGGGATCGGCATTGCGCCGGATCATCAGGACAGCATTTTTGAAGCCTTCCGTCAGGCCGACGGCACCACTAACCGTCGTTACGGCGGAAGCGGCCTGGGCCTGTCGATCTCTCGTGATCTGGCCACGTTGCTGGGTGGCTCCATCAGCCTGTCCAGCACGCCGGGGCAGGGCAGTGTGTTCACCCTGGTGTTGCCGCAGCACTACATCGAACCGGGCGATATGCCTGTCGAAACGATGAAAGCCACGCCGGTGACCATGCCGCAAGCCATCGTGGCTACCGCGCCTGTGCCGCTGATTGCCGAGGTCGAAATCGCGCGTTTCGATGATGATCGCTACAAGGCGCCGTTCGCCACTCGTTGCATCCTGGTGGTGGAAGATGAGCCGGACTTTGCGCACATCCTCTACGATCTGGCCCATGAACTGGGTTATCAGTGCCTGGTGGCCTACGGCGCCGATGAAGGCTACGACCTGGCCAGGCAATTCATCCCCGACGCGATCCTGCTGGATATGCGCCTGCCGGATCATTCCGGGCTGACGGTGTTGCAGCGCCTGAAAGAGCACGCCGAAACCCGGCACATTCCCGTGCACGTAATCTCGGTCGAAGACCGTGTCGAGGCCGCCATGCACATGGGCGCCATCGGTTACGCGGTCAAACCGACTACGCGCGAGGAGCTCAAGGAGGTGTTTGCCCGCCTCGAAGCCAAACTGACCCAGAAGGTCAAACGCATATTGTTGGTCGAAGACGACGATCTGCAGCGTGACAGCATCGCCCGATTGATCGGCGACGAGGACATCGAAATCACTGCCGTCGGCCTGGCGCAGGATGCACTCGATTTGCTGCGCACCACGATTTTCGACTGCATGATCATCGACCTGAAACTACCCGACATGCTTGGCAACGACTTGCTCAAGCGCATGTCCTGCGAGGATATCTGCTCGTTCCCGCCGGTGATCGTCTATACCGGGCGCAACCTGACCCGGGACGAAGAGGCCGAACTGCGCAAGTATTCGCGCTCGATCATCATCAAGGGCGCGCGCTCACCCGAGCGGTTGCTGGATGAAGTGACACTCTTCCTGCACAAGGTCGAATCCCGGTTATCCCATGAACGCCAGACCATGCTCAAGACCGCCCGCAGCCGCGACAAGGTGTTCGAGGGGCGCAAAGTGCTGCTGGTGGATGACGATGTACGCAATATCTTCGCCCTGACCAGTGCGCTGGAGCAGAAGGGTGCGGTGGTGGTGATTGGCCGTAACGGTCGTGAAGCAATTGAGCGATTAAATGAAGTCGAGGACATCGACCTGGTGCTGATGGACGTGATGATGCCGGAAATGGATGGTTTCGAAGCCACCCTGGAAATCCGCAAGGACCCGCGCTGGCGCAAGCTGCCGATCATTGCGGTGACAGCCAAGGCGATGAAGGACGATCAGGAGCGCTGCTTGCAGGCCGGCTCCAATGACTACCTGGCCAAGCCCATCGACCTGGATCGCCTGTTCTCGCTGATTCGTGTGTGGTTACCGAAGATGGAACGCCTCTAATGGAGCGCAGCGAAATCGAACTGAGGTTGTTGATCGAAGCGATCTACCTCAAATACAGCTACGATTTTCGCGATTACTCCGGCGCGTCGATTAAGCGTCGGGTCAACCATGCATTAAGCCAATTCGAGTGCAATACCATCTCGGCGCTGCAAGAGAAGGTCCTGCACGACCCAACCGCGTTCATGCAGCTGCTGCAATTGCTGACGATTCCGGTCAGCGAAATGTTTCGCGACCCTTCGCACTTCCTGGCGCTGCGTCAGGAAGTGGTGCCGCTGCTCAAGACCTGGCCGTCGATCAAGGTCTGGATTGCCGGTTGCAGCACCGGCGAGGAGGTCTATTCGATGGCGATCCTGTTGCGCGAAGAAGGCTTGCTGGAGCGCACCATCATCTATGCCACTGACATCAACCCGCGCTCGCTGGATAAAGCCAGGCAGGGGATTTTCTCCCTGCAGAATGTTCGAGCCTACACTCACAATTATCAGCAGGCCGGTGGTCAGCGTTCGTTCGCCGATTACTACACGGCGGCCTACGACTACGCGATTTTCGACAAGAGCCTGTGCGACAACGTTACGTTCGCCGATCACAGCCTGGCCACCGATAGCGTGTTCTCCGAAACTCAATTAATTTCGTGTCGTAATGTGCTGATTTATTTCAACAAAAAGCTTCAGGATCGAACGTTTGGCTTGTTTCACGAATCTTTGTGTCATCGGGGCTTTCTGGCGCTGGGCAGTAAAGAAACCCTGGATTTTTCGGCCTATGGCAATCAGTTTGAGCCATTGATCAAACAAGAAAGGATCTACCGCAAATCATGAACCGTGCAGGTATTCCTTGTGTAGAAGCTATCGTGATCGGTGCTTCGGCCGTCTGCGTGTCGAGCGGGAACGAATCCCATGCTAAGTAACATCCAGACCAAACTGCTGATCGTCGACGACCTGCCGGAGAACCTGCTGGCGCTTGAGGCGTTGATCAAGCGGCAGGACCTCATCGTCTACAAGGCCTTGTCCGCCGATGAAGCCTTGTCGCTGTTGTTGCAGCACGAATTCGCGCTGGCCATTCTCGATGTGCAGATGCCCGGCATGAACGGCTTTGAGTTGGCCGAGTTGATGCGCGGCACGGAAAAAACCAAAAGCATCCCGATTGTGTTCGTCAGTGCCGCTGGCCGTGATCTCAACTACGCATTCAAGGGCTACGAAAGCGGAGCCGTGGACTTTCTGCACAAGCCGCTGGATGTTCACGCGGTCAAGAGCAAGGTCAATGTCTTCGTCGATCTGTATCGCCAGAGCAAGGCGATGAAGCAACAGGTCGAAGCCCTGGAGCAAAGTCGCCGCGAACAGGGGGCGTTGCTCGAACAGTTGCAGAACACCCAGAAAGAACTGAAGCAGGCGGTGCGCATGCGCGATGACTTCATGTCCATCGTTGCGCATGAAGTCCGTACACCGCTCAATGGTCTGATCCTCGAAACCCAGTTGCGCAAAATGCACCTGGCCCGGGATAACGCCGCGGCGTTCACCCTGGACAAAATGCACGCCATGGTCGAGCGCGACGAGCGGCAGATCAAAAGCTTGATCCGCCTGATCGAAGACATGCTTGATGTGTCGCGGATCCGCACCGGCAAGCTGTCTATTCGCCCCGGTCGGTTTGACCTGGTGCAACTGGTGCGCAATCTTTTGCAGAACTTCGCACCGCAGGTTGAGGCCGCAGAGTCGTCAGTCAGCTTGATCGCCGACCAACCCGTGATGGGCGACTGGGACGAGTTTCGTATCGAACAAGTGATTTCCAATCTGCTGACTAATGCGTTGCGCTATGGTGCCAAGAGCGCGATCGACGTTCGCGTGTACAATCACCACGGGCAAGCGCGGGTTGAGGTTCAGGATCGCGGTATCGGGATCGGTGTAGAGAATCAACAGCGCATTTTTCAGCAGTTCGAGCGGGTTTCCACCAGGGCCGTGGTGGCGGGGCTGGGCCTGGGGTTGTTTATTTCGCAGCAGATTGTCGCCGCCCATGGTGGCTCCATTACCGTCGAGAGCCGGATTGGCGAAGGCGCCTTGTTTCGCGTTTGTCTGCCGCTGCAGGAAAACAGCCCGATGAACGCAACCTCTGATTGACCACATGGTCGTATCAGCAGCTATTGACCGAACAAAGGTTTTCCATGAGTGAAGATGCACAAGACGTGGTACTGATCGTTGAAGATGACCCTTCGATTTTGATGGTGCTGTCCGCTTATTTGTCGGGTGAAGGTTACCGGGTGCTGCAAGCCGAAAACGGTGAGCAGGCCTTTGAGATCCTGGCGAGCAAACCGAACCTGGACATGATGATCACCGACTTTCGCCTGCCTGGCGGGATTTCTGGCGTGCAAATCGCCGAACCTGCCGTGAAGTTGCGACCGGAACTCAAGGTGATCTTCATCAGCGGTTACCCGCAGGAAATCCGTGAGACCGACAGCCCGATCACCCGCAAGGCACCGATCCTGGCCAAGCCATTCGATCTGGATGTGTTGCAACAGATCATGCAGGACATGCTCTCCTGAAGCTGCGTCGACGGTTGTGTCGTACGGCCCCCTTTAGGGGCTGCCGAAGGCTCGGGCCGCGTTCGGACGATCTTTTGATCTTGATTAAAGCCCTTGCTGCAATGCCGGATCATCCGGATTGAGCTGCTCGAGCTGCGCCAACAGGATCTGTACGTTCTGCAACTGTCCGCTTTCCTTCCAATAGTTGATCAACAGCACGCGCGCCTTGCGATCGGCCGGGTGGCGCTGGACGATTTCCTGCAGCTGTTTCTGCGCGGCCTCCAGCTCTTGCTCACCATGCAACGTGGTGGCCAGGTCGTAGCGGTAATCCTTATTGTCGGGTTCAAGCTCCACGGCTTTGGACAGCCCGAGCAACGCGAACTCACTTTGCCCGTGATGCAGCAACCAGAGCCCCAACGCATGTTGCAGATAGGCCGAATCGGGCTGGGCCTTTAACTGCTTCGCCAACAATTGCTGGGCGGCATCGCTTTGGCCCAGTCGATCCAGCACGTCAATCTGCATCACCAGTGCCGGCAAGTTGCCGGGCGCCAGTTGCAACGTGCGCTCCAATGCCTGCTGCGCGTCCTTCAGTTCGGCATTGTGCAAATGCAGGCGTGCCAGTTGGTACTGGGTGTCGGCGCTTTCCGGCTGCTGCTTGAGGACCTGTTCCCAAGCGTCAATGGCTTGCTCCAGGGGGCCGAAATACAACCCCAGCTCATCCGGGGACAGCCCCAACAAGGCGTTGACCGCCGTAAACCGAACGCTTGGGTCGCTGTCATCGAGCAAGGGCCCGAGCAACAGACTTCGCTGTCCATTGGGCACTAAACCGCTGATGCTTTTGATCGCCGCGATGCGTACATCCGCCGATGGATGTTGCAGGTCCGCATCCGCCAGTTTCAAGGCTTGCGGGCTGGGGTAGTTGGGCAGTTCGGCATGCAGCCAGACGCGGCGCTTGTCGGACAGGTCAGGGCGGCCCAATTGCTGGTAAAGCACCCGCGCCGCCCCCGGTTGACCCGTGCGTGCCTGGGTCAGCGCTTCGCTGTAGCCGCGTCGAATTGCCTCCGGGACCACAGGCGTCGTGCTGCGCAAAAAAAACCAGGCGAGGGCGAGGGCAAACAGTGCACAGAGGCTGATGAGCAGATAGCGGCGGGACTGAGGCATGCAGGGATCCGGAAGCTGACAGGCTTTTACAAAGTCACCAGCTTCGGTCAGGCCGGGCTGTGAGTCAAACCCTGGCTCAGTTCAGCACGTAGTCATCGGGCTCAAGGGCCGGTGGCAAGTCGGTTTGCCCCAGCGCTGCCAGCACTTCGCGCTCCAGTGTGCGCAAAATCGCATTGCACGGCAGATCGTTCTCATCGAAGCCGAACGGGTCCTCCAGATCGTCGCCGATTTCGTCGAGGCCGAAAAAGGTGTAGCTGACAATGGCGGTAATCACCGGTGTCAGCCAGCCAAGAGGTTCGGCCATGGCGAACGGCAACAGGATGCAGAACAGGTAGATGGTGCGGTGCAGCAACAGGGTGTAGGGGAAGGGCAGCGGCGTACTTTTGATGCGTTCGCAACTGGCCTGGACCTGACTGAGGCTGACCAGTCGCGTTTCCAGTTGGGTATAACGCCATTCGCTGATCTGGCCGCGCTCGGCAAGGGCCGAGCACCGGACTCCGATCCGCTGCAAGAGCGCGTCAGTGATGTTCGGATGCTCTGCGTCCACGGCATCCTGCGTCCACGGTTTGATGGCTCTCATCTCGTTTTCAACGCGCAGGCGGGCGATCAGGCCATGGGCGAACCCGCAGAGTTCACGCAGCATAAGTTCACGTTCGGCCGCCACCATCAGACCCTGGGTTTGACGAATCAGCGATCGCACTTCGATGATCAACTGCCCCAGATGCTTGCGGCCCTCCCACCAGCGGTCGTAGCAGGCATTGTTGCGAAAACTCATGAAGATCGACAACGACAGACCCAGCAGGGTGAACGGCGTGGCGTTGACCTTGGAGAAATACGCCGGGTGCCAGATCTCCACCAGCACGATTACCGACGCCAGCAGGGTCACCAACAGACTGCGCAAGGCAATGCGCTTGGCAATCGAGCCTTTAAGGGAAAACAACATGCCGAGCAGATTCGGCTTGGGACGCACAATCATGGGCAGGGGCTTTATAGAGAGAGTGATGCTTTCGCAGCGATTTCAGCCTAGGGGCATGGGGGGATCCTGTCCAATCGCTTTGGCTTACGAAATGATCGACAGGCTCTATCGACGCAGGCGTGTCCATCGGCGAAATGGCCTACAGGTCTTGTCGACATTGAAACTCGTCGAAGCAAGGAAGCAATGACTACGCTTGCAGGAGATGACTCGATGAGCGCTCCCATGCAACCGTTGCTTCAATACTTCAAGGCCATTCTCAACCCCGGACGCGAGGTGCTGCTGTTTGCCCTGAGAACCATCGTGGCGGGGCTGCTGACGCTGTACCTGGCCTTTGTGTTCGACCTCGACCAGCCCAAGTGGTCGATCATGGCGGTGATCATTGTCAGTCAGCCATTGGGCGGCATGGCCCTGGCCCGAAGTTTCGGCCAGATCATCGGCACCACGTTGGGCGCGGCAGTCGCGGTGTTGATCATGGCCATTTTCCCCCAGGCGCCGCTGCCCTTCATCATCACCCTGGCCTTGTGGTTGGCGCTGTGTACCGCCGGCGGCACTTTGTTGCGCTACACCAGTTCCCAGGCGTTTGTCCTGAGCGGTTACACGGCGGTGGTGGTGGCACTGCTGGCGCAACCCGATCAGGAGGGTACGTTCCTGCTGGCAGTCACTCGCGTGACAGAAACATTGTTGGCGGTGGCCTGCGTGTGCGTTGTCAGCCTTCTGACGGCGCGACCGGAGGCGGTGGCCAAGGGTTATTTCGCCAAGATCGATCAAGTGATCAAACTGCTCGCGACTCACGCGGCAGCGGTGATTCGAACCGAGGAAAGCGAGGCCGATTTCCACAAGCGGCAAATGCAACTGTTGGGCGAGATCAGCGCCCTTGAAGGGCTGCGAAGACATTTGTACTTCGATGCACCACGGTTGCGCAGTGCCAATAGCCTGGTGCAGTTGCTTGGCAATCAACTGGTGCTGCTGACTTCGCGGCTGACGGCTTTGCGTCACCAGCGGCAATTACTCACCGAACGTTGGGAGGGCGCGTTGCCGGAAGAAATACAGCGGTTGCGCAGCGAGGAACTGGCATTCCTTGATGAGTTGGCCGTGCAAGGTCGCTCATTGTCGACCGAGGCGCGGCATCATTTTTTGACGCTGCAACAGCGTTTCGATGACCAGGCCTACAAGGCCGAACAACTCACCGAGACGATGCCTGCCACGCTGCGTTCATTGGCCTGGGCACTGCGCTGGGAGCAGGCACGGATGTTGGAGCAACTGGGGCAGATTCTGGAACTGAGCGACGCGATCCAGGAAGGACGGGAAGCCAGTTGCGTGTTCCGCGGCCAGGACAACCCGTTGCATCTGGACTTCACGTTGGCAGCAATGAACGCAGTCCGGGCATTTACCGCGTTACTGGTGGCGGGGCTGATCTGGATCGAGACTGCTTGGGATGGGGCCCGTGGCGGGATGATTGTAGTGGGGATTCTCTGTTCGCTGATGGCGACTTTTCCGCGGCCATTGCTGGCCAGTCAAAGCTTTGCCAGGGGGCTGGGTCTGGCCTTGGTGGTGTCGGCGTTCTATCTGTTCATGCTGATGCCGATGATCAGTGACTTCGAGTTACTCGCCTTGTTGTTTGCGCCATTGCTGTACGCGGTCGCGGTGGGGTTGGCCAGTCCGCCAACCACTGGCACAGGTATTGGCCTTGGACTGACGACCATGCTGTTGCTGGGTCCGCAAAACGCAGGAATCGGCCAAAACAATGCCATTCAGTGGTTTGAATTTGCCGGCGCGTATATCAGCGCCGCCGCGCTGGCGCTCAGTGTTTACGCCTTGATCTTCCCGTTCAGGCCCGATTTACGGATACGCCGGCTGTTCAATGAAAGCTGCGAGCAGGTCTACGCTTTGTTGAAGACGCCGGCCACCGATGAACAGCAATTTGCGTTTGAAAGCCGTATGGTCGATCGCCTGACCATGATGTTGGGACTATTGCCGGCAACCAGCGACAAGCACTCCCGCGAGCTGTTCGAAGTCAGCCTCGGGTGCATGGCACTGGGGGTGGCTTTGAACCAGCTCAGGCAGCAGGGGCAGAGCAATACGTTGTTGAGTACGCAACAACAGAACCGTTTGCTGGCGGCTGTCCGAGAGACAGGGCGATTGATCGCCGGGCGACCCGGGGTTGACCTTGTGCAGTTGCTCGGAAGCTTGCATGTCTTGGGCGATGAAATGGACGACTTGCATCTAGACGTTCATGAACACCTGTGGTCGGTATTCAGGATGCGCGTGGCGTTGTTGATCGTGGTGTCGTTTCTGGAGCGCCATCGTAAATATTTTCAACCCGCAGACGTGGAAGGAGTGCCGGCCCTTGCCCATTGATCTGGAAGTGGGTGGCGTCTATCTGCCGCCAATCGCCCAGGCCCTGTTGCTGGCCTTGCCGATTTTTCTGCTGTTGGACTGGACCTTGCGCCGCTTGGGGGTGTTGCGTTTTGTCTGGCATGAAGCGCTGTTCGAAGGCGCATTGTATGCCTGCGTATGCGCAACGTTGATTCTGGTGATGGGAGCCTGATGCCTTGAAGACGATCCTTGCCCGACTCGCGACCCTTGCAGTGGTGGTGCTGGCCGTCATCCTCGGCTGGTTCGCCTGGGAGCATTACACCCGCGCCCCCTGGACTCGCGATGCACGGGTTCGCGCCGATGTGGTGACGTTGTCCGCCGATGTCTCGGGGCGGATCGTCAGCCTGAGCGTTCAAGACAACCAGCGTGTCGAGAAAGGCCAGTTGCTGCTGGAGATCGACCCGGCTCGGTATACGCTGGCGGTGGAGCATGCCAAGCGTGCGGTGGAAGTTGCCAAAGCCACGCTGGGTCAGTCCGAAGCGACGATTGTCTCCAGCGAAGCGCTGCTGCGCCAGCGTCAAAGCGAAGAGCAGCGCCGTCGAACCCTTAAACAGCGCTTCGCGATCTCCGGCGAAGAGTGGGAAAAGTCCAGTACCGAAGTGGCTGTGGCGCAGGCGGAACTCTTGCGCAATCAGGCCAATCTGGGCCTGGCACATGCCAACGTGCAGTTGGCGATCGCCGCTCTGACCCAGGCCGAACTGGACTTGCAGCGCACACGGGTCGCAGCGCCTGTCAGCGGTTATGTGACCAACCTGCTGACTCGTCAGGGTGATTACGCCGCTGCCGGGGGTGCACTGTTGGCACTGGTGGACAGCGATTCGTTTTATATCAGTGGCTATTTTGAAGAAACAAAACTGCCGCGAATCAAGGAGGGCGATCGGGTCAGGATCGAGTTGATGAGCGGCGAGACCTTCGGCGGCACGGTGCAGAGCATTGCCTTTGCTATCGCCGACCGCGAGAACTCCCCCGGCAGTCGCCTGCTGGCCAACATCAACCCCAGCTATACCTGGGTCAAACTGGCACAACGGGTGCCGGTGCGGATTCAGATTGACGCCGACTATATCGCCAAAAACAGCCTGCGTGCCGGGACCACGGCCACCGTCACTGTCATGGAAAACCGGGATAACGAGGCAACCCACTAACCCCATATGGGGACGGGGTTACGTGGCGAGGGGGCTTGCCCCCGTTCGGCTGCGCAGCAGTCGTAGATTGGGGCCGCTTCGCGACCCAACGGGGGCAAGCCCCCTCGCCACAAAGGCTCGCACACAGGGAATGTGTTGAATTAAATACCGACAAAAAAAAGCCCCGCGACCGAATGAGGCGCGGGGCAAAGAATTTGGTTGGGTTGCGGCCAACCAAAGGGGCACGTTAAAGCATTACTTGCTGGCGACCGTCTCTGGCTGCCAGCCGCCGCCGAGGGCTTTGTAGATCGCGACGATGCCGCGGTACAAATCGACTTCGGCCTGGGCCTCGGTGTCTTCGGCTGCCAGACGCTCACGCTGAGCATCGAGCAGGACGAGGAAGTCCACGGTGCCTTCGCGGTAGCGAATTTCGGCGAGGTCCGCAGCGGCGCGGCTTGATTCGCTTTGACGAATCAGCGAAATCAGGCGCTGCTGGCGTTTGCCGTAATCGCTGAAAGCATTTTCCGACTCTTCCAGTGCCAGCAATACGTGCTGCTCATAGGTCGCCAGGGCGCCTTCGGCTTCAGCATCGGCGCCGCGCAAACGGGCCCGCACGCTGCCCAGGTCGAACGCCGCCCAGGTAATGCTTGGGCCCAGTGCCCAGGCATTGGCCGCCGACGAGCCGATTTGCGAACCGCGCCCGGCAGTCCAGCCAAGAAAACCGCTGAGGCTCACCCGAGGGAACAAATCAGCCTTGGCCACGCCGATACGCGCGGTGGCAGCCGCCAATTTGCGTTCGGCGCTGCGGATGTCCGGACGACGTTGCAGCAGTTCACCCGGATCACCGATGGGCAGGGCCTTGGCGATCGCCGGCAAGTCTTTTGGACTCAGGTCGACGGTCAGCTTGTCTGGACGTTCACCCAGCAGGGTGGCGATGCGGTTGCGCTGACGAACCTGTTCGGCTTGCAGTTGCGGCACGCTGGCTTCGACAGACGCCAGGCGCGCATCGGCACGAACCACGTCCAGCTGATCGCCAACACCGGCGTCACGCAGGCTTTCGGTGATCTTGCGTGACTCCTGCTGGTTGTTCAGGTTGGCCAGGGCGATTTTTTCTCGCAGTTGCGCGCCGCGCAGTTGGCCATAGGCGTCCACCAGTTCGGCAATCATGGTGACTTGCAGTTGGTAAAGATCGGCTTCGGCCGCTTGCTGTTCAGCGTCGCTGGATTCCAGGTTGCGTTGGATGCGACCGAACAGGTCCAGTTCCCAGGCCATGTCCAGGCCCAGGTCATAGCGTTCGCTGTTGACCCGTTTAGTGGTCTGGCCGGGAATCTGCCCTTTGCCCAGATCGCTGCTCGCGCGGCTGGTGATGGTCGGCATGGCGTCATTGCTGGCGTCATCGCGAATCGCCCGGGCCGCTTTCCAGCGGGCAAAAGCCACACGCAAATCACGGTTGCCTTGCAAGGATTGCTTCACCAACTGGTTGAGGGTCGGATCGTCGAATTGCTGCCACCAGATGCCTTCGAAACGGGCGCGGTCAAAGTTCTTCTGACCGGCGCTGCCATCGGTGGCGGCCGTGATGTTGGCCGCCTCGGTGGCTGGGGTCTTGTAGTCCGGGCCGACGGCACAGGCGCTCAGCGCCAGTACCAGCAGGCTCGGCAGGAAGGCTTTCAGGCTCATTGTTGCGCCTCCAGTTTCAGGGCTTTGGCCGCTTTGCGCGCTTCACCGCGTTCCACAAAGTTGCGAATCAGTACGTAGAACACCGGCGTCAGCAGCAGACCGAAGAAGGTCACCCCGAGCATCCCGGAGAACACCGCCACACCCATGGCATGACGCATTTCGGCACCGGCGCCGCTGGAGAAGACCAGTGGCACAACACCCATGATGAACGCGAAGGAGGTCATCAGGATCGGCCGCAGACGCAGACGGCAAGCTTCCAGTACCGCTGCCAGCGGGCCGAGACCTTCTTCCTGCTTATCCTTGGCAAACTCGACGATCAGAATCGCGTTCTTACAGGCCAGTCCCACCAGTACGATCAAGCCGATCTGGGTAAAGATGTTGTTGTCGCCGCCCGAGGCAATCACCCCGGTAATGGCCGACAGCAGGGTCATCGGTACGATCAGGATCACCGCCAGTGGCAGGCTCCAGCTTTCGTATTGAGCAGCGAGCACCAGGAACGCCAGCAGTACGCAGAGCGGGAACACGAACAGCGCAGTGTTGCCGGACAGAATCTGCTGGTAGGTCAGGTCGGTCCACTCGTAGGTCATGCCGTTCGGAAGTTCATCCTTGAGCAGTTTCTCGATGGCTTTCTCGGCCTGGCCGGAGCTGTAGCCTGGTGCTGCCGCACCGTTGATTTCAGCGGTGATGAAGCCGTTGTAGTGCATCACGCGGTCTGGCCCCGAGGTGTCGCTGACCTTGATGAAGGTCGCCAGCGGGATCATCTCGCCACGGTTGTTACGTACTTTCAGCTGACCAATCTGATCCGATTCGAGGCGGAACTGTTGCTCAGCCTGAACGTTGACCTGATAGGTGCGACCGAAGCGGTTGAAGTCGTTGGCATACAGCGAACCCAGGTAGATCTGCAGGGTGTCGAAGATGTCGCTGACGGCTACGCCGTGGGTCTTGGCTTTTTCCCGGTCGATGGCGGCATCGACTTGCGGCACATTCACGGTGTAACTGGTGAACAGACCGGCCAGTTCCGGCACGCTGCGGCTCTTGGCGATGATGTTCATGGTTTCTTTGTACAGCTCGTCATAGCCCAGGTTGCCCCGGTCTTCGATCTGCAGGCGGAAACCACCAATGGTCCCCAGGCCTTGTACCGGCGGTGGCGGGAAGATCGCCATGTAGGCTTCCTGAATCCCGGCGTACTGGCCGTTCAACGCACCGGCAATCGCACCGGCGGACATGCTCGGGTCTTTACGCTCGTCGAAAGGCTTCAGGGTGACGAACACGATGCCGGCGTTAGGGCTGTTGGTAAAACCGTTGATCGAAAGGCCAGGAAAGGCCACCGCGCTTTCCACGCCAGGCTGTTTCAGGGCCAGGTCGGACATGCGCTTGATCACGTCTTCGGTACGGTCCAGGCTCGCGGCATCCGGCAGTTGAGCGAAGGCCACCAGGTATTGCTTGTCCTGGCCAGGTACGAAACCGGTCGGCGTGTTGGAGAAACCGAAGAAGGTCAGCACCATCAAGCCTGCGTACAGCAGCAGGGCGATACCGCTGCTGCGGATAACGCGGCCCACGGTGCCGACATAGCCATGGCTGGCACGATCGAAGAAGCGGTTGAACGGACGGAACAACCAGCCACCGAAGATCTTGTCCAGCACCTTGGAGAAACGGTCCTTCGGCGCGTCATGACTTTTGAGCAACACGGCGGCCAGTGCTGGCGACAAGGTCAGCGAGTTGAAAGCCGAGATCACGGTCGAAATCGCAATCGTCAGGGCGAACTGTTTGTAGAACTGACCGGTCAAGCCGGAGATGAACGCGGCCGGGATAAACACCGCACACAGCACCAGCGCCGTCGCAATGATCGGACCGGTCACTTCACGCATCGCACGCTTGGTGGCTTCTACCGGAGTGAGTCCGAGCCCGATGTTTCGCTCGACGTTCTCCACCACCACAATCGCATCGTCAACCACGATACCGATGGCCAATACCAGTCCGAACAGCGACAGGGCGTTCAACGAGAAGCCGAACAGGTGCATCACGGCAAACGTACCGATCAGCGAAACCGGCACCGCCACCAACGGGATGATCGAAGCGCGCCAGGTTTGCAGGAACAGGATCACCACCAGCACAACCAGGATCAGCGCTTCGAAGAGGGTGTGAACCACCGCCTCGATGGAACCGCGCACGAAGATCGTCGGGTCATAGACGATGCTGAAGTCCATGCCTTCCGGGAAGTTCTTCTTCAGCTCGGCCATTTTCGCCCGAACGTCGTTGGAGATCTGGATCGCGTTGGAGCCTGGGCGCTGGAAGATCGGAATCGCCACCGCCGGCTGGTTGTTCAGCAAGGAGCGCAGGGCGTATTGGCTGGAGCCGAGTTCGACGCGAGCGATGTCTTTGAGGCGAGTGATTTCACCATTTTCGCCAGAGCGAATGATGATGTTCTCGAACTCTTCCTCGGACACCAGACGGCCTTGAGTGTTGACCGACAGCTGGAATGCCGTGGCATTCGGTGCGGGCGGAGCACCCAGGGCACCGGCCGCCACTTGACGGTTCTGTTCACGAATCGCGGTGACCACATCGGTGGCGGTCAGGTTGCGCGAAGCGGTCTTGTTCGGATCGAGCCACACCCGCAGCGAGTAATCGCCCATGCCGAACAGCTGCACATCACCGACACCGCCCAGACGCGCCAGCTCATCCTTGATGTTGAGCAAGGCGTAGTTGGACAGGTAGAGCATGTCGTAGCGTTTGTCCGGCGAGGTCAAGTGCACAACCATGGTCAGGTCGGGCGACGCCTTGTCGACGGTGATACCGATGCGCGTCACTTCCTCGGGAAGCTTGGGCTCGGAACGCGTCACGCGGTTCTGCACCTGCACCTGCGCGTTGTCCAGGTCGGTGCCCAGGGCGAAGGTGATGGTCAGGGTGATCTTGCCGTCAGCGGTGGATTGCGAGGACATGTACAGCATGTTCTCGACGCCGGTGATGGCTTGCTCCAGAGGAGCGGCCACGGTTTCACCGATGACTTTAGGGTTGGCGCCGGGGAAGTTGGCACGGACCACCACGGTTGGTGGCACCACTTCCGGGTATTCGCTGATCGGCAACTGGAACAGCGAGATGGCACCGGCGATCAGGATCAGCAGCGACAGTACCGCTGCAAAGATCGGCCGTGAAATGAAGAATTGGGAGAAATTCATCGGAGTAATTGCCCCTTAACCGCGTGGAGTCGCAGCAGCCAGTTTCACAACCGTACCCGGCGCGACCTTGGCAGGTGCGACTTGGGGCAGGTTGCTGGCTTCCAGCGCTTGTCGTTGTTGAGCGAGAGCCGCGAGGGTTTCCTTGCTGGCCATCGGGATCACTTCAGGGCTGACCGGCGAACCAGGGCGAACCCGTTGCAAACCCTTGACGATGATGGTGTCGTCTTTGTTCAGGCCGCTGCGCACGATGCGCAAACCTTCGATTTTCGGACCCAGCTCGACGGGGCGATAAGCCGTTTTGTTGTCGGCATCCATCACCAGCACGAACTTTTTACCCAGGTCGGTACCGACCGCTTCGTCGTTGATCAACACCGCGGAGTAGGTGCCGCTGCCCACCAGTTTCAGGCGTGCATAAAGACCCGGGGTGTAGCTGCCGTCGCTGTTGTCGAACACCGCACGACCGCGGATGGTGCCGGTCTTCGGGTTGACCTGGTTGTCGACGAAGTTCATCTGGCCCTGGTGCGGGTTACCGTCTTCATTGGACAGGCCCATGTAAACCGGGGTGGTGGCGCCGCGTTGACCCTGGCGGGCGAGCTGGGTGTATTTGAGGAATACACGCTCGTCGGCGTCGAAGTAGGCGTAGACCTTGTCAGTGGACACTACGCTGGTCAGTGCGGTGGTATCGGCGGTCACCAGGTTGCCGGCGGTGATTTCCGCACGGCTGACACGACCGCTGATTGGGGACGTCACGCGGGTGAAGCTCAGGTTCAGTTTGGCCAGATCCAGTTGCGCCTGGAGTGCGCCGACGGCAGCGCGAGCCTCTTGAGCGGCACTGGTGCGCGAGTCGGCGAGTTCGGCGGAAATCGCGTTGCTGGTGCGCAGGCGTTCACCGCGCTGGGCTTCGTTTTCACTGCGGGTAGCCGTGGCGCGAGCTTGCGCCACCAGGGCCTCGAGGCGGCGGACCTCAGCCTGGAACGGACGCGGGTCGATCTGGAACAACAGATCGCCTTTCTTGACCAATGCGCCTTCGGTGAAGGTTACGTCATCGATCTGGCCGGAGACCCGTGGACGAATCTCTACCGTTTCCGGCGCTTCCAGGCGCCCGGTGAATTCGTCCCACTCGTTGACCGGTTGCTCCAGCACCTTGGCCACGCTGACTTTGGCCGCGGGCATGGTGGCGGCAGCGTCCGGAGTCTTGCCGCAGGCGCTCATCACCATCACGGCCAACAGGGCCAAGGGGAAGCGCAAATGTTTGAGTGACTGTTCCATGGATGCATCCGCCAATGTATTGAGATGGGCGGATAATGCTTGGCGGGGCGGTATCAAACGAATCGAACGAGGCAAAGGTAACTATCATTCGGAATGATATAAGCCAGAAGCAAGCCCTCTAGCATGCACCTTTCGTTAGCGGGCTATCAAATGAAATGATGACAATTGTGTGTTGCGTGGAGTGCAAAGGTCTGGCTTGAAGCTGTGTCGCGACCATCGCGAGCAGGCTCGCTCCACAGGAGATTTCATTAACACCACGAATCCCTGTGGGAGCGGGCTTGCCCGCGAAGAGGTCATCAGCCTCGATACAAAATCCGGATCAAGCCAGGCTATCCGGATCCCCAAAGAACATCTGAATCCGCGACCGTAACCACCGCTCACCCGGATCATTATCCTGCGACCCGCGCCAGGCCATGTGCAATTCAAAGCTGCGCACCGGCAACGGCGGATCTTCCGCCCGAACACCACCGGCGGCGGTCAACGCTTCGGCGGTGTAGTCCGGGACGGTGGCCACGATGTCGGTGCCGCTGATCAGTGTGCTCAGCCCGTTGAACTGCGGCACCGCCAACACCACGTGCCGTTTGCGCCCCAGTTTCTCCAGCTCTTCATCTATAAAGCCGCTCAGGTCGCCCGCGAACGAAACCAGCGCGTGGGGGCGGGCGCAGAAGTCATCCAGGCTCAACGGCCCCGGCACGGTGTCGGCCCGCAACAGTTTCGGCATGCTGCGGCGCAATACCTTGCGCTTGGCATTGGCCGGCAGGTCGGCGGTGTAGCTGACGCCAATGGAAATTTCGCCCGAGGCCAACAGGTTCGGCATCAATATGTAGTTGGCCCGACGCACCACCAGCACGATGCCTGGTGCCTCGGCGCGCAGCCGCTTGAGCAGCATCGGCAGCAACGCGAATTCGACATCGTCCGACAGGCCGATGCGGAACACCGCGGTGCTGGTGGCCGGATCGAATTCCGCCGCGCGACTGACTGCGGTGGAAATCGAGTCCAGGGCCGGCGAGAGCAGGGCGAAGATTTCCACCGCTCGGGCGGAAGGTTCCATGCTGCGGCCGGTGCGCACGAACAACGGGTCATCGAACAGCCCGCGCAGGCGCGAGAGCGCCGCACTGATGGCCGGCTGGCCGAGGAACAATTTCTCCGCAGCGCGGGTCACACTGCGCTCGTGCATCAGTGTTTCGAAAACGATCAACAGGTTCAGGTCGACACGACGCAGGTCATTACGATTCATCTGGAGTCCTGGCAGATTCAGCAAACTTGACGTGAGCGACCATATGAGAACAATGGCCGGCGTGAATCTTACGGGGAAAGACTGGTACTCTGCACAGGGTAATTCAGTTTTCCCTGAAAGGCTGCTTCGGTTTTTACGGCATTGGATGATGTCGCCGTCGCTGCGGAATCAATGACAGGCATGTCGACTATTAATAGCCACTGATGGTCTCGGGTAGAAAGCCCAGATAGAGTTCAGGGCATTAGAGGTTACTTTGACGAGGTTTGCGATGTCCCGCACGATCCGTTTTCACAAGTTTGGTCCAGCCGAGGTGCTCAAATGCGAAGAGCATGCGGCCGCTCTGCCTGCACCGGGCGAAGTGCAGGTGCGTGTCGAGGCGATTGGCATCAGCTGGTACGACATTCTCTGGCGCCAGAACCTGGCTTCCTCCCATGCTCGCCTGCCTTCAGGCCTGGGTCATGAAATGGCCGGCGTGGTCACGGCGCTCGGCGAGGGTGTCGATGACCTGGCTGTCGGTGACAAGGTCGCCAGTTTCCCGGCCGAAAGCCCCAACGACTATCCGGTCTACGGCGAACAGATCGTTCTGCCGCGCACGGCGTTGACCCGCTACCCGGATGTGCTCAGTCCGGTCGAAGCCAGCGTGCATTACACGCCGCTACTGGTCGCCTACTTTGGCTACACCGATCTGGCGCGCGTCAAACCCGGGCAATTCGCTCTGGTGACCGACGCCAGTCACTGCGCCGGGCCGTCGTTCGTGCAACTGGGCAAAGCCCTCGGCGTGCGAGTGATCGCTGCGACCAAAACTGCGGATGAGCGTGAATACCTGCTGTCGCTGGGTGCCGAAAAAGTCATCGTCACCGAAGAAGAAGATCTGCTGATGCGGATCAACAAAATTACCGACAACCGTGGCGTCGATGTGGTTTTCGATGGCCTGGGTGGCCCGCAGATGTCGCTGCTCGGCGATGTGCTCGCGCCTCGCGGTAGCCTGGTGCTCTATGGTCTGCAAGGTGGTAACCAGACGCCATTTCCGGCCTGTGCGGCGTTCCAGAAGAACATTCAGTTCTTCGTGCACTGCATCGGCAACTTCACTGGCAAGCCGGAGCTGGGCATCCTCCAGGATCAGGCCGCACTGCAACGGGCCCTGCGCGACATCAACCAGTTGACAGCAGACCATGTGCTGCTGCCGCTCAAGACTCGGGTATTCCCGTTTTCCCAGTTTGTCGAAGCGCACCGCTACATGGACGAATGCCCATGCCGCGAACGGGTCGCCCTTGAGGTCGAACCTGCCTGAGCTTTTCGTACGAGCCTCTTTGTATAAGCCCCTCTGGAAAGGTCCGTGCAAACACGGACTTTTCCGCTGTCAAAACCTCCAAAATGAGACACCCATCGATCCTTCGGTGGGGCGGTTCAGCAACTGAACTGGTTTTTGCTCTCGATCTGTATCTTCTAATCATTATGTAAGCCCTGATAATTGAACGATTATTTCATCTCAAGGAAAGAGTCATGGCTGGGTATCAGGTTGAAACTTTTCAACGCGCATCGGCAATACATGCTCAACAAATAATTCGACGCCGCTCGGCGGCCATACATTTATTGGCAACTTCTTTCTTTATTTCTTGTATTACATGTCTGTGGGATGTTGTCGGAAATTTCCTAGGAAATCGCTCGGGGCCAAAAAGCACCCGTCCTGCCGGGCGTTGCGGCGGTCCAGTCCTGATTGAGGTTCCCGAGACATGCAACCATTTCAAATAATTACACAATGCTTAAGTGCTAGCATTTGATAACAAACCCGGCACCCCATTCATGACAGGCAATCCGTCGCGCAGTGCATGTAATTGTTTGCGTGGCGTTGAACTTATGAGTAACAGGTAAACAATGATGACCCATACCCATGAACAGGCAATGAATTATGTTTATCAACAAGTACTGCAGCGCTTGCTGAGCTTTTTCTCTCGCGCGGAGCGCACGGCATTGCAACTGATGATTCAGCGCCTGGTGGTGTCGGCTGGAGGTATGGAGCGTATCGGCGATTACAAGGTGTTGGCGATCCAGTCCGGGTCCCGTGACAGCTGCTACACACTGGCGCTGCTGCGCGCCGCGCAACTGAGTATCGCCAGTCGGGCACCGGCGACGTTTCAGTTGCGAGTGGCCACTTTGCGCTTGAATGGTACGGCTTCGACAGCACTGGAAAACATCCATCGCAGCAGCAGTGCATTGTTTCTCTACGACGATCCCCGGGTCGAAATGTTGATGGTCGATAATCGTGAGGTCCTGCCGTTCAATCACTTGGCGCCAATCTCCGAAGCCGGCCGTGAGTCGAATCGGCTTAACCTGCTGATGGTCGGGCACCGTCGCGCCTGGAACGGGCCGCTTGAGTTGTGGGACGACGGGTACCTGGCCACGGGTGAGTTTTATGGACAAATTGCCCGCTGGGACAACGGCGTCGATGTCATGATCAGCAGCGATTCCCCCCGTCGGCAGGCGCAGTTTATCGAGGGTTTGAACCGCGCTGCAGCCAAGGCTGGGCTGCACCGACGAGCCGCCATGAAACGGGCTACGAGGGATTGTTCGCGCGGCTCGATGAACTGGGCAGCGACTGCTATCGCGAGTTTTATCCCGACTTTTCTCAGGCTGCGTGGCGTCCTGCCGAGCGCTTTGAGGCCTGCCGTCGCACGACCTTCATGGACATTCACGACATGCTGGTCAGCAATCTGGAAGAGCGCTGGCCGCTGCTCACTGACTTCCTCGGGTTTCAACCTGACGAACTGACGGCTCAGCTCAGTGATAACGACTATGTCAGCCTGTCGATATCCGCGCACCTTCGCGGCTTGCAAGCGCGCTTTGTACACGGTCGCACCTACGAAGAGAGTGTCAGCGAATACCTGCAGCAGGCGTTGGTGATGATGCGCCGTAAACAATTGCCCGAGCGTTTTTGCGAGCAGGCAATGGGGACCTTCGGCAATCTGCTGACCATGGCCGATCAGCGCGGATTGGCGACGGCCGAGGCACAAAGGAACCTCGGTTTGAGTGAAGCCCAACTGGTATGCCTGCTGTTCGCCCCGTTCGTCGATAACGGCGCGGCCCTGGAGCATTTTCTTCGTCAATGCCATCCCGGGATGTTGGTGGCGCTGCCGGAATTGCACCGGGCGATGCAGGGCGGTCCGGCACCCGAGCAGGTTCTGCAGTGGATGGTTGATGTCAGCGGGTTGTCGGTCAGCCTGATCGGTACGCTTTACCGCATGGGGCCGGTGGTTCGGGACGAGGGTAGGGTGCCAGGCACGGAAAGCGGCCACGCGGGCGTGCAAGTCGAAGGCATGGACCCTGAGAATGAAACAGCAGTGACTGGCGAATGGTCGATGGGCCAGTGAACGCTCCTGGTTTGGCGGACGCATCGAGAGTGCGTCATGACGTTCGTAGCGTGTTCGGTCATCACCCATGAAAGGATCACGAGATTCCGATTTCGCGTACCAGGCGGTGTACCGCTACCTGAACAATCTGATCAATGAGCCGGGCAGCGACGTGCGAGTGCGCCTGCCCTCATTGCGGCAGTTGGCGGATCGTTTGAGTGTGTCGATTTCGACCATTCAATACGCCTATTCGCTGCTGGAGAAGGAAGGACGCATCTATTCGGTTGCCAAGTCAGGTTATTACGCACTGCCGGTGCCCTCTATCGGCCTGCCCGGCAGCGGCAAAGACCTGCTCGAAACGGTCTATGTCAACGCCAGGCGCCCCGGCATGCTGGTGTTGAGCGCCGATGAACCGGCGTTGTTACAACCCCTGGACAGCCCGTTGTTGTTGCTGGAGAGAGAATTGCTGCGCCAGTATCCGCGCCAGCCGCAACCGTCTTCACAACCCTGCGGCGAGTTGGAACTGCGCACGGCCCTTGCCGCACGCTACACCACTTCACCGACGCGCTGCTGGCATGCCGATGATGTCTATATCGGCGCAGATATGCGCGGCGTACTTGAAATATTGATCGCCGTTCTTGAGCTCAAAGATTCGGTGGTGGTGGTCGAGTCGCCGTGCGATTGGGTGATTCTGCGCTTGTTCCAGGACGCAGACGTGCAGGTTGTCGAGCTGCCGCTGCAAGCCTGTGGTGGCCTGGATCTCGAACAGCTGAGAGAACTGCTCGAGACCGGGCGGGTGCGACTGATGATGCTTTCATCTGGACTGAACATGCCGCGCGGGAGCGTGGCGCCTGACGACAACCGGCAGTCCACTGCGCAACTGCTGGAACGGCATGGCTGTTGGGTGTTGGAAAACGATTGTTACGGCGAGCTCGAATTCGAACCGAGCGGCTTGCGGTTTCGCGACCTGGTGGACCCTGATCGGCTGATCGTGTTTTCCACTTTCGAGAAAATCATTGGCTCGGAGGCACCCTTTGGTTACCTGCTCTCGCGACAACTGCGTGCCGAACTGCAACGGCACTTTCTGCTGCGGGCATTCCGTTTGTCGCTGATTCGTCAGAAAGCCATCGCACGGCTGTACAGCAACGGACGTATCGATCAACACCTGCTGGTGTTGCGTCGACTGCTCAAGGAGCGCATGGTGCTGATGACCCAACTGCTCCAGGAGCGTCTGCCGGAATCGCTGCATTTCGTCGAGCCCCAGGGCGGGGCGACGGTGTGGATTCGCTCGTTGCGCCAGGTCAATGTACATCGAGTGTTCCAGAGACTGCTCAAGCAGCAAGTGGTCATCGCACCGGGGGAGTTGTTCAGTCTGCAGGGCCTGCACGCGCAACACTTGCGCCTGAGTCATACGTTCGGTGGCGACCACGAGCTCGTCGCTGCACTGGGGCTGCTTGGGGATGCCTTGCGTCTGGAGTCGATCGATTGAGCCGAGGCGCCAGAGCTCCTCGGAACCTGACATTCGATAACGTCGCGCGACAGCCAAACTGTCAGTAAACTGCGTTCCTATCCCGAACTACTCTCTCTCAGAGGTTTTGCATGACACTCAGTCCTTTTGCGGGCAAACTGGCACCGGCAGAACTGTTGGTCGACATCCCGCGACTGGTAACGGCCTATTACACCGGCCAGCCCGATGCAGCCATTTCTACCCAGCGCGTCGCCTTCGGCACGTCCGGACACCGAGGTAGCTCGTTCGACTTGAGTTTCAACGAATGGCACGTCCTGGCCATCAGCCAGGCGATCTGCCTGTACCGCGAAGCCCAGGGCATCGATGGCCCGCTGTTCGTCGGGATCGACACCCACGCGCTGTCCACGCCGGCCGGTGCCAGCGCCCTGGAAGTGCTGGCAGCGAACGGTGTGACGGTGATGATCGCCGAAGGCGACGAGTACACTCCGACGCCGGCCATTTCCCATGCGATTCTTTGCTACAACCGCGGGCGCACTTCAGGCCTGGCGGACGGCATCGTCATCACGCCGTCCCACAACCCGCCGCAAAGCGGTGGCTACAAGTACAACCCAACCAACGGCGGCCCGGCCGATACCCACATCACCAAGTGGATCGAAGCCAAGGCCAACGAGTTGCTGGCAGCCAAACTCGCCGGCGTCAAACGCATCAGCTACGAGCAGGCCCTGAAGGCCAGCACTACCCATCGTCATGATTACCTCAACACCTATGTCGCTGACCTGATCAACGTGATCGACTTCGACGCCATCCGCGATGCGAAGCTGCGTCTGGGTGTCGATCCGCTGGGCGGAGCAGGGGTGCGCTACTGGTCGGCAATTGCCGAGCACTACCGCCTGGACCTGGAAGTGGTAAATAAACAGGTTGATGCAACGTTCCGTTTCATGACCGTTGACTGGGACGGGCAGATCCGCATGGACCCATCTTCCAGCCACGCGATGCAAGGCCTGATCGGCCTGAAAGAGCGTTTCGACGTGGCGTTTGCCTGCGACCCGGATCACGACCGCCATGGCATCGTGACCCCGTCCGGTGGTTTGCTGGCGCCGAACAACTACCTCGCGGTGTCGATCGACTACCTGTTCCAGAACCGTCCACAGTGGCGCGCCGATGCGGCCGTGGGTAAGACCGTGGTCAGCAGCGGCTTGATCGATCGCGTCGCCAAACGTCTGGGCCGTCGTCTGTACGAAGTGCCGGTCGGCTTCAAATGGTTTGCCGACGGTCTGTTTGACGGCTCCCTGGGTTTTGGCGGTGAAGAAAGTGCCGGTGCGTCGTTCCTGCGTAAGGACGGCGGTGTCTGGAGTACCGACAAAGACGGTTTGATTCCGGCGCTGCTGGCCGCTGAAATGACCGCTCGCACGGGCCGTGATCCAAGCCAGGCCTATCGCGCGTTGACCGATGAACTGGGTGAGCCGTTCTCGGTACGCGTTGACGCCAAGGCCAACCCTGAACAGAAAGCTCTGCTGAGCAAATTGTCGCCGGAGCAGGTCACCTCGACTCAACTGGCGGGCGAAGCGATCCAGAGCATCCTCAGCCATGCACCGGGCAACGACCAGGCCATCGGCGGCCTGAAAGTCATGACCGAGAACGGCTGGTTCGCGGCTCGGCCGTCGGGCACCGAGGACATCTACAAGATTTACGCAGAAAGCTTTGTCAGTGACGACCACCTGAAACAACTGGTGGCCGAGGCTCAGACACTGGTAGATGGCGCAATTTCTGCGAAGTGATTGAAGGCCCATCGCGGGCAAGCCCGCTCCCACAAGGATTTGCGCTAAACCTGTGGGAGCGGGCTTGCCCGCGATGGCGTCAGTACAGTCACCAACATTTCAGAAAAAAGGGGCGACCATCAACGGTCGCCCCTTTTTTTGCCGCGCATTTACCGCCTCAAGCCAAATCTACCAAGACGATTTCACTGTCCTCGATCGCAGTCACCCGCAACACTTGCTCATCGGCTATCGCAACCCCGTCTCGAGCTTGTGCGCGCAAGCCATTGACTTCAATCGCTCCTGTCGCTGGCACCAGATAAGCGCGACGGCCACTGTCCAGACGATATTCAGCCGTTTCCCCGGCTTTCAGGTTGGCCGCCACCAGACGTGCATCGGCGCGAATCCGCAGGCTTTGATCGTCGCCGGCCTTGCCACTGGCCAGGGTCACGAAGCCTTCGCGCTGGCCTTTGGGGAAGGGCTTGGCGCCCCACGACGGTGCCAGACCGGTTTCGTTGGGGATGATCCAGATCTGAAAGATCCGGGTCTCGGTCGCTTCCAGGTTGTACTCACTGTGGGCGATCCCGGTGCCGGCGCTCATGACCTGCACATCACCGGCTTCGGTACGGCCCTTGTTGCCCAGGTTGTCCTGGTGGGTAATCGCGCCTTCACGAACGTAGGTGATGATTTCCATGTCCCGGTGCGGGTGTTGCGGGAACCCGGTGCCGGGGGCAATCACGTCATCGTTCCACACCCGCAGGTTGCCCCAGTTCATGCGTTTGGGGTCGTAGTACTCGGCGAACGAAAAGTGGTGGTGAGCATCCAGCCAGCCATGGTGCGCGCCGCCCAGGGAGTTGAAAGGTCTGAGTTCAAGCATGATCGTCTCCTGAAAAAGGTTCGTCATGGGGGCAGAACGTCTGAGCCACAAACGAGAACCGGTGGTTGATGGTCAGTATCATCCATCAGGTACCCATCGATAAAAAGCGTAAAAAATGCCTCAATACCATCGAATTATTTGATACCGAATAATCTCGAATTTTTCTCATCCAGCCTTCACTTCATCGCATAAGCCAATGACCTGTAAGCATTTCACTAGAACTCAACGACAAATGCAGACACCATAGCCCCCGACAGCCTCACACACTGGAGTCCGCCTGCGTGCCGCAACACACACCCGATCTTCCGCCCGAACTTCGTCCCTTGGCCGAGATGCCTTTGCTCAAACGTCTGGCCGCCCGGTTCTTTGGCCACGGCCTGACCCGCTTGCGCGCGCAACACCGTGCGTCCTGGCTGCACGGGCAAGCCGATGGTTTTCGCAGCGGTCACAGCGCCGGTGTGGAATACGGCTATAAGGAAGGCAAGCTCGAGGGTCTGGAAGAAGGCCGGCAAGTGCTGCTGATCCGCGACTCGCGCTCCACCGAGCATCGACCGCCCAACGTCGATGACAACCTGTTCGACGATTGGCGCCTGCCATTGAGCGCCGAGCTGAAGAAGCGCATGAAGGCCGACGTGGCGCGACTGCTGCCTGCGCATGCCCAGCCGAGCGCTGCCCAATGGAAAATGATCTTCAGTGACACACCGTCGACTTCGGTGATCGCCGGCGCGGGCGCGGGCAAGTCGACCACCCTGGTGTTGCGTATCCTGCTGCTCAGCCATTACCTGGGGTTTGAGCTGAGCTCGATGACCGTGGTGACCTTCACCCGCGAGTCGCGCAAGGACTTCATCAATAAGCTGATCGAACTGTTTGCCGTGTGGGGCCGGGCGCTCAGCTTCAAAGAAGCGCGGGACCTGGTGCGTACTTTTCATTCGCGGATCCTGCCAATGGTGCGCAGCCTGCCGGGTTTCGAACGACTGCAAGCCTTCGAAAACCTCAGCTTTCGCGTGCAGGGCAGCGATGAGGAGGTCGACAGCAACCCCTTCGACCTGCGAATCAACGACGCCCAGCGCCAGCAGCTCAACGCCTGCTATCACAGCCTGCATACCCGCGATGAGCGTTTCCGCGAATTGATCAAGCCGTTGTCTTGTCACGCCTTGCAGCTCAAGGAACTGGAGCGCGATCACCCGGACGTGCAAAAGCGCATGGCGGTGACTGAACTGGCGGCAAAGCGCGATGAAGAGCTGTGCGACACCATCGAGGACCTGTGGTTTCGCGCCGGCGCCTGGCCGATCAAGGGCATCGAGCCGAATCGTCAGACCTTCGACATCAACGGTTCGACCTTCCATTGCCACGGTTACATTCCGGCGCTGGATGCCTGGGTGGTGCTGGGTTTCGATCCTCGGGAAAATCCCCAGGTCAGTCGCCCGAATGCCAAGCTGACCGTGCGTGCGGAATGGGCTGTAAAGCGCACCCTGTTTCAAGCTTTCTGTCGTAAGCCATTGATATGGCTCGATAGTTACGAATCTTCAAAACGTGTTTTGGCGTCGCTTGCCGGTGACGCCAGCGCCGGGCCGGGCTTCGATTACAAGGTCAAGGGCGAGCTGGCTTCCGCGCCGTTGCTGGACTGTTTTGTCGCGGCAGCCGGGTTTATCGAAAACCTCGGCCTGGATGTGCCCAATGCCGTGGGCCAGATGAGTTTCGCCAAAGATGACCCGGACCGATTCTTCTTCGAGGCCTTGAGCCTGTTCTGGCGAGCGCTGGAAGATCATCTGCTGAATCAATCGCCACCCGTGATGACCTACAACCGGATGTTTGCCCTGTTCAGCGAGCATTCACCGGAGAATCTCAAGTTGCTCGGCGATGAACTGCTCAGGCCAATGTCGCACTTGATGATCGATGAGTTCCAGGACGTGTCGCCGCAGATCGTTTCCTGGATTCGCGCCAGCCTGGCCGAGATCCGCAGTCGTGGCCCGGCCATGCACGTAGGGCGCGGGGCGCAACGTTCGTCATTGCTGTGTGTGGGGGACGACTGGCAATCGATCTACGGCTGGCGTGGCAGTTCGCCGAGCTACTTCATGGAGTTCAACAAGGAGTTCCCGTCGCCGAGCACGACCAAGGTGATGCTCAGTGACAATTACCGCAGCCATCAGCACATCATCGACGCGGCGGAGCACATCGTCCGTGCGGCACCGGCAATCGCCGGCAAGAAGGCCAAGGCCAGCGGCGAACCCAAGGCGTTGCTGCCGGTGAACGTCCTCGATCGGGATGACCAGGGCATGGCCCAGCGCCTGATCGAGCACTACAGGAAAGGCGATTCAATCTTGATGCTTTATCGAAAAAGTAGCGATAAGTCATTGATAGAAGAGCATATTCAGTCTGTAGTTAATGTGGATTCTAGCTTGCCGTACGACGCGCGACGGCTCAAGCAACTGACCTATCACAGCGCCAAGGGCCTGCAAGCTGATGCGGTATTCCTGCTGGGCGATTGCCAGCATCTGACCAGTTCGCCTTACAAGAACCAGGTCTATCGCATGGCCGGGCTCGGCAAGGCCGGCGACAGCGAGCCCTACGACAGCGCGCAGAAAGACGAGATCCTGCGTCTGGCCTACGTGGGCATCACTCGCGCGGTGAGTCATTGCTACTGGTATGTCGATGGCCAGGATACCCAGGCGGCGAACACGCCCAAGGCCTCCGACCGGATCGGCAAGGGCAAGGCGTTTTTTGCTGATCACCGTCAGGGAAAAGTGCCTGCATGAAACCGGGAACTCTCAGGTAGCGGCGTTCAGGCGACGACGTTACCGACTGGCTACGAAAAGTTGCGGGGCGCGCAATCCCGGCCTATGGTCCAAGCGAGGCTTTGCTGGCGACTGGCGCGCGATGCTCGCCGCGGGTCGCTGTCCATCCAGTGCGGATTCCGCTGCGAGGTGACGACATGCCGAACAACTCCCGTCCCGCCGTGCTCGAACTGATCGGCAATACGCCGCTGGTGCGTGTCAGCCGCTTCGATACCGGCCCATGCACGCTGTTTCTCAAACTCGAATCGCAGAACCCCGGTGGATCGATCAAGGATCGCATCGGCCTGGCGATGATCGACGCCGCCGAGCGCGATGGTCGCCTGCGCCCCGGCGGCACCATCGTCGAGGCCACGGCCGGCAACACCGGCCTGGGGCTGGCACTGGTTGGCCGCGCCAAGGGTTACCGGGTGGTGCTGGTGGTGCCGGACAAAATGTCCACCGAGAAGGTCTTGCACCTCAAGGCGATGGGCGCCGAAGTGCACATCACCCGTTCCGACGTCGGCAAGGGCCATCCCGATTATTACCAGGATGTCGCGGCGCGATTGACGAAGGATATTCCCGACGCGTTCTTCGCCGATCAATTCAACAACCCGGCCAACCCGCTGGCCCACGAGTGCAGCACCGCGCCGGAGATCTGGGCGCAGACTCAGCATGATGTGGATGCCATTGTCGTCGGAGTCGGTTCGGCCGGCACGCTGACCGGGCTGACTCGTTTCTTTCAGCGCGTACAACCGAATCTGGAAATGGTGCTGGCCGACCCGGTCGGCTCGGTGATGGCCGAATACAGCCGCAGCGGCACCCTCGGTACGCCCGGTTCCTGGGCAGTGGAGGGCATCGGCGAGGACTTCATTCCGTCGATTGCCGACCTTTCCAGCGTGCGCAAGGCCTATTCGATCAGCGACGAGGAAAGCTTCGATCATGCCCGCCAACTGCTGCGCGCCGAAGGCATTCTCGGCGGCTCTTCGACTGGCACCTTGCTGGCGGCGGCATTGCGCTATTGCCGCGAGCAAACCGAGCCGAAGCGGGTGGTCAGTTTCGTTTGCGACACCGGCACCCGTTATCTGTCGAAGATCTATAACGACCAGTGGATGAACGATCAGGGCCTGCTTGTGCGCAAACGCTACGGCGATTTGCGTGACCTGATCGCGCGGCGCTTCGAGGATGGCCGGGTGGTCAGCGTGGGGCCGGACGACACCTTGCTCACCGCCTTCCAGCGCATGCGCCTGGCGGATGTGTCGCAACTGCCGGTGCTGGTGGATGGGCAGCGGCTGGTCGGGGTCATCGACGAGTCCGATATTCTGTTTGGCGTGCATGAAGACGCTACGCATTTTCGCATGACCGTGACCAGCGCGATGACCGACAAGCTCGAAACCCTGCCTCCCGGCGCCAGTCTTGCTGAGCTGGAGGCGGTGCTCGACCGTGGGCTGGTGGCGATCATCGCCGACACCTCGGGCTTCCATGGCCTGATTACCCGCGTCGACATGCTCAATCACTTGCGGAGGTCCCTGGCATGAGTCAGCACGATGAAAGCACCGCGCCACGGGGCTTTGCCACCCGTGTGATCCATGCCGGACAAACACCGGACCCGACCACCGGGGCGCTGATGCCGCCGATTTACGCCAACTCCACCTATGCGCAGCAGAGTCCCGGTGTGCACAAGGGCTTCGATTACGGGCGTTCGCACAACCCGACGCGCTTTGCGCTGGAGCGTTGCGTGGCGGACCTTGAGGGCGGCACCCAGGCGTTCGCCTTTGCTTCCGGACTGGCGGCGATCGGCACCGTACTCGAACTACTCGACGCAGGCGCGCACATCGTCTCCGGCAATGATCTGTACGGCGGGACTTTCCGCCTGTTCGAGCGGGTACGCCGGCGCAGCGCCGGGCATCGCTTCAGCTTCGTCGATATGACTGATCTGGCGACCTTCGAAGCCGCGCTGCAGGACGACACGCGGATGGTTTGGGTCGAGACACCGAGCAATCCTTTGTTAAGCCTGACCGACCTCGCCGCCGTCGCGCGGATCTGTCGCGAGCGAGGCATCATCTGCGTGGCGGACAACACCTTCGCCAGCCCGTGGATCCAGCGTCCTCTGGAATTGGGCTTTGATATCGTGCTGCACTCGACGACCAAGTACCTCAATGGTCATTCCGACGTGATCGGCGGCATTGCAGTGGTCGGGCAGAATGCGGAACTGGCCGAGCGCCTGGGCTTTCTGCAGAACGCAGTGGGGGCGATCGCCGGGCCGTTCGACGCGTTCCTCACCTTGCGCGGGGTGAAGACCCTGGCGCTGCGCATGGAACGTCATTGCAGCAACGCGCTGGAGTTGGCGCAATGGCTGGAGCGTCAGCCGCAAGTGGCACGCGTGTATTATCCGGGCCTGCCATCGCACCCGCAGCACGAATTGGCGCGGCGGCAGATGCGCGGGTTCGGCGGGATGATTTCCGTCGAGCTGAACAGCGACCTGACGGGCGCCAGACGTTTTCTCGAGAGTGTGCGGATCTTTGCCTTGGCCGAGAGCCTGGGCGGGGTGGAAAGCCTGATCGAGCACCCGGCGATCATGACTCACGCCACCATTCCCGCAGAAACACGCGCACAGCTAGGTATCAGCGATGCGCTGGTGCGTTTGTCTGTGGGGGTGGAGGATGTCGAAGACCTGCGCGCCGATCTGGCCCAGGCGCTGATGCAAGTTGCGGCGACGCATTCCTTGTAGCAGCTGCCGAGCAGCGCGAGGCTGCGTTCGGCGGCGAAGCCGTCGTAAAATCATAACTCGCGGTGTATCAGGCAGACGGTGTCAACAGGATTCACGACGGCTTCGCCGCCGAACGCAGCCTCGCAGGCTCGACAGCTGCTACAAGCCGATCGGGCTCGACAGCTGCTACAAAAAGCCCGCTAAATCGATAAGCGGGCTTTTTGTCGGGTGTTGGCTGTCAGGCATAACTCCTGAGCGTCTGCGGAGGAATGAACGCTTCCAGCTCATCCTCGACCGCTTCGATAATCCGCTCTACATCGGCGGCATTCATGACCGTTGCACAAGGAATGCCGGCAATGGCGATCATGGTTTCGCCGCTGGCTCGGTCGAATAGACGAGCAACCATGCTGCCCGGTGCATCCATGGTCGCTTCGAAACCCATGGGATGAAAATGCCAGCGCATCAGCTGGCAGGCATTTGGAAAAGTGACCTTGCTGAATGAACCTTGATTCATGTGTTGCCCACCTTCTTCATCGAGCGCTTCCTTTAGCTCATGTTAGGAGGGAAGAGCCTTCAATGGCTCAACCGGTGACTGTCTTTAAAAGTAGCACCCGGATGTGAAAATCATGTGGAATTTTTCAGACCGTTCAGCGATTGGTTCAGTTTTTTTTGATGCAGGTCATGAGATACCGGCATCTCGGCCAAGGGCCAGCATTACCGGGCATCCCATTGGTCATTGAAGCCCGGACAGAACTTCGGCAAGCTCGGTTTTTTCTCGTCGAGTCCTCTATGCACGCCGATGATGATGGTCCGTTGCAAACCCAGGCCACGGGCGACACGGTCATGCGTTACCACCTGCGCTGGAAGCACCGGGATCTGGATGGTGTGATGGCGCTTTATCACCCGGACATTCAGTACAACGACTTTTTCCAGAACCGCGTGATGGGGCTGGATGCGTTGCGCGACTACGTGCGCGACAGCATGCCCCGGGATCCGGATGAGGCGCTGGAGCACTCGGACCGTATTCGACTGGATGGCAACACGGCGTTCATTCAATACCGCATCACCCTTCGCGGCGGTGAAGGGCTGGTGTCGTTTCGGACCAGCGAGGCGATCACCGTACGTGACGGGCTGATCTGGCGGGTCAATGAATACGCCACCCTTGTACATGAACAAACATCCGGCAAAGCCGCCCGCAACCTGCGCCCGGCGGTCAGTCGGCTCGGGTTGTCACCGCGACAGCTGAGTTTCATGGCCGAAGACTTGCAGCAGTATTTCCAGGGACAGCAGCCGTACCTGGATCCCGAACTCGACCTGCAACGGGTGGCGAAGGAGTGCGGTTACAGCCGCAATCAGATTTCCTACCTGTTGAACCAGGTGCTCGGCCAAAGCTTCTACCGTTACGTCAATCAGGCGCGGTTGCAGCATTTGCTCGCGGCACTGGACAGTGCCACTCCACCACTGCGTATCGATGAGCTGGCCTTTGCCGCAGGCTTCAATTCGCTGTCGGCGTTTTACAGCTGTTTCCGCCAGCACACCGGTCTGTCGCCCAAGGCTTACGCCAAACAAATTTCTTTGCGTGCACGCGCGCAAGACAGCCCCTGAACCCACGCACTAGGATCGACGCCATCGAAGTATTGAGTGGCGGAGTCTGGCATGGCAGCGTGGCGCACGATCAGTTTGTGGATGGATCAACTCGACGAGCCGTTACTGGCGCGCCCGGCGCTGGAAAAGGACCTGGACGTCGACGTGGCCATCATCGGCGCCGGGTACACCGGGCTCTGGACCGCGTACTACCTCAAACGCCTGGCGCCGGGACTGAACATCGCCATTGTCGAAGCCCAAACCGCGGGTTTTGGTGCGTCGGGCCGTAACGGCGGCTGGTTGATGGGCAACCTGCTTGGCGAGGATCGCTTGCTCGCCGGTTTACCGGTCGAACAACGTCGCGCCTCTTACGATCTGTTGCACGGCATCCCCGATGAAGTAGAAATCGTCCTCGAACGAGAAGGCATCGACTGTGATTATCGCAAGGGCGGGGCGCTTTACTGTGCGGCCCGTTACCCGGAACAGGAAGCCAGCCTGCGCGATTATCTGGACGCGCTCTACCGCCAAGGGCTGACCGAGGCCGACTACCGCTGGCTCAACCCCGAGCAATTGGCGCAACAGATCAGAATCGCCAAACCTTATGGCGGTATCTATGCACCGCACGTGGCGACCATTCACCCGGCAAAGTTGGTGCGAGGTCTGGCACGGACGGTGGAGCGCATGGGGGTCAACATCTACGAGAACAGCCCGGTCACCCAATGGCAGTCGGGCAGTCTGCGTACAACCAACGCGCAGGTTCGCAGCCGTTGGATCGTGCCGGCGGTAGAAGGTTACGCGGTCACGTTGCCGCCGCTGGGCCGTTATCAATTGCCCGTGCAGAGTTTACTGGTGGCGACCGAACCGCTGTCCGCCGCGACCTGGGACGACATCGGCCTCAGCCATGGTCAGGCGTTCAGCGAAAGCAGCCGCCAGGTGACCTACGGCCAGCGCACGGCCGACAACCGTCTGGTGTTCGGCGCCCGTGGCGGCTATCAGTTTGCTGGCAAGTTGCGCCATGACTTCGAGCTGAGCGCCAGCGAAGTGCAGTTGCGACGCTACCTGTTCGGTGAACTCTTCCCGCAGCTCAAGAACGTGCGAATCACCCACGCCTGGGGCGGAAACCTGGGGATGTCCCGGCGCTTCAAGCCGCACATGCTCTGCGATCAGGCCAGCGGCATCGCCTTGTCGGGCGGTTATGGCGGGGAGGGCGTCGGTGCCAGCAACCTCGGCGGGCGGACGCTGGCCGATCTGATTCTTCAGCGCGATACCGAGTTGGTGCGCCAGCCGTGGGTGATTGCTCAGGGCGGTCTCGACGCGCTCAAGGCGTGGGAGCCGGAGCCCTGCCGCTGGCTGGGCTACAACGCAATCATCCGCAGCTTCGTTCACGAAGACCAGACCCTGGCCAACCCGTCCACCGCGCCCTGGCGTCGCAAACTGGCCGGCCGGGTTGCCGGGTTCATGGAAGGTTTCATGCACTGAATGGCGTTTTCTCAATCGACAGGTACTCCCCCATGCCAATCACTCACTTCAAGAACACCGCAACCCTGAAGCTGGAAGAGTCAACGCCCGTCGCCGTGCCGCTGGGGATGCCCGTGGCGGTGGCCTCGACCACCAGCGTCGAACGCGACGACGGTGTCGAAACCGGCGTCTGGGAATGCACTCCCGGCCGCTGGCGCCGGCAGATCGTTGCCCAGGAATTCTGTCACTTCATCCAGGGTCGCTGCACCTTCACTCCGGATGACGGTGAAACCCTCTACATAGAAGCCGGCGATGCACTGATGTTGCCAGCCAACAGCCTCGGCATCTGGGACATCCAGGAAACCGTGCGCAAGACCTACGTTTTGATTTTTTGATCTCTGATTGCCTGCCAGTTCTCCAATAAAAAGAAAACAACCCATACAGGAATCGACCCATGATCCGAAAGACACTGACGCTTGCTCCACTTGCGCTCGTCGCGACCCTCAGTCAGGCCGCCGAGACCGTGAAAATCTATAACTGGTCGGACTACATCGCCCCGGACACCACAAAAAACTTCCAGAAAGAAACCGGTATCGCCTTCAGTTACGACGTCTTCGACAGCAACGAAACCCTTGATGGCAAATTGATGACCGGCACATCCGGCTATGACGTGGTATTCCCGTCCAACCACTTCATGGCCCGACAGATTGAGGGCGGGGCCCTGAAGAAACTCGACAAGAGTCAGCTGCCGAACTGGAAAAACCTCAACCCGGTGTTGCTCAAAACGTTACAAGCCAACGACCCGGGCAACGAGCATGGCTTCCCGTATTTATGGGGCAGCACCGGCATCGGCTACAACGTGGCCAAGGTCAAGGCTGTGCTGGGCGACAACGCGCCAGTGGATTCCTGGGACCTGATCTTCAAGCCCGAGAACATGGCAAAACTGCAAAAGTGCGGCGTGGCGATCCTCGACAACGGGCCCGAACTGTTGCCGGCGGCGTTGAATTACCTGGGGCTGCCGCATCACAGCAAGAACCCCGAAGACTATAAAAAGGCCGAGGCGCTGCTGATGAAAGTCCGGCCCTATGTCAGTTATTTCCACTCGTCCAAATACACCAGCGACCTGGCCAACGGCGATATCTGCGTGGCCGTCGGCTTCTCCGGGGACATTCTCCAGGCGGAAAACCGCGCCAAGGAGGCCGGGAATGGTGTGGACATCGGCTATTCGATTCCCAAGGAAGGCGCGGCCATCTGGTTCGACATGGTCGCTATGCCCGCCGACGCCCCGGACGAGAAAGCCGGTTACGCGTTCATGAACTACCTGCTGCGTCCCGACGTCATGGCCGGCATCAGCAACTACGTGCACTACGCCAACGGCAACGAACAGGCCGACCGCCTGATCGATCCGGCGATCAAGAACGACACCAAGGTGTATCCGAGCCCGGAAATGATGGGCAAATTGTTTGCCCTTGAGGCGATGCCGTTGAACATTGACCGGGTGCGGACGCGGGTGTGGAACAAGATCAGGACCGGTAGCTGATTGGTCTGCCTGCAACACCTCTCGAGTAGCGATGGCAAAAGGCGCGTGCGGTATTACCCGACGCGCCAGTCTGTCATTTGCTGGCGTCCAGCACGACGCGATAGCGCGCTTTGCCACTGCGCAGGTGATCGATGGCGTCGTTGATCCGGCTCATGGGAAAGTGCTCGACTTGCGGCAAGATCTGATGGCGGGCGCAGAACTCCAGCATGGTTGCTGTGTTACTGGGCGAGCCAACCGGCGAGGCGGACACGCTCTTTTGTTGGGGCAGCAGGTTGAATACGTGCACTGGAATAGCGCCAGGCACGACGCCGACAAAGTGCAGGCGACCCTTGCCGCGTAGCGTGCCGAGCATGGCCGGCCAGTCGAGGTCGGCGTTGGCGGTGACCAGGAGAAAATCCAGGGTGCCGGCAATGGATTTCAGCGCGTTACTGTCGGTAGAGGCGAGCACGTTGTGTGCCCCCAGGCGCCTGGCTTCGTCCTGCTTGTTCAGCGACGAGGTAAAGGCCGTGACTTCGCAACCCCATGCGTTGAGGAAGCGTAGTGCCAGATGACCGAGGCCGCCGATTCCCACGACACCGACCCGGTCGGTGGGCTTGACGTCGAATTCCACGAGCGGGTTGAACACCGTCGAGCCCGCGCAGAACAGCGGTCCGGCCATGGCCGCGTCAAGTCCGTCCGGTATCGCAAGCGCCCAGGCCCAGTGCGAACGCAGGCGATCGGCGAAGCCGCCGTTGCTGCCGACGATGGTGGGTTGGACTGTGCTGCATAGCTGGTGGGAGCCTTCGATACACGAGGAGCAATGCATGCAACTGCCCTTGTACCAACCGATGCCCACCCGTTGTCCCACTTCGAGACCGCGTACCTGTGCGCCCACTCGCACGATACTGCCGACCACTTCGTGGCCAGGGATAAACGGGTAGTGGCTCAGGCCCCATTCGTTATCGATCATCGACTGGTCGGAGTGGCAGACGCCGCAATACTCCACGGCGACTTCCACCTCCTCGGCGCCCAATGGACCGGGGTCGTAGCTATAGCGCTCCAGTGGAGCGCCTGCCGACGTTGCAGCCCAGCCGGTAAAAGTAGTGAGTTCGGTACTGTTGCTCATGGGATACCTCCAGATCAGGAGACAGGGACTTTGGCCGTTCGGATGCGGTGGCCTGGCAAGCCAGAGCGTAATCAGTCTAGCAGGCCGCAATCACGAGCATGGTCTGAGGGCGGTGCCGGGACTAACGGGTCGTCGGAGCTCTGTCGTCGTCCACTGCGGCAACTAACTGGACGTTTAATTTAGTTGATATCAATACACCGGCACTGATACTAGGAAGTCCAAAAAAAGAGAACCAATCAACAAAAAACAACTTACCAATATTTAATATTTAAATATGAAATTGTCGGACAATCCGGCTGAAACCCTGTACTAAAAACAATCTTTCGACAGCGCAAGCAATGTTTGCTGGAGTTCTGCGAAACAGTTCAATTTGACGTCAAAAAAAATGTAGACGTTTGATTTCGAATTGTGTCAGTTTTCATACGCCTTCATTGGGCGAGTGATAGGACGATCTCGCCAGAGATTGTCGTATCGGACAAAAACTGTTCCATTGCTAAACAAGGAAGTGTGTTTATGTCGAAAGTAAAAGACAACGCTATTGATCTTGCCGAACAGGCCTTTGCACCATTGGCTGCCGCCAGTTCTGCCTACAACCAGATCGATAGTTTCAGCCATCAGTATGATCGGGGTGGCAATCTCACGGTCAATGGCAAACCCTCCTTCTCCGTCGACCAGGCTGCTACCCAGCTGCTGCGTGACGGCGCTGCCTACCAGGACAAGGACGGCAGTGGCAAAATCGAACTTACCTACACGTTCCTGACCTCGGCCTCGTCGAGCACCATGAACAAGCATGGCATTACCGGGTTCAGCCAGTTCAATACGCAACAGAAAGCCCAGGCCGTGCTCGCCATGCAATCCTGGGCCGACGTGGCCAACGTCACCTTCACCGAGAAGTCCTCCGGCGGTGATGGTCACATGACCTTCGGCAACTACAGCGGTGGTCAGGATGGCGCAGCGGCATTTGCTTATCTGCCTGGCACGGGCGCCGGTTATGACGGTACGTCGTGGTACCTGACCAACAGCAGCTACACGCCGAACAAGACGCCGGACCTGAACAACTATGGCCGTCAGACCCTGACCCACGAAATCGGTCATACCCTGGGCCTGGCCCACCCTGGCGATTACAACGCCGGTGAAGGTGCGCCGACTTACAATGACGCGACTTACGGGCAAGACACCCGCGGTTACAGCGTCATGAGTTACTGGAGTGAAAGCAATACCGATCAAAACTTCAGCAAGGGCGGTGTGGAAGCTTATTCTTCCGGCCCGCTGATGGACGATATCGCGGCCATCCAGAAACTCTACGGTGCCAACACCACCACCCGTACCGGTGACACCACCTACGGTTTCAACTCCAACGCCGGTCGCGACTTCTTGAGCGCGTCTTCGTCGTCGGACAAAGTCGTGTTCTCGGTGTGGGATGCGGGTGGCAAGGACACCCTGGATTTCTCCGGCTTTACCCAGAACCAGAAGATCAACCTCAATGAAGCCTCGTTCTCCGACGTTGGTGGCCTGGTGGGCAACGTGTCCATCGCCAAAGGCGTCACGATCGAGAACGCGATTGGCGGCTCGGGTAGCGACCTGTTGATCGGTAACAGTGTGTCCAACGAACTGAAGGGCGGTGCCGGCAACGACATCCTCTTCGGCGCGGGCGGTGCAGACAAACTGTGGGGCGGCTCGGGTTCGGACACCTTCGTGTTCGCGGCCAGCAGCGACTCCAAGCCAGGCGCGGTCGACCAGATCCTCGATTTTGTCAGCGGCCTGGACAAGATCGATCTGACCGGCATCACCAAAGGCGCCGGCCTGCATTTCGTGAACTCGTTCACCGGTGCGGCAGGCGATGCAGTGTTGACCACTTCGGGCGGCAACAGCCTGTTGTCGGTGGACTTCTCCGGGCACGGCGTGGCTGATTTCCTGGTCAGCACCGTTGGCCAGGCGGCGTTCTCGGACATCGTGGCCTGATTCAAGGCATAAGAGGGCGGCGCTTTACGCGTCGCTCTCTGCCCCGATCCAGAGTAAAACGCCCTATGACCCAGAACGCTTTTACCTGCAAAACAACCGCGTGGCTGTTAGCGACGCTGATGATGTTTCTTGGAGAAGTAGCCATGGCAAGCAGTCTGAAATTAGCCGACCCGTCGGAGCTCGCCGGCAAATGGCAAGCCATTTTGAATACCGCGCAAGACTCGCCCGAGTCCCAGGCGCTGCAGGACAAACCGTCGAATGTCTGCACGATAGAGCTTAAATCGGACCAGACCCTGGGTGAGGGAGCCGACTGCCTTGGTGCCTGGCTGAACCAGTCGGCGATCGGCTGGTTTCCGGAGCCGGACGGCATTGCCGTGACTGGTAAGGAAGGCTCAAGAATTGTGTTTTTCAGTCGGCAGCGGGAAGGACTTTACAAAAGTAACTTGAAGTCGGGGCTGATTATTACGCTCACGCGCGCAGCGCAATAAGCGAAAAGCGCCGGACCGGCGGCAGGTACTGAATATAAAGACCGTTATTGCAGTTATAAGCAGCAGATCAATAACCAGGACTCTTAAAATTCCACAAAGAGTTGTTATTAATCTGTCAGCGATAACCGGCAAAAGAATGTCTCGGCCCGTGTGCGGACAGTTAATTGGAACCTTGCCAAGTGAGGCGAGGCATAATACCTCAGGAAAAACCAATGAAGATGGCGAAGAGCCCGGCCACCGCACCGTTATTCAAGGCACTGGGCGACTATAAGAGCATCTTGATCAGCGTCGGCTGCTTTACCGCATTGATCAACGTTCTGATGTTGGTCCCGTCGATTTATATGCTCCAGGTTTATGACCGGGTGCTGTCGTCGCAAAACGAAACCACACTGGCGATGTTGTCGCTGATGGTGGTCGGGTTCTTCGCCTTCATCGGGTTGCTGGAGACCGTGCGCAGTTTCATCGTCATCCGTATCGGCAGCCAACTGGAGCGGCGTTTCAACCTGCGGGTGTATCAGGCTGCTTTCGAGCGCAACCTGTTCAAAGGTGAGGGCAACGCCGGGCAATCCCTTGGCGACCTGACCCATATTCGCCAGTTTGTCACCGGCCCAGCGTTGTTTGCCTTCTTCGATGCGCCATGGTTTCCGGTCTATCTGTTTGTGATTTTCCTGTTCAACGTCTGGCTCGGCGTATTGGCCACCGCAGGGGCGGTGCTGTTGATCGGGCTGGCCTGCCTCAACGAGGCCATGACCAAAAAACCTTTGGGCGAAGCCGCGGGGTTTTCCCAGAAGTCCAGCCAACTGGCCACCAGTCACCTGCATAACGCCGAAACCATTCAGGCCATGGGCATGCTCGGCGCCTTGCGCAAACGCTGGTTTGGGGTGCACTCGCGTTTTCTCGGCTTGCAGAATCAGGCCAGCGACACTGGCGCGGTCATCAGCTCCCTGAGCAAAACCCTGCGCCTGTGCCTGCAATCGCTGGTCCTGGGGTTGGGCGCCTTGCTGGTGATCAAGGGCGACATGACCGCCGGGATGATGATCGCCGGCTCCATTTTGATGGGCCGGGTGCTGAGCCCCATCGATCAGTTGATCGCTGTGTGGAAACAGTGGAGCGGCGCCAAACTCGCTTACCGCCGCCTCGACGCCTTGCTGCAAGCCTTTCCTCCGAGTGACGAGGCCATGGCGCTGCCGGCACCGAAAGGCCAGATCACGTTCGAGCAAGTCAGCGCCGGCCCGCCGGGGCAGCGGGCAGCGACCTTGCACATGGTCAATTTCCACCTGGGCGCCGGCGAAGTGTTGGGCGTGCTCGGGGCTTCCGGCTCCGGTAAGTCGACCCTGGCGCGGGTGCTGGTCGGCGTCTGGCCGACGCTGGGCGGCACGGTGCGCCTCGATGGCGCGGACATTCATCGCTGGAACCGCGACGACCTCGGCCCTTACATCGGCTATCTGCCCCAGGACATCGAATTGTTCAGTGGCAGCATCGCCGAAAACATCGCCCGATTCCGTGAGGCAGACCCGCAACAAGTCGTCGAGGCCGCGCAGCAGGCTGGCGTCCATGAATTGATCCTGCGCATGCCCCAAGGCTACGACACCGTGCTCGGCGAAGACGGCAGCGGTTTGTCCGGTGGCCAGAAGCAACGGGTGGCCCTGGCTCGTGCGTTGTACGGCCATCCGAGCCTGGTGGTACTGGATGAACCGAACTCCAACCTCGACACCGTCGGCGAAGCGGCACTGGCCGGCGCCATCGCGCATATGAAGGCCCGGGGCACCAGCGTGATTCTGGTCACCCATCGTTCTTCGGCCCTGGCTCAGGCCGACAAGTTGCTGGTGCTCAACGAAGGTCGCTTGCAAGCCTTCGGCCCAAGCCAGGAAGTGCTCAAGGCGCTTGCCGGCAACCAGTCAGGCGCTCAGGAGCCACAACGTGAAAAAGCCGCGCAGGCACCGGGCGGGCTCAGCATGAGCCGGCAGTATCAGCCCACGACCAGGAATTCGGGTGTATGAGCAGCACACGCATGAACAACGCTAACGAAGCGACGATGGAACACGATTACATTGCCGAACGCCCCGAGCGCGACGCCCGTTTCTTCGCCCGCATGGGCTGGATTTTGGCGATCGTCGGAGCCGGCAGTTTTTTCACTTGGGCGAGCCTCGCGCCGCTCGATCAAGGCATCCCGGTGCAGGGCACCGTGGTGGTCTCGGGCAAGCGCAAAGCCGTGCAATCGATGAGCAACGGCGTGATCAGCCAGATTCTGGTGCGTGAAGGCCAAGTGGTGAAACAGGGCCAGCCGCTGTTCCGTCTCGACCAGACCCAGGTCGCGGCCGACGTGCAATCGCTGCAAGCGCAATACCGCATGGCGTGGGCCAGCCTGGCGCGCTGGCAGAGTGAACGGGACAACCTCAAGCAGGTGAATTTCCCCGCGCAACTGAGCAACGATCCTGACCCACGCCTGGCGCTGGTGCTTGAAGGCCAACGGCAATTGTTCAGCAGCCGCCGCGAAGCGTTTTCCCGTGAGCAAGCCGCTTTGCGCGCGAACATCGAAGGCGCCAGCGCGCAACTGGCCGGCATGCGCCGCGCGCGCACGGACCTGACAGCCCAGGCCAGTTCACTGCAACAACAGTTGAGCAATCTGCAACCCCTGGCAGACAACGGCTACATCCCGCGCAACCGCTTGATGGAATACCAGCGTCAGCTGTCGCAAGTGCAGCAACAACTGGCGGAGAACACCGGCGAAAGCGGCCGAGTGGAGCAGGGCATCCTCGAATCCCGGCTGAAGCTGCAACAGCACAGCGAGGAATACCAGAAGGAAGTCCGCAGCCAATTGGCCGATGCGCAGCTCAAAAGCGTGACCCTGGAAGAGCAGCTGACTTCCGCCGGCTTCGACCTGCAACACAGCGAAATCGTCGCCACCGCTGACGGCATTGCGGTCAACCTTGGGGTTCATACCGAAGGCGCGGTAGTACGTCAGGGCGAAAACCTGCTGGAGATTGTCCCGCAAGGCACCAGCCTGGAAGTGGAAGGGCACTTGCCGATCAACCTGATCGACAAGGTCGGCACGCACTTGCCAGTGGACATCCTGTTCACCGCGTTCAACCAGAGCCGTACCCCGCGAGTGCCAGGCGAAGTCAGCCTGATTTCCGCCGACCAAATGGTCGATGAAAAAACCGGTGCACCGTATTACGTGCTGCGCAGCAGCGTCAGCGATCAGGCCATGGAAAAACTCAACGGCCTGGTAATCAAACCCGGCATGCCGGCAGAAATGTTCGTGCGCACCGGTGAACGTTCACTCCTCAACTATCTGTTCAAACCGCTGCTCGACCGGGCAGGCTCCGCGTTGACCGAGGAATAAGGATGTTCGGTTGTATGAATAAGTTTTCCCTGCTCGCAGCGACCCTGGCGTTGCTGACATGCAACAGTGCGATGGCCATGGGGCCGTTCGACATCTATGAGCAAGCGTTACGTAATGATCCAGTGTTCCTCGGTGCCATCAAAGAGCGCGATGCCGGCCTTGAAAACCGCGCCATCGGCCGCGCCGGGCTGTTGCCGAGGCTGGGCTACAACTACAACAAGGGGCGTAACTCCTCCGAGGTCAAATACCTCAACGATCGCGGTAACAGACAAACGGATGATCGCAACTACAGCAGCTACGGCTCGACCTTGACCTTGCAACAGCCATTGCTCGACTACGAGGCTTACGCGGCGTATCGCAAGGGCGTGGCGCAATCGCTGTTCGCTGATGAAAACTTCCGTGGCAAGAGCCAGGAACTGCTGGTTCGTGTGCTGGAGAATTACACCAAGGCACTGTTCGCCCAGGACCAGATCGACATTGCGCGCGCGAAGAAAAAAGCCTTCGAGGAGCAGTTTCAGCAGAACGAGCAAATGTTCCGCCAAGGGGAAGGCACGCGCACCGACATCCTCGAAGCCGAGTCACGTTACGAACTGGCGACTGCCGAGGAAATCGAGGCGCGTGACGAACAGGATGCGGCTCTGCGCGAGCTCGGCGCATTGATTGGCGTGCAGGCCATCGATATCGGCGACCTGACGCCGCTGGATCAGAACTTCCAGACCTTCACCCTGCAACCGGCCAATTACGACACCTGGCATGAGATGGCAGTGGCCAACAACCCGAACCTGGCCTCCCAGCGCCAGGCGGTGGAAGTGGCGCGCTACGAGGTCGAACGCAACCGCGCCGGGCACCTGCCGAAAGTCAGCGCCTACGCCTCGATGCGCCAGAACGAATCGGAAAGTGGCAACACCTACAACCAGCGCTATGACACCAACACCATCGGTATTGAAGTCAATGTTCCGCTGTATGCAGGTGGCGGCGTCTCGGCCTCGACCCGGCAGGCCAGCCGCACCATGGAACAGGCCGAGTACGAACTGGACGGCAAGACCCGGGAAACCTTGATCCAGCTGCGCCGCCAGTTCAGCGCCTGCCTGTCGGGGGTCAACAAGCTGCGCGCTTATCAGAAGGCCCTGACCTCAGCCGAAGCGCTGGTGATCTCGACCAAACAAAGCATTCTGGGCGGCGAACGGGTCAACCTCGACGCATTGAATGCCGAACAACAACTATTTACCACCCGCCGGGATCTGGCGCAGGCACGCTACGACTACCTGATGGCCTGGACCAAGTTGCATTACTACGCCGGCACCTTGAACGAACAGGATTTGGCCAAGGTGGATGAGGCCTTCGGCCAGGGCCCGGCAATGAAAAAACCGTAACCCTGTGGCGAGGGGGCTTGCCCCCGTTGGACGGCGAAGTCGTCCCAAAACCGGAACCGGTGATTCAACAGATATGCCGCAGCTGTCGGACTCAAGACTGCTACGCAGCTGAACGGAGGCAAGCCCCCTCGCCACAGAGGACCTGAGTAAACGACGCAATATCACCCCCTGAACCGGGGCCTAGAACTCTAAAAACGCCAAGAAAGCGAGATTTCATGCACATGGACGTACAGATCAAGCCGATGTCGGTCGGCACGCTGCTGCTCTTGATTTCATCAGCGCCGGGTTCGGCCCAGGCGCAGTACCTGGAAACCGGCACCCTCGGTGACCCGGTCAGTTGGCGTTCGGCGGAGTTCCAGCGCGATTGGGGCCTGGGGCGGATGCAGGCCGATCAAGCCTATGCCGCCGGCATCACCGGCAAGGGCGTGAAAATCGGCGTGCTGGATTCGGGTTTCGATTCCAGCCATCCCGAATTCGCCGCCGACCGCTATCACGCAGTGACGGCCAGCGGCAGCTATGTCGATGGCTCGGCGTTCAACGTCGACGGCACGCTCAACACCAACAATGACTCCCACGGCACCCACGTCACCGGCACCATGGGCGCTTCCCGGGATGGCAGCGGCACGCACGGTGTGGCGTTCAACGCGCAAATCTACGTCGGCAACACCAACAAGAACGACAGTTTCCTGTTCGGTCCCAACCCCGACCCGCGCTACTTCAAAGCGGTCTATAACGCCCTGGCGGATGCCGGGGTACGCGCGATCAACAACAGCTGGGGCAGCCAGCCACCGGACGTCAGCTACCGGACCCTCGACGATCTGCACGCCGCCTACGCCCAGCACTGGAACCAAGGCACCTGGCTTGACGCCGCCGCTGACGTTTCGCGCCGTGGTGTGATCAACGTGTTCAGCGCCGGCAACAGCGGTTACCCAAATGCCAGCGTCCGCTCGGCCCTGCCGTATTTTCAGCCAGACCTGGAAGGGCACTGGCTGGCGGTGTCGGGGCTGGATCAAGGCAACCAGCAGAAATACAACCAGTGCGGGATCGCCAAATATTGGTGCATCACCACGCCGGGAGCGAAGATCGACAGCACCATTCCCGGTGGCGGTTACGCGATCAAATCCGGCACCTCCATGGCCGCGCCGCATGCCACCGGTGCGCTGGCGCTGGTGATGGAGCGCTATCCGTACATGAACAACCAGCAGGCGCTGGAGGTGTTGCTGACCACCGCGACCCAGCTCGACGGTTCGATCACCGACGCGCCGACTACTCGCGTCGGTTGGGGGGTGGCCAACCTCGACCGGGCGATGCGCGGGCCGGGGCAATTGCTCGGTACGTTCGACGCCAATCTGGGGGCAGGGCAGAGCGATGTCTGGAGCAATGACATTTCAGACAAGGCACTGATTCAGCGCCAGGCCGAAGACGCCGCCGAACACAGCGCCTGGCTACAGACGTTGCAGGACAAAGGCTGGGCAAACAGTATCCCGGCCGGCGCCAGTCAGCAGGATCAGACCGACTATGCGGTAGGTATGGCCAGAGATTCCGCCGCCGCCAGCCGAGTCTACGAAGGCAGCCTGATCAAGTCCGGTGCCGGACGCTTGATGCTCACTGGCGACAACACTTATCGCGGCCTGACTACGGTCAACGGCGGCTTACTGGCGGTGAACGGTTCACTGACATCGGCGGTGACGGTCAATGCCAGCGGCACCCTCGGCGGTAACGGACGGATCGCTGCCTTGACCGCCAATGCCGGCGGCACCGTGGCGCCCGGTAATTCCATCGGTACGTTGCAAGTCAGTGGCGATGTGACGTTTGCGCCGGGGTCGACCTATGCCGTCGAACTGTCGCCCAGCAGCAGCGACCAGATTATTGCCAACGGCGTGGCCACGGTCAGCGGCGCCACCGTCAGCCTGTCGCTGGAAAACAGCCCGACCTTGCTCAGCACCCAACAAGTGCAAAGCCTGCTGGGGCATCAGTACAACATCCTGCAAGCGGCGGGCGGAATTCAAGGCCAGTTCGGTGCGGTGCTGCCCAACTATGTGTTCATCGGCGGCAGTCTCGATTACGCAGCGACCGGCATTCAGCTGAGCCTTGAGCGTAATGCAACGACCTTCACCAGCGTCGGCCAGACCCAGAATCAGCGTTCCGTTGCGACTGCGGTGGAAGGGCTTGGCGCGGGCAATGCGGTATACGAAAGCCTGCTGCTGTCGCCGACCGCGAGCTCGGCGCAACAGGCGTTCCGGCAATTGTCGGGGGAAATCTACCCGGCGCTGGGCTCGGTGTTAATCAATGACAGTCGCTATTTGCGCGATGCGGTGGGTGAGCGTCTCAATGAAGCCAACGGTTCGCGCAGCAATGGCTGGATCAAAGCCTTGGGCGCCTGGGGCAAGACCGATGAACGCCACGACACCGCCGGCTACACCACCTCGATTGGTGGTTTGCTCGCCGGTGTCGATGGCGCTGTGGATGACGAAACCCGTGTCGGCCTGGTCGCCGGCTATAGCGACAGCTCCGTCAATATGGGCTCTGGAACTCATTCATCGGCGCAGGTCGACAGCTATCACCTGGGCGCCTATGCCGGCCACGAAATGGGTGCCTGGCGCCTGAGTACCGGCGGTGCCTACAGCTGGCATCGGGCCGACGTCAAACGTGACCTGCAATACGGCGACGTCAGCGCCAAACAGAAAGCCAAGGTCGATGCCGGGACCACTCAGGTGTTCGGTGAAGCGGCCTATCGCCTGAACCTGCAACCGCTGGCTTTGGAACCGTTCGCCAACCTCGCTTACGTGCACCTCGACACCGAGGGTTTCACCGAGAAAGGCGACGCCGCCGCGCTCAAAAACAGTGGCGACCGGCGTGACGCGGTGCTCGGCACGCTGGGCGTTCGCGCGCTGAAAACCCTGACGTTGTCCGGCCAACAACAGCTGGACCTGAGCGGCAGCCTCGGTTGGCAGCACAACCTGAGCAACACCGATTCCGAAGAACACCTGGCGTTTGCCAGCGGTGGCGCACCGTTCGCGGTGGAGAGCTCGCCGCTGGTTCGTGATGCGGCGCTGGTGGGCGCCCATGCCAGCCTGGTCTTGAGTCGGGACATTCGGTTGAACCTCGATTACACCGGCCAACTGGCCAGCCGCGAGAAGAGCCATGGAGTTGGGTTGAGTCTCAATTGGCAGTTTTAGTAGTGCGCCTGTAGCAGCTGCCGAGCAGCGCGAGGCTGCGTTCGGCTGCGAAGCAGTCGTGAAGTCAGCTATCGCGGTGTGTCAGGAAAACCTTGCAGGCAGGGTTTGCGACGGCTGCGCCGCCGAACGCAGCCTCGCGCTGCTCGGCAGCTGCTACAGATCGGGTTGATGCGTGGTGTATCAGCAGGACAAGACACGCCTTTGAAGGCCCAAGGATTTTTGCAACACAACTAAGGACGGTAGCTTGATGGATAACAAGTACAACAAACTTGCCTTGCTCTGTGCACTGGCAACCCTGGGCACCGCACACGCGGCGCCCTACGTGGAAAACGGCAGGGTCGGTGACCCGAACAGTTGGCGCAGTGAGGAGTTCAACGCCGATTGGGGGCTGGGGGCGATCAACGCTCAGGAGGCCTATGCGGCTGGTTACACCGGCAAAGGGGTGAAACTGGGGATCTTCGACCAGCCGGTCTACGCCTTGCACCCGGAGTTTTCCGGGGCCAACAAGGTAATAACCCTGGTCACCAGCGGCATCCGTGAATACACCGATCCGTACATTCCGGTCAAAGCCGGGGACGCCTTTCTCTATGACGGTTCGCCCTCGGTAGGCTCCAACGGCAAACTCGGCGCCCACGGCACACACGTTGGCGGGATCGCCGCGGGCAGTCGCGATGGCGGGCCGATGCACGGCGTCGCCTTTGGTGCGCAAATCATCAGCGCCGACAACGGCGACCCAGGCCCGGAAGACGGCATCATCCGTGGCAACGACGGCGCGGTGTACAAGGCCGGTTGGGACGCCCTGATCGCCAGCGGCGCGCGGATCATCAACAACAGCTGGGGCATCGGCATCACCGACCGCTTCGACCTCGGCGGCCGGGACCCGGCGTACCCGCACTTCACCGTGCAAGACGCGCAACTGCAATTCAACGAAATCCAGACCTTGCTCGGGACCAAACCCGGCGGTGCCTACGACGGCGCCATCGCGGCGGCCCGCAGCGGCATCGTCACGATCTTCGCCGCCGGCAACGACTACAACCTCAACAACCCGGACGCCATCGCCGGCCTCGGTTACTTCGTCCCCCAGATCGCGCCGAACTGGATGACCGTCGCCGCGTTGCAAAAGAACCCGGACATCAACAGTCCCGACCTCTACACCATCAGCACCTTCTCGTCGCGCTGCGGCTACACCGCGAGTTTCTGCGTGTCGGCACCGGGCAGCCGCATCTATAGCTCGATCATCAGCGGCACCAACGCCGCTGACCTGACCACCGGCTACGCCAACTACAACGGCACCTCGATGGCGGCGCCGCATGTTGCCGGCTCGGTGGCGGTGTTGATGGAACGCTTCCCGTACATGACCGGCGCGCAAGTCGCCAGCGTGCTGCGCACCACCGCCACCGACCTCGGCGCACCCGGCGTCGACGCACTGTACGGCTGGGGCATGATCAACCTGCGCAAAGGCATCGATGGCCCGGCGATGTTCGTCACCGAGCAGGACATTCCCGAAGAGTTCCGCATCGATGGCGCCTACGGCTCCAGTCAGTTTGTCGCGGACTTGCCGGGTATTGGCGCGATCATCGACGCTGGCAAACCCACCGAGCGTGTGTGCAATGACGTGCATTGCGGGCTCGACTATTGGCGCAACGACATTTCCGGCCATGGCGGCCTGACCAAACAGGGCATCGGCACGCTGGTGCTGACCGGCGCCAACACCTACACCGGCCCGACCCTGGTCAATCAGGGCCGATTGGCGATCAACGGTTCGCTGCTGTCGGCCGTCACTGTCAATGACAGCGGCATCCTCGGCGGTAATGGCAGCATCGCGGCGCTGACCGCAAAAAGCGGCGGCACTGTGGCCCCCGGCAACTCCATCGGCACCTTGCAGGTGGCGGGCGACGTGACCTTCGAACCTGGTTCGACCTACGCCGTAGAACTGTCGCCCACCAGCAGCGACCAGATCATCGCCGGCGGCAAGGCGATCATTGAGGGCGCCACGGTCAGCCTGTCGCTGGAAAACAGCCCGACGCTGTTGACCACCGGCGAGGCGAAAACCCTGCTCGGCACTCAGTACAACATTCTGCAAGCGGCCGGTGGAATCGAAGGGCGCTTCGGTGCGGTAGTGCCGGACTACCTGTTCCTCGGCGGCACTCTCGATTATTCGGCGGGCGGCATTCAACTGGCCGTCGTTCGCAACGCAACGTCGTTCACCAGTGCCGGCCAAACCCCGAACCAACGCGCGGTGGCCGCTGCCGCCGAGCAACTGGGCGCAGGCAATCCGCTGTACGAAACCCTGCTGCTGTCGCCGACCGCCGCTGTCGCGCAACAGGCGTTCCAACAGCTGTCTGGCGAGATTCATCCGGCGATCGGCACGCTGCTGATTAACGACAGCCACTACCTGCGCGATGCCGTCGGCGAACGTCTGCGCGAGCGTGATCTGTTCGACGCCGGGGCACCAACCGATGACCGCAGCAACGCCTGGCTCAAAGTGCTCGGCGCCTGGGGCAAGAGCGATGGCGGGCATGACAACGCCAGTTCCAACAGCTCCATCGGCGGGCTGCTGGCCGGTGTCGATGGCTTGATCACTGAAGATACGCGCTTGGGTTTCGTCACTGGTTATAGCGACAGCTCATTGAGCATGGGCGATGGCACGCATTCGCAAGCCGAGGTCGACAGCTATCACTTGGGTGCCTACCTGGGCCATGAAATCGACGCGCTGCGCCTGAGTGTCGGCGGTGCTTACAGCTGGCATCGCATCGACGTCAAACGCGACCTGCAATTCGGTGACGTCAGTGGCAAGCAGAAATCCAAACGCGATGCGACCACCGCACAACTGTTCACCGAAGCGGCCTATCGCCTGGACCTGCAACCGCTGGCACTGGAGCCATTCGTCAACCTGGCCTACGTGCACCTGAACAGCGACAGCTTCAGCGAAAAAGGTGACGCCGCCGCACTCAAGGGCGGTGAAAACAACCGCGATGCAGTGCTCTCGACCCTGGGCCTGCGGGCGAGCAAAGCCATTGCGCTGTCCGACCAGCATCAGTTGGAACTGTCCGGCACGCTCGGCTGGCAGCACAACCTGAGCAGCACCCGTTCCGAAGACCACCTGGCCTTCGTCAACGGCAACACCGCGTTCAGCGTGCAAAGCGTGTCGATGGACCGCGATGCCGCGGTGGTTGGCGCCCGTGCCGGACTGGCGCTGGGCCGCGATACCCGTTTGAACCTGGATTACAACGGGCTGCTCGGCTCCCGGGAAAAAGACCACGGTGTGGGCCTGACCCTGGACTGGCAGTTCTGATTTGACGCAAAGGAAGCCACAACATGGGACTGTTTGATTACAAAAATGCTGACGGCAAGACGTTGTACAGCGACGCGATCGCGCTGACGCTCTACGCGTACACGCCCACCGGCCAGCCGTTGCCGGCAACCGCTTGGGCGCCGATTGGCGCGGCAGCCTTGGGCTATCAGGGCAAGGTCGGGCCTCAAGGCACCTTCTATGGCGAGAAAGACGGCTTCACCAGCGCCGAAGCCGAAATCCTCGGTAAATACGACGGGGCAGGGCAGCTGATCGGTCTCGGCATTGCCTTCCGTGGCACCGGCGGCCTGGGCTACAGCGACACCTTCGGCGACATGAAAAACAATCTGCTGGCCGCCGTCGGACCGGTGGATTACGCGAGCAACTACGCGAAAAACGCCTTCGACACCTTGCTCAAAAATGTCGCTGCGTTTGCCATCGCCCACGGCCTGAGCGCCAAGGACGTACTGGTCAGCGGGCACAGCCTTGGCGGGCTGGGGGTCAACAGCCTGGCGGAGTTGAGCGGCAATAACTGGGGCGGTTTCTTCAAGGACGCCAACTACATCGCCTTCGCCTCGCCGACTCAAAGCGCCACTGGCAACAACGTGCTGAACATCGGTTACGAGAACGACCCGGTGTTTCGCGTGCTCGACGGCACCACTTTCAGCAGTGGCTCGCTGGGCAAGCACGACGGTCATCAGGATTCGGCGACCAACAACATCGTCAACTTCAATGACCAGTACGCGTCCACCGCGCAGAACCTGGTGCCGTTCAGCATCCTCAACCCGCTGAACTGGTCGGCCCATGGCTCGTTGGGCTATGCCGACGGCTTGAACCGGGTGATCGACTCGCGCTTCTACGACCTCACTGACAAGGATTCGACACTGATCGTGTCCAACCTGTCGGAGTCGTCCCGAGGCACTACCTGGGTCGAGGACCTGGGCCGCAGCGGCGAGCCCCACACCGGCAGCACCTTCATCATCGGCACCGACAGTAATGACTGGCTCAAGGGCGGCACCGGCAATGACTTCATCGAAGGTCGAGACGGTAACGACCGGTTCCGCGATGACGGCGGCTACAACCTGCTGCTGGGCGGCAAGGGCAGCAACACCTTCGAGCTGCAAAAGCCGTTGCAGAACTTCAGCTTTGCCAACGACGGCGACGGCACTCTGTATGTGCGCGACGCTTACGCCGGCATCAGCATGACCCGCGACATCGGCGCGCTGGTGAGCAAGGAATCGGGCTCGTGGTGGGGCAGCAAGGAGGTGACCTACAACGTCACCGCCAATGGCTTGCTCAATGGCACGGAACTGACCCACTACAACCACTCGCTCAACGGTGATGCCTACAGCAACACGCTGGTGGCCAGCGTCGACGGTGACTGGCTGTTCGGCAACGCCGGCGACGACCTGCTGCGCAGCGACAAAAGCCACGTGACCTTCGTCGGTGGCGCGGGCAATGACGTGATGCATGCCTCGGGTGGCGGCAACACCTTTCTGTTCAGCGGCGCCTTCGGCTTTGACGCGATCAATGGCTATCAGGGCAGCGACAAACTGGTGTTCATGGGCGTCCAGGGCGCGGGGCAGGGCTATGACTACACCCAGCACGCTTCACAGGCCGGCAACGACACGGTGCTGAAGATTGGCGATTACGCCGTGACGCTGGTGGGGGTAGGACTGGATAACCTGTCGGCTTCGGGATTTGTATTTGCCTGAAAAAACCGAATGAAAGCATTGCACTAAAGACACTGGGGCGCCCCATAGCGGGGCGTCCCGGCTGTAGCTGTCTCTGATAAATCCAACAAAGAGAGGCAATACCAATGGGTGTGTATGACTACAAAAACTTCGGCACAGCAGACTCCAAGGCGTTGTTCAGCGATGCCATGGCGATCACGCTGTATTCCTATCACAACCTCGACAACGGTTTCGCCACCGGGTACCAGCAAAACGGCTTCGGCCTGGGCTTGCCGGCAACCCTGGTGACCGCGCTGATCGGCGGCACCGATTCCCAGGGCGTCATCCCCGGTATTCCCTGGAACCCCGATTCGGAAAAGGCCGCACTCGAAGCCGTGCAAAAGGCCGGCTGGACACCAATCACCGCCGCGCAACTGGGCTATGACGGCAAGACCGACGCTCGCGGAACCTTCTTCGGCGAGAAGGCCGGTTACACCAGCGCCCAAGTGGAGATTCTCGGCAAGTACGACGCCCAGGGCCATCTCACGGAAATCGGCATCGCCTTTCGCGGCACCAGCGGCCCAAGGGAAATCCAGATCGGCGATTCCATCGGTGATGTGATCAACGATTTGCTGGCGGCGATCGGCCCCAAGGATTACGCGAAAAACTATGCGGGCGAAGCCTTCGGCAATTTGCTTGGCAAAGTCGCGGCGTTTGCCCAGGCCAATGGCCTTGCGGGCAAGGACGTGCTGGTCAGCGGCCACAGTCTCGGCGGGTTGGCGGTCAACAGCCTGGCGGACTTGAGCAGCGAAAAGTGGTCCGGGTTCTACCAGGATTCCAACTACATCGCCTACGCCTCGCCGACCCAAAGCAGCAGCGACAAAGTGCTGAACATCGGTTATGAAAACGACCCGGTGTTCCGCGCGCTCGATGGCTCGTCGTTCAACCTGGCTTCGGTGGGCGTGCACGATGCTCCCAAGGATTCAGCGACCGATAACATCGTCAGCTTCAACGACCACTACGCCTCGACGGCATGGAATGTGTTGCCGTATTCCATCCTTAACATTCCTACCTGGATCTCGCACTTACCCACCGGTTACGGCGACGGCATGACCCGGGTGCTGGAGTCCAAGTTCTACGACCTGACCAGCAAGGATTCGACGATCATCGTCGCCAACCTCTCGGACCCGGCGCGAGCCAACACCTGGGTCCAGGACTTGAACCGCAACGCCGAAACCCACAAAGGCAGCACCTTCATCATCGGCAGCGACGGCAATGACCTGATCCAGGGCGGCAAGGGCAACGACTACATCGAAGGCCGCGACGGTAACGACACCTTCCGCGACGGCGGTGGCTACAACATTCTGTTGGGCGGCAAGGGCAGCAACGTGCTGGACCTGCAACAGTCGGTGAAGAATTTCGTCTTCGCCAATGACGGTGCCGGCAACCTGTACGTGCGCGACGCCAATGGCGGCATCAGCATCACCCGCGACATCGGCAGCATCGTTACCAAGGAGCCGGGGTTTCTCTGGGGCCTGTTCAAGGATGACGTGACCCACAGCGTCACCGCCAATGGTCTCACTGCTGGCAACAACGTTACGCAGTACGCCTCCAGCGTGAAGGGCACCACCGGCGCCGACACCCTCAAGGCGCACGCCACGGGCGACTGGTTGTTTGGCCTGGACGGCAACGACCACTTGATCGGCAGCTCCGGCAACGATGTGTTTGTCGGCGGGGCGGGTAATGACCTGATCGAGTCGGGCGGCGGGATTGATACTTTCCTGTTCAGCGGCGCGTTTGGCCAGGACCGGGTGGTGGGTTATCAGGCCAACGACAAACTGGTGTTCCTCGGGGTTCAGGGCGTTGCGCCAAACGACGACTTCCGCGCCCATGCCACGGCGGTGGGGCAGGATACGCTGCTGACGTTTGGCAGTGATTCGGTGACCCTGGTAGGCGTTGGGCTGGACAGTTTGTCCAGTAGCGCGATTGTGATCGCCTGAAGGTAATGGGGCGCCGGTAAGGGCCTCTTCACGAGCAAGCTTCGCGCCTACAGGGGAAATACATTCCAATGCAGGAGCGAAGCTTGCCCGCGATGAACGATAACGCGGTAATCCTGCCTGTCCCCGTGACTCACTGGCCACTCCCGGACTCCAATACCTGCACCAACAGGAACTGGCACTAAAGCTTCAGCCCGTACACGCGTTATTCCTATGACGTCGGTGCTGCATGCCGCTATTGAGTACAGGAGATTTAGTAACGTGAGTAACAGCAAGAGGTATACCTTCGGTCTGGCGCTGGCCTTGTTATCGGCAGCCGCCGCCGCAGAACTGCCTCAGAGCTCGATTCTGACCCGTTACGGGGTCACTTCCGATCAGTTGCCGAAACCGGCAGCTACCGAAACCGCCAAGCCCGTCGAAGAAAAAAGCCGCTTCCAGCTCCAGCCGGAACAGCCCTGGGTAACCTTGCGCCTGGGTGACGGCAAACAACCGGAGAAGACCGGCAACATCAGCATCGACCGTTCGATGCAGCAGGAACTGGAACGCTGCCAGCGCATGCAGGAACAACTGATCCGGCGTGGCGGGCAATACATTTCCTGTGATAACAGTATTCCAGGAACCCACTAAACCTATTAATGCCGGACAATTTAGCCGTAATGCGATCTGTAGCAGCTGTCGAGCTTGCGAGGCTGCGTTCGGCTGCGAAGCAGTCGTGAATCCGGCTAACGCGGTCTGCCTGATGCACCGCAATGTCTGGTTTACGACTGCTCTGCAGCCGAACGCAGCCTCGCAAGCTCGACAGCTGCTACGGCGAACGCACAAAGAGTACGTTGCGGCTGAACTGACCGGCATTAGCCCCTGAGCGCCCGTTACTGCATCGGCGCTCAATAACCCTGCGCGCGATCGATCTCGCCGAGCATCGGCTCACCCCGTTGATGCCGACGGATGTTCTCCAGCAACACCCCGAACGCGCTTTCCGGCTGGGTCATCGCGGCGATGTGTGGCGTCAGCAGAATCTGCGGGTGGTGCCAGAACGGATGATCCGCCGGTGCCGGTTCCTGCAGCAGCACATCAAGTACCGCGCCGCTCAAATGCCCGCTGCCCAGCGCTTCCAGCAGATCTTCTTCTATCAAATGCCCACCACGGCCCATGTTGATCAGCGCCGCGCCCTTGGGCAGTTGCTCAAACAGGTTGCGATCAAGAATGCCCTGGGTCTGTTCGGTCAGCGGCAATACACACAACAGAATGTCGCACTGGCTGAGGAACGCCGGCAGTTGCGCGTTGCCGGCATAGCAATCGATCCCCGGAATGTGATGGGCACTGCGCGCCCAGCCAGACAAGGCAAAGCCCAGCGGTTGTAAGGTTGCCAGAATCTGCTGCGCCTGGGCGCCGAGCCCCATGACCCCGACCCGACGTTTGGCCGCCGGTTGCAGCAAGTGCGCCTGCCAGCAGCGGGCTATTTGTTGCTGGCGATAGCGCAGCATGTCGCGGTGCAGGCTGAGTACGGCAAAAGTCGCGTATTCGCACATGCCACGGGTGATGCCCGGATCCAGCAGGCGCACCACTGGCAAGCTCGCTGGCAGGCGTCCGAGGTCGAGTTGATCGACGCCGGCGGACAGGGCAAACAGCACTTGCAGATTCGGCAGCACAACGTCGAGATCGTCAGGTGCCTGCCATGCGGCCAGGTATTGAATGTCCTTCGGGTCGCCGATGTCCGGCCAGGCGCGCCATTCGATATCCGGGGCGTGTTCGGCAAACAGCGCTTTCCACTGTTCGCCGCGCACAGGGTCAGCTTTATACAGTAGGGCCATGGGCATTTCCTGAAAGGTGAAGGGGCTGTCCATCATCGCGCAATACCAGCGCAGGATCTGTCGAAAGCAGCGGCTTTAACGGGTTGTGTGATCTTGTATCGACCCGGCATCGGCAGATTCGGCGGGCTGAAGGAATCTGCCGTTTGGCGGGGTGAAAACAGTCGATCCGAATTTCTCAGGGGGCAAGTTCGGCGTAGTTCGTTTCGCGCAAGCCTTAACCTGAACACCATCGCAACCACTTCCCGGTTGCCGGACTCACGATGGGAAATGCCATGAATAGCAAAGTCGACGAAACCCCTCATTTGCTCCGTCAGCGCGATCAATTCGTGCCACGTGGCCTGGTTACCGCGCATCCGTTGGTGATCGATCGGGCCCTGGGTTCAGAATTGTGGGACGTGGACGGCAAGCGCTACCTGGACTTTGTCGGCGGTATCGGTGTGCTTAACATCGGTCACAATCACCCAAAGGTGGTCGCGGCGGTGCAGGCGCAGTTGCAGAAAGTCTCCCACGCCTGCTTCCAGGTGGTGGCTTACAAGCCTTATCTCGACCTGGCCCAGCGCCTGTGCGAAATGATCGGCGGCCAGGACGCTTATAAAGCAGCGTTCTTCACCTCCGGCGCCGAAGCGGTGGAAAACGCGGTGAAGATTGCCCGCGCCCACACCAACCGCTCGGCGGTGATCGCCTTTCGTGGTGGGTTCCATGGCCGGACCTTGCTCGGCACCACGCTGACCGGCATGAGCCAGCCATATAAACAGAACTTCGGGCCGTTCGCACCGGAGGTCTTCCACACCCCGTATCCGAATGCCTATCGCGGTGTCACCAGCGACATGGCGCTCAAGGCGCTGGACGAGTTGTTGGCGACCCAAGTGGCGCCTGAGCGGGTCGCGGCGATCATCATCGAACCGGTGCAGGGCGATGGCGGTTTCCTTGCGGCACCGGCGGAGTTTCTTCAGGCCCTGCGCGCGCTGACTGAAAAGCACGGCATCGTGCTGATCCTCGATGAGATCCAGACCGGTTTCGGGCGTACCGGCAAATGGTTCGGTTTCCAGCACGCCGGGATTCAGCCGGATCTGGTCACCGTGGCCAAGAGCCTGGCTGGCGGTTTGCCGCTGTCCGGTGTGGTCGGCAAAGCCGAGATCATGGACGCGCCGTTGCCCGGCGGCCTCGGCGGTACTTACGGCGGTAACGCGCTGTCGTGCGCGGCGGCGCTGGCGGTGATCGAAGCCTACGAGCAAGAGCAGTTGCTGGCCCGTGGCGAAGCGTTGGGCGAGCGTCTGCGTCAGGGACTGTTGCGCTTGCAGGCCCGTTACCCGCGGATCGGCGACGTGCGCGGCAGCGGCTTCATGCTGGCGATCGAGCTGATCAAGGATGACGAGGCACGGACCGCGGATGCCGACCTCAACCAACGACTGATCGACGAAGCCCGGGCCGGTGGCCTGTTGGTAATCAAGTGCGGCGTGCAACGCAACGTGTTGCGCTTCCTCGCACCGCTGGTGACCAGCGAAGCACAGATCGATGAAGCGTTGCAGATTCTCGACGCGGCACTGGCACGAGTCTTGAACTGAGCTCACGCCAGCTCACGGGCGCTGCCACATGGCATCGCCCGTGAGCATTTATGGAGCATGGATTGATGGAATGCATCATCGGAGGCTTTACACACCATGGGGCTGACTGATTATCGAGCGTTGCTGATCGATTGCGATGAAGTGCTGGTGGATCGCGATTCCGGAGTCTGGGCGGCGTTGCAGCCGTTGCTCGACAGTCGTGGCGGACATCCGGACAAGGCACAAGTGCTGGCTGAATTCAGCGCGGTAGTGCAGGCGCTGTACCCGCGTTTCGGCGAGTTGGGCTTCAGTGGTTTGCTGTGTTTCGCCCACCGTCAATTGGCCGAGCGCTGGGAGTTGAAAGCCAGTTGGGAGGAGGGCATGAGCTTCGCCCGGTCCGTCGTCGGCTGGTCGTTGTTCGAGGATGCACCCGGCGCCATGCTGTACTTGCGCAAATTCTATCGCCTGTTGGTGCATGGCGACCGTGACGCCGAAGATCGCGGCCTGCTGTGTGAACGCCTGGGGATCATGCCCGACGATTTTATATCCCTGGCAAGCGACCCATTGCAGGATCATGACTGGCTGGCGGCCAATGACCTTGATGCCAACGCCATCCTCCAGGTAACCCGGCCTGGTGCCCGACAACCGGGGGCGGGCGCAGTCTGCCTGATCTGTCGCGGCCGGGCCAGACACCCGTCGCCGTGCGCGGCGGATTACTGCATCAACAGCATGGCGGATCTGGTGGCTCAGCATCAGCTGTCTTTACGGCGCTGATTTTGCTAGAAGATTGTCTTACAAACGGCAGTCAAGAGGTACGCAATGGAAGGTTTAGTAAAACTGGACCGAATCGACATCAGCATCCTGGTTGAGCTGCAAAAGGACGGGCGTATGACCAACGTCAGCCTGGCGGATGCCGTGGGCCTGTCGGCCAGCCCCTGCCTGCAACGGGTCAAGCGGCTGGAGTCGGCCGGGTATATTTCCAGCTACAAGGCTCACCTGAACCTGGCCAAGATCACCGACTCGGTCACGGTGTTCACCGAAATCACCTTGAGCGACCACAAGCGCGAGGACTTCGCCAAGTTCGAGTCCAATATCCGTCTGGTCGACGAAGTGCTCGAATGCCACCTGATCAGCGGCGGCTACGATTACCTGGTGCGCTTCATGACCCGCAGCATTCAGCATTATCAGGAAGTGGTCGAAAGCCTGTTGGACAAGAACATCGGCATCTCCAAATACTTCAGCTACATCGTCATCAAGTCACCCGTGCTCAAGGACGGCGTGCCGCTGCGCAAATTATTGCGCCACTGAAGCTGACTCCGCGTACCCCATTCCCTTGCAGCCTGCCGCGCCTTCATAAGAGGCGCGCGACGGGCTGACACCGCTCCCACAGGTTTCTCATGCACCTGGATCGGACATTCGAGCCGCACAACCGCTTAATGCGCTTCATGCTGGCGCAGTCCGCATAAATCGCTGTTTAGGCGGCGAAAACAGTCTTCGTTTGCGTTACGGGCGATGAATTCGGAACAAAGCCTAAAATTGCCTGCGTTGTAATGCGTTCAGAGAGGGGGCAGGTCGTTGCAGGGCTGCAACGATCCGTGGAACAACACCAATCGGAGCGCAAAAAAATGCGAATGAGCCACGCAAAAAAAGCACTGTTGGGTTACGGCGTCTTCATGCTGGCAAGCAGCAGCGAGGCGCATCAAATCTGGTACGAGCAGCCACCGGGGCAACCCCTGGCGTTGTACTACGGGGAATATGACAAGAACATGCTGGAAGTCACTCCGGGTGGGATGGACCGGTTCAGGCAACTCAAGGGCTGGTCGATCAGCGACAGGTCCCAGCCGTTGCGCCTGACCTTGCAGCGCCAGGCGTTTGCGGTGGCGCATCAAGCCAACGCGGATGATTCGCTGCTGGCCGAGGATGGGCACTACCCGATCTTCGACCTCCACGAAGGCGATAAAACCCTCAAGGCTTACTGGACGCCCGCCACCCGTTGGGTCGGCGATCTGCGCGCCCGCACCCCGGAATTGACCCTGGACATCGTGCCCACCGGCGTCGCCGATGCGGGCAAGGCGCAGTTCCAGGTGTTTTATGCGCACAAGCCCCTGGTCAATCAGGACGTAGTGCTGGAAACCGGCTCCGGGGAAGTGTTCACCCAGCGCACCGACGCGGCTGGCAAGGTCAGTTTCGAACTGCCCTGGCAGGGCACCTATGTGGTGGCCGTCGAATACAAGGATCACACCGCCGGGCAGCGCACCAATCCTCAGGGTCAGGCTGAGCCCTATGACGTGAAGAGCTTCAGTTCAACACTGTCGTTCTATCGAAAGGAAGGTCAGGTACCCTTGCCGCGGGCGCCGTCGCAGCTGCCGGCATCGGAAGTTGCCAGGCTGAAGAAACAGGGCTGAGCCAGCGGTAGTCCACTGACCAAGACATGAGTGACTGATATGACCCTATCTACAAGCGTGGCAGGGCAGGCGGGAAGTGTTTCCCCTGCGCTGGCCACCAGCGTTGCCAAAACCAACACCCGGATGTTGGCCATCGATGCCTTGCGCGGCTTCGTCATGCTGTTGATGCTCATCGACCATGTGCGCGAAACCTTTCTGCTGCACCGTCAGGTCACCGACCCGATCGATGCGCTGAGCGTGACCCCGGACCTGTTCTTCACCCGCCTGCTGAGCACCCTTTGCGCCCCGGTGTTCATCTTCCTCACCGGGTTGTCGGCCTGGCTCTACAGCCAGAAACACACGGCCAGTGAAACCTCGGTGTTCCTGCTCAAACGCGGGCTGTTCCTGGTGTTGCTGGAGCTCACGTTCGTGTGCTTTGCCTGGAACGCCGAGTTCCCGCCCAAGACGCTGTGGCTGCAAGTGATCTGGTGCATCGGCATCTGCATGATCGTGCTTGCCGGGTTGCTGCACTTTAAACGCGGTTGGCTGATCGTGCTCGGAGTGGCGATCGTCGCCGGGCACAACCTGCTCGATGGCGTGACCGTGGGGCCGGAGTCGCCGTTCTTCGTGCCGTGGTCGATCCTGCATCAGCGCGTATTCATCGACATCACCGAGTTCACCCGGGCTCGCACCACGTACCCGGTGTTGCCGTGGATCGGCGTAATCCTGCTGGGCTGGGCCATCGGGCCGTGGTTCGGCAAGGACATGGAACCGGCAGAGCGGATTTCCCGCTTGCTCAAAGTCGGCTTCGGCCTGCTGGCGGCGTTTGTGTTCATCCGCTATCTGAACGTTTACGGTGAGAAACCCTGGGTGCAGACCGGCGATTCGCTGCGCACCTTCATGAGTTTCATGAGCGCGAAGAAGTACCCGCCGTCACTGATGTTCCTGATGCCGACCCTCGGCCTGGGGCTGATTCTTCTGGCGTTGTTCGAGAAGGCCCAGCATCGCTGGTCCACCGCGACCCTGGCGGTCTACGGTGGCGCGCCGATGTTCTTCTACTTGTTGCACCTGTATGTGCTCAAGGCCATGTACCTGGTGGCGGTTGCCATCTGGGGCGCCAATCAGGGCACCTATTACGGCTTCGATAACCTGCCCACGGTCTGGCTGTGGAGCGTGATTCTCGGGGTGCTGCTGTTCTTCCCGACACGCTGGTTCGCCAACCTCAAGCAGCGCCGTCGCGATATCGCGATTCTCAAATACCTCTGAGCCGCTCTTCGGTGTCCCCCCATCGGGCGGGACACCTTACGACCCGCTGCGCACGACCGATTTTCCAGGAGAAAACTGTGAAGACGTTAACCACGCACGCCCTGCTTTTGGCCTTGGGAGGGGAAACCCTGCTCGCCCAGGCATCGGAACAAGACAACGCCAACGGTTTTTTGCAGGACAGCCAGTGGAGCCTGCTCAATCGCAGCCTCTATGACCGCCGCGATTATCAACACGGCTCACTGAGTAACGGCGCCCGCAACGCCTATAAACCCAGGGCCCAGCGCAGCGATCTGGCGGAGGAGTGGGCTTACGGTCTGATGGCCGATGTGGCCTCGGGTTTCACCACCGGTACCGTGGGTTTCGGCCTGGACGCACACCTGTATTCCGGCTGGCAACTGGACAGCGGCGGCGGGCGCGCCGGCAAGGCGCGGGTGCTGGGCGTGGACAACGAAGGCCACCCCAAGGATGAATTCAGCCGAGGCGGCGCCGTGGCCAAGCTGCGTTTTTCCTCCACCGAATTGCGCTACGGCGAGCAACGGGTGAAAACCCCGGTATTCGGTTCATCCGACAGCCGCTTGCTGCCCGAGACCGCCACCGGCTGGCTGCTGACCAGCCGCGAACTGCCCGGCACCACGTTGTACGGCGGGCACTTCAACGAGAGCACCGACCGTAACGCCACCAGTCATGACCAAGGTTTTGTGGTCAATTACTCCAACGGCAAGCAGGGCAACAGCTTCGATTTGATCGGTGGGCGCAACACCTCGGTCAAGGGACTCAATGCCAGCCTGTTCAGCGCGCAGTATGACGATACCTGGCGTCAGCACTATCTGGGCGCGGTTTACACGCAGCCGTTGGCCGCTGGCCAGGAGCTGATCTTCGATCTCAATCTGTATCGCACCCAGGACACCGGCAAAGCGTTATCGGGCCGAATCGACAACACCACCTGGAGTTTGCTGTCCACCTACAAAGTCGGCGCTCACAGCTTCGGCCTGGGTTATCAGAAGGTCGACGGTGACACGCCCTTCGACTACGTGACCCGAGGCGCGATCTACCTGAGCAACTCGGTGGCCCTGTCCGACTTCAACGCACCCGAAGAAGCTTCCTGGCAGGCCCGTTACGATCTGAATATGGCTGGCTACGGCGTCCCCGGCCTGACCTTAGGTGCGTTGTATGCGCGCGGCAGCGGCATCGACGGCAGTCACATGGACCCCAACGGCGGTTACAAGTGGCTGGGTTACGGGCAGGGTGGCAAGCATTGGGAACGTGATCTGCAGGCCAAATATGTGGTGCAGTCGGGCCCGGCGAAAAACCTCGGGTTTACCCTGCGCCATGCGGTCCATCGGGGCAATTCGGCACAGGCTGAGCTGGATGCCGATCAGATTCGTCTGGCGATTGAATATCCGTTGGGCGGGAAATTCTGAGGCTCACGCCTTGTAGCAGCTGCCGAGCGCGCGAGGCTGCGTTCGGCTGCGTAGCAGTCGCGAAATCAGGCGCTGCGATCCGTCAGGCACGCTGCGCATTCAGGGATTACGACTGCTGCGCAGCCGAACGCAGCCTCGCACAGCTCGGCAGCTGCTACGGGATTAGCGTAACCGGGACCGATTACGCTGATTCAAATCGGCCAGCGCTATTTGACGGCGTAAACCTTGCGCACATACCGCGCACTGTTCCAGGCACAAGGTGCCCCTTGTGGCACGAACACGGTGTCACCGGGGTTGACCGTAACGCTGCTCCCGTCAGGCGCCTGCAAAGTCACGCTGCCTTCGAGCAGGTGCATCAGCTCGTTGAGTTTGTGCGCTCGGCCATGGCGGGTGTACGGCGTCGAATCCCACACACCCACGCGCAGATTAGTCGTGTCGTCTTCGAAGGCATTGCGCGAGCGGCACTGCGGCGTAGGCCCGATCAATATCTGCGGTTCCGGTGCCGCCGAAGGGGACAGCATCGCCAGCGGGTCGAGCGCTGTCAGCCCCGGCGTCGGTTCGGCAGTGGGGCTGGTGACGGCGCAGAAGGCCCAGCAAGTATCGGGTTGTGCCTGAAACCTGAGCGCCGTGCCGCGACCGATCACGGCGCTGGCACCGATCCCCAATTCCAGCACCTGTTCCCCGGATTGCAGCACCACATGCCCGGCATGGACCACGATCACTTCGGTGTGCGGGAAGTGCTCGATATCGACGGTTTTGCTAGTGTGAACGAGGCCCGCCGAGACGCCGTCGGACCCAATGTAGGCAATCTGACGACCGTCCATGAACGGATCGATGGAACTCAAGGGCGCTGCCTTGAAAGACGTAGCAACGCGGCTGCCGTCGGCGCGGGCCAACAGCACAATGGTGGGTTGAGACATGCGGGTGACGCTCCCTGCAAATGGGGGGTAGAAAGTGATGGAAGGCGCTCGCTTCATCGCGCGCCGGGATCAGCCGATGGCTTGGGTGACGAGGGCAAATTGGCGTACGCCGTTGGCCGCTTGCGGCGGTGTACCCCGTGCCATTTGCGCCACGGTGTCGACCTGTTTGAGACCGGCCAGCGCCAACCACTCGCTCAAACCACTGTCCGCTGGAATGTCGATTCGCACGAAAGCGTCCGGCACCTGGGCCAGCAACACCGCGATCAGGTGTCTGGCCTGTTCAAGGTTTTCGGCGATGACCGGGCCGAGGCAACGACCGCGACCGAACGGGCGCAGCAGGGCGAAGGCACGCAACTGACCGTCGCGCTCGATGCCCACGGAATGCTCGGCCACCGCAAACAGCTCCGTGAGCACCGCTTGCCGGTCCAGCCCGCTGCCGGCGTTGGCCAGTGCCAGTTGAGGAGCCCGATCCGCCGCCTGTAACGGGCGGCATTCTTCACCGTCTGCCAGCGGTTCAAGCGCGGGCGCCTGAGCCAGGCCTTGATGCTGCTGAATCCGCCCGAACTCGACAAACCCCTGGCTGGCGTAAAGCGGTGCGCCGGCGAGGGTTGCATTGAGCATCGGCGTGCGCGACTGGCAGGCCTCCAGTGCGTGCTCCATCAATCGACGGCCGATGCCCTTGCCCTGATAGTTGTCACTGACAATCACCAGGCCGATGGTGGCGAAGTCGCCTTGCCGGCAGGCGAATGCGGTGCCGATCAGTCGGTCGCCATCGAGCACCACGAAACCTTCGCTGACCCGCTGCAGCATCGCCCAGTCTTCCAGGCGATGGGGCCACTTCAACTCAACAGACAAGGCATGGGCCGAAGGCAAATCGGCGGCGGTCATCGGCCGATAGGTATAGGCGGAAGGGTGCGAGGCGGACATGGCGAGTCTCCGTTTACAGTGTGCGCGATCAACCGGTTTTCCGGCGCGAGGATGCCTGTATCCCATCTGTGTGAAGGCCTGACAAGGGGGGCGGAAGGATTCGGCAGATTCCTCACCTCAAAGGCCTGCAGACCACACTTACTACTTAATTGCCCCATAAGGTCGGCAGCAAATGCTTGGGCTTTTTTTCTACGATGGAGGCCTGAGTAAACGCCTCGCCGTCCCTTTTTGGAGTGCTCCATGGATAGCTTCGATCCTCGCCTCATCGCTGTGCGCAGCGCTCATTTTATTGCCGGAAAATACCGCGACGCCCAACCGGGGCTGGAGGTGGTTCGCCCTTCAGACGGTCAGGCCTATGCCCAGCTGCCGATCGCCGATGCCGACCTGGTGGATGAGGCGGTCAACGATGCCTGGCAGGCGTTTAAACGCAGCGATTGGGCCAGCCGTCCGCCCCGGGAACGGGCACGGGTCATGCGTCGCTGGGCCGATCTGATCGAAGCCGATGTCGCCGTGCTGGCGCCGCTGGAAGCGGTGGGCTCGACCCGTCCGCATAAAGATGTGATCGCCTGGGACATTCCTTATGTCGCCGAGGGCATTCGTTTCTTTGCCGAACTGGCGGACAAGCACGGCGGCCAAGTCGCGGCGACCCAGACCGATCGCCTGGGCATGCAGATCGCCGAACCGTACGGCGTGATCGCCGCCATCGCGCCGTGGAATTTCCCCTTGAGCATGGCTTCGTGGAAAGTCGCGCCGGCGCTGGCTGCCGGCAATGCTGTGGTGCTCAAACCGTCGGAGCTGACGCCGTTTTCCAGCCTGCGCTTTGCCGAACTGGCGGTGCAGGCGGGCATTCCTGCCGGGATTTTCAACGTGGTTCAGGGCGATGGGCGGATTACCGGCGATGCGTTGTGCCGTCATCCACGGGTGGGCAAGGTAACCTTTACCGGCTCCACGGCAACGGGTTCGAGCATCATGTCCACTTGTGCATTGGTGGGGCCGAAACCGGTGACCCTGGAGCTGGGCGGCAAGAGTCCGCAACTGGTGTTTGCCGACGTGCCGGACATCGCGAAAACCGCACGCACCGTGGCGCTGGCCATCACCGGCAATGCCGGGCAGGTGTGCGTGTCTGGTTCTCGGTTATTGATCGAGCGCTCGATCATGGAGCCGTTCGTTGCACACTTGCAGGCGTATTTCGAGGAATTGCGTCCAGGCCCGACCTGGTCATCCGAGAGCACGCTGTCGCCGATTATTTCCCGGTTGCAGGCCAGCCGTATCGACGGCATCGTCCAGCGTTCGCGCCAGGCCGGGGCCGAAGTGCTGACTGGCGGTGGCTTGTTCGAAGGGCTGGGCGGTGCCTATTACCAGCCGACTTTGCTGGCCGGCCTGGACAATCAGAACCCGGCGATCTGTGAAGAAATCTTCGGCCCGGTGCTGACGGTGCAGGCGTTCGATGACGAACAGCAGGCGCTGAACCTGGCCGCACACGCCACCTACGGCCTTGCAGCGGGCGTGCACACCGCCGACATCAACCGCGCCCTGCGACTGGTCCGGCGGCTGGAGGCGGGCACAGTGTGGGTCAACCGTTACGGACGCAGCAACGACTACATCCTGCCGACCGGCGGCTACAAACGCTCCGGCATCGGCAAGGACCTGGGCCGCGAAGCCTTCGAAGCCAACTTGCGCTTCAAGAGCGTGCTGATCGATATCGTCCAATAACACGGCCCCCGTAGCAGCTGCCGAGCAGCGCGAGGCGGCGTTCGGCGGCGAAGCCGTCGTAAACCCGATTTGCAAGGTTTTCATGACACACCGCAATAGCTGATTTCACGACGGCTTCGCCGCCGAACGCAGCCTCGCAGGCTCGGCAGCTGCTACACCGGGTAGTCATCAAGAGAAGGTTCAAACCGCACCCAAACGGGCGCTTCCTCAGGGAGGCGCCCTTTTTCGTTCAGCCCGGCGCAGGTTCTGCCGTGAATGGGGGCGTTCGTCAGCCTCGCATAGTCATGAGGGTCCATAAGAGCGCATAAATACGGGGTTTGCCCAAGGCTGGAGCGAGCCGCAAAGTCTGCTGAGGGGGCAGGCTAAAACGGTGGTTTGTATCAAGCAGAGGTCGCTTTTAACGCCATCTGCTGATTTCACGGTGTTGTAATGACGGTGTGCTGCAGCGTTGCATCGCCGCTCCCGAAACGCAGCGAATACCTGTCGCGCCATGACCTCAACGAACTTCAGGACCGCACTCAATGAGCTTTCTACGCCCCAAATTCATTACGTTCGACTGCTACGGTACGCTGACCAATTTCCACATGGGCACGATGACTCGCGAACTGTTCGCCGACCGCGTGGTGCCCGAGCAGATGGATCAGTTCGTCAAGGATTTTTCCGCCTATCGCCTGGATCAGGTCATGGGTGACTGGCGGCCTTATGATGAGATTCTCAAGACCGCACTGGCACGGGTCTGCAAGCGTTGGGGTGTCGAATACCGTGGCGAAGGCCAGCTGTATTACGACGCCGTGCCGACCTGGGGCCCGCACCCGGACGTGCCGGCCGGCCTGTCGAAAATCGCCGACAAGATCCCCCTGGTGATTTTCTCCAACGCCAGCAACAGCCAGATCATGTCCAACGTCGACAAGCTCGGCGCACCGTTTCACAAGGTCTTCACCGCCGAACAGGCCCAGGCCTACAAGCCGCGCCTGGCGGCGTTCGAGTACATGCTCGACAACCTCAACTGCGGCCCGGAAGACATCTTGCATGTGTCTTCCAGTTTCCGTTACGACCTGATGCCGGCCCACGACATGAAGATCAAGAACAAGGCCTTCGTCGCCCGTGGTCACGAGGTTCCGGGCAATGCGTTCTACGGCTATCAGCAGATCACCGACATCGGTGGACTGGCGGCGCTGGTCGGTCTCTGAGTTGAACGGTAACGGCGCTCTTCACGGAATAAGGGGTTAGACATGGGCAGTGAATCCTACTGGCTCGACACCGCACCGGCGTTTACCGGTGCTCAGCTCGGCGCATTGCCCGGGCAGGTCGACGTGGCCATCGTCGGTGGCGGTTTCACCGGCCTGGCGGCGGCTCGCGCGCTGGCCTTGAAGGGCGCCAGTGTGGTGGTGCTGGAAGCCGGGAGAGTGATCGGCGAAGCCTCCGGGCGCAACGGCGGCCAGTGCAACACCGGCGTTGCCCAGGACTATGCCGGGCTGAGTGCCAGCCTCGGTGCCGACAAGGCGCGGGCCTATTACCAGGCCTATGAAAGCGCGGTACAGAGCGTTGTGTCCCTGGTGGAGCAGGAGCAGATCGCCTGCGACCTCAAGCGCAACGGCAAGCTCAAACTGGCGGCCAAACCGTTGCACTACGAAGGCCTGGCGCGCACCTGCGAATTGATTCGCAAGGAGGTCGATGCCGAGGTCGAGTTGCTGAACGCCGAACAGACCCGCGCCGAAGTGAATTCGGCGCAGTTCCATGGCGGTTTGCTGCAGCGCAACGGCGTGCAGATGCACGTCGGACGCTTCGGCGTCGGTCTGGCCGAGGCCGCCGCGCGTCACGGCGCGCTGATCCATCAAGGCACGCCGGTGACGGACTGGAAAGCCCAGGCCGGCGGTTATCGGGTCAACACCGCCAAGGGTTCTTTGCACGCCGGGCAAGTATTGCTGGCGACCGGCGCTTGTCAGCACGGTGGCCTGGGCTGGTATCGGCGGCGGATCGTGCCGGTCGGCAGTTTCGTGATCGCCACTGAGGTGCTGCCGCAGTTCCTCATCGATCAGCTGCTGCCCGGTCGGCGTGCCTATGTCACCAGCCGCATGATCGGTAACTACTTTCGCCTGACCCCGGATAACCGCTTGCTGTTCGGCGGCCGTGCGCGGTTCGCGATGTCCGACAGCGTGAACGACGCCAAGAGCGGCAAGGTGCTGCAAGCGGCGATGGTGCAGATGTTCCCGCAGTTGGCCAAGGTGAAAATCGACTACTGCTGGGGCGGGCTGGTGGACATGACCTCCGACCGTTTGCCTCGCGCCGGTCAGCACGGCGGGGTTTATCACTCCATGGGCTACAGCGGCCATGGCGTGCAGATGTCGGTGCACATGGGCCAGGTGATGGCCGAGGTGATGGCCGGCAAAGTCGAGGCCAATCCCTGGCGCGAACTCGACTGGCCTGCGATTCCCGGGCATTTCGGCAAGCCGTGGTTCTTGCCGTTCGTGGGCGCTTACTACCGCCTCCAGGACTATTTGCATTGAGTTGATGTTGTGGCGTCACCGTCGTTTGCGTTTCCAGGACGCCCCGGACATCCGTGGGCACTCGAGCCTCATTTTTTCGACAGGTACAACTGATATGACTGACAACAAGATCGACTCGAAACTGATTTCCGGCCAGGACAGCCTGCGGGTATTCGAAGGCCTCAACCGTGGCATGTCGCGGCGCCACGCCTTGCAGATGCTCGGCGTGGCGGGTGTTGCCGCAGCGGGCGCCGGTAGCCTGTTCGGCGCTGCCGGCAAACTGTTCGCCGAAGAAGCGGCAACCCCGGGCAAAGGCAAGCCGGGCGGGCGGATTCGCGTCGCCGGCATGTCCAGCTCCACCGCCGACACCCTGGACCCGGCCAAGGGCGCGCTGTCTACCGACTACGTGCGTCACTTCATGTTCTACAACGGCCTGACCCGTTTCGACAGCCACCTGGTGCCGCAACTGGAACTGGCCGAGCGCATCGATAACACCGATGCGACGCTGTGGATCATCACCCTGCGCAAGGACGTGACCTTCCACAACGGCAAGACCCTGAGCGCCGCCGACGTGGTGTTCTCGCTGTCGCGCCACAAAGACCCGCTGACCGGTTCCAAGGTCATGCCGCTGATGGCGCAGTTCGAAGAGATCAAGGCCACCGGCACCCACGAAGTGCAGATCCGCCTGAGTGCGCCGAACGCCGAGCTGCCGTCGATCCTCGCCGTGTCGCACTTGTTGATCGTTCCCGAAGGCACCACCGACTTCAACCAGGGCATCGGCACCGGGCCGTTCACGGTCAAGGAATTCAAACCGGGCGTGCGCTCGATTGCCGCGCGCAACACCGGCTACTGGAAACCGGGCCTGCCGTACCTCGACGAGATCGAATTCATCGCGATTGCCGACGAACCGTCACGCGTCAACGCGCTGCTGTCGGGCGACGTGCACATGATCAACGAGGTCAACCCACGCTCGACCACACGGATCAAGGCCAGCGCCAAACACCGGGTCGTCGATGCGCCGTCGGGCAACTACACCGACCTGATCATCCGTCAGGACCAGATGCCGGGTAAAAGCGCCGAATTCACTCAGGCGATGAAGTATTTGCTGGACCGTGAGCAAGTGAAATCCGCGGTGTTCCGTGGCTTTGCCGTCGTCGGTAACGACCATCCGATTTCCCCTGGCTCGCGCTACTACAACGCCGACCTGCCGCAGCGGGCCTACGACCCGGAAAAAGCCAAATTCCTGCTGAAGAAGGCCGGCATGGAAAGCATCACCATGCCGCTGGTGGCATCGCCTGCCGCGACCGGTTCGGTGGACATCGCTGTGCTGTTGCAGCAATCGGCGAAACAGGCCGGGCTCAAGCTCGACGTCAATCGCCTGCCCAGCGATGGCTACTGGTCCAACCACTGGATGAAGCACCCGCTGAGCTTCGGCAACATCAACCCTCGGCCGAACGCCGACGTGATGTTCTCGCAGTTCTTCCAGTCCAGCGCGCCATGGAACGAGTCGGGCTGGAAGAACGATCAGTTCGACCAACTGCTGATGCTCGCCCGCGGTGAAACCGACGACGCCAAGCGCAGCAAGATGTACGCCGATATGCAGGCACTGGTGCATGAACACAGTGGCATCGGCGTGCCGGTGTTCATCAGCAACATCGACGGCGTCGACCAGCGCATCAAGGGCTACGGCAGCAACCCCCTCGGCGGTTTCATGGGCTACATGTTCGCCGAACAGGTCTGGCTCGATGCCTGATCGGCCGCACACGGGCGTAAGCGGGGCTATTGCATGAGGGTAGGGCGATGAACAGCAACACACTGTGGTTGATCGGCCGGCGCCTGGGCGCGGCGATCGTGACTTTGTTGATCGTGTCCATGGTCGTGTTTGCGATCACGGCGGTATTGCCGGGGGACGCGGCGCAACAGGCACTCGGGCAATTCGCCACGCCGGAACAGGTGGCGGCCTTGCGCCTGAAACTGGGGCTGGATCAACCCGGTGTGGTGCGTTACCTGCATTGGTTGATGAACCTGCTGAGCGGCGACATGGGGCAATCGGTGTCCAATGCCTTGCCGGTCAGCGAGCTGATGGCCGGGCGGGTGCCCAACACACTGATGCTGGCGGCCGTCACGGCGCTGGTGTCGGTGCCGGTGGCGCTGATCATCGGCATCGGCTCGGCCATGGGCCGGGGCGGGCGCATGGACAGTTTCCTCAGCTTCATCACCCTGGCCCTGGTCGCCGTGCCGGAATTTTTGGTGGCGACCCTGGCGGTGCTGATCTTTGCGGTGAACCTGGGCTGGCTGTCGGCGCTGTCCTATGCCAGCGACATCACCTCACCTTGGCAATTCATGCGCACCTACGCCTTACCGGTGATGACCTTGTGCTGCGTGATCGTCGCGCAAATGGCGCGCATGACCCGGGCGGCGGTAATCGATCAACTCGACAGCGCCTATGTGGAAATGGCCCGGCTCAAGGGCGTGAGCCCGGTACGGATCGTGTTGCGCCATGCCTTGCCCAACGCCATCGGGCCGATTGCCAATGCCATCGCCCTGAGCCTGTCGTACCTGCTGGGCGGGGTGGTGATCGTCGAGACGATCTTCAACTACCCCGGCATCGCCAGCCTGATGGTCGATGCCGTGACCAACCGTGACATGGCGCTGGTTCAGGCCTGCACCATGCTGTTTTGTACGGCGTACCTGGGGTTGGTGCTGATTGCCGACCTGTGCGCGATTCTTTCCAATCCGAGGCTGAGAAACCAATGAACGATCTCATGGCGAAATCGGCGCCTGCAGGGCCCGAGCTGGCATTGGGCAAGGTCGCCCATGGACCGTCGTGGCTTGGCCTGGTCGGGGCGGCGATGTGTGTGATCTGGCTGCTGGTGGCTATCTTCGGTCCGTGGCTGGCGCCGCACCCGGTGGGTGAAGTGGTCTCCGATAACGTGTTCGACAGCCTCAGCGTGGCTTACCCGTTGGGCACCGATTACCTGGGCCGCGACATGCTCAGCCGCATTCTCGTCGGCGCGCGGTTCACCGTGGGGCTGGCGCTGATTTCAGCGGTGTTGGCCAGCACGCTGGGGACCGGATGTGCGCTGCTGTCGGTGGTGTCGCCGAAATGGCTGGACGAAGTGATCAGCCGTTTGATGGATGCCTTTATCTCCATCCCGAGCAAGATGCTGGCGTTGATCATGGTCTCGGCGTTCGGTTCTTCGGTGCTGTTGCTGATCTGCACCGCAGTCTTGAGTTTCACCCCTGGCGCGTTCCGCATCGCCCGCAGCATGGCGGTGAACATCGAAGCGCTGGAATACGTGCAAGTGGCCCGCACCCGTGGCGAGCGTCGGTTGTACATCGCCTGCGTGGAAATCCTGCCGAACATGCTCAACCCGGTGCTGACCGATCTGGGGCTGCGCTTCGGCTTCATCGTGCTGCTGCTCAGTGGCATGAGCTTCCTCGGCCTCGGCGTGCAACCGCCGGATGCCGACCTCGGTTCGCTGGTGCGCGAGAACATCGGCGGCCTCAATCAGGGCGCGCCGGCCATCGTGATTCCGGCGCTGGCCATCGGCACCCTGACCATCGGCGTGAATCTGTTCATCGACCGACTGTCGTCACGGCGTAGTCGACGTACGGGAGGTCATTGAAATGAGTGATTTGATTCGAGTCGAAGACCTGCGCGTGGTCGCTTGCGGCGAGCGTGGCGAAGTGGAGATCGTCAAAGGCGTGAGCTTCTCCCTGGCCAAAGGTGAAGTGTTGGCGTTGATCGGTGAGTCCGGCTCCGGCAAGACCACCATCGCCCTGGCGCTGCTCGGCTATGCCCGACGCGGTTGTCGATTGGCGTCCGGCGTGGTGCAAGTCGGCGAGCACGACATGCTGGCGTTGAGTGAAAGCGAACTGCAAGGCCTGCGCGGCAATCGGGTGTCGTACATTGCCCAGAGCGCCGCCGCTGCGTTCAACCCGGCGAAAAAACTGATCGATCAAGTGGTGGAGGGCGCATTGATTCACGGCCTGGGTAGCCGGGCCGTGCTGGAAGCCAAAGCCATCGAACTGTTCCGCGATCTGGCCTTGCCGGACCCCGATCACATTGGCCAGCGTTACCCGCACCAAGTATCCGGCGGGCAGTTGCAACGGGTAATGGCGGCCATGGCGCTGATCAGCGATCCGCTGCTGGTGGTGCTCGACGAGCCGACCACCGCCCTCGACGTGACGACGCAGATCGACGTGCTGCGCGCCTTCAAGCGGGTGGTCCGCGAACGTGGGGCGACGGCGGTCTATGTGTCCCATGATTTGGCGGTCGTAGCGCAAATGGCCGATCAGATTGTGGTGCTCAACGGCGGACAGATTTTCGAGCAGAGCGCCACCGCGCCGCTGCTCAAGGCCCCGGCCCACGAATACACCCGCAGCCTGCTGCTGGCGGCCCGCCCGGACACGACGATCCGCCCACCTTGCGGCATCGCTGAAGAAACACCGCTGCTGACCATCCAGGGGCTGACCGCCGGTTACGGCAACAAGAACCTGCAAGGCATGCCGTCGATTCGCGTGCTGGAAGATATCGACCTGACCGTGCGCCGGGGCCAGGCCATTGGTGTGATCGGTGAGTCGGGCTCCGGCAAGTCGACCCTGGCGCGGGTGGTGGCCGGGTTGCTGACGCCGGCCTTGGGCGGCCTGACCTTCGATGGCCAGCCACTGGGCGGCAGCCTGTCCGAGCGCACCGATGAGCAGTTCCGCCGGATTCAGATGGTGTTCCAGAATGCCGACACCGCGCTCAACCCGATGCACAGCGTCAGCACTATTCTGAGCCGTCCGCTGAAAATGTACTTCGGCCTCAAGGGCGCCGCGCTGCGCGAGCGCATCGGCGAACTGCTGGACCTGGTGCGCTTGCCGCGCGCCATGGCCGAACGCCGTCCGAATGAACTCTCCGGCGGGCAAAAGCAGCGGGTCAACCTGGCCCGAGCCCTGGCAGCCAAACCGGACCTGATCCTCTGCGACGAGGTGACCTCGGCGCTGGACACCGTGGTCGGCGCGGCGATTCTCGAACTGCTGCGCGACCTGCGTCAGCAACTGGGCGTGTCGTATCTGTTCATCAGCCATGACATCTCCACCGTGCGCGCGCTGTGCGACGACATCGTGGTGATGTACAGCGGCCACAAGGTTCAGGCCGGCAGCCGGCAGGCGTTTGCCCAGGCACCGTTCCATCCTTACACCGACCTGTTGATCCATTCGGTGCCGGAACTGCGTCAGGGCTGGCTGGAAAACTGCGGCACCACCTGCGGCACGCTGCCGCCGATTGGCGCCAAGGCCAATGTGCCAGAGCTGTGCACCTTTCTCAGTCGCTGCCCGGTGCGGGTCGACGGCCTGTGCAATCAAACCGCGCCGAACCGACGGATTATCGACGGCGGTAGCGAAATTCTTTGTCATCACGACAGTGCCGAGTTGCTGAAAACACAGCAGGGTTTATCCACCATGAGCCTGGGAGCTTATGCATGAAAGGGCGTTTTGTGAGGCTGGCCGAGCAGGGCCGGCCGACCGTCAAGCTGACGGTGGACGGTTCGCCCATTGAGGCGTTGCAGGGCGACACATTAATGGTCGCGTTGCTGACCCAGGGCTCGGCGCTGCGCCAATCGGAATTCGACTCGGGCCGCCGCGCCGGTTTCTGCCTGATGGGCGCCTGCCAGGATTGCTGGGTCTGGACCCGCAGCGGCGAGCGTTTGCGCGCCTGTTCCAATGAAGTCCGCGAAGGGCTGGACATCGTCACCACACAACCGGAGGCAATATGGCCACTGCACGGCTGAGCGCTCAACGAGTGGTTATTGTCGGCGCCGGGCCGGCCGGCATTCGCTGTGCCGAAACGCTGCTGGCGGCTGGCTTGAAACCGATCCTGATCGATGAGAATCGCCGGGATGGCGGGCAGATCTACCGGCGCCAACCCGAAGGTTTTACCCGGGACTACGCCACCCTGTATGGCACCGAAGCGGCCAAGGCCAAGAATCTGCACCAGAGTTTCGACCGATTGCGCGGGCAAATCGACTACCGCCCCGACACGCTGGTGTGGAACCTGACGCCGGGGCAATTGTGCTGCGTCAGCCAGGGCAAGCACTCGACGGTGGATTACGATGCGCTGATCCTCTGCACCGGCGCCACCGACCGCTTGATGCCGATCGAAGGCTGGCAGTTGGCAGGCACCTACAGCCTTGGCGGGGCGCAAATCGCGCTCAAGTCCCAGGCGGTGTCCATCGGCCACCGCGTGGTGTTCATGGGCAGCGGGCCGTTGCTGTATCTGGTCGCCAGCCAATACGTCAAAGCAGGCGCGAATGTGGCGGCGGTGCTCGACACTTCGCCCCTCAGCAAGCGTATCGCGGCAGTGCCGAAGCTGATGGCGCGTCCGGGATTGCTGTTCACCGGGATGAAGTTACTGGCGCAGTTGTACCGGGCGAAAATCCCGGTGCATCTGGGGATTTCGCCGCTTCAGGTGCAAGGCTACGCGGCCAGTGGCGTCAGCGGTGTGCGGGTGCGTACCGCGCGCGGTGAGACGTTAACGGTGGACTGTGATGCCGTGGCGCTGGGTTATCACTTGCGCCCGGAAACCCAACTGGCCGATCTGGCCGGTTGTCGCATGCGCTTCGATGAGGCGTCCAGCCAGTGGTGGCTGGCCGTCGATGAAGAGGGCCGCACCTCGGTCAACGGTGTGTATGCCGCCGGGGACGGTTCGAAGATTCGCGGCGCCGATGCCGCCGAGCACGCCGGGCGCCTGGCGGCCATGGCGTTGCTGGAGGATCTGCAGCAACCGGTGAACGCCGGTTTGCGTGACGAACAACGCCACGCGCTGGCGGTGATGGATGAGTTTCGCCTCGGCCTGGCCCAGGCGTTTCCCTGGCCGGCGGCGCAAGCCAAAGCCTTGCCGGACTCAGCCATCGTCTGTCGCTGCGAGATGATCAGCGCCGGCGAGTTGCGCCGTACCGTGAGCGAGAAGGGGGCCTGTGAAGTCAATCGGGCCAAGGCCTTCAGCCGGGTCGGCATGGGCCGCTGCCAGGGGCGTTATTGCTCCCAGGCCGGGGCCGAAGTGATCGCGGCGGCGGCAGGCGTCAGTGTGCAACAGGTCGGTCGGCAGCGTGGACAGGCTCCGGTCAAACCCCTTTCGATGCTCACCGAGGAGGTGTCGCCATGACGCTACACAAAGCCGATGTAGTGATTGTCGGCGGCGGCCTGATGGGCTCGGCGGCGGCGTTTTTCCTGCGCCAGCGCGGGCAGTCGGTGATTCTGCTGGAGCGCGACCAGATTGGTCAGTACGCCAGCGGCGTGAACTTCGGCAACGTCCGGCGTCAGGGACGCTTCCTCGGTCAACTGGAATTGGCCAACCGTTCCTGGGCGCTGTGGAAACGCTTGCCTGAGCTGATCGACGACGACCTCGAATTCATCGCCAGCGGGCACATGCGCGTGTGTTACCGCGAGGATGAGATCCCGGAGCTGGAAGCCTACGCGGCGGCGCCCGAGGCGGCGCAACTGGACTTGAAAATCTATCGTGGCGCCGAACTGCACCAGCGCTTTCCGTTCCTCGGGCCGGACGTGAAGGGCGGCTCTTACGCGCCCCACGACGGCCACGCCAACCCGCGTCTGGCAGCCCCGGCATTTGCCCGGGCGGCACGCCGCCTCGGGGCGCGGATCGAGGAACAGACGGAAGTCGCTGAAGTGCAGAAAGTTGCCGGCGAGTTCACCGTCACCACCACCGATGGCCGACAGTTCAGCGCCGAGCGCTTGTTGATCACCGCCGGCGCCTGGGGCCAGAAACTCTCGGCGCAGTTCGGCGAACCGGTGCCGCTGGATACCAACGGCCCACAAATGGCCGTGACCGAACCGGTGCCGTACGCCTTGCCAACGGTGATCGGCGTGTACACCAAGATCCCCGAAGAAGTGATCTACTTCCGCCAGATCCCGCGCGGCAACATCATCATCGGTGGCGGCTACCGCAGCAAACCGGACATGCTCAACCGCCGCGCCTATGTCGAGCCGCGCAGCATTCTCAATCAGATGGACCAGATGCGTCGCCTGCTGCCGGGCGTCGGCAACCTGAACATCATCCGCGTGTGGAGCGGCATTGAAGGCTACTTGCCCGATTCCCTGCCGGTGATGGGCCCCAGCGGCAACGTTGACGGTTTGTACTATGCGTTCGGCTTCTGCGGTCATGGCTTCCAGCTCGGCCCAGGCGTCGGCGACGTGATGGCCGAACTCATCAGCACCGGCAGCACCAGCACTTCGATTGAGCCGTTCTCGATCCGCCGGTTCACCTCTTCAGCCGAGCAACGGACAACCGAGCAAAGGAGCAGGGCCTCATGAAACCCCGTGTACTGGATATTCTCAAACGCTTGATGGCCTTCGACACCGTGTCTTCGGAGTCGAACATGGCCCTGATCGAGTACGTACGCGACTTGCTGCTGACCAAGGGCATCGAGTCACTGATCGTCAAGGACGAAACGGGTAAAAAGGCCAACCTGTTCGCCAGCACCGGCCCTAAAGAGTTACCAGGCATTCTGTTGTCCGGCCACACCGACGTAGTGCCGGCGGCAGGCCAGGCCTGGACCTTGCCGGCGTTTGAGGCGACGGTGCAGGACGGGCGGATTTACGGGCGCGGCAGTTGCGACATGAAGGGGTTTATCGCGTTGGCCATCGACGCCATGCTCGATGCCGCCGACCATTCGTTGAGCCGACCGCTGCAAATCGCCTTGTCCCATGACGAAGAAACCGGCTGCGTCGGTGTACGACGTTTACTCGACGTGCTGCACCTGGCGCCAGTGCGGCCGTTTTTGTGCCTGATCGGTGAGCCGACCAACATGCAGTTCGTGCTGGGGCACAAGGGCAAGGGGTCTTACCGCACTTACTGCCGTGGCCTGGAAGCGCATTCCTCGTTGGCGCCGCGTTCGGTCAATGCGATTCACGTGGCCTGCGATTTCATCGCGGCTCTGCGCCAGAGCCAGCAGCAACTGCAAGAGCAGGGTGCGCAGGATGCCGATTACGACGTGCCTTACAGCACCGTGCACGTCGGGCAGATTGTCGGCGGCAAGGCGCTGAACATCGTGCCGAACCTGTGCACCCTGGATTTCGAGGTACGTAACTTGCCGGCGGACGATCTGGATCAGTTCCTGGAGCAGATGCGCGAGCGTGCAGAAGTGATCGTGCGCGAGGCGAAAAAGCTGTCCAGCGTGGCAGACATCGAGATCGAAACCCTCAACGTCTATCCGGGCCTCGATACCCACCCGAGCGTTGAAGCGGTGCGCTTCCTGAAAAACTTCGCCGCGCCGGACACCGGCACCGCCAAAGTCTCGTTCGGCACCGAGGGCGGGTTGTTCAAGCAGCGTCTGGATGTACCGGTAGTAGTCTGCGGCCCGGGCTCGATCGAACAGGCGCACAAGCCGGACGAGTTCATCGAGATCAGCCAGATGCAGGCTGGGGAGCGGTTTCTGGAGGGATTGCTGGGCTCCCTGAAACTTTGAGATCGTCAAGATCTTTTGATTTCTGCTTGCCGGTAGAGCCTGCCGTCCCACCGCGAATTTCAGCATCCAACACTGCCCATCAAACGCTTTCAGCATCCTTATCCGTGGCACCTCCCTAGACTGGAAATGTCTCGGATCAGGACTCGACCATGCTCAAGAATCGTTTGAAAGACCCCAGCCTTCTGGCAGAACTCGCTTATGTGGACGGGCAGTGGATCGGCGCCGATAACGCCGCGACCCTGGACGTCATCGACCCGGCCACCGGCCAGTTGCTTGCCCGGGTGCCGGCCATGCAGGGCGCAGAAACCCGACGCGCCATCGAAGCCGCCGAGCGGGCCTGGCCGGCGTGGCGCGCACGGCCTGCGGCAGAACGGGCGGCGCTGTTGGAGCGCTGGTACCAGGCGATGATCGACAACCTCGACGACCTCGCCTTGATCATGACCTGCGAGCAGGGCAAACCGCTGAACGAAGCCAAGGGTGAAATCCGCTACGGTGCCGGGTTCGTCAAATGGTTCGCCGAAGAGGCCCGCCGGGTTTATGGCGAAACCATGCCGGCCCCCAGCGGCGACCGCCGCCTGTTGACCCTCAAGCAACCGGTCGGCGTGTGTGCCGCGATCACCCCCTGGAATTTCCCCAACGCGATGATCACCCGCAAGTGCGCGCCGGCCCTGGCCGCCGGGTGCCCGATCATCGTCAAACCCTCGGACCTGACCCCGCTGTCGGCCCTGGCCCTGGCGGTACTCGCCGAACGCGTCGGCATTCCGGCCGGGGTGTTCAACGTGCTGACCGGCATGCCCGCTGGCATCGGCGAAGAACTGACCGGCAACCCAACGGTGCGCAAGATCTCCTTCACCGGCTCCACTGCGGTCGGTCGACTGCTGATGCGCCAGAGTGCCGAACACATCAAGCGCTTGAGCCTGGAACTGGGCGGCAACGCGCCGTTCATTGTGTTCGACGATGCCGACCTGGAGCAGGCGGTAACCGGGATCATGCTCAGCAAATTCCGCAACGCCGGGCAGACCTGCGTCTGTGCCAACCGCATTCTGGTGCAGGATGGCATCTACGAACGCTTCGCCCAGCGACTGGTGGAGGAGGTGGGCAAACTCAAGGTCGGCAATGGTCTGGACGCCGACGTGACCATCGGCCCGCTGATCAACCCGGCGGCGGTGAGCAAGGTCGCGCGGCACATCGACGATGCCCTGAGCCAGGGTGCGCGTTTGCTCTGTGGCGGCATTCCTGAAGGCGACAACCAGTTCGTTCAGCCGACCGTCCTTGGCGACACCCACGCCGGCATGCTGCTGGCCAACGAAGAAACCTTCGGCCCGGTGGCGCCGTTGATGCGGTTTACCTCTGAGGCCGAAGCGCTGGCCTTGGCCAATGCCACGCCTTTTGGTCTGGGGGCCTACTATTTCACTCAGGATTTACGCCGTTCCTGGCGGTTCGGCGAGGCGCTGGAGTTCGGCATGGTCGGCCTCAACACCGGGCTCATTTCCATGGAAGTCGCGCCGTTCGGCGGCATCAAGCAGTCTGGGCTGGGTCGTGAAGGCAGCAAGTACGGGCTGGATGAATACCTAGAAGTCAAAGCCTTCCATATCGGTGGGCTGTAACCCGGCAACGATTGCACAGCCATTTTGCGAGGCATGATTGATGAGTAAACCATTCAGAATCGCCGCGATTGCCGGCGATGGCATCGGCAAGGAAGTCCTGCCGGAAGGGTTGCGGGTACTGGAGCAAGCCGCGAAGAAGTGGCAGTTGGAGCTGAGCATCGAAGTGCTCGACTGGGCTCACTGCGATTACTACCTGGAACACGGGCAAATGATGCCCGACGATTGGTTCGACCAGCTCAAGGGGTTCGATGCGATCTACTTTGGCGCCGTCGGCTGGCCGGACAAGGTGCCGGACCACATTTCTTTGTGGGGCTCACTGCTGAAGTTTCGTCGCGACTTCGACCAATACGTGAACATTCGCCCGGTACGTCTGTTTCCTGGCGTGCCGTGCCCGCTGGCCGGGCGCAAACCAGGGGACATCGATTTCGTAGTGATCCGCGAGAACACCGAGGGCGAGTATTCCTCGGTCGGCGGCAAGATGTTCGAAGGCACCGAACATGAGTTCGTGCTGCAAGAGTCGGTGTTCACCCGACGCGGCGTGGACCGGATTCTCAAGTTCGCCTTCGACCTGGCCCAGACCCGACCGCGCAAACGCCTGACGGCGGCAACCAAGTCCAACGGGATATCCATCAGCATGCCGTACTGGGACGAACGCACGGCATTGATGGCCGCGCAGTACCCGGACATCACTTGGGACAAACAGCACATCGACATCCTGTGCGCGCGTTTTGTACTGCAACCGGACCGGTTCGATGTGGTGGTGGCGTCGAACCTGTTCGGCGACATCCTGTCCGACCTGGGACCTGCCTGTGCCGGCACCATTGGCATTGCACCATCGGCCAACCTCGATCCCGAGCGGCGTTTTCCATCGCTGTTCGAACCGGTGCACGGTTCGGCCCCGGACATCTACGGGCGCAACATTGCCAACCCGATCGCGATGATCTGGTCCGGCGCGTTAATGCTGGATTTTCTGGGCAACGGCGATGAGCGCTATCGCGCTGCGCACGACGGGATTCTGCAGGCGATCGAACGGGTGATTGCCGAGGGACCGATCACCCCGGACCTGGGCGGGAAGGGCTCGACTCAGGAGGTCGGCAAGGCGATCGCGCAAGCGCTTTAAAGCCTGCGACGCACTCCTTGTGTAGCAGCTGTCGAGCCTGCGAGACTGCGTTCGGCTGCGCAGCAGTCGTGAAATCAGGCACTGCGGTGTTTCAGCTAAACCGTGGGCAGGATTTACGACGACTTCGTCGCCGATCGCAGCCTCGCAGGCTCGACAGCTGCTACGGCCGAACGCAAGGGATCAGTCTTCCTTGCGAATCGTGGCCACGTCATCGGCGCGGACTTTCACTTTCGCCCCGGAAATATCTTCGAACTCGAAGAAGCCATCCTTGCCCTTGGTGTTCGGCATGTCCTTGGTCAAATACTGGGTGCCGTTCTGCAGGGTCACGACTGTTGGCGTCGAGCAACCGGTCAGGGCCAGAAAGGCCGCTACCGCCAGGGGCAAACCCAGAGTCTTGATATTCATACACACCTCCATCACTCAATAAAAACAATGCGAACGCCTCATTCGAGATCAATCCTCACTGTGCTTCTAACGCGGTTGGTGCGATGGAATGGCAGAAAGTTCGATGGTCACCCGAAAATTGCCCGATAGCGTCGCCACTTATCCTTTTCCGTTTGCACCGGGTGGGGCATAGCTGGTATCTGTACGCATAACCAGTATTCGCTTGCCATGGCCCGATTGCCCGTGATTGTAAATCCGCTCGATGACCCGTTCTATTACTTGAACAACTTCATGCAAGTGCTTGATTGGCTTGAGCATCGTTATGCCGATGTACTCAGCATCGAAGAGCAGGATTTCATCCGCGACTTCAATCGACTGCCCCGCGAGTCCCAGGCTTTGTTGGTCAGATTGGTGATGCGCAAGGGCGTGCATTTCAGGGTCGGCAAACTGAGTTACGTCGAAATCGGCGACATCGCCAGCGCCGCTAAGCCGCTACTGGCCCTGGGCTGGATCGACGAGCAGTTGCCGCTGCCTGTCGAGGAGGTGTTCGAGGTGCTGCTCAAGGCCGAGATTCTCCAGTGTTTTGGCGACGCCATCGATCAACCGAAAGGCAAAAAGAGCGATTGGCTGCCGGCCCTGAGCGAGCAGTTTCCTGAAGAGCAAAGTTTTGCCCAGTGGTGCCCGGCACTGGATGACCGGCTGTTCAGCCTGACCGTCATGGGCCTGTGCGATCGGTTGCGCCTGATGTTCTTCGGCAATCTTTACCAGGATTGGTCGGAATTCGTTCTGGCTGACCTGGGCATCTACACCTACGAAAAAGTCGAGTTTTGCGCCGAGTCCCGAGGCTTGCGCAGCCGCGAAGACGTCGACGCCTGCCTGTTCCTGCACAGCTGTCAGCAGCATTTCGAGGCCGGTGAAAAGGTGGCGGTGGTTGTCGAGCAGATCAACAGGCTGGAACTCGCCAATCCCTGGCTGCAAAGACGTCGGGCCAAGCTGCTGTTCCAGATCGCTCAGCACTGCGAACGCATGGCGGATTTTTCCACCGCCCTGGGCCTCTACCGCGATTGCGCCTACCCCGGCGCACGCCTGCGGCTGATTCGCGTGCTGGAGCGCTGTGGTGAATTTCAACTGGCCATGGATTTGGCGAGCCACGCCGAGCAAACCCCGGAAAGCGCCACCGAACATCAGCATTTATTGCGTGTGCTGCCCAGGCTGCGGCGCAAACTGGGCGGGCCGCCGATCAAGCGGCCAGCCCCGCGGCCCATGCAGCGCCTGGACCTGCAATTGCCCAGGCACGACCCGGCATTGTCGGTGGAGTATTACGTTCAGGAGCATCTGGCGGACGAGTCGGCACCGGTGCATTACGTCGAGAACAGCCTGATCAACTCGCTGTTCGGGTTGCTGTGCTGGCCGGCGATCTTCGCCCCGTTGCCGGGGGCGTTTTTTCACCCATTCCAGCGCGGCCCGGTGGACCTGCACAACGAAGACTTTCATGCTCGGCGCGCGGATTTGTTCCAGGCTTGTCTTGCCGAACTCGATGACGGGCGTTACGCCCAGACCATCCGCGAGCGTTACAGCGCCAAGTGGGGCGTGCAGTCGCCGTTCGTATTCTGGGGCGCGCTGAGCGAGGAACTGCTGGAGCAGGCGCTCGACTGTCTGCCCGCCGAACACCTCAAGCACTGGTTCAATCGACTGCTGCTCGACATCAAGGCCAACCGCGCCGGCATGCCGGACTTGATCCAGTTCTGGCCGCAACACAAGACCTACCGAATGATCGAAGTCAAAGGCCCCGGCGATCGCCTGCAAGACAACCAATTGCGGTGGCTGGAGTTCTGTCACGAGCACCAGATGCCGATTGCCGTTTGCTACGTGCAATGGGTGGAGCAGGGCGCTTGAGCTACAGCATCGCGGTGCGGGCGTTGTGTGAATTCACCGCCAAGGTCGGCGACCTCGACCTGCGCTTCACCCCGTCGCCAACCGCGCTGGAAGGCATTGTCGGCCATCGCACCGTGGCGTCACGACGCAGCGAGGGTTACCAGAACGAGGTCGCGCTCGAAGGCCAGTATCGAACCTTGACCGTGAAAGGCCGGGCGGACGGCTACGATCCGGGGCAAAACTGCCTCGAAGAAATCAAAACCTATCGGGGCGACCTGAGCAAGCAACCGGCCAACCACCGGCAGTTGCACTGGGCGCAGGCGAAAGTCTATGGCTGGTTGATGTGTCAGAAACTGGATTTGGCGCAGATCGACCTGGCGCTGGTGTACTTCGACATCGTCAGCGAGAAGGAAACCTGTCTGGTCGAGACCTTCAGCGCCGCCGACTTGCAGCTGTTCTTCGAGCACCACTGCGGGTTGTTCCTGCACTGGGCCGAGCAGGAAATGGCCCATCGCGAAGGGCGCAATCTGGCGGCTCAACAGCTGAGCTTTCCCCATGCCGATTTTCGCCCCGGCCAACGGCATCTGGCCGAATCGGTGTTCAAGGCGGTCAGCACCGGCCGCTGTCTGATGGCCCAGGCGCCGACCGGTATCGGCAAGACGATTGGCACGCTGTTCCCGATGCTCAAGGCCCTGGCGCCGCAGCAACTGGACAAGGTGTTTTTCCTCACGGCGAAAACCCCGGGGCGCAAATTGGCGCTGGACGCCGCTCAGGTGATCCTCGACAGCGCCGATGCGCAGCCGTTGCGAGTCCTCGAGATGATCGCCCGGGACAAGGCTTGCGAGCACCCGGACAAGGCCTGTCATGGCGAATCCTGCCCGTTGGCGCAGGGTTTTTATGATCGTCTGCCGGACGCGCGTCAGGCCGCCAGTCAATTGAGCCTGTTGAACCAGAGTGCCTTGCGTGAGGTTGCCCTGCAGCACGAGGTTTGTCCTTATTACTTAAGCCAGGAAATGGCCCGCTGGGCGGACGTGGTGGTCGCCGACTACAACTACTACTTCGACTTCAGCGCGTTGCTGTTCGGGCTGGCCCAGGCCAATAACTGGAACGTCGCGGTGCTGGTGGACGAGGCCCACAACCTGGTGGAGCGCGGCCGGCAGATGTACAGCGCCAGTCTCGACCAGGCGACTTTGAACGGCGTACGAAAAACCGCGCCCGAGTCGTTAAAGAGATCCTTGCAGCGAGTCAATCGTGAATGGAATGCCTTGCACGATCAGCAACTCGGCCCCTATCAGGCCTACGACAAAGCCCCGGAAAAACTGCTTCAGGCCTTGTCCTTGTGTTGCGCGAGCATCGGCGACTACCTGAATGAACACCCTCAGGGCCTGAACAGCGGGTTGCAGAATTTTTACTTCGACATGCTGCAATTCGGCCGCGTGGCTGAACTGTTCGACGAGCATTTCCTGTTCGACATCAGCAAGCGTGACCTCGAGCGCAAGCGCAATCTGTCGCAGCTGTGCCTGCGCAATGTGGTACCCGCCGGTTTCATCCGCCCGCGCCTGACCGCAGCGCGCAGCACGGTGCTGTTTTCCGCGACCTTGAGCCCTCGGCATTACTACGCCGACCTGCTGGGCACCCCGGCGAACACGGTTTGGATCGATGTGGAATCGCCATTTCACGCCGATCAGCTGCAAGTGCACATCGTCAGCCAGATCTCCACGCGGTTCGTCCACCGTCAAGCGTCCCTTGCGCCCATCGTCGAGCTGATCGCCAAACAGTTCAGCCAACGCCCCGGCAACTACCTGGCGTTTTTCAGCAGTTTCGATTATTTGCAGCAAGTGGCGCAGCTGCTGGCCGAGCGGTATCCGCAGATCACGCTGTGGTCGCAGTCCCGGGGTATGGGGGAAGCGCAGCGTCAGGACTTTCTCGACCAGTTCACCGCCGACGGGCAGGGCATCGGGTTTGCAGTGCTGGGTGGCGCGTTCGGTGAAGGCATCGATTTGCCCGGCGCCCGATTGATTGGCGCCTTCATCGCCACCCTGGGGCTCGCGCAACTCAATCCGGTCAACGAGCAACTGAAACAGCGCATGGCGGCGATTTTCGGTGCCGGTTATGACTACACCTACCTGTTTCCAGGTGTGCAGAAAGTGGTGCAGGCGGCAGGAAGGGTGATCCGTACGCGGGAGGATCAAGGGGTGGTGATGCTGATCGACGACCGGTTTGGCGAGAGTAAGGTCAAGCAATTACTGCCGCGTTGGTGGGCGGTCGAGAAGGCACACAAACCCCCTTGTGGGAGCGAGCCCGAGTAGAGTCAGGCCTTGCGGTTACGCAAACTACGCTCCATCCGCGCAATCCCTTCTTCCAGCAACGCCCGTGGGCAGCCGAAGTTCAGGCGCACGAATTGCTGGGCGTGATCGCCGAAATCCAGCCCGGCGCTCAGCCCGACTTTGGCCTGTTCGAGGAAGAACTGCTGCGGGTTGTCCAGCCCCAGTGCTGTGCAATCAAGCCACGCCAGATAGGTGCCCTGAGGAACGCTCATGGTCACACCCGGCAGCCGCGTGCGAACTGCCTCCACCAGATAGTCCCGATTGCTTTGCAGGTAGGCCATGAGTTCGGTCAGCCAGGGGCGGCCTTCGCTGTAGGCGACGCGGGTGGCTTCCAGGCCCAGCGGGTTGACGCTGTCGACCATGCCGCAGCGGGCATGGTTGACGCGATGGAGCAGCGCTGCGTCTTGAATGATCATGAACGCAGTCTTCAGGCCAGCGATGTTGTAGGCCTTGCTGGCTGACATCAGAGTGATGGTGCGCTTAGCGATCTGCGGGCTGAGCGAGGCGGTCGGAATGTGCACGCGCCCGTCGAAGCACAGCTCGGAGTGGATCTCGTCGGAGATGATCCAGGCATCCTGTTCCAGGCAGATGTCGGCAACCGCTTGCAGTTCTTCCCGGGGGAAGACCTTGCCCAGCGGGTTATGTGGGTTGCTCAGCAACAGCGCGCCGCCTCCTTGCAGTGCCTGGCGCAAGGCATCGAGTGGCGTGGCGTACGTGCCATCGGCCAGCGCGTTGAAGTCCAGTTCGACCTTGTTCAGCTGCCAGTGGCCCGGCGCATGGCGCAGCGGCGGGTAGTTGGGTGTTTGCACGACCACGTTTTGTTGCGGCTGAACCAGTGCATGCAGGGCCATGTTGAAGCCTGATTCTATACCCGGCAGGAACACCAGTTCCTGGGGCTGCACACGCCAAGCGTACTTGTCCCACAGGTCGGCGACGATGGCGTCACGCAAGTCATCCTGGGCCACGCTGTAACCGAGCATCGGGTGTTCCAGGCGTTTTTGCAGAGCCTGAATGATCGCCGGCGGTGCGGCGAAGTCCATGTCGGCGACCCACATCGGCAATACATCGGCCGGGTAACGGCTCCATTTGGTACTGCCGGTGCCATGGCGGTCGAACACCTGATCAAAATCGAAAGTCATGCTCAGTCTCATAAAAGGCAGAGGGGGGTAATCCGGCGGCCATGATAAGCGCCAACCTTCACCGCTGGCGAGTTGTGCAACAGAGCATGACCGGCAAGCCGCCGACGGTCGGTTTTCAGACCGCGCAGCACAACATTGTCTAAAGTTCTAATTGGCGGTAGTTCCGTTGCCGTCACTGTGATCGTCCAGAAAAACCCGGCCAACGCACCGGGTTTCCACCTGATCAGGAGTGCACGATGGACCTCAACCGTCGTCAGTTCTTCAAGGTCGCTGGTCTCGGCCTTGCAGGATCCACCCTTGGCGCGCTGGGCATGGCCCCGACGCCAGCCTTCGCCGAACAAGTGCGTCATTTCAAGCTCGCCCATACCCATGAAACCCGCAACACCTGCCCGTACTGCTCGGTCGGCTGCGGCTTGATCATGTACAGCCAGGGCGACAATGCGAAGAATGTCGCCCAGAGCATCATTCACATCGAAGGCGATGCCGACCACCCGGTCAATCGCGGCACCCTCTGCCCCAAAGGCGCAGGCCTGCTCGACTTCATTCACAGCCCCAGCCGTCTGCAATACCCGCAGGTGCGCAAGCCCGGCACCAAGGAGTGGACGCGGATCTCCTGGGATGAAGCGCTGGACCGCATCGCCGACCTGATGAAGGCCGACCGTGACGCCAACTTCATCGAGAAGAACGCCCAGGGGCAAACGGTGAACCGCTGGCTGACCACCGGTTTCCTCGCGGCCTCGGCCTCGTCCAACGAAGCGGGTTACATCACCCACAAGGTCATTCGCAGTCTGGGCATGCTGGGGTTCGATAACCAGGCACGTGTCTGACATGGCCCGACGGTGGCAAGTCTTGCCCCGACGTATGGCCGTGGTGCCATGACCAACCACTGGACCGATATCGCCAACGCGAATCTGGTTCTGGTGATGGGCGGCAACGCAGCAGAAGCGCACCCTTGCGGTTTCAAATGGGTGACCGAAGCCAAAGCCCACAACAAGGCGCGGCTGATTGTGGTCGACCCGCGTTTCACCCGTACGGCCTCGGTGGCGGACTATTACGCACCGATCCGCACCGGCACCGACATCGCCTTCATGGGCGGGCTGATCAATTACCTGCTGACCGAAGACAAGATCCAGCACGAATACGTGCGGAGCTATACGGACGTGTCGTTCATCGTCAAGGCCGGCTACGGTTTCGAGGATGGCTTGTTCAGCGGTTACGACGCGAGCAAGCGCAGCTACACCGACAAGTCCGGCTGGGGGTATGAGATCGGCGAGGACGGCTTTGCCAAAGTCGACCCGACCTTGCAGGATCCACACTGCGTCTATCAATTGATGAAGCAGCATTACAGCCGCTACACCCTGGAGCTGGCCAGTCAGGTCTGTGGCATGCCCACCGACGCGATGAAGAAAATCTGGGAAGAGATTGCCACGTGTGCGCAACCGGGCAAGACCATGACGATTCTCTATGCCCTGGGCTGGACCCAGCACTCGATCGGCTCGCAGATGATCCGCAGCGCGGCCATGGTGCAACTGCTGCTGGGCAACATCGGCATGCCGGGCGGGGGCGTCAACGCTTTGCGTGGGCACTCCAACATCCAGGGCCTGACCGACCTCGGCTTGCTGTCTAACCTGTTGCCCGGTTACCTGACCCTGCCGTCCGAAGCCGAACAGGACTACAACGCCTACATCGCCAAACGCGCACTCAAACCGCTGCGTCCCGGGCAGATGTCCTACTGGCAGAACTACGGCAAGTTTCACGTCAGCCTGATGAAAGCCTGGTACGGCGCCAATGCCACCGCCGAGAATCACTGGGGCTATGACTGGCTGCCGAAACTGGATATTCCCGGCTACGACATCCTGAAAATGTTCGACATGATGGGCAAGGGCCAGGTCAACGGCTACATGTGCCAGGGCTTCAACCCGATTGCCGCCTTGCCGGACAAGAACCGGGTGATGAAGGCACTGGCCAAACTCAAGTGGCTGGTGGTGATGGACCCGCTGGCCACCGAGACCTCGGAGTTCTGGCGCAACGTCGGGCCTTACAACGATGTGCAAACGGCCGACATCCAGACCGAAGTCATCCGCCTGCCCACCACCTGTTTTGCCGAAGAAAACGGCTCGCTGGTCAACAGCGGCCGCTGGCTGCAATGGCACTGGAAGGGGGCCGACGGCCCGGGACAGGCGCGCACTGACGTGAAGATCATGAGCGAGCTGTTCATGCGTCTGCGCCAGCGTTACCAGGCCAATGGTGGCGCCTGGGCCGAGCCGATCCTCAAGCTCGACTGGCCCTACAAAGTACCGGATGACCCGACACCGGAAGAACTGGCCCGGGAATTCAACGGCTACGCCATCGCCGATGTCACCGACGCTTCGGGCGCGGTGGTCAAGGCCGGTCAGCAGCTGTCCGGTTTCGCCCAGCTCAAGGACGATGGCAGCACGGCCTCCGGTTGCTGGATCTTCTGCGGCAGTTGGACCGAGCAGGGCAACAACATGGCCCGTCGTGACAACAGTGATCCTTACGGCATGAAGCAGAACCTCGGCTGGGCCTGGGCCTGGCCGGCGAACCGACGGATTCTCTATAACCGCGCCTCTTGCGACCCTCAAGGCAAACCGTGGGATGCGAAAAAGCGGCTGGTGTGGTGGAACGGCAAGGTCTGGACCGGCACCGACGTGCCCGACTACAAGGTCGATGTGCCGCCGGAAGCCGGGATGAACCCGTTCATCATGAACCCCGAAGGCGTGGCGCGGTTCTTCGCCCTCGACAAGATGAACGAAGGGCCATTCCCCGAACACTATGAACCGTTCGAGACGCCCATCGGCATCAACCCGATGCACCCCAACAACAAACAGGCGACCAGCAACCCGGCCGGGCGGATCTTCGATTCGGTCTGGGACACCCTGGGCCAGGCCAAGGACTTTCCTTATGCAGCGACCAGCTACCGGCTGACTGAACACTTCCACTTCTGGACCAAGCATTGCCCGATCAACGCCATAACCCAGCCCGAGCAATTCGTCGAAATCGGCGAGGCGCTGGCCAAGGAGAAGGGGATTGCCGCCGGCGACCGGGTGCGGGTCAGTTCCAAGCGCGGGCATATCGAAGCAGTGGCGGTGGTGACCAAGCGGATTCGTCCGCTGCAGGTCAACAATCAGGTGGTGCACCAGATCGGTATCCCGTTGCACTGGGGTTTCACCGGCGCCACCCGTCACGGTTACCTGACCAACACCTTGGTGCCGTTCCTCGGCGATGGCAACACACAGACCCCGGAATCCAAGTCATTCCTGGTCAACGTGGAGAAAATCTAAATGGCCAGCCAAGACATCATCGCCCGTTCGGCCACCACCACCGTGCCGCCCTCGGTGCGTACCCAAGGGGAAGTGGCCAAGCTGATCGACACCACCAAGTGCATTGGCTGCAAGGCTTGCCAGGTCGCCTGCTCGGAATGGAACGAGCTACGTGACGACGTCGGTCACAACCTGGGCACCTACGACAACCCGCACGACCTCAGCGCAGACACCTGGACCCTGATGCGCTTCACCGAGCATGAAACCGACGCCGGCAACCTCGAATGGTTGATCCGCAAGGACGGCTGCATGCACTGCGCCGAGCCCGGCTGCCTGGCGGCATGCCCGAGCCCCGGCGCGATCATCAAGCACGCCAACGGCATCGTCGACTTCGATCAGGACCATTGCATCGGCTGCGGCTATTGCATCACCGGTTGCCCGTTCAACATTCCGCGCATCTCGCAAAAGGACCACAAGGCCTATAAATGCACGCTGTGTTCGGACCGGGTGGCGGTGGGGCTGGAACCGGCCTGCGTGAAAACCTGTCCGACCGGCGCCATCGTGTTCGGCAGCAAGGAAGACATGAAGGAACACGCCGCCGAACGCATCGTCGACCTCAAGAGCCGCGGCTTCGACAACGCCGGTTTGTATGACCCCGCGGGCGTCGGCGGCACCCACGTGATGTACGTGCTGCACCATGCCGACACGCCCAGGTTGTACGCCGGGTTGCCGGATCACCCGGCGATCAGTCCGCTGGTGGACCTGTGGAAAGGCCTGAGCAAACCCCTGGCGCTGTTGGCCATGGGCGCGGCGGTGCTGGCCGGGTTCTTCCACTACGTGCGCGTCGGGCCACAACTGGTCGAGGAGGACGAACATCCGACCACCGTCGACCCTGCCGTGCATGAGTTCGATCCGTCGGTGCACACCTTCGATCCAAGCAAACCCGGCGGGGAGGACAGGCCATGAACGACAAACCGATCGTGCGCTACACCGTCAACCAGCGCACCAACCACTGGCTAGTGGCGATTGTGTTCCTGATGGCTGCGCTGTCGGGGCTGGCCTTGTTCCATCCGGGCTTGTTCTGGCTCAGCAACCTGTTTGGCGGCGGTCCGTGGACGCGCATTCTGCATCCGTACCTGGGCCTGACGATGTTTGTGCTGTTCCTCGGCCTGGTGTGCAGTTTCTGGCGGGCGAACTACTTCATCACCAACGACCGGCTGTGGCTCAGGCGTGTCGGGCTGGTGATCCGTAACGAGGAGGAGGGCGTGCCGCCGATCGGCAAATACAACCCGGGGCAGAAGCTGCTGTTCTGGGTATTGCTGATCTGCATGCTGGTGCTGCTGTTCAGCGGATTGGTGATCTGGCGTGCCTGGTTCAGTGCGTACTTCGGCATCACCAGCATCCGCTGGGCGATGCTGCTGCATGCGTTGGCGGGATTCATCCTGGTGCTGAGCATCATCGTCCATGTCTACGCGGGTATCTGGATTCGCGGTTCGGTCGACGCCATGGTGCATGGCCGGGTCAGCCGCGCCTGGGCGAGAAAACACCATGGGCTCTGGTACCGGGAAGTGACCGGTGACGAGACGCCTGAGCGACCGATCAGCAAAAAAGGATGATCCCTTGGCCACAATCCTCGAGCCCGGGCAAATAGAAGCGGCGGCGAGTTCACCGCCGTTTCTGTACCTGCCGCCGAACAACCTGTTCACCCTGCGCGCGTTGCGCCTGGAACGTTTGGCCGACGGCCATCCCATGGCGGACTATCTGCGTTTGATCGCGGGGTTGTGTCATGTCCAGCAGCAGCTGATGGACGATCCGCCCGTGGCGACCATGCCCGACCCCGAACGCCTGCGATTGTGCGTAGAACATGGCTTGCCGCCGTTCGCTGCCGACAGCCTGGTGCGCGAAAACGTTTGGCTGCCATACCTCGAGGCCTTGTTGCAGCGCTATCAGCCATTGCCACACTCGGCGGTAGAAAACGCCGTGGCGACGTTGCGCAGCGCGAACCCTGGGTTGCTCAAGGCGTGGGCGATTGCCCTGGTCAGCGGCCAGTACTCGATGCTGCCGGCAGCGCTGGTGCCGTTTCTCGGCGCCGCGCTGCAAGTGGCCTGGAGTTATTGGCTGCTGAGCACGCCCAACCTTGAACTGACGCGCGGCGACAGCCTCAGCCAATGCCCATCCTGCGGTTCACCGGCGATGGCCGGGGTGATTCGTCATCGCGGCAAATACAACGGTTTGCGTTATCTGGTGTGCTCGCTGTGCGCCTGCGAATGGCATGTGGTGCGGGTCAAATGCGTGTATTGCGAACAGAGCAAGGGGCTTGAATACGTCAGCTTCGAGGATGATCGCCACGCCGCCAATCAGGCACCGCTGCGGGCGGAGGTCTGTCCCGGCTGCAACAGCTACCTGAAACTGATCTACCTGGAAAACGACGCCGAAGCCGAAGCCCTGTCGGCGGACCTGTCCAGCCTGATGCTGGACATGCGTCTGGAGCAGGAAGGTTACCAGCGGCCAGCGCCCAACTTGATGCTCGCACCCGGAGGCGACTGAGCTTATCGATCCCAGAGGCTACACTCAGACGCGACGGTCACTCGCTTCCGGGAGCCTCTGATGCCCGCAACCCTCGCCGGTCAAACCTTGCGGCTGCCTTCCATCGACAGCCTGCTACGCCATCCTGCCTGCCAACCGCTGGCCGAGCGTTACGGACACGACGCACTGCTGGCCGGCCTGCGGCAATTGCTCGATGACTTGCGCGAGCCGGTGCACAACGGTGAACTCGCCGCCATTGAAATCGCCCCCGACGTATTAGCGGGGAGGGCAGGTGAGCGTCTGGCGATTCAGCATCGCAGCCAGATCCGCCGGGTGTTCAACCTCACCGGTACGGTGCTGCATACCAACCTCGGGCGGGCATTGTTGCCGGAGGAGGCCATTGAAGCAGTGCAACTGGCCGCCCGTTATCCGCTCAATCTGGAATTCGACCTGCACAACGGCAAGCGCGGCGACCGGGACGATTTGATCGAAGGCTTGATCCGCGAACTGACCGGCGCCGAAGCAGTCACCGTGGTCAACAACAATGCCGCCGCTGTGTTGCTGACGCTCAACAGCCTGGGCGCACGCAAGGAAGGGATCATTTCCCGAGGTGAGCTGATCGAAATCGGCGGCGCGTTTCGCATTCCCGACATCATGGCCCGCGCCGGGGTGCGGTTGCATGAAGTGGGCACCACCAACCGCACCCATGCTCGCGATTACGAGGCCGCCATCGGCCCGCGCAGTGGTCTGCTGATGCGCGTACACGCGAGCAATTACAGCATCGAAGGCTTCACCGCGAGAGTGCCGACGGCGGAATTGGCGCAGCTGGCTCACCGCCACGGACTGCCCTTGCTCGAAGACCTCGGCAGCGGCAGCCTGCTGGACCTGACTCGCTGGGGTTTACCCGCCGAACCGACGGTGCGCCAGGCGTTGCTCGACGGCGCGGACATCGTCACCTTCAGCGGCGACAAACTGCTCGGCGGGCCTCAGGCCGGATTGATCGTCGGCCGCAAAGACCTGATCGCCAGGATCAAGAAAAATCCGCTCAAGCGTGCCCTGCGGGTCGACAAATTGACCCTGGCGGCCCTCGAAGCCGTCTTGGCGCTGTACCGCGATCCCGATCGTCTGGCCGAACGACTGCCGAGTCTGCGTCTATTGACCCGGCCCCAAGCCGACATCCTCGCCCAGGCCGAACGCCTGCAACCGTCATTGGCGCAGGTGCTGGGCGATGGCTGGAGCGTCAGCGCGATTCCGGCGTTAGGCATGATCGGCAGCGGCAGCCAACCCGTGGCCCGGTTGCCCAGCGCGGCGTTATGCCTGCGGCCAAACGTTTCGAAACGCCTGCGTGGGCGACGGTTGCTAGGGCTGGAGGCAGCATTGCGGCAACTGCCCATTCCGGTGCTCGGCCGCATTGACGATGACGCCTTGTGGCTCGACGTGCGTCAACTCGATGACGAAGCGGCATGGCTGGCGCAGCTCAATCAGCTGGCGCAATTCGATCAACTGCAGGAGGAGGGCCGGGACGGGTGATTGTCGGCACGGCGGGGCATATCGATCACGGCAAGACTTCCTTGCTGCAGGCACTGACCGGGCAGGCCGGTGATCGTCGCCGCGAAGAACGCGAACGCGGCATGACCATCGACCTGGGCTATGTCTATGCGGCGCTGGAGCCGGGCGCCGCCCTGACCGGTTTTATCGACGTGCCCGGCCATGAGCGCTTCACCCACAACATGTTGGCCGGCGCTCAAGGGATTGATCTGGTGTTGCTGGTGGTAGCGGCCGATGACGGCGTCATGCCGCAAACCCGTGAACACTTGGCGATTGTCGAGTTGCTGGGCATCCCTCGGGCTCTGATTGCAATCAGCAAGTGCGACCGGGTTGACTCGGCTCGGGTGCAGGCTGTTCGTGAGCAGATCGAAGCATTACTGGCGCCCGGACCGTATGCAGGCGCGCCGCAAATCGCGCTGTCGAGTGTGACCGGCGAGGGCATCGAGACTCTGCGTCAGGCTTTGCTGGAGGCACAGCATGAGGTTGTTCAACGCAGCGCCAGCGGCGGTTTTCGTCTGGCGATTGATCGGGCCTTCAGCGTGGCCGGCGCCGGCATCGTGGTGACCGGTACGGCGTTGTCCGGCCAGGTGGCGGTGGGCGATACGCTGATGTTGAGCCCGCAGGGCAAACTGGTGCGAGTACGTGGCCTGCATGCGCAAAACCAGGCCGCTGACAACGCAATGGCCGGGCAGCGCGTCGCGCTGAACCTGAGTGCCGAGCGTCTGGCCCTGGAGCAGATCCACCGTGGCCACTGGCTGGTGGCCGAATGGCTGCATGCGCCGACCCAGCGTCTGGATGTCCAGATGAGCGTGTTGGCCAGCGAAGCGCGAAGCTTCGAACACTTTCAACCGGTGCATGTGCATCTCGGCACTCAGGACGTGACGGGGCGGGTGGCCTTGCTGGAAGGTTCCAGCCTGGCACCGGGCGGGCAGATGTTCGCGCAACTGCTGGTCAATGCGCCGGTGTTGGCAGTGAAGGGCGACCGCTTGATCCTGCGCGACCAAAGCGCCCAACGCACCCTTGGCGGCGGACAGGTGCTGGACCCGTTCGCCCCGGCCCGACATCGTCGCAGCCCTGAGCGATTGGCGCAGCTACAAGCGCTGTCCGCCACCAATAGTCTGGAAGCGGCACTGCCGGCACTGCTGGCCAACAGCGACACCGGGCTCGATCCGCTGCGCCTGGAGCGTCAGTTCAACCGTTCGCGCGAGACTTGGGAATTGCCCGATGACGTGCGTCTCATCGATACGCGGCAGGGGCCATTGTTGTTCAGCGCGGTGCGTTGGGAAGCCCAGAAAACGCCGCTGCTGGAACACCTCGCACGCTTTCATCAACTCGAACCGGACCAGATGGGACCGGACCGGGATCGCCTGCGTCGCTTCGCCGGCAGCGTGCTGGAACGGTCGACCTTTATCAGCCTGCTCGACGAATTACTGGCCAGTGGTGCAATGGCGGCCAGCGGTCCGTGGCTGCATTTACCCGATCACCAGGTGCGCTTGAGCGAGGACGACGAAACCCTCTGGCAACAATTGCAGCCGTTGTTCGAACAGGCGGGTTTCGATCCGCCGTGGGTGCGTGATCTGGCCAAAGCCACTGGCCATGACGAGGCTGCCGTGCGCCTGCTGCTGCGCAAGATGGCCCGGTTGGGACTGCTGCATCAAATCGTCCGTGACCTGTTTTACACCGAAACACTGGTGCGCCGATTGGCGGCTATGCTGGTGCAACTGGCCAGCGATAACCCGGTGATTCAGGTCGCCGCATTTCGCGATGCCGTGGGCCTGGGGCGCAAGCGCAGTATTCAGATTCTTGAATACTTCGACCGGCTCGGCCTGACCCGCCGCTTTGGCGATCGACGCCATATCCGGCTCGACAATGCACTGGCCCAACAAACCGCAGTCTGACTTCAAGGAAGGCAATCGCGCCCGGTGGCGCGGCCGGGCTTCAAACCCGGTTGGGGACGGCATCCGTTCCCGGGCAGGTTCGACTCCGGCTGCCTTCCGCCATTTCCACGGTGACGTCGATCACAGGTGCCCGAAGGTCAGCGGGTACTGGATGACGACGTAAACCCTGTCGATGTCATCGCCCGCCTGAGCGGTGTTGGCCCGATGAGACACGTGGGACAGTTGCAGTGACAACCCTTTCGCGGAACCTGACTGCACGATGTAGCGCAGGTCGATGTCGCGCTCCCAATGCCGCCCGCCATCGCCCTGTTGAGGCACGTACTCGCCGATGGTCGGGTCGAACGGGTTGTAGGCCCCACCCTTGGGCGCACGGGTGCCGTCGATGTCGCTGCCCCGGACATAACGCGTCATGAAGCTCAGGCCGGGGATGCCATAAGCGCCGAGGTCGAGGTCGTAGCGTGCCTGCCAGGAGCGTTCATGGGCGCCGTTGAAGTCGGCGTACTTGATCGAGTTGGCCAGGTAAATCGAGTCGCCACCGACGAAGTCGAACGGTGTGTCGCCATTGATGCGTTGCCAGGCCAGGGTAAAGGCATGGGCATCAAGGGTGTATTTGCCCGAGAGGCTGTAGGCGGTGTTGTCGATGGCACCGGCCAGTGCCTTGCCGGTGTCCTGCGTGCGGTACAGGTTGGCGTCGAGGAACACGGCGGACTGTTTCAGGTGCAGGTTGGCGTAATACTGGCGCCAGGTGTCGCTCAGCTCGGAGGCGTACAACGCGCCGCCGACAGGACTGTTTGTGAACAGGTCGGTGCCCAGAAACGTGATGCCACCGGCTTCGGTGTTGGCACCGTAGCCATAAAAGTTGCCCTTGCTTGTTGTGTTGTCCTGATTCTTGAACGCCGTGAAATGACCAGCCACCAGTTTCATGTTGTCGATTTCGTTGCTGTTCAACAGAAAGCCCGTGGCGTATTCCGGTTGCAGGCGTTTGTCGGAGGTGTCGAACACCGGGGTTTCCACGGTCATTTCACCGAAGGCCAGGGTGGTTCGGGAGGCCCTGATTTTCAGCGCGCCACCGGCACTGGAGTAGTTGTCTTCGCTGCGACCGTCACTGTCCAGCGGCAGTAACCCGGTTCCCGAATGCCCTTTGCCGCCGTCGAGCTTCAGCCCCATAAAAGCGTGGCTGTCGACGCCGAAACCTAGCGTGCCGGGAGTGAATCCGGATTCAAATGAGCCGATAAAGCCTTGAGCCCACTCTTGTTTGTAGTTCTTGCCCGAAGGCTGGGGTGAGCGGTAGTCGCTGTTGAGGAAGAAATTTCGACTGAGCACCTCAAGCTTCCCGCCCTCGAGAAATCCTTGCGCGGAATCCGGTGCCTCATCCGCCAGGGCTGTTCCGGCAAAAAACACGCAGAGCCAGAAGGACGCCCTGGGTACGTCCTTCCGCCCGGAAATGCGCGGGAGGGTTTGTAAAGAAAACATGATTGATCTCCCGCTTGAAACAGCGACTCCGAAGAGTCGCTATTTATTCTCAATGGCCTTCAGAGGCATGGAACATGGTCTTGGCGTAGATCAGGCCCAGACCATAGGCACCACCGTTGGCGATGGAGGTTTTCACCGTCTCGTCGTAAGTCTCGGTGCGTGCCCAGTCGCGCTGCAGTTCAAGCAGGTATTGCAGCGAAGTCATTGGGCGGGCACCGAGCTGGATCATGCGTTGCACGGCCATTTCATGGGCTTCGATGGAGACATCGCCACAGGCATCGGCGATGAAGTACACCTCGAAGCCTTGGTCGAGGGCCGACAGTGCCGGGCCAACGATGCACACGGAGGTCCACAGGCCGGCCAGGACGATTTTTTGTTTGCCGATGGCGTTGACTTCAACGGCAATGCGCTCGTCTTCCCAGGTGTTCATGCTGGTACGGTCGATCACTTTGTGTTCCGGGAACACCGATTTGATTTCGTCGAAAATCGGGCCGGAGAAGCTTTTCTCGGCAACGGTGGTGAGGATGGTCGACACCTTGAAGCCCCGGGCTGCCTTGGCCACCAGTGCGGCGTTATTGCGCAGGGTGACGGCATCGATCGACTTGGTCGCAAAGGACATTTGCGACTGGTGATCGATCATGATCAGGGTGTGGTCGGTTGGGTTCAGCAGGGTTTTGCCAGGTGCTGCTTTTGCGATGGCCATGATGATGTCCTTGCAAGTGGATTGTGGGTGGTTCACAGGGCCTATGGTTGCGTAGATTTCGATGCGGATATTGAGTCGATGTGCTGTCTTTGATTAACGGCGCATCAGCACAAAGGCCGTCAACAAACACATCTATGACCTACGCTTGTTTCCAGACGCATGCTCACCGAACAGGGGCTCTCCCTGATCGAAAACAACAAGAACGGCTATCCGGAGACGTCTCATGTTTGCACTGGCCCGTCGATTCAGCAGCAACCTCGCCGCTTTCATTACCGCCGCCGCACTCGCATCACCCGTTTTTGCCCTGGACACCGTCAAGTTCATGGCCCCAGGTTCCGTGGGTGGCGGTTATGACCAGACCGCGCGAGTCCTGGGCAAAGCCATGGTCGAGGCCCAAACGGCCAAAGCCGCCACCTTCGAGAACAAGGGTGGCGCCGGCGGGACCCTGGGGTTGGCGCAATTTGCCAACGCCACCAAGGGCGACCCCGATGCGCTGATCGTGGTCGGCGCGATCATGGTCGCGTCCATCGAGCAGAACAAACCGCAAATCACCTTGAAGGACGTAACCCCGATCGCCCGGCTGTTTACCGAATACAACGTGATCGCCGTACGCGACGACTCGCCGTACAAAAACCTGGAGGACTTGCTCAAGGACTTCAAAGCCAACCCGTCCAGCATCAAATGGGGCGGTGGCTCCAAGGGGTCGATCGACCACATAGGCATCGCCGAACTGGCGAGCAAAATGGACATCCCCGTCAACAAGGTCAATTACGTTGCCTTCGCCGGTGGCGGCGAAGTCGTCGCCGCGGTGTTGGGAGGCCACATCACGGTGATCACCGGCGGCTACGCCGAACTGGCCAAATACGTGCAGTCCAAGCAGTTCCGCTTACTGGCCGTCGGCGCGCCCAACCGCGTTGAAGGCATCGACGCACCGACCCTCAAAGAGTCTGGCTACGACGTGACGATCGGCAACTGGCGGGGTGTTTACGGCGCGGCGGGCCTGACGCCTGAACAGCGCAAGGCACTGACGGAAGCCGTCCTGACCGCCACCAAAAGCGCCGTCTGGCAGGAAAACGTAAAAGCCAATGCGTGGTCGCCGAGCATTCTGACCGGGGATGATTTCGGCAAATTCGTCGATGAGGAGCACGGACGCCTGCGCGCGATGCTGGTCAAGGTCGGGCTGCTTTGAGATGGCCGGGCGCTGGAGCGTAAGGCCGGCTCAACTGGCGATTGGCGTCGGCATTGTCGTGATCAGTGCGGTATTGGCGGTCGGCGCCTCGCGGTTTCCCCCTGAGATGGGCTTCGTCATCATGCCGGCCTATGTCTACCCCTATGCCGTCGCGGCATTTCTGGGCGCCGTTGGTCTGTTGATGTGCTATCAGGCGCTCACCGGTGGTTTTCGCAACCTCGCCGATGATCATGAAGTTTCCGGGGCCGAGCCCGGCGGCAAGTCCGGGGCGACCTGGGTTACGGCAGGGCTGGTGGGCGTGGCGTTGCTCATTTCCTACATCGGCTTCGTATTGTCTGCTGCATTGCTGTTTGCCTGTTCGGCGCGGGGCTTTGGCAGTCGCAGCCCGGTGCGAGACCTGGCCATCGGCATTGCCCTGACGCTGCCGATCTACTGGCTTTTCACCGCCGGGCTAGGGGTTTCCCTTCCGCCCTTGATCAACGCCTGGATCTGATTCAGGCCGTAGGAGGTCGACAAGGTGGATATTCTCTCGAATCTGGCCGTCGGCTTCGCTGGCGCGCTGACGCCGATCAATCTGATGTGGGGTTTTATCGGTTGTCTGCTGGGCACTGCAATTGGCGTATTGCCGGGGATCGGCCCGGCGCTGACCGTCGCCTTGCTGCTGCCGATTACCGCCAAGGTCGATCCGACCGGGGCACTGATCATGTTCGCCGGCATCTATTACGGCGCTCAGTTTGGCGGCTCCACCACCTCGATCCTGCTCAACACGCCAGGGGAGTCATCCTCGATGGTCACGGCCCTGGAAGGCAACCTCATGGCCCGCAACGGACGGGCAGGCCCGGCGCTGGCAACGGCCGCCATCGGTTCATTCGTGGCTGGTACCATCGCAACGATCTTGCTGACGTTGTTCGCGCCCCTCGTAGCCACGCTGGCGCTGAAATTCGGGCCGGCGGAGTATTTCGCGATTCTGGTGCTGGCCTTCACCACCGTGTCGGCAGTGCTCGGCGCGTCGATGCTGCGCGGCTTTGCTTCATTGGGCATCGGGCTGACCATCGGTTTGATCGGCCTCGACTCGACGTCAGGCATTGCCCGCTACACCTTGGGAGTTCCCGAACTGGTCGATGGCATCGAAGTGGTGCTGGTCGCGGTGGGGTTGTTTGCCGTCGGTGAGGCCTTGTACGGCGTGCTTTACCAAAAGGAAGAAACGGCCGGCCGACACCGCTTGACCTCGTTATGGATGACTCGCGCCGACTGGAAACGCTCGGTCCCGGCGTGGTTACGGGGCACCTTGATCGGTTTTCCCTTCGGGTCGATTCCGGCCGGTGGCGCGGAAATCCCGACGTTCCTGTCCTATTCCACTGAACGCAAACTCAGCAAGTACCCGAAAGAATTCGCCGCCAGCAAGGGCGTAGGCGCCATCGAAGGCGTCGCAGGTCCCGAGGCGGCGAACAACGCGAGCGCCACCGGCTCACTGGTGCCGCTGCTGACCCTGGGCATACCGACCTCCGCCACGGCGGCGATTCTGTTGGCGGCGTTCCAGAACTACAACCTGCAACCGGGGCCGCTGCTGTTCCAGACCTCGGGCGAGTTGGTCTGGACCCTGGTGGCCTCTTTGTACATCGGCAACGTCATCCTGCTGGTGCTGAACCTGCCGCTGGTGGGGCTGTGGGTCAAACTCTTGCAAATCCCTCGGCCGTACCTGAACGCCGGGATCCTGGTATTCGCCACCATTGGCGTGTACGGCATGCGCCACTCATCCTTCGACTTGTTCCTGATGCTGGGTATCGGCTGGGCCGGGGTATTGATGCGCCGCTTCGACTTCCCCGTCGCCCCGGTGATCGTCGGCATGCTGCTGGGGCCGATGGCGGAAAAACAGCTGCGTAATGCTTTATCCATCAGCCAGGGCGACTGGATGATATTTGTGACGCAACCGATTGCGGCGTCGGTGCTGGCGTTGACGTTGTTGGTGTTGCTGGTGCCGTATCTGCTGCATAAGCGTGGGATCAAGTTGCATGAGGATGATTAAGCATTCTGGGCAAACACGCGTTTGGCGGGCAGTCCACAACGGTCCACGTTGTGGCGCACAACTTTCCAAGACGTTTCCTACAACGTACCCTGTTGCCGCGTTTTGGTATCGACCCCTATAGTTCGGGCTCGCGGAAAACACCGCGAACGACCTTGGCCGGTCGATACAGGAACGTTCAGCTACCGAACACCTTTGTGTTATGGCGGCTGTGCGTGGGACACCCTCGGGTGTGCCGGTCTCCTGTCCGGTCGGCCAACCCGCGTACGGCTGCCACCTTCTTCGTTTGGCCGCGAAGGGTGGTAGCTCTAATTACAGGAGTTACATCGATGTCCGACCAAGTCATGCCGCGTTACCTCCCCATCGACACCTACGACGCCGAATCCCCGGTGCTCTTCATCAACACCCACAAAGAACTCAGCGACCTGGCCGCCTGCGCCATGCATCGCTTCACCGTGGTTCGCGATCTGATGGACACCTTGTCCAGTCTCAACCTCAAAGGTATTTCCGACTGCGACCTGACCCGCGTCACCCGGGCGGTGCATCTGCTGACGCGTGAAGGCTGTGCCTTGCTGGATGTGATTCAGGCTCGGGCGTTGCAGCGGGAGGAGGGGTTCAAGGCTGCTGTTTAGTGGTAGCGACGGACGCCATCGCGAGCAGGCTCCCACATGTGATCGCTGGCGTGCACAAATACTGTGCTCACAGAAAATCCAGTGTGGGAGCGGGCTTGCTCGCGAAGAGACCGGCACATCCAGCATTGCAACTGCCTGACACCCCTCGCCAGGTCAGAGCCGGAACGCTTGTCGTCCTACCAGTAACCATTTTCCTTGCTGCTTTTGCCAGATCTGAAAGTTCTCGATTTCCGTGGGAACAATCTCGGTGCCCTTGATGGCTTGCGCCGAAAAATGATGGCGGACCAACGCCACATCACCCGAGACGGTGATTTTCTGGTTCTGCATCTCCAGCGTTTTGAAAGCGCTTTTTCCGGTTTCGATGTCGGCGATGAATTCTTTCTTGTCCTGGATTTTCCCGCTGGAATGCCCATAGGTCAGGTTTTCAGCGGTGAGCGCATTCAGTTGTGGGACGTTTTTGGTCAGCATCGCTTGAGTCAGATGGTCTACCGCAGCGGCAACATCCGTCTCGCTCGATGCGGGGGAGGCCGCCACGTAGCCACTGAACAGGCATAAAAAACCGATAATCAGTTTCACTTTTTTCATGGGTAATTCCTTGTTGTTATAGATGCGAGGATGACAGATGAATTACGCTAACTCATCTGTCATCGTCCAACATATCAGGTTTTTACCAAGTGATGCAGATATGGCATTAGCGAGTGCTAGGCCAGCCGTCCCTCGTGAAACAGACGCGCGCCAATCCGCTGAATTTCAGCCTCGCCCTGCGCCAGTGCCGCTCGGCTGGTGTGTACTGAATAACGACCCATCACCAAATCATGTGGGTGCTTCACCGCCGAGCCCAGCACGAAAGACGTGTCGCCGTGCGCCACGAAATCGATGGGTTGGTCTGACTCCTCGAACACCGCCAACTCGCCAGTATTGACCGGGCCACCAACGTCCAGCCGACCGGCATTGACCGCCAGCCACGCCACGTTGTGGCCGGTGGGAGGTGTGTAGCGCCAGCGTTCCCCGTCTTTCAAGCGCACGACGAGGTAGTTCATGTCCGAAGGTGCCGCAATCGCACTTTGCGCTGCGCCATAGCGTCCGAGCAGCACACGCGCCGGGCCTGCTTGCGGGATCTGCGAGGGCGCCAGGTAGAGACTTTCCGCCGGTGCGTTTTCGTGCGAAACGGGCAGGGCGACCCAGAGCTGGAAGCCCGATATTGAGCTGTCGCCGATTGGTTTAGCGTCGTGCCACACGCCATTACCGGCACGCATCCACTCCACACCTTCGGTGGGCAACACGCCCGTCTTGCCCGTGGTGTCTTCGTACTCCACGCCGCCCTCAATCATGTAGGTCAGTGTTGCGATCCCTGAATGCGGGTGCATGCCGAAACCTTTCTGCCCGCCTTGGGGCTTGAAGCCGAAGAGATCAAGAAACACAAAAGGCTTCAACAACTGGCCCAGGTCGCCAGGGCTCATGAGTCGCGTGATCGGCCCGTGAGTGCTGCCGGATGTGCGGTGAACGATGGCGCGCGTTGGTGTGGCGACGATGTTGTTCATAGGTTTTCCTCAAGTCTTGAGCCGATCGCCTTGGGATGGATCAGCGCGCTGCACCGAGCAAGGCCGCGGGCTTCTGCCGCCAGGCCACGAAGGCAGACATCGCCAACAGCACCAGGGCAGGGGCGGGATTGCCGCCAATCACGAACAGATGCGTGACCACTGCGCCGGTCATGGTCGCCGTCAGCAGCAGCCCGGCGAAAAAGCTCGTGACCGGGATGAGCAGCAACACAGCGCCAGCCACTTCAATGGCACCGGTGAGGTAGCGGAACCATTGCCCAAGGCCGACGGCATCGAACACCTGAACCATCTGCGGAGCGCTGGCCAGCTTGGCGATGCCGGCCGCAGCGAACGCCAAGGCCAGAAAGATGCGAACACCCCAAAGGATGCGGTTTTGAATAGGGGAGAGGGATGAAGTTTGAGTCATGGAAAACGATGTCCTTGCCTGTGGTTAACGCAGTTAGAGGGCTAACTGCCGCGATGCAAGAAGGATAAGCGTGCCCGGATTGGTTGATTAGATGGCACAATTGGATTGAGCCCGTCCATTTTTTGCTGGAATTATCGCCTTATGCTCGACTTGAATGACATTGCCTTGTTTGTCCAAGTGGTCCGCAGCGGCAGCTTTGCCGAAGCGGCGCGGCGACTGGGCATGCCGCCCAACACCGTCAGCCGGCGTGTCCAGCAGCTCGAGGCACAACTCGACACACGACTGCTGCAACGCTCCACGCGCAAGTTGACGCTGACCCATGCCGGGCAGGCTTTTCACGAGCGCTGCGTGGGCGCCGTGGACGGGCTGATCGAGGCGGGGCACGAGTTGATGACGGGCAGCCAGGAACCCAGCGGCTTGGTGCGCATTGCCGCGACGGCGGATTTCTTCGACTTCTTCCCCATGGAATGGGTGGCTGACTTTCTTGCCGCGCATCCGCGGGTGCGGCTTGACTTCGTGCTCAGTGACGCCCGCGCCGACTTGATTGCCGAGCGTATCGACATCGCGTTTCGCGGCGGTCCGCTGCAAGACTCAGGTTACGTCGGGCGCCAGCTCTTCAGTGCAGGCAGCGAGGGCTTGGTGGCGAGTCCGGCTTACATCGCTGCTCGCGGAATGCCCGGTACGCTGCAGGATCTGGTGAACCATGACTGCGTGAGTTTCGCCCATCCCAGCGGCTTCACCACCTGGCGTCTGACCGGACCAGAGGGCGTGGAGGAGGAGGTGCAAATCGCCAGCCGTTTTTCCGGTAACACGGCCCAGGCACTGCGCAAGGCTACGGTGGCCGGCCTGGGCATCGCACTGCTGCCGCCGACGCTCGCCATACTCGATCTTCAGGCGGGCCGACTTGTACGTGTGTTGCCGCACTTCCAGCGCGCGGGCTTTGGTCTGCACGTGCTTTACCCGAGCCGGCAGCATCTGCCGTTGGCGGTATCGGCCTTCATTGAACTGGTGATGGAGAAACTAAGAGTGGAAGCATTCCCGGCGCAGGGCTGAACTATCCAAATGCATCAGCAATGCTGGCCAAAAGCCTTCTATAATGCACAGCCTTTGACGCCAGTGTACTCAACAGCCCGGTACTTCCTTGAAACGCGATCTTCGACTTGCCACTTTTCTGATCTTTCTGGTGTGTGTCTCCGTGGTGCTGCTGACGGCCTGGCAGACATGGACAGCCCGACAGAACACCTTGAGCGACATCAATACCGATACATTGAACCTGACTCAGGCGCTCAACACTTACACCGAGGGCACCTTCAAGCAAAGTGAAGTGCTGTTGCTGGGCCTGACAGAAAGGATCGAGAAAGACGGCACCGGCCCGGAGCAACTCGAACGGCTGAGCAAGTTGGTTGCCCAGCAGATGGATGCGCTCCCCCAATTGAATAGCGTGGTGCTGTACGACGCCCAGGGGGACTGGTTATTTTCGACCGACACACTGATCTCATCCAATAGCAACAACGCAGATCGGGCGTTCTTCAAGCATCACCGAGACGTTGCGGATCGCGGTATCTATATCGGCCCGGCGATTCTCAGCCGTGTCACTTGCACCTGGGTGATTTCCGTCAGCCGACGCATCGATCACCCTGATGGAAGTTTTGCGGGGGTGATCGCTGCGACCATCAGCCTTGAACATTTCCTCAAACTTTATCGAAGCATCCACGTGGGGCAATTCGGCGCGATCAGCCTGACCTCATCCGAAGGGAGCCTGCTGGTGCGGTATCCCTTTCAAGTGGAAGACATCGGTCGTGATCTGTCGCGCGCGCCCATATTCTCCGAATACTTGCGCAATACCTCATCGGGCACCGTGGATTTTGCGTCGAATGTCGATGGCATCCATCGCCTCTACGCGTTCAAGAGAAGCGATCAATATCCTGTCGTCACGACGGTTGCGGTGGGGCAGGCCGAGGCAACGCAAGCGTGGCTCAGTCAGACAAAGCAATCTGTCGCTGTGGTGCTGCTGTTGTTGGGGCTCTTGGTCGCACTGGGGCGCAGGTTGATTTCCCACATCAGTCGGCGTATTCGGGCGGAGGAAAAATTGCTCGCCACCCAAACCGCACTGATCGAGCTTAACCAGACGCTGGAAGTTCTCGCCAGCGAGGACAAACTCACCGGCCTCGCCAACCGCCGGCATTTCGATCAGTTTCTGGATGTCGAATTCAAACGTGCCAAGCGACTTGCAAGCCCGTTGTCACTGATTCTGATCGATGTGGACTTTTTCAAACGCTACAACGATCACTACGGCCATCTCGCTGGAGACGAATGTCTGCGGATCATAGGTCAGGCGATCAAGCACTGTGTCCGTCGCCCAGGTGACATGACAGCTCGCTATGGCGGGGAAGAAATCGCCGTGGTGATGCCCAATACGGACGAATCAGGAGCGCGAACGGTTGCCGAGGCGATCCTGTCGTGTATTGCGGCCGAGCAACTTGCGCATTTGTCGAGCCCGTTAGGTATCGTGACCGTCAGCCTGGGGTTGGCGACATATGTCGCCGACGGCAGCGACCCTGATGAAAAGGCACTGATCGATCGTGCAGATCGCGCGCTTTACGCGGCGAAATCGCAGGGGAGAAATCAGCTGAGCGTCGCTTGACCGAAGAGGCACTTGAAGGAAAGAGCAAATAATCGGCACGCGGCGCAACTATCGGTTCAAGTGATAGTGACAATCAAGAAACGCAAGTTCTGCTGGGTCGGGTAAAGGCGGAAAATCGCCTCCATCGAAGACGCAGCTCAAGGAATTTGCGCGATGAAGACATTGACCCGACTGGCAATTGTCGCCCTGTTGATGGGCGGGGTTGCTACTGCTGCAACCGCCTACGCAGACGACGCCCAATCGTGCCATTTTCTGCCCATCGCCGGCGCCAGTACCGGCTTGCAGCATTCGCAAACCGTCGGTGTGCTGTACAGCGAAAACACCCTGGACAACCTGCAATACCTCGAGCGTTACCACGATGTGGCGGTGAACGGCGCGCGCGATGCGCTGGATGCGCGGATTCGCGACGCGTTCATCAACAGCTCCGACCCAGAGTTGGCAATCGACTGGCTGATGAGTTCGTTACAGCAGCAGTTCCTGTCGGTGACCGTCTACGACAACCTCGATGCGTTGTTGCAGGCCCATCCGGATGTGGTGGTGATGCTCGATACCCATAACCGTCTGCTGACCCAACGCAACAGTCAGGTCGAAGCGCGTTTCGCCGCACGGTTCTACGACGCCAACCTGCAATACATCGGCAAGGCCGAAGGCGCCGTCGAGAAACAAATGCCTTCGGTCTGGGTACACCGTAAAGCTGCAGCCGAGATTGCCGCCCAGATCGATCAGCAACGCGACCTGCAACTCAGCGCCTTGAAGCAGTTCGATGACTCGCTCAAAACCCTGGTGACTGCTGGCTGAACACCCGGACCATAACCGCAACGACAGTGACCCGTTGCGCAACGAAACAGATTTTTTACTTCAGGACTGCACCGATGCGCCCTTTATTTGTTCCTGCCATGGCTGTTGCCACCGTGCTGCTGGCCGGTTGTGCCTCTGCGCCGAACGACCCGACGCTGACCTTGCAGACGAAAAAAACGCCTGCCGAGTACGCCGATTGCGTGGTGCCAAAGTTGCAGGGCAACGCACTGCACCCGACGGTCTCGCAAACCCAGCGCAGCTACCGGATCGTGGTGCCGAGCAAAGTCGCCGCGGACAACGTTCTGGAAGCCTACAAAGCGCCAAACGGCGGCAAGGTGTTTTTGTATGAGCGCCACTTGCTGGCGTCGAACTTCATGCCTTCGAGTTTCGAACGTGCCGCGCAGGAATGCCTGTAACCCGTAACCGCTTTGAAAAATGCTCCTTTGGTTGGCCGCAACCAACCAATTTTTTGCCCCGTACCTTATGTGGTTTCGGGGCTTTTTTTTGCGTGCAGGTTTTGGGGTAGGGAGTAGGGCGCCGGACTTGCGCCAGAGACATCAACCGACCGGCTCGGCCTTGCAACTCATTGACCCTGAGCCTGGCTTCTGGAATAGCACCACGTCGCCGTCTTGCCAGAAACTGTAATTTCCCTGGGAGTCCTTGCCTGTGTATCGGGTTCCCGAATCACTCGGCTCCTGGTTCAGGACGATCGAGGTGTTCGCCCATTTCAGGTACACGACACCCGGCTGCGTGGTGAAGAAGGTGGCGGCAACCAGCGGGTCGAGCCCTGTACAACGAAAAGCCAGGGGGCCCTCGGTGAGTCTGTATGGGTCCTTGGTTCTCACAATGGCCGAGCCTTGGCGCAGCTGGTGCGCGCGCTCGGCATAACTGCGGACTGTGCACGTCTTGGGTACAGGTGTGGAGGCGCACTGATTACGGGCATCGATCCAGAACTGCTGGTCGATCATGATTTTGTCCGGACGCGGCACTGAATGTTCATCCGTGAGCGCCAGGCGATAAAGACGCGTCAGTTCGATATCCATCTGCGCCAGTTGCGGATCGCGACAGATAAGTTTTTCGACAGGCGCCTTTGCCTCGCCACAGTCGAAGCTGGTCTTGTAGGTTGGCGCAGCCATTACACAGGTGCTCGCCGCCGTGCATACGCTGGCAGCGAGTAGACAGGTGAAAAGGGTCGTGACCGTTTTCATGTTGGCTTCACCCAGATCATTACGTGATGCCCGGATTGCCGTGGGATGTATCGATGCATTGAACAGTGATTCGTTCGCATTGGTGTATCGCAGTGTAAGTCAGTGCTCAGAACTTGCCATACCGCTCGGCGGTGGTTGGGTTGTAGGAAGGGGCTCGCCGAGAAGCGCGATCTCTTGGTTTCAAGTAGCGCCCGTGGCGAGGGAACTTGCTCCCGTTGGGCAGTGAAGCAGCCCCAAAACCCGTTGGATGCGCCGCATCAGGCCGACCGAGTCCATCGGCTCACGGCTGCTTCGCAGCCGAACGGGAGCAAGCTCCCTCGCCACTAAATTCGTCTATACCCCGACATTGTCTGTGTTGTTTTCAATCTTTCGAGCACTGCAAATCCCCTCTCAGCTTGACTCAGGCTGTGAAGTCGCTGACGTGCAACTCCGTGACGCCCACCAGTGAGATTTCGAATTCGGGGGCGGCGTCGGCATCGACACTGCCGTAGAGAATGCCATCGGCAAAGCGCAGTTCGCCGGTAGCGTCGGCAGGGTCGAAGGCGTTGGCACCGATGAAGGTGAAGGCGTCGACAGCGGTGGTCATCGGGTTAGCGTCCAGGCCGGTGAAGTCCAGATGATCACCCTCGGTGCTCTTGAAGCCGTTGATCACATCGCGTAAAGCGCCGGCGCCCATGTCCGACAGCGCATCAAACACGTAGGTATCCGCGCCAGTGCCTCCGGTGAGGTTGTCGGTGCCGGCACCGCCGATCAACCGGTCATCGCCCGAACCGCCCACCAACGTATCGTTGCCCGCGCCACCGTTCAGAACGTTCGCGCCGCTGTTACCCGACAGCGTGTCGGCGTAGGCGCTTCCCGTGAGGTTTTCGAAGAGCTTCACGGTGTCGAGCCCGGAACCCACGGTGTTTTGCTGCGCTGACGTCGAGAGGTTGACGGTAACGCCAGACGCGGCGCGTTCAAAAGACACCGTGTCATTGCCCTCGCGTCCGTCCAGCACGTTGTTGCCGGCTCCGGCGAATAGCGTGTTGTCCAACGCGTTGCCCGTGCCATTGGCGGCGCCAGTGCTATCGATATACAGATGCTCGACGTTGTTGCCGAGGGTATAGGCCGCCAGGCTGCTGTGCACACTGTCGATCCCACCGGACAGCGCATTGCTGTTGATCTCGATCACGATGTCGTCGGCGTTGTCGACATAGTAAGTGTCGCTGCCATCGCCGCCGCTCATGCTGTCGCCCCCTGCGGCACCATCGAGCACATTATTGCCGGCATTGCCGGTGATGAAGTTGTGCTGCTCATTGCCGGTGCCGTTGATGCCCGACACGCCGGTGAGCACCAGGTTCTCGAGATTGGCGCCCAGGGTCCAACTGACCGAGGCCTGTACCGTATCGATCTGCGAGGTCGAGGTGTTGCTTTCCACCACGCGGTCGAGCACGTTATTGACCACATAGATGTCATTGCCATCGCCACCGGTCATGGTGTCGGCGCCCAGTCCGCCATCCAGCGTGTCGTTGCCCGAGCTGCCCACCAGGGTATCTGCCTGGTCGGTACCGGAAATCATCTTCCGGTTGTTGTCGAAAATGTCCTGCACGCTGTTGTTGTCGTTGGGGTTGCCCAGGAAGCCAAGGTCATTGGCGATGTAGTCGGCCAGGCGCTGGCCGACGATTTCCGCCGATTCCTCGTGCAGGTGCCAGACGTCGTCGGGATACGTCAGCGGATCGACTTCGTGTCGCAAGGGGAGGTCGTTGTAGTCCACCGCCAGCTTGACGTCGGCGCGCTCGGCGGCAATGGCTTCCTGGGCGGCGTGAACATAGCCAACCCCCTCGACGATGGAGGCGATCTTCTCTTCCGAATAGCCACGGGCGCGCGCCGCGTCCTGCTCGTAGTGACCGGTTTCCATCATGTACACGTCGAAGTTGCCGAACTGGGCATGCAGGTAGTCAAACACCTTTAGGGTCGCATCCTTGTAGGCCGCTGCTGCCGCTGCTTTGTCCGTGGCTTGGGCGATCTCCTGAGCGGCTTCCTCACCCTGGCCCCAAATGATGCCCATGGTGACGTTATTGATCGATTGCAGTTCGGAGCGCTGTTCGCTCAGCAGCGTCACGGCGCGCAACAGCGCAGCCCCGGGTTGGTTGGTGTCGGTCAGCCACCAGCACAGCTTGAGTTCCTCGGCGCTGAGCGTCGACAGGCCGGTGACCGTGCTGCCGCCCACCGCGATGTCGATGCCGTTGCCATCGGCATCGGTGAATTGGCTGCGCACGTCATAGGGGGTGTAGCGGTCCAGGTCGTTGACCAGCATCGAGGTGCCGGACTGATTGTCGTCCTCCGTCATGCGCAGCAGGCGCGCATTGGATTGGCCGAGGGTGGGCAGGTAGAGGATGTCCTGCTGGGCGTGCTGGCCAAACACGAAGTCACTGGCGGTCAGGGTGTTGAGGTAGTTGCCGCTGAGGGCGATTTCAAATCGATTACCATCGGCATCCGCTTCGGCGGACTTGATGTAGGTCTTGTCGCCGGCCGTGTTGAGGGTGATGTACAACGTGCCATTGTGGCCATCGCCAAGGCCGACAAAGCCCAGGCCCGACACATCGATCTTGTCGACGCCCGCGGTGAAGTCATAGATCGTATCGGTGGCCGTGACACCACCCGTGTCGTAGTCGCGGTAGCTGTCGAGCAGGTTGGTATAGCGGAAGGTGTCGGCACCGTCGCCACCATACAGCGAGTCGCGTCCGGCACCGCCGTCGACGGTGTCGGCGCCAGCGCCGGCCTTGATCGTGTCGTTGCCACCGAGGCCGAGGATTAGGTCGGCACCCGCCGTGCCGTTGAGGGTTTCGGCATTGTTGGTGCCGGTGACGGTGTTGGCCACTACCAGATCGAAGCTATCGCTGGCCGATGCACCGGCCGGGTCCATGGCCTTTATCAGCACGTTGTAATTGCCGGATGCGGTGCTGGTCGGCGTGCCGCTGAAGGTCAGGTTGGTGGAATTGAAGCTCAGCCACGCGGGCAGGGCGCTGCCATCGGACAGGGTGGCGGTGTAGTTGAGGTTGTCATTATCCGCATCGGTGAAGCTGGTGGCTGGCACCACGTAGCTAAACGGGGCGTTTTCGGTTGCGTTCTGATCCAGCAGCGGCGTGGCCAGAACCGGCGCGTGGTTGGTCGGTGACGACGTGGCGAAGACGAAGTTGGCGCTGGTCAGCTTGTCGAGGTAGTTACCGCTCAGTGCCACTTCGAAGCGGTTGCCATCGGCGTCGGCAGTCAGGGACTTGATGTAAGTCTTGGTGCCGGCACTGTTGAGCACCACGTACACGGTGTTGTTCTTGCCATCCCCCAGGCCGGTGAAACCCATGGCCGAGAGGTCGATCTTGTCGGCGGTGATATCAAAATCGGTGATCAGGTCGGCAAGGTTGGCACCGCCGGTGTTGTAATTGCGGTAACTGTCCAGGCGATTGGAGAACACAAAGGTGTCCGCTCCGGCGCCACCGGTGAGGGTGTCCATACCGGCGCCGCCGTCGAGTTTGTCGTCGCCCGCGCCGCCATTGAGGCTATCGTTACCCGCCAGGCCGAGCAGGGTGTCGGCCGAATCACTGCCCAGCAGCGAGTCGTTGCCGTTGGTGCCGGTGAGCACACGATTGAAGATGAAATTGCTCGCGGTCAGAGTGCTGGCGAGGTTGCCCGAGAGTATCAATTCGAAGCGATTGCCACTGGCGTCGGCATCGTAGTCCTTGATGTAGGTGCGGTTACTGCTGGCGCTGTAGCTGACTTGCAGGGTACCGCCATGGCCATTGCCCAGGCCGGTGAAACCGAGGCCGGCGAGGTCGATCTTGTCCTGGGTGACGTCGAAGTCGGTGATGGTGTCATCGAAGCTTGCGGTTGCGTTGCGATAACTGTCGGACTGAGTGGTGAAACGGAACGTATCGGCGCCGGTACCGCCGGTGAGTTTATCGATGCCTGCACCGCCTACCAGAATGTCGTCACCGGCCCCGCCATTGATGGTGTCGTTGCCGGCCACACCATAGAAAATCTCGCTGCCGGCGCTGCCCAGCAGGATGTCATTGCCAGCTGTGCCTTGCACGGTGATCATCGGCACCGTGTCGCTGACGTAGCTGCCGTCGCCATAGACCAGCGTCGCACCGTTGCTGGTGTGGCTGATGGTGTTGCCGATGATGGCGTTGCGATCGGTGCCGTCTTCATTGCGTTCCGCAACACCGTAGGTCGACAGGTTGCTGCCGGTGATGATGTTGCTCTGGATGGTGTTATCGCTGCCGTTGTAGTACTTGCCGGACACACCCAGGGTGTCGTTGTAGGACTGGATGATGATCTCCGGCACGGGGTTGCCCAGGGAATTGCTGTTGAGCGTGTTGTCGATAAGCTCGACGTGGTTGCTGCCGTAGATACGGACCCCGGCGCTGATGTTGTCGTGAATGTCGACGCCGCTGACTGTCACCTCGCTGGACATTTTGATCAGCACCCCTTCGGCGCCGTTGCCATACACCTCGCCACCGGTGATGGTGATGTTGCTGGGGGAGGGGATGTTCTCGCTGCCGCGCTGCACCACGATGCCATTGCCGCCGTTGTTGTAGGCAACGTTATTGGTGAGCGTGAAGTCGTGGGTGCTGGTCACGATATTGAAACCGTGCCGGTCGTTGTCGTAGGCGACGTTGTTTTCGAAGGTGCTGTTGCTCAGGAAGTCAGCGACGAAACCGTCCAGGCCGTTGCCGTGGGACACGCTGTTCTTGATGACCATGTTGACGGTCTGCTCGTGGGGGTCGAAACCGTACCCGGAGCAGTCCTTGATCTCGACGCTGTCGAGGGTGACGTTGGAGTCGTAGCCTGCTTGCCCGGGAATGTAGCCGTTGAACCAACCGTCGATCTTGCCCGTGGTGTTGTCACGGTTGCCGTCGATGGTGAGGTTGCTGACGCCGAAGTCGTGGGTTTCCTCGCCATAGGCGGAGCGGATGACGCCGGTGATCTTGGTGTCGGAGCCGTCAGCCACCTTGACGGTGGTAGCGCCCATGCCGTCGCCGTACAGGTAGACGTTGCTCTTGAGCATCAGGCAACCGTCGGAAGGTTCCACTCCTCCCGAAACGATATAGGTTCCGGTCGGCACGTAAACCTGCCCCCCGCCTGCGGCGGCCGCCGCATCAATTGCACGTTGTATCGCCGCTGTGTCGTCTGTGATGCCATCTCCTTTGGCGCCAAAATTTTGTACATTGAAAATCATGAGCTTATCTCCGTATCAGGCAGGAACCTCGGAAGATGCCAATATTCCATCGACAGCCAACGGTTATGACCGAGCGGAGAGCAAAAGTGTGTGACCACATATCGGGGATGTGTCAAAAAACCGGACTAACTGATTAGCGGTTGAGAAGGTGTTTCAAAAAAGTAACAGATTGTTGACGCTCACTACGTTGGCGAGCGATGGCACTGTGGGAGCGCAGGTTGGCAAATTGGGGGGACCTTGATTGACATCCCCCCAGGCACAACAGCCCACGCGATAACCTCGAATAAATCGTTGCCCGGGAAGAAGGGTGGTCGAGGCGGTTCTTGAGTTACCCGCTTTCTGACCTTGCACCTGTTCCCGCGTTGGATTTCATCGGTAAGGTGTTTTTTGAGGTGCTATTTCTCGAGAGCATTCACAAACAACTGCCAGCCAAAGTCAAAACGCTGCTGGAGCAGGGCATCAGTAGACGTGCCCGGCAGTTGATGCCCTGTGTATCGGAGGAGGGAAACATTGGGACGCTAGAGCTAGAACTGCCGATCCGCCCTGAATGCCGTGTTGGGATGAAATGTTTGGGGTAGGGATAAAACACTTTATAGAGATCGCAATAGGCGGCAGCGCCCTGATTCGAGCTGGATGTAGCGGTTTACAGGGTGCTCCGCGGCGGTGCTTCCGGTAGCAGTTCATGCCAGACGGTCATCGTGCTTGAGGATACGATTGTGTGTGACTGCATTCCGAGGAAATCTCCTGCAGGGTTGCAGCATCTACATATTGTGCCTATATTTATATTTAGACACACAATGTAGTGGTGGCGCTATGAATCGAGCAAGCATCCAAGACGAAGTCAGGCAGTTGCACCGAGAGATCTGGAAGCAGAAAGAGATCCTATGGCCAAGTGGGCAACCTACATCACTAGGGATGCTTGAGCCAGACGCTGCGGCCTATCTGTTTGACTATGACTACCTGAAGTTCCCCGATCTGGGATCAAGCAAATTCGCGCGCGGCCCAAGCATTGCTGGCTTGATTGACCGCCAGGCGAAGAAGATCGCTATTTCTACTGCATACCCTGAGCACGTCCAGCGGTTTACTGGCGCTCATGAGATCGGCCATCTCACGCTGCATGATGGATTGGTGATGCATCGGGATCGTCCACTCGATGGATCCTCCATTTCGGGGACCAAACCCCAAGTCGAACAGGAAGCTGACTATTTTGCTGCATGCTTTCTCATGCCACCCAACCTGCTTAAAGCGCAATTCGAGTTTCAATTCGGCTGCGTAGGACCCTTCAGATTCACGGATATCACGGCATACCACCTGAGTAAGGATGACCATGAGGAGTTGCTGTTTGCTTCCCAAGGATCGCTTGACCGCGAGTTCGCCTTGGCACGCTGCGAGAACTACGGGAACCGGCGATTGGTATCGCTCGCGAAGCAGTTTCGAGTCTCTGACAGCGCCATGGCATGGCGAATCAAAGAACTGGGCCTGGTGAGTTGGCCTTGATAGACGCCCTGAACGCCATTTGAAAATCACCGAGAATCTTAAAACACAACGCTGATGAAACGCCCTTCATTTAACAGAATAGGTCGATTCACTGGGTGTTGAGCTTTTTATAACTCATGCCTTAGGCACCCGGTTTTCCTAGGCTTGTGAATTTAATTCGTCGCCCACAATGAAAAAGCTATGTTGATGTTGCTCGTCTAAATCCGCGCTGTGTTGCAGATAATTTGTTGCATGTCTATCTATCCAATGTAGCATGGAGTGCATAGCAACGAAGCTAGAAGGTTCTGCAGATGATGTACTTGTCGACGTGGCAAGTTCTCTCAGTCGTGGATTCAGTCGCTTCCAAAAAGAGTTAGAACATGAAGACGGCGAAACAGTGGCGTCCGACTTGTCAGCGACCCTACGTGGGACGATGTCAGATCTGACGTATGAAATTTTAGGTATTCGTTTAGCGCTTATGGAACGTGCTGCATTTCGATTGGATAACATCAATGTTCAAAGCACTCATTAGGAGTGGCGGTGAGTGCAGATGGAGCTCTTGTAAAAGTACCGCTCTGACACATCATTTAACTTAAGGGCGAGAGGAGCGCCCCCCACTAGAACGTCGCTCCTCTGAATCCCAAAACGCTTACGTCGTCTTCAATGACTCCCGACGCGCAAGGCTTTCTCTAGAATCGCCAAGCCACCAGCGAGTATCAGCGGCGCGGTGGTGAAGTCCGCCCCGGCGTTACACAGGCTAGCTCCTGTCCTGCAACACGCGCCCATTCAGGTGCTTGCGTTAACCCGCGATCTTTATTGCAAGCTCAGCGACGTGTTTACCCTGGAAACGCGCAATATCCAGTTCATTCTGTGACGGTTGCCGTTTACCGTCAGCACCTGCCAGTGTGGTCGCGCCATAGGGCGTACCGCCGGTGATCTCGCTCATGTTGGTCAGCCCTGCGCAGGTGTAAGGCACACCCACGATGACCATTCCTTGATGCAGGAGTGTGCTGTGAAACGACGTAATCGTGGTTTCCTGGCCACCGTGCTGGGTGCCGGTCGATGCAAAGACACTGCCGATTTTCCCGACCAGCGCGCCGCTCATCCACAGTCCGCCGGTCTGGTCGAGAAACGTGCGCATCTGTCCCGCCATATTGCCGAAGCGCGTCGGTGTACCAAAGATGATTGCATCGTAATTGCCCAGCTCGTCAGGTGTCGCCACCGGTGCCTTCTGGTCAAGTTTGACGCCGATGGCTGCTGCCTGTTCGGCCGGGATGGTTTCAGCGACACGCTTGAGCGTCACGTCTGCGCCGGGTACGGATCGTGCGCCTTCGGCCACTGCGCCAGCCATCGTTTCGAGGTGACCGTACATTGAGTAATAGAGAACCAGTACCTTCGCCATGATTTTTCTCCTGGATTAAGCGCCATTCGATGGGTTAGGAAGATCTTGGGTTACACCACTGCCAACGAACTGCAGCGGCAGGCGTAGCACTCGGTCACGAACAAAACGGCGGCTCACACCCACCCGACTGCAGGGACTTTGACGGCATGCGGATTAACACTAGCAGCTCCGTATGCTGCCTGCCCGGTACCCAGCCATTAAAAAAAGCCCCCCTTACTCCCGGATATCATGATTTTTCACAAGCATGAGCTTTCCATATAGTCCTCCCAAGCCCACTTGGAACACGGTTGTGTTTCCCTTGATGCGAGACAACTTTATGGAAAATAAGAAACACGCCGTTCAAGCTTCAGAGGTTGGGATGGGGACTCGAGCCGTATGGGGAGGTGAGCAAGTTCAACATCCTTACAATGCGACCCAGACACCCATCGTGGTCAGTGCCGCCTATGGCTATGACGATATCGATAAGTGGTACGACGTGGCATTGGGAAAGGAGCCCGGCTTCATTTACAGCCGGATGAGCAATCCCACTGTCTGCGTCTTGGAAGATAAACTCTGTGAGCTAGAAAACGCAGAGTCGGCTGTAGCTTTCAGTACCGGAATGGCTGCAATTAGCGGTGTATTACACACCTTCCTGTCCTGTGGGCAGCGCGTGATATCTACGCGTGACAGCTACGGCGGTACGAACAAGATTTTCGAGGAGTTTCTTCCACGCATGGGTGTGGAGGTAACTCTTTGCGATACGCTCGACACTGTGGCACTTGAGCAGGAGATCGCTAAAGGCTGCAGCGTCCTGTATCTGGAAACACCCTCGAACCCAACGCTGAAAATCGTTGATATTCGGCGCCTTGTGGCAGCAGCGAAGCGAGTGGGCGCTTTGGTTGTTGCAGACAATACATTCGCGACACCTCTGAATCAGAATCCGCTCGCTTTAGGCGTTGATGTGGTTGTGCACAGCGCGACCAAATTCCTGTCCGGTCATGGTGATGTACTTGGCGGCGTGGTTTGCGGTGCCGAGCATTTGATGTCTCAAGTTCGCCACTACCGCGAAATCAATGGTGCCTCGCTGGATCCTTTTTCGGCGTATCTAATCATCCGAGGCATCAAGACACTGGCTCTGCGTCTTCGCCAGCAACAGGCGAGCGCGAAGCTTTTGGCCGAGTACCTCTGTACCGAACCGCTGGTTGAGTCGGTGAACTATCCGGGGTTGCCTCAACATCCAGGTCATGACATCGCTCGTTCGCAAATGAACGGATTCGGGGCCATCGTCAGCTTCGTACTGAAAGGAGGCATGGACACAGTGACTCGTTTGCTACCGCTGCTCAGATATGCGCATCGGGCGGGTAATTTGGGCGCTGTCGAGACCATCTATGGGCCGGCTCGGACGACCAGTCACGTGGAAAATACCTTGGAAGAACGTCAGGCACTTGGAATCTCCGAAGGTTTGGTTCGAATATCCGTAGGTATTGAAGATTCAGCAGATTTATTGGCTGACCTAAAACAAGCTTTCGCTTTAGTGCGAGGTAAACATGGTGATACGAGCTTTAACACTGATAGTGCCCAACGTTTCATTGAAGTAGAAACCTGAATACGGGCAGGACGCTCGAGATTCATCTTAAGCCCTTCATGAAGAATGAAAATAATAAAATCCAGCGACGACAAATTTGTACTGCCCAACAGCCAGTTATAAGGCGTTTGTCCGAACATTTCATGAGAATAAAACTATGTCCACGCATATTGAAGATCATCAGTCCGACCCAAACTCGCGTTTCAAAAAGGAAATGCAAACACGCCACATCGTTATGTTGGCACTGGGCGGTGTGATCGGTACGGGGTTATTCCTTACCTCCGGTTACACGGTTAATCAGGCAGGGCCGCTCGGTGCAGTGATTGCTTACATCATCGGGGCAGTGATGGTGTATTTAGTCATGGTCTGTCTCGGTGAATTGGCTGTACAGATGCCAGAAACCGGATCTTTCAGTAGTTATGCAACGCGATACCTGGGACCAGGCACAGGCTATACGGTGGCTTGGCTTTACTGGCTCACTTGGGCAGTAGCTATCGGTTCAGAGTTCACAGCTGCGGGCATACTGATGGTTCGGTGGTTTCCTGATACACCGGTCTGGATTTGGAGCGCGCTGTTTGCCATCGCCGTTTTCTTAAGCAATGTTGTTTCTGTTCGGTGGTTTGCGGAGACTGAATTTTGGCTTTCGCTGATTAAGGTGCTGACCGTTATCACATTCATTGCGATTGGCGGAGCGGCAATTTTCGGTCTTATTCAAGTACAGAGTTTGCAGGGGGCGGGACTTTCCAACTTCACACGTGAGGGGCTTTTTCCTACTGGGTTTTTACCCATTGCAATGACCCTCCTGGCTGTTTCATTCGCATTTTCCGGAACTGAGCTGATCGGGATTGCGGCAGGCGAAGCGCAAGATCCACAAACTAGCGTGCCCAAGGCAATCCGCACGACAGTGGTACGTTTGGCGCTGTTCTTCGTGGGGACCATTTTCGTCCTTGCGACGTTACTGCCACGAGAGCAAGCGGGGCTCGTAGAAAGCCCGTTCGTGATGGTGTTTGAGCTGATTGGCATCCCATACTCTGCCGACATTATGAACTTCGTCATTCTCACGGCACTGATTTCCGCCGCTAACTCGGGGCTGTATGCAGCGTCCCGAATGCTGTGGACATTGAGCGATCAAGGACATATGCCTAAGCGCTACGCCAGGCTCTCCAGTCGGGGTGCACCGGTGAACGCCATCGTTCTTAGTATGGCGGGTGCAGTGGCTTCTCTGCTCAGCAGTGTGTTTGCCCCTGATACGGTCTACTTGGCCTTGGTGTCCATTTCCGGTCTGGCGGTCGTGGTCGTGTGGATGAGCATTGCTGCAAGCCAGATCGCATTCCGTCGTCAATATGTCGCTAATGGCGGACGAGTTGAAGACCTGCATTTCCGTGTACGCGGCTATCCATGGGTGCCTATCGGTGCACTGTTGTGTTGTCTGCTGGCCTGTGTGGGTATCGCTTTTGATCCTGAGCAGCGAGTGGCGCTTTACTTCGGCCTTCCCTTTATCGCGTGGTGTTACTTCGTTTACTGGATCACTCGAAACAAGAGAGCAGAGCGGTTGGCTTTAGCCGCAGCAGTTCATTCCTCTGGCACCGCGTGAGTTTTTCAGGCAATGATCGAGCATAGTTAAAGCCCTGATGAGGTTGCGCCGATGAGTCAAAAGTCACTACCACCCTTGAACTGGTTGAGGGCATTCGAAGTATCGGCGCGTTGTTTAAATTTTACCCACGCGGCGGAAGAACTCCATTTGACTCAAGGGGCTGTGAGTCAGCAGATCCGTCAGTTAGAAAGTCACCTCGGTGTGGCGCTGTTCAAGCGCTTACCTCGAGGACTTGGCTTGACCGAGGAAGGGCAGTCGTACCTGCCTGTCGTACAAGACGCGATCAGTCGCCTTGCAGTCGGCACAAACGAGATTTTCGGCCAGCGCAATCGAAGACATTTGAAGGTGCGTGGCAGCCTTTCCTTTCTTCACTATTGGTTGGCCCCCCGACTCGCAGATTTTTGTCGGGAGTATCCCCAGATTGATATTCGATATATCAGCAATATTTGGGTGAAAGAACCGGACGGCGAAGATGACCTGGAGATTCGCTGGGGATGCGGTGAGTGGTCGGGCTTGCACGCTCAGCGATTGACTTGGGACATCCTTCAGCCTGTTTGCTCCCCAACGCTCATGGCCAGTTCACCCATACATGAGCCTCGCGATTTGATGAACCATTCACTGCTTCACGTGTTGGGGTACGAAGAAGGTTGGGGTTACTGGTTGAAGCGAGTTGGAGCAGACGACGTCGACTACTCCCGTGGTCTTCAGTTTGACACGCTGATTTCCACGATCCGCATGGCCGAATTGGGGCAGGGCGTTGCGCTGGCACGGTCTTCCGTGGTCGAGGATTTGCTTAAGAGTGGGCAATTGGTTGCGCCATTCAATCACCGTATCGAGGCAAGCGAATCCTTTTATCTGGTGCACGAACAGAACGAAGTGCTATCGCCTGATGCCGCACATTTTTCTACCTGGCTGGTGGCGCAAGCCCATCGCCTTTTGTAAAACTGATTTGGAGTTGCCATGGATTATGTAAGCACTCGCGGCGGCGACATGCGTGCTGATTTTCGCAGTGTGGTTCTGTCGGGGCTCGCCGAAAATGGTGGTCTCTATGTCCCAGCCAGTTTGCCTGTCTTTACCGAGAAACAGATTGCCGGCTGGTCGTGGCTGCCGTTTGATGAATTGGTTTGGCGAGTGATTTCGCCTTTTGTTGGTTCTTCCATAGATGAAAGCACCCTGCGTGCCTTGCTCAGTGACAGCTACCAACAATTCAAGCACCGCGCTATTACGCCGCTTGAGCAAATCGGGCACAACGAGTGGATACTCCAGCTGTTTCATGGCCCGACCGGTTCTTCCAAGGATTTCGCCGCGCAATTGCAGTCGCGCCTGGTTGAGCATTTTCTGGAAGAGGTCGGTAAAGAAGCGTTGGTAGTCGGTGCAACTAACGGTGATACCGGCGTCGCGGCGCTTGAAGCCTTTGCTAACTGCCCGGCCGCCCGCATGGCGATACTGTATCCGCGCGACGGGCTTGCACCTGAGCAACTCAGTGCCTTGCAGGCAGCCGACCCGCAGCGGGTTCAGCTGTTTCCGGTTGACGGTAATTTCGATGATTGCCAGACGCTGGTCTCCCGACTCTTGCGTGAGTGGCCGTTGGATGGAGTGTTGCCGGTCTGTTTCAACTCGACCAATTGGATCGGCGTCCTGGCCCAGATCGTTTTTTACTTCCACGCAGCCTTGCAACTGGGCGGTGGCTCGCGTCCCGTTGGCTTTAGCGTTCCAGCTGCCAGCTCGGCCGAAATCTACGCTGGTTACATTGCGCAGAAAATGGGATTACCGATCAATCAGGTGATCATTTCCACCAACAGCAATGATGCCCTGCACCAGTTTTTTCATTGCAATCGCTACTCCACCCGGATGACTAATCGAACCGTGTCGCCGGCGATGGACTTCTCGTTGTTTTCCAACCTGGAGCGGTTTATCTGGGAGATTTACGAGCACGATAGCTGCTCAACAAAGACACTGATGGAGCATTTTGAAAGTTGCGGAGAAATGAGCATCGGCAACCAGCAATGGCTACGTGCTCGAGTACTCTTCGATTCCTATGCCGTACACGAATCCCAAGTGCGCGATGAAGTAGTCGAACTGTTCCGAGAGACAGGCTCGGCCATCGATCCTCACACCGCTGTCGGTGTACTGGCCGGCAGGCTTCATCGACGCAGTCTTGGCGCGCCGATGGTCACCTTCGGGCAAATTGCGCCGGCCAAGTCAGCAGCGCTGTTGGCCGAACTGGGCGTCTGGCAAACAAGCGTTCCGAGCACTGTCGAGGTGCGCGCGCAACCACCGTACCTGGCCAAGGGCGATCTGGACGGTCTGTGCCAGGCTCTTCGTCTGGCGCAGCAGAGGTCTGCATGAAGCGCATTCTAGATCCGTTGGACGAACGCATACTGGCCGAACTTACCGCCAATGCGCGAATAGCCCATATCGAACTGGGTGCCAAGATCAACTTGTCACGCAATGCGGTGCGCCAGCGTATCGAGCGTCTTGAGCGCGACGGTGCGATCCAGGGCTATACGGTACTTCTCGGTGAGTCGCGGCGGCCTACGTCGCTTATCAGCGCGGTGATCTTTGTCTACCGCTACGACCGCATGCGTGGCGAAGAAGTACTGACTGCGCTGCGCTCCATTCCCGAAGTCGTGCAATGTGAAGTACTCAGTGGTGAGTTCGATTTAATGCTGCGTGTGAATGCCGCCACACCTGAACGAGTCCATCTCGTGTGGAAGGAAATCGCGGCCATGCCAGGGGTGGAAAACACCGTGACATCGTTCGTCCTTTCTGCGGTGTTTTGACAACTTCGTGCTTGGGCAAAACGCTCAACTAATACAGCACTCTGCCATATTCAACTGCCAAAGCCCGCCTCTTAGGATGTTCCTATCGAACAACATCAATATAGGAACAGCGGTTATGACTGAGTACAAAATTGCCTTGGTAGGGTTTGGTGGCGTGAACCGTGGCTTCGCCCAATTGGTCGCCGATCGTAATGCCGAGTGGAAAGAGACCCTGGGCTTCACCATTAAAATTGTCGGGGTCACCGATCTGTTCCTCGGCTCAATCGTTGCCAAAGACGGTCTGGATGCAAAGCAGTTGGTGGCACTGCCGGTTGAGAAGGGCGCATTCGCTCAACTGCCCGGCGGCAATGCCGAGGCCTTCAACGAAACCGTGATCAAGCATTCCGGTGCAGACATCATCGCTGAGGCCACTTTCACCAATCCGGTGGATGGCGAGCCCGCCACTACCTTTTGCCGCTGGGCCTTGGAAAGCGGCATTCATGTAGTGACCACCAATAAGGGGCCTATTGCGTTGCACGGTGCCGAGCTCAAGGCGTTGGCCCGTCGCAACCAGCTCGCTTTCGAATACGAGGGGGCGGTGATGAGTGGCACCCCCGTGATTCGTCTGGCCAAACAGGCCCTGGCGGGTGCCAACGTGCAAGGCTTCGAAGGCATCCTGAACGGCACTTCCAACTACGTGCTCACCCGGATGAAAGACGGCCTGGCGTTCAACGATGCCGTCGTCCAAGCGCAACAGCTCGGCTACGCCGAGGCAGATCCAACCGCCGATGTGGAAGGGTTTGACGTACGCCTCAAGGTGGTGATCCTGGCCAACGAACTGCTCAACGCACGACTGAATGTCAGCGATGTAACGTGCTCGGGTATCAGCAATATCAGCGCGCAAGATATTGCCCAGGCAAGTGCCAATGGCGCGAGCTGGAAACTGATCGGCTCAGCCGATCGTGCAGCAGATGGCTCGGTTCGAGCGAGTGTGGAAGCTCGGTTACTGTCGAACTCACATCCTCTTGCCGGAATCAGCGGTGCTACGAATGCAGTGTCATTCAAGACCGAACTGCTGGGAGCTGTCACGGTGTCCGGGCCTGGGGCAGGGCGCATCGAAACAGCCTTCGCATTGCTGTCGGACATCGTCGCCATCCACACCGCCCACGGCAAATAACAGGAGATAGTCATGAGCGTATCCAGCATGGCCAGTATCCAGCTTGTTGAAGCCAAACAGATTGATGTGTTCAGTCCATTCGATGGTCGCCTGGTGGGCAGTGTCCCTTGCCTCGATGCCGCCGCAGTTCCTGGCTTGCTGGAACGCGCGCGAATCGGCGTGCGCGAGAGTGCGGCAATGCCTCGTCACCTTCGTGCACGCATCCTTGAGGAGGCGGCCCGGCGTGTAGAGCTTGAGGCTGAAGCGTTTGCCAAACTCATTGTTGCAGAGGCGGGGAAGACGCTGCGACAAGCAGAGAAGGAGGTGAAGCGTTGTGTCAACACGCTGAAGCTATCGGCAGAAGAGGCTCGTCGTAACGCCGGGGAAGTGATTCCATTTGGGGCTTATGAAGGATCGGAGTCGCGTCAAGGTTGGTTCACGCGGGAACCGTTGGGGCTTATCGTCGCGATCACTCCCTACAACGATCCGCTGAACCTGGTCGCCCATAAACTTGGCCCCGCCATCGCCGGTGGTAATGCTGTGATCCTGAAGCCCTCAGAGCTCGCACCGCTGTCTGCTCTCAAGCTGGTTGAGTGCCTGGTGGAAGCGGGTCTGCCTCCGTCTGTGGTAACCCCGGCGACCGGTGGCGTCGATCTGGGTAAAGCATTGGTGGAGGTTCGTGAAGTTCGGATGATTTCCTTTACGGGCGGTTTTGCCACGGGGGAGGCCATTGCTCGTAGTGCAGGGTTGAAGAAGCTAGCGATGGATCTGGGAGGAAATGCCCCGGTTCTCGTGCTTGAAGATTGCGATATCGAACCGACTGTTGAGTCCTGCGTGTCTGGCGCCTTTTGGGCAGCAGGGCAGAATTGCATCGGCACTCAACGCATCCTTGTACATCGTTCAATTTATGAGGACTTCCGTGAGCGTTTTGTCAGCCAAACGCGTGCCTTGGTAGTGGGGGATCCTGACCAGCGAGCAACGGATGTAGGCCCGATGATTACGGAACAGGCGGCCCGTCGTACCGAGCAATTAGTGAATGAAGCACTGGCCGAGGGGGCCGTTCTTCTGTGTGGGCACCATCGCGAAGTGGGAAGCTATGCGCCGACCGTGCTGGAGCGTGTAAGCCATAACAGTCGGATCTGGCAGCAGGAAGTCTTCGCGCCGGTTGTCATCCTGGAGCCTTTTGACCACCTGGATGATGCTGTTGCTCTGGCCAATGCTCCGGAGTACAGCTTGCATGCGGGACTCTTCACACGTGATCTTTCCAAGGCCTTAAAATTGGCGCGGCAGATTGAAGCGGGTGGCGTGATGATCAATGATTCTTCCGATTATCGTTTCGATGCCATGCCTTTCGGTGGCTTCAAGTACGGAAGTTTGGGGCGCGAAGGTGTTCGATTTGCCTATGAGGACATGACGCAGCCTAAAGTGGTCTGCATCAGCGAGTTGGATTAAACCTACGACGTAAATTCGTCTTCGCAGACAGTCATTTACGAGGTTAACGATGTCCAGACTCGCTGAATTCCGGCAACCTTGAGAAACACTCTGATGCCGTGGAGTCCTGGCTGACCAGTTGATCTTGGTTTGAGTACAAAAGGGGCATTTAGCAGCCCATATGAAAACACTCGAGCGATGGCTCCAACAAGCGCCCCAATATGTTCGGGGCGTTTGTTTTGTGCTGAAAAAAGCCTTACAGCCCATCCATCCGGTGCCCCCCAAATGCCACGTCGCTCAAGGGCGTTTCACTGCATCGGCACCCAAAGGCTCCAGGTAGTACGGACTTATCGATCCAGCTACGGGTTTGGGCCTCCAGGCATTCGCAAGACCGCTGTTAACCGTTAGTAGTTCCATTTGTGGGACCTGCAAATGGGAAAATCATGCCTTTTAAGCAATTTGAGGCAAAAAGCACGATCCGTTTCTGGGACGATGTGGGTAATTTATAAATGCACTAAAATTACTCCATGCGGGAACGTTATGCTGCCACTTAATTATTTATGTTGGTTGCCGGATCGTATTTCATTAGAGCCCTTGAGCACGCTTGAGCAATCCCATGATTTAAAATCGGGTGCTTGCAAGGTATTACAGCGTTATTACTCTTTGCACACCATTGGGATGTCTTCCAGAACACACGCAGAGATGCTTGTGGATACGCTGTGCGCGCTGATTATTGCAAACCCTCATGTAAAAGAAGTCAAAGGGTGCCTGGTGTATGCCAAAACACAGACGCATAACACCTTCTTTGATAATCATTGGCTGGAGGATGTTGCCGAGGCGTGCGGGATAGGGCACTGGGAAGTACTCAGCGTCAGCTTGAACCATTGTTCGTCTGCCTTATCGGCGATTCACCTATTAAAAAACAGATTGATTAAGCGCAGAGAGCCAATGCTCCTTCTTACGGGGGAGAAGGCTTTTCATAGTGCTGTTAATCGACTGGATAATAGCGTGTTGGCCGAGATACCGGCGGCGATGCTGCTCAATGCGGGGCCTGCCCAATGGAATTTGAAGCATACAGCCGTAAGGCACCTGTCCTCTTTTTATGACAATCACCGGCATGAGTCTGCTGTGCGCCGGCGCGAGTTATATGCGTCGTTGGAGCGGGAGTATCATGATTTCTATCTGTACGCGCTGGATAGATTCAATGTTCCCGCTGAGAGCATCGACGCAATCGTTCCATGCAATCTGGATCTGCCGATGCTTAAAAGAGTCGCCGATAAATTAAATTTCAAAGGCATCATGTTTGCCGAGCATATTGCCGAGTATGGGCACGCTTATTGTTCGGACGTTTTATTTAACTTGTCTGCCCTGTTGAAAAATTTCACAGGCAAAAGAATCCTCTGCCTCACCATGGGCATGGGCGTTACGCTTTCATGCGTATTAATTGAAAAAATAGAAAATAGCGAGGTTGTACATGTCAAGTCTTCTGTCGGCGGTTAATGAAGCGCTCAACGATATTATGTCTTCGGCCGTGTCGGTCAGTCTGGAAACAGATTTCAACGAAGACCTAGATTTGGATTCGGTGTTGTTTGTGCAGTTTTTATTGACACTCGAAGAAAAAGTCCCTGGGTTAATGTTTGAGCCTGATCAAATCGATCAGGATGCATTCACCACGGTCGGTAAGTTGATCAGTTGGATTGAGCAGCACCTGCAGTTGGAGAACTCATATGCCTGATGGCCCGTTTAACAGAATTTATCGGCTGTTTTCGGGCAATGAGCCCGCAGAAGCCGTGCGGCTATTGCGTCTTGAATTGCCCGATCATACCAGGCGGGTGTTCAGCCAAGGTTATCAACTCGTGCCGGACGAGCGAGAGGTCACGGCCGGTCAATCACCGCAGGCGGATCGGGTACTTGCCTCTCTTGGCCTGGATCTCCAATACCTGGGAGGGGAGCAGGCGATAGCCGCCGATGACACCCCACTCATTGTCTCTGTCGCCGCCCGTTTGGGGCTGTTGATGCGCATGTTGGGCATGAGCTGGACGCATTTGTCCGCACGCTGGAGCTTTGGTGTGAAAACTACCCGGCATCAGTTGATTAAAGCCGAGTTTGCGGATGTGACCAGTCAGTGCAGCCAACTGGTGTTGCAATGGGAAATGCGCATCGCGGCGCAGGATTTTCAGGACGCTGAAGAAGACCATTGGCAGATCACCCTGCTGACCAACAGAGCGGAAAAATTGATGGGAGGCCATGGCTATCTGCTTGGCGCGACGCACACGCTGTCTTATCTCTCGATGATGATTTATAGCCTGCATGGCAAAACGACGGGGCATTACGCCATGCCACAGCGCGATAGTGTGGGGGAGGTTGTGTGAACACATCACCGGGCTTGGCTCTGTCGCAACGCCAGGGGGCAGGCCGGGATATTGCGGACCTACTGAAGCTTGCCTGGCCAATGATTGTCGTTGCCGTCGCGGTGTCTTTTTCACAAAACACCCAGACCGCTATTTTGGGACATGGTGCTGAGACAACGTCGATTTACTGGTTGTCGATGATCCAGCCGTTCAGTTTTTTGTTCCTGGCGATTCTCGAATGCCTGGCTATCAGTAACCAGGTATTCAGCGCCAGGTCTTTGAACCTTTGGTCAAAGCAGAAAGTGCTGACGGCAACGACCATTTTATCTGTGCTGGGCGTGATGGTTGTGGCCTCGCTCAGTGGGACGATCGCACTCTCTTCGCCTTGGCTGGAGAAGCTGCTTCCCGTGTCTGGTGAGCGCTTTTATCAAGAGGCACTTCCGCTCTACTTCCTTTCGATGCTGCCGTTCATTCACCTGGAAATGTGTAACAGCGCCCTGCGAGGGCAGGGCAAGAGCGCGTTGAGCATGTTTCTTGTGATTGCCTATATCGTCCTGAACGCAGGTATTTGCTACACCAGCTACCACGTCTACGGTTTGGGCTTCTATTCCATTATCGTGGCAAATGCCTTGGCGTCCGGCCTGCTGATCCCGGTTGCGACATGGCTGGTATGGCGTGTCGGTCGCCAGCAGCAGGACGACCGTCCGCAAGCGTTCATTGCGCGATTAAAAGGCCTTCTCCAGCAGGTTGGCTTACCGATCTTTGCATCTTTTATCGTGGTGTTTTTCAGCTCGCTGCTGGTGTTTCCCTTGATTGGAACGCTGGGTGAACAATATGTCGCCGCGTTCCTGATCATTACCAAGATCAGGATGTTTATCGTTATTCCCGCCGTGGCCTGCGGCTCTGCACTGGCGATATTGATAAACCAACGTTTGACGATCAGTCGCGGTGAGGAATTGAAGCGGCTCCTGCATCGTGGGCTGATGTTTATTGGTGGGCTTTATCTTGCGCTCACCGTTGGGGTCTACTTTAGTGAAGAAGCGCTGATCGGCATTCTTTCAGGTGACGGGACGATCAGGGAAGCCAGTAGACAGATGATGCTGATTTTACTACCGACGTTCTTCCTCACGGCGTTTGTAGCGTCTCTGCAAGCTTTACTTGAACAACTTGATCAGGCGCGCCGTGTATTGATTTTGACGGTGATCATCGAGTTGCTCATGGTGATCGTTTTATTGGTCGGCTGGGATCGGTTCTCTAGCGTGAACGCGATCATGAGTATCATCATTATGTTCAGTGCGATTAACTTCTTGGCCTTTGCCAACGAGTACTGGCGGCTCGCGAATAAAATTGGGAGTGAGCATGTTCTTTAGTGTTATCTATCCCCTGTTGCTGATCGTTTCGCTGATCCACCAAAATTACCTTCGCGTGCTGGTGGTGATGCGGCTCCGGCCTACATTGTTAATGAAGGCCAGAGTCAGGCCAACGACTCACTATGTCCGCGCGTGCCGTTTAATAAGGATGTTCGACCTCTATTCGCTGGACATGCTGTCCTCCTATCTTTCAGCGCTGTATGCATTGCACCTGTTTGAAAAAACCCGACCATTACCCTATAAGCCGGCTGAGATGATGCTACTCAGCCAATGCCTGCAGGAAAATTTCACCTGGAGGCACACCTTCGTGAAGATGTTTATTTACTCTCAATCAGCGCAGCAAACAGAGAAAGTATTGCTGCTGCATGGCTGGGATGGGCGAAGCATCATGCTCAGGCACCTTGCCCAGCGTTTGCAGGCAAAGGGCTACACCGTTTTTGCACCTGACCTGCCGGCACATGGTGTGTCCCCGGGTAAGGGCGTGTCTTTTTACGATCTTTCCAGGGCCGTCATCGATATCGAGCGACAATACGGTCCCTTCTCAGTGGTTATCGGGCACTCGTCCGGCGGGTTGGTAGGCTGTATGGCCGCATTACAAGGGCTGTTGTTCAAGAGAATGATCCTGATCAGCAGTCCTTGCAGCTTCGGCGAAGTACTGGATAATTATGTGCTCAGCAATAAACTACCCCGACATATTGCAACGACGATGAAAAAGCTCTATCAGCTACGTTATGGCGTGCACCCTGATAAAATCGGACCTGAATTAATCTCAAAAATAAAACAGCCAGTACTGATATTGCATGACAAGGGAGACGTGAGTATCGATATGGAAGAGGCCATGGTACTTAACCATGTTCTGGGTAAAAGCAAACTGATTGTAACTGAAGGTAAGGGGCACAATGGTGCATTGCGCGATGCCACTGTGTTCAACCGTATTTCTACTTTTCTGGCCCCTACAGCGCAGGAAGATTATGTCGCTATTGTTGATCCCGCATTGCGCTGGCGCGCCACCATTAACATAGGTGTCAAGCGTTCAAAGTGTTAGCTTTATGTTCGCTGATCGCGAGTGTTAACTAAGATAACTGAGTGTCACCTCTGCACTTTCCTGCCTTCCCCTCAAGCGCTCGTCACTCTTTTTTAGCCGAGTTTGACTGTCGCTTCAACTGTTGTCCCTCTGCTTTTTCCCGGTAATAGGGAGCAGCCGTTGCACAGTGACGCTGATTCTTTCGTGCCTTATCGATTGTACGAGCGACCTGAGGTTCGTGCGTGTTCAGCTGGATTTTATTAATTATAATGAGTTGATGTTGTTGAGCAGCATGTTGCGTGAGAAACCATTTCTTTGCACGCCAAAGATAAAATCATACTCAGAAGATTCTTTCTTTGCTTTCTGCCTGGTCGACTTCATTACATATTGTTTGAGTTTTAGTGGTGTTTCATTATAGGTTTTACTGAAGCTTCGAGAGAAATGCGGCAGGGAGGAAAAACCGCAGGCGTAACTGATATCAGTTAATGACCATTCCGGTGCCAGATGAATAAATTCCTTTGCCAGCGCCAGTCGGACTCTCCACATCCACTTGATCGGTGTTACGTCGTAAAACAGGTTGAACATTCGACAAATATCAAACCGGGTTTTACCACAGATTTTTTCCAGGTCGTCCAAGGTAATCTCCTCTGAAATATTCTCTATGATGTAGTTTATCACTGTGGCAATGCACAGCGCTTTTTCTGTATGTGCATGTTTTCCATAGATCTCAAAATGACGTTTATACAGGTCGTCCATTATTTTTTGTGTAAAGAGGGTCTTTTCAGCATTCGAGATTTTAAGATCCCACATACAGACTCCGTTCTGCAGCGCTCAATGGCGAAGATTTTTTATTGTTGAGGTAGGCTTTTGACTCACTCATGAATAGGCAATTGCTATGCCAGATTTTTAGCGGCTTCAAGTGGCTGTTTGTTAAGTGTTTTTTTAGCGTTTCTCGATTTAGGGAAAATGGAATCCCATTTTCGAAAAGTTTTTTCGCAGACTGTTATCTTGCGTCCCATTATTGGGATTGCTAATTTCGTGCAGTTTGCCCATGGACATCAGCTAATAAGAAATGCACGTTTTCTGTCGTTCCGAAAATGAGATGCCCCGTCACTGACATCAAATAATTCACGTGTTGTCTTTATTTTTATTGCTTAAATATCATGCAGTTATATGTATGTTTTTGTTTTGGCATGGAATGTGCTTTGGATTATTCAAATTGTTAGCGTTGGTACTATCATGGATATCTCGATCTCGCAGCCGGGAAATAAGCTCCTACTGAAAAAGCACAGTAAAGCGATTGCTGGCGGCGTCTTTCTGCTGGTGCTGTTGCTGATTATTTATAACTATCGGTTCTCGCCTTACCAGGTTGCCCGTAGCAGCGTGACGCTTGCGGAAGTCAAGTATGGTGACTTCGCCGTTGAGGTACGTGGCAATGGAGTGCTTTTACCGTGGAACATCAACTGGGTGGCGGCAAACGTTGACGCTCGGGTGGAGGAAGTCATTTATAAGGCCGGGATGAAAGTCAGCAAAGGAGAGTTGCTGGTTGTCATGAGTAATCCGACGCTCGAACAGCGGCTTCAGGAGAGCCAACTGGAACTTAATGCTCGCCGAGCAGAAACCGAGGCCAAAAATGCCGAACTGCAAAATAAAATTCTCAATCAAGAGGCGTTAATGATGGATGCGAAGAGTCGATTACTTGCATCTACACTGCGTCTTGCTGCTCAGAAAAAATACATTTTGGCCGTGCCAAGGCTGGAATATGAAACCACACGCATTCTGACTGAACAGTATACTCAGCAGGTCGGTTTTGAAGAGCGACGGTTAAGGACGCTTAAGCTCAGCGTCCAGGCGGATATAAAGGCGAACTTTATGCGCCTTAATAAATTGGAGTCTCTGGTTGCTTTGAATCAGCAGGAGGTTGATTCGCTCAAGGTTAAATCACCGATAGATGGCATTTTGCAGGATGTGAAGGTCCAGGTCGGACAGCGGGTAACAGTAGGCAGTGATATCGCGCGACTTGCCAAAGAGAAGGAGCTGTATGCCGAGCTCAAAGTGCCCGAATTGCAGTCACGCGATCTCGCGGTCGGGCAGGCCGTCACGATCAACACAGGGCGCAGCCGGTTTGCCGGGGTGTTATCCAGGGTCGATCCCGCGGTGACTAACGGAACGGTCAAGGTGGATGTGACGTTCAATCAGCCTCTGCCACAGGAAGCACGTCCTGATCTGAGTGTCGATGGATTGATCGCGGTGACGAAAATCAATAATTCGTTGTATGTCGAGCGCCCGCCGTTCGCGCAGAATAACTTGCCCTCTATGCTCTACCGGCTGGATGACAAAGACCGTTCAGCGACCAAGATGAAAGTGGAGTTCGGGCAGGGTTCTGCTGACTACATTCAGATCACCCGCGGGCTCAAGGCTGGCGACAAAATAATTCTCAGTGACAGCACCGCTTGGCAGGGGGCCGATCAGATTGAAATTGCCAACTGATGCAGCTCGCGCCGGCTACCGGAACAATGCCCTGGAGACAGTAAAGATGGAACCTTTGGTAGAACTGACTGACGTAAACAAAATTTTTCTGACTGATGAAATCGAAACCCATGCGCTCAGCAAGATCACACTGACCATTTCCAAGGGCGAGTACGTGGCTATATCGGGGCCTTCAGGCTGTGGGAAATCGACTCTGCTCTCAGTTCTGGGGTTGCTGGATACGGCGTCGAGCGGCACTTATCAGTTGGCGGGTCGCAATGTCGACAATATTTCCAAGAAGCAGCGTGCGCAGGTGCGTAATCGGGACATCGGCTTCATCTTTCAGTCGTTCAACCTCATCAGTGATCTAACGATCGAAGAAAATGTCGCGCTGCCACTGACCTACCGCAGCGACATTTCCAAGTCTGAACGGCACAAGAGAGTCGCCGAGGCCTTGGCCAAGGTCAATATGTCCCACCGTAGCCGTCACTATCCTTCACAACTCTCCGGCGGGCAGCAGCAGCGCGTCGCGGTGGCTCGGGCCATCGTGGGTAATCCGTCCATCCTTCTGGCGGACGAACCCACCGGTAACCTGGATTCGCACAACGCAGAAGCGGTATTGAATATCCTCGATAAGTTGCATCAGGAAGGTGCCACGATCTGCATCGTGACCCACGATCCTCGTTCGGCTGAGCGTGCACAGCGCAGTATTGTCCTGTCTGACGGAAAGGTCGTCGGCGATGGGGAACACGCGCGACAACTGACCCTGGTGAAGGAAGCATAAGATGCTTTTTGATATTCGCTATGCCTTGCGTTTACTCCTGAAAAGCCCCGGCTTCACTTTTGTTACCGTGCTGATCATGTCCTGTGGACTAGCACTGACCCTGTATATGTTTTCGGTGATCAATACCATCATGTTCGCTCCGCTTCCTTATCCGGACGGAAAAAGCATGGTGCTGGTCAATCCGACCGTGAATGGTGTCAGCCTGAGTGATTCCGGGCTGAACTTCATGGACTACAGCGATATCAAGGCGCGCTCTACCCAGTTTGAGGATATGGGCTATTTCTACGCCGAGCGCGCGGATATCAGTGATGGCAACAAAGCTGTTTCCTATATGGCCATCAGAAACACCTCGGAGCTGTTCTCTTATGCAGCTGTTCAGCCATTTCGAGGGCGTGTGCTGAATCAAGAGGACGTTCAGTCGGGGGCTGAGCCTGTCGCGGTGATCAGCTATGCAATGTGGCAAAACTACTTCGCTTCCGATGCGCAACTCATTGGCCGCGATATCAGGATCAACGGCATACATACCCGCATCGTCGGCATCATGCCGCAAAATTTTGCCTTCCCCTTCTTCCATGACCTGTGGCTGCCTTCTCAGCTTGAACCCTCGCAGTACCTGGAGCGTAAAGGCGCTCCGGAAGTGTCGGTGTATGCGCGTTTGAAGCCCGGTGTGACCCTTGCGGATGCCAACCGCGATCTCAATAGAGTGATGCAGTCACTGGCGCTGGAGTACCCGGAAAGTAATAAAGGGCTTTCCGCTCAGGTATTGACGTTCCAGGAAAACTTTATGGGTGAGGAGACCACGCCGATCTTTATCGTCATGCTGTTTGCCGTCAGTTTTGTGCTGCTACTGGCTTGCTGCAATGTCGGAAATTTATTGCTGGCAAGAACAACTGAGCGTTCCAAAGAGATCGCGATCCGGGTCGCGCTGGGATCTCCCGCAGGCCGCCTGGTACTGCAAATGATGCTGGAAAGCTTATTTATCTGTTTTCTGTCCGGTGTCGTGGCGATCCTGCTGGCTGCATGGGGGCTGGAGATAACCAATACGATACTGCCTGGTTTCGTACCCAATAAAATCCCTTTCTGGTGGCAGCTGTCACTCGATAATGTGTTGGTCCTCAACGCCCTTGTCCTGGTGATCATCACGGCTGTGCTCACCAGTGCATTGCCGGCCTGGAAAATCGTCCATGGCAATTTCAATGATGTGCTGCGTGATGGCACCCGTGGTGCGCAGAGCCGTGGTGCAAGTCGGGTTTCACGGATCCTGGTTATCTTTGAAGTGGGGCTCTCCTGCTCAATTCTGTGTATCAGTGCGCTGTTCGCATTATTGGTCTACCAGGCGACCCGCGCTGATTATGGTGTCGACACCAGTAACTACCTGACCGCGCAAATCCACCTCAACGCTAACAATTATCCTGATGATGCAAGCCGTATCCTGTTTTACCAGCGCCTGCAGGACGCTGCCGCTGCGATTCCCGGGGTTGAAAGCGCAGCGTTGACCACCAGTGCCGTGGGACAGTTCACCGTGCCGCACCAGGTGGATGTAGACTCGTCGGCCAACAACAGGAACGAGCGCTGGTCTTACCCGATGGTCAATGATGTGCAGGTCATGCCGGGCAGCCTGTCGGCAATGGGTATTACCCCCATGGCGGGCAGGGAGTTCGTCCACGGCGATACTCAGGACTCACAACAGGTGGTCGTCGTCAGCCAGTCCTTTGCTGAACAGTTCTGGCCGGGAGAGCGGGATGTGATTGGCAAGCGCCTGCGTTTTCGCGATACCGATGACCAACGCTGGTACAACGTAGTAGGCGTGGTGCCCAGCGTTATTCATGGACGGCCTTTCAGCGCATTCCGCCACCGCGCCACGGTGTACCGCTCTCTGGAGCAGCAACCCGCGCCCTCATTGATGCTGGTGCTGCGAGCCTCGCATCCTGAAACGGTCGGCCCCGCCCTGATCAACGCGGTCCGTCAGGTGGACAGCAATCTTTCCGTCAATCAGATCCAGACGTTGAATGAACGCTTGGCCCGTAATACGGCCGGCTTGCATTTTATTGCCAATCTTTTCATGTTGTTCGGCCTGGTGGCGATGATACTGGCTGCGACGGGGATTTATGCGGTGATGTGCAACTTGATTAATCAGCGTACCCAGGAAATTGGCTTACGGATGGCCATGGGAGCCACTGAAAGTAATTTGTTACGTATGCTTATGATCCAGGGCGGCAAGCAGTTATTGATCGGCCTTATCATCGGCTTGCCGTTGGCATTCTTTGTTGCTCCCAAACTGACGCGCGTTCTGGGTAACGGAAACACTCCTTTTGTGCTTCTGTTCTGGATGGTGGCGCTGATGATTACGCTGGTTGTGGCGCTGGCGGTCTGGCTTCCTTCCCGACGGGCAACCAATATGTCGCCCGCCGACGCGATTCGTTATGAATAAACGACCGCCGTGCTCCCCGGGCACGGCGCTCCAAGCTGGATGCTTGAAATGAACGATAAGAAACACATCCTTGTGATAGACGATGACACGGGAATCCTGACCAGCCTCGATATCTTATTGCGCATGCAAGGGTACGACGTGACCCTGGAAACCCAGGCCGATCGCCTGCTTGCACATTTGTCCGCCAAGCCTGTTGATCTGGTATTGATGGACATGAACTTTCAGAAAGACACCACGTCAGGCATGGAAGGGTTGCAGTTGCTGGCCGAGATGAAGAAGTTCGATGATTGCTTGCCGGCTGTCGCGATGACGGGGTGGGGAAGTGTCGACATCATTGTCAACGCCATGCGGGGTGGGGCGGCCGATTTTATTCAAAAGCCTTGGGATAACGAGCGTTTGCTGAGCATCGTTCAGCAGCAGATTGCCATGAGCCAGGCGCGTCGTTCAGGCAATTGCCTGCGCGAAGAAAACAAGCTGCTCAAACTGGCGCTCGAAGATGATATGGACAGCGAATGGGTTGTCCGCTCACCGGCGATGAAACGGCTGATCAGCCTGGTGGAAAAGGTAGCGGTGACCGATACCAGCGTTCTGATCCTGGGAGAAAATGGCACCGGTAAAAGCCTGCTCGCGCGTTATATCCACCAGATTTCCTCGCGCTCCGAACACAGTATCGTCGAAGTGAATATGGGGTGTATTAACGAGCAGTTATTTGAAAGCGAGATGTTTGGCCACGTAAAAGGCGCCTTTACCGATGCGCGGGAGAACCGTATCGGCCGCTTTGAATTGGCGGACAAGGGGACGCTGTTCCTCGATGAAATCGGTAACTTGCCCCTGACGCAGCAAGTGAAACTGTTACGGGTGCTGGAAGAGCGGCAGTTTGAGCGCGTCGGATCTTCGCGTACCCAGACCACTCAATGCAGGATCATCGCAGCCACCAATTCCGACTTGGACAAGGCCGTGGCAGAGGGGCGGTTCCGTCAGGACCTGCTGTACCGCATGAACCTGATTCAAATCCAGCTGCCGCCGCTTCGCGAACGGCTGGAAGATATCGAGCCGCTGACTGAGCGCTTCCTGAAACGTTTTGCGCGTAAATACAACAAACCCCGGCCGGTATTATTGCCGCAGGCACGCCAGGTACTGCTGGATTATTCATGGCCTGGGAATATCCGGGAGCTTAGCCACCTGTTGGAGCGCGCCGTGTTGCTGTGTCGCGCCAATGTGATTGATCCGGAAGACCTCTGCCTGCCGTTTTCGGTGTTATCCCAGAGCGAAGTGCGTCCGGTCAACGAATTGTCTTTAGGATTGACGGACGCGTGCACCCTGGCCGAAGCCGAAGAAACCTTACTGTTACAGCGCCTGCGTCAGTATGACGGCAATGCGGTCAAGGCTGCGGAATCGCTGGGGCTCAGCCGCAGCGCTTTTTATCGCCGGCTCGAAAAACTAAAAATCTGCCATGAGTAAATTTTTTCATTCATTTGAAATCCGTCACTTGCTGCTGTGCAGTCTGGCGCCGATAGGCTCAATTATTGCCTACCTGCTGCTTTGGGTTTTTCCGCACCAGTCCATTTACCTTAAGTTTTTCACCCTGTTTGTTCTGTGTGTAACGATGGTTTATTTCTGCTATCACTTTTTTCAGCAGTTGATTTACAAAATCAACGTCATATCCAATTTGCTGGAAGCGGTGGAGCAGGAAGATTTCAGCCTGCGTGGGGTGACCAACGGGGCGGGGGCTTTTGAGGGCGTCATTGAGCAAATCAATGACATTTCCAGCCAATTGTCGCGCCACCGCCAACAGCAGCGGGAGATGGATTTCCTGCTGCAAAAAGTGATCTCCAATATCACGGTTGCCATCTATGCCCTGGACGGCAGTCATCGGCTGATCTGGTGCAATAGCGCAGCCTCGCGCATGTTGGGCACCTCATTGGATAAGTTGATTGGCGATACAGCCAGCGCCTGGCAACTGGATAAACTTTTGCACAATGCCAACACGGAGCACCCTGTGGTGTCCGATCATGAAGGGCGACCGGGCCGGTATAAAGTGACCAGCGACACCTACATGGTGGATGGTGTCCAGAATGTGCTGTTGTTCGTCAGTGATGTTGACGACATGTTGCGTCAGGAAGAGCAGAAAGCCTGGCAAGATTTGTTGCGTGTGATAAGCCACGAAATCAACAACTCCCTCAGCCCCATCGCCTCCATCAGTCAAATGCTGCAACAACACTACCGGCATCATTCTGACAACCTGCCCCCCGGTTTTACCGAGGGCATCGATCTGATTAACCGGCGGGTACGCGAGCTGATCGCGTTTATCAGCAGCTACCAGCAGTTGAGCAAACTGGCGCCGGCGCTGAAGGAACGCGTGGATTTGACTGCCCTGGTGGCTGAGCTGCCGCTGCTGTTCTCTCACCGTGTGATTACCCTGAACGGGCCGCGTCCGCTGATGGCCAGCCTCGATCGGGTACAGATCCATCAGTTGCTGATCAACCTGATCAAGAATGCCGATGAGTCGATGGGCAGCAGCGCTGACAGTATCGATATCGAGTGGGCCGAGGAGAAGGGGCGCTTATTGATCACCATCCTTGATCGGGGAGTGGGGCTGACTAATCCGAAGAATCTGTTCGTGCCTTTCTATACCACCAAACCCAATGGCACCGGCATCGGCCTGATCCTGTGCCGGCAAATTGCTGAAAGCCACGGCGGCTACTTGTCTCTGGAAAATCGCTATGAGCAGACCGGTTGCAAAGTCACCATCAACTTACCGCTGCAATCCCCTGCCTGAGTTGATCGAAGGCAGAGGTGTCTGCCTGCTACAGCACTTTAACGATGCGCTGCCGGAAATGACGGTTCGCCAACGTGCGCAACGTTGGTTGCATCAGGTGCTGGCGGCCTACTTGGCGATCCCGGTTGATCAAGTGCGTATCGCCAGGACCGCTACCGGTAAACCTTGGCTGCCGGAGCATACCTGGCTGCGCTTTAACTTGACCCACAGCGGTCATTCGGCCGCCATTACCCTGTGCCGGGAATACGATGTCGGGGTTGATCTGGAAAAAGTCAGTGGGAAAGTTGCGGTAAAAAAAGCCATTGCCCAACGCTTTTTCCACCCGGATGAGCAACGCTGGCTGGCGCTTGACGAAGCCAACTACCTCACTCGCTTTACGCAGCTCTGGAGTATGAAGGAAGCCTGGCTGAAGGCCCGGGGTACGGGGCTGACTCAACCGCTTCGCAGTTTTTGTGTCATCCCACAGGCAGGCGCGAGCGGGGTGGCGCAGGTCATGGTCGCGCCCCCCATCAGTATTGGGCAGATTCATTATTGCCAGGTGCAAGGGGAGGGGCGTTTTTGTCTGGCTTATGGTGCGATCCTTGGCGCGCAGCAACCGTCAGTTCAATGGCAGCTAGGCTACCATCAAACTGAGAGTCGCCTGTTCACCCCTGCCGTTTACGAACAATCAGAGGTTGAAATTTCGCTGGCGAAAGAGCCCGTGGTGCCGGTATCGACCTGAGCCGATGGGCTGACAGACATCCGTGCGCCGGCAGACAGGCTGCCGTTGATCCGGGGAATGTGGCACAGGGATGACTCCGCTCCCATGCTCATGCGCACATTCGCCACATCCGCTGTGAAGGGCAGCGGTTTTTTGTTAAAGGTGCCGCCCATTGACAGGTCAAGCGCCAGCTCACCTGTCTTGCCCTCGATCTGGATGTCTGTGCCCATGCTGCCGGCGACCGCCAGTCTGGATTGATCGACGGCACATGCAGGTGCCACGATTTTTACCCCTGCTTTTCCCGTCAGCCCCGTCAGTGGCGCGCTGGTATACAGCGTGATATCCAGCGAACGGGAGACGAAGCGATCATTTTCCGCTGCGTCATTCACGAGCAATAATGCCTTATTGTTTGTCGTCACCTGGAGCTTGCTCAGCGTATCGGCAGAGCCTGAGACCACCATTGATGACGTTGCAGCGCATTTGATCGACAGGTTGATGCCCTGTCGGACTTCAACGCTGCTGAAGGCGGTCAGCGGAAAGGCTTTTTCTGCGGCCAGTGCGGTGTAACTGGTCGTGCTGGCCAGCAGCGCAAGCATCAGCTTCATCGTGTTCATGTTGTTCATACAACCTCCTTTTTTTTACAGTAATGTCGCGAGTGTACGTAGCGTTGTTTCAACACTGTCCTGCGGCATGCCAAAGTCCACCAGTCCCGCCACTTCGTCGATGCCCTCACGCTTGAGCTGTTTCAGCTGCTCCAGGCATTCTGCGGCGGAGCCAAACAAACCGTAGTGGTTGAGGTACTTTTCCACTCCCCATTTGAGTGCGTAGGCCTGCTTTTTGTCAGTGGCCTCCTGATCAAGCGCAGAAGGTTCATTGAGGTTGTCAGACAGCTGCATAAACGCGCGCAAATAGCCCGTGAGGGCCGGTCGCAGACGTGGCAACAGCGCTTCCCGATCCTCTCCGGCCTGGGTATGCATCATCAGCGTGACCTTGCCGGCCGCTGGGTCCAGCCCGGCGTCTTGGCGTGCAAGGCGATAGCTGGCGCAGTTTTCCTGCAGCTGTTCACGGGTTTGTGCAATCAGGTGCGTCAGCACATTCAGGCCGCGTTTTCCGGCCTCGCTGAATAACAAGGGATTGCTCCCCGTCGTGACCCAAACCGGAATGGCGGCTTGATAGGCGGGCGGCCAGGTTTGCAAGGTGACCGGTTCCGGATGTCCCGGCAGGGACAGTTCGTGGCGCGTCACGGATTCGCCGCGCCACAGCGACTGAATCTGCGCCAGAGAGGAGAAGAGGACCTCATGACGCTGACGGTAATTTTGCGCCTTGAGCACAAAATCATTACGTTGCCAGCCCGCAGAAAACGCTACGCCGACCCGGCCGCGAGAGAGGTTATCCACCAGCGCCCACTCTTCAGCAACGCGCAGCGGATCATGCAGGGGGAGCACCACGCTACCAGCGCGTATCGCGATACGCTGTGTACTGGCGGCCAGCGCGGCGCTGACGACGGAGGGATTAGGAAACATCCCTCCGAAAGTGTGGAAGTGTCGTTCAGGCGTCCAGATAGCATGGAAGTTGAGCTCATCCGCCAGCCTGGCGGTGCTCAGCAACTGCTCATACTTTTCCGCAAAGCTGTCCCGGGCCACGTCCGAAAAACAGAATACGCTGAGTTGCGGGATGGCATCTCCCGCCAGGTTAGGCGATGCATTCATGCTGAGTGACCCTGTCCACGGATTCGATGGTGAAACAGATAGCGCCTCTGGGCATCACATTCAGCCCATAAAACGGCGTGAGCGCGGCGGGCGGGGTCGATGGTGCCAGGGCGAAGTGGCAATGGCTGCACAGTGTTTCAATGGCCGTGGTGAGTTGGTCCAGTGCGAGCGCCATGCCTACGCAGTTGCGTTTACCCACGCTGAAGGGCACAAAGTGCTCCCGCGCAATTTTCCGGCCTTCAAGAAAACGTTCTGGCCTGAAACTCAGGGGGTCGGACCAATAAGCCGCATTGCGATGGACCAGCCAGGGTGAAAACAGCACTTTGGTTCCGGCCGGCACGCTGACGCCGTCGATCTCCAGCGGGGCCAGGGTGCCGCGCTCGAAAAAAGCCGTAACCGGGGTCATGCGCAGCGATTCCTTGACGATGGCGCTGGCCATGTCGCGCGTCCCGTGGCGGGCCTCTTCACGCACCTGGTTCTGGTAATGCGGGTGTTGCGACAGGTGGGTCAGGCACCACAGCAGCGCGATACCGGTGTTATCCACGCTAGCGACCAAATTGCCCAGCAACATGCTGATCGCCCGTTCCCGTTCCTGCGGATTGGCCTTGATATCGAGCGCTTGGCAAAAGCGTTGCAGCATGTCGACGTTGCCGCCGCCGTCGCCAGTAATCAACGGCCCGATCATTGTCTCAAGTTCCTCGCGGAACGCGGTCAGGGCCGGGTGCTGGCATAACGCGGCATAATCCTCGGTCGGCTCATCGACAATCAGTTGCAGGTAGATCCTGCGAAAGTGATTGATCAGGCTATCGAGCTGCAGAGGACTGAGCGTGGAGCCGACGAACCCTTGCGCGACGCACATCAGCGCCCATTGCAGGCAGATCTCCTGCATGGAGTCTTTCTCAGGGTCCTGGAGAGTGTCCACCAGCCACTGAGCGGAGTGTTGGGTGCCTTGTTTGAGCAACGCTGATTTGGGATTGACCAGCGGAGCGGTCAGCTTTCTGGCCAGGTGCCATTCTTCACCTTCCCTTGCCGTGATCAGCGACTGGCCCAGCAGTACCCGCCTGACTGAATGGCCATTGCCGAGCTCCTTGTGAAAGCTGCTTTCGTTCTCAAGGAAAAAACGGATATGTCGAGCGCCCGCCAGCAGCAGCACTTCATCCTTTTCCTCACCGATCCAGACCTTGTCCCCGTGCTGGCGAACGGCACTTTCAGCAATTTTCAGAAAGCCCAGCTGCGCAAACTTGGCCGCGGACGGCTTGACGATCGCAATAGCATTGGAGTTATTGAGCATGGACTGCCTCCGGCAAGGCGTCTGAGGTAATGGCGGCGCAACCTACCCAGCCGCCCAGGCCCACCGACAGCAGCAGGGCGGGGCGGCCAGTATCCTGAGGGGCGTAGCGGTCGAGCAGTAACAGAGGGTCTGCGGTATAACAGTGCCCGCATTGGCTGAGCAGGTCGGTGGCGACCAATCGGTCGCGGTTTTCTGTATGGCGCAGCCAGGTTTGCCAACTGAGGCGGTTGATATTGTGTGGCAGCAGCCAGGCACGCTTGCGCACGTCTTCGGGGTAGGACGACAGGGCATGCTCCACCAGATGGTTGTGGGACTGATAGAAGCGTTTGGTGTCCTCGCGAGTACCGTCCAAGCCTTGCCAGAATCCGGGGTGATAAAAGCACTGGATGCCCGACACCCTGCGTTGACCGCCACCTGGTTTGAGCAAGGCGGCCACGAAGCCATCGGCAATCATTGTGCAGCCCGGGATATAGCGTTCAGCCAGGTCAAAGTCGGCGAGCGTGTCGCCTGCCAGTAGCGCCACGCCGCGGTGCTTGCCGCTTGCCAACAACCGTTCGGCCAGCCGCAACCCCCAGAACAAGGTGGCGCAGTTTTGCTGGTTGAGGGTCAGCAGCGGTGCATCCGCGGCGATAAAGTTTGACCGCCGCCGCAGGGATGGCAGGTTGACGCTTTGGCGCAAGGAGGGAGAGGGCAAGCCCTGGATCAGGATGACCGCATCAATCTTCTCACCTTCGTCCAGGCTGTCACCCAGTTGCTGCAGCAAGGCATGAAAACAGCCTTCGGCGCTTTCTTCATTCGCCAGGGTTGATGCCTCCCGCATGCCGAACAGTTGGCCAAATGTTCGGGCTTCTGACGGACTGCCGCCGCGATGCGCGACGACCTCGTCGAGGGACACGCGGGCAGATGGAATATATGTGGCCAGGGAAGCAATGTTCATCGTGGACCCTCTTCGGCTGCGAGCCCGCACAGGCTGATCCCGTTATCATTTTCGCTGATCAGCAGATAGTCACGTTGCGGCTCCCAGAAGGTGCGCAGCGCAACGAAAGGGGCCGCGCACAGCAACTTCGGGTTGACGGCAAACGAGCGAGCGCCGGCATGCGCAGCCTCCAGTAGCCGGGCAGGGCCGATCAGAGTCAGGCGTTCCTTGGTCAACCCCAACTGCTCAACAGCATGCGAAAGGTACCCGCTGGACCATTGCGCAAGGCGCGCGCGCCTGAACCCCCGGTAGCGCAATCCGCGTTGCTGCTTGTTGAACAGGCAAACGCAGGCATTGTTTTCCGGTTGCAAGGCCTCCATCAGCGGCGAGAAATACATCAGGTTTTTCTGCTCGGCAATCAGCAAAAGTCCATCTTCGTCCTTGCCAGCCAGGCAGTCATTGAGGCCGTCCAGCGCATACAGACCCGCGTCCGGTCCGCGATCGCTGATCGCCAACGCAAGGCAGGCGGAAAGTCCCAATTGATGGATGGCGGCATTCACCACCGAACTGCCCATGTGCAGGTCTGGTGTCCAATGCGCCATCAGCACGGTTTTCACCCGCGCAGGCTGGATGACGGTGGCCAGTTGGGGCAGCAGCACGGCGATCATATCGCTGAAGGAGGCGCGCTCCGTGCTGGTGACCCACGCCAGCGCCCGATCGTCCTGCGGGCTGAGCGTCTCACCGTTGGCCCGAAAGAAATGCTGCGTATAAGAACGCCAGTGCGGGATATGGGGGTCCGACTCGGGCATGGCCGGATCAGTATGGTGAAACGACTGGAACACGATATCGGCAGGATCGAGGCAGAGTGTCACAGGCTGGTCCCTTGGGTTGCGGGCGGACGGAAGCTATTGAGCAGGTGGATGTTGCTGGTGCCCTCCATGTACTCGAACGCAAAGCTGTCGCGATAGCGCTTGCGCAGCAAGCGATCTTCCAGCCAGTCGTCGTGGCTGAGCCAGTGGGGCAGGTGGCACGCGGCTTCCTCGACCAGGCGGGTGGCATTACGTTTGAGCTGACTGGTGAGGGCATGCTGATGCTGGCCGTTGCTATAGCCTTCTGCCACGGTCAGCATTTGTTGGTAGATCGCATGATATTTTCGCCACAGCCGCGCGACCGAGCGCCGTGCCATGGTTGGCAAGGGACGGGTGTCGAGGGCGGTAAGCAGGCCAAATGTGGTGCCCAGCGCCATGGCTGCCACCATTGGCCGATGACGCTCGAATACCAGGCTCAGGGAGTTGAGCCCCTGCAGGAGTTCGCGGCGCTCGTGCCCCAGGATGTCGTCTTCCTGGACGCGATAATCCTTGAACGTCAGGCGCGTTAAACCGGCGCCCGCCAAACCGACGGTGCCCAGTGGCTCACGCAACAAGGCAGGCTCGGCTTCATCGGGGAAGACCATGACCAATCGCTGGCTATGTTGATAGCGCGCAAACACAAGGCCGGCGCTTGCCAGCATGGCGCCCCCGATCAGCTTTTTGGTGCCGTTGAGCCGCCAGCCCTGTTCACTATGCGTGAGCTCAGTGGCGATAGCCCCGGCATCTGAACCTATTTCGGGTTCCGTGACGGCAAAAAATGTCCAGGCCGGGCGTTCGGCAAAGCAGGCAAAAAAACGCGTCTGCTGCTGTTCATTGCCCAGGGTCAGGATGGCCCGGGTACTGAGTGACGCACCCGGCAACAGCATCATGGCGCTGGCGTCCGTTCGGCTCAGGTACTCAATGATTTGCAAGTGCCGGGGATAGCTGACATTGGAAAATGCCGGCGTTTCCCAGGGATTGAACCGTGAAGGTATGCCGATACAGGCGAGGCTTCTGAGCTCCGGGTCATCCAGATAGGCGATCGCCAGTTGAAGGTTGTTTTCCTCGAGCTGTCCGACGGCAAGAAGTCGCTCTGACAGCGCGTAAAGTTGTGGATAGTGGCGGGTGATATCGCTCATAGATGGTTGCGTTCGCGTAGAGGAAGAACTAGGCAATAACTTAATTCGGCCTCATATCCGGGTATTGCTTGAGGTTGCAAAAGACAGGGATTTCATTGCCTGCTGGTAACTCAAGTAACAGCGAGGAAAAGGTGGCACCCATTCCGACGCTGACCAGCATCACTTTGGCGCCGGGAGCGAGCTGTTGCCCACGAACGAGTGCGGCCAGATTGAGGTAGGGGTCCGCACCGAAACAATGGCCATAGCGGGGAACATTCTGCAAAAAAACCTTTGTGCGGGGGATGGTGAGTGCGTCGGCGATTTTCTGCCAGGACGACAGGTTGACATTGTGCGGGGCTATCCAGTCCAGAGCGTCCAGGGCGCAGTCGAAATGCCGCGCTGCACGGCGCATGGCATTGCTGAGGAACGCGAAATAGGCATCGGCGAATTCCGGGTTGGTTCTTGGTTCATTTCCCTTGTGTTGACTGAACTGGCCGGCCTGCTCGCTGTGCCGGGCAATGACCCTGGCGCGGTCTCCCGACCGGCCGAGCAGCACGGCGCAGCCGGCTTCGCCCATGATGGTGGTGTCATCCAGCAACTCTACCTTCGGGTGGAAGGCTTTTTCGCCGATCAGCAGCAGGGCGTATTCCCCGTCATTGAGGCGGCTGCACAGATACTCCACGCCCGACAACGAGGTTGCACAGTGGCCCATCGTCAGGCTGCCGTACTCGGTGTCATGGGCAAACCCGCATGCGTCGAGCACGGCCCTGCCGGTCTTGTGAAACGGGCGCAGGGTCGGCACGGTGTGCGCATGCACCACATGCCGAACGCGCGCGACGACGTCAGGATGAGTGACGACGAATTGTTCCAGGAGCTGGCGTATCAGGTCATCCACCGTGCCGGGATGACGCGGGAAGCTGTCCAGGCCGTAGAAGCGTGAAAACATCCTGACATCCAGCGCGGTCAACCCAAGAGTGAGGCCAACCTCGGCCAGTGACTTGCGCTGCTCGGGAATGTGAATGGTGATGGATTCAATATGCCCCAACATGGGTGTTCCCTTTTTCATGGTCGGCGTTTTTTGCGCGGAGAAACCCGGCCAGCACCTGCTGGGTACGGTGATGCGAGAGAATCCCCAGGTGGCCTGTATTTTCGATGATATGCAGCTGGCTACCCGGCAATTGAGCATGGATTTGCCTGGCGTCGGCAGGGTTGATTCTTTGGTCTTGCGTGCCGTGCAAGATGAGTGCGCGCACCCCGCGAAAGGTGTATGGCTGTGCGGTCTGCAAATCGGCGGATATGGGGTACCGGCTTTGGTAATAGCTACCGAGCAGTGGCAGGTAATGTTCGTCTGCCTTGAGCAACGCCAGGTAATGCTGCAACAGGCTGGACAGTGACGCCGGGGCTGAAAGCAGCGCCACGCGGTTGAGGGTAAAACCCAGCCAGTGGGCCATCGCCGTGATGATCCCGCCGGCCGAATGGGCAACCACGGTATCGAACGGGCCGTATTTGGTCTGCATTGCCAACAGTAACGAGCACTGACCGGGCAAATCGCAGTTGGCCGGCGCGTGGGGGTCATGGCCCAGCAGGAAGGGTGTGTAGACCCTGTATCCCTGGGCCTGCAGCACTGCTTGCAGGTCAGACATCATCATCGGATGACCACCCCAGCCGTGCAGCAACAGCGCGCTTTTGGCCTGTGGGTCGTGGTTTTCCTCTATCAGCACCCGGCTGCGGTATTCGCCGCAGGTGACCACCTCGGTCTTCATGGTCGCCAGCTGTCGCGACTCAGCCGGACGCATCGGCAGCGGGGTGGGTTTGGCCAGGCGCTCGATCAGTGAGGCAAACTGGGTATTCATTGTTTCCCCCTATGCTTGTGCAGAAAAGATCAGATAGTGCAGCGTTGCCAGCTGGGGCGCGGAATCACCACTCAGGCGCTGCAGCGGGTCATACAGATACAGCAGGCGTTGCCCGGGTTGAAGCAGGGTGCTTGCCAGCGAACCGGCGTATTGCGGATCAAATTGCCCACTGCATATGCCCCAGATTTCGATGAAGCCCGGGCATTGGGAAATCAGGCTTTGCAGCAGGGGAGTCGCACCGCGCGCCGCCGGGTGAAGGCTGTCGTAAACCAACTGTGTCGGATACGGCTCACTGATGACGCTGCGGCACAGGTCCACAGCGGCCTTTGAGTGCAGGCGTTCGCCGCAATCGATGTGTGGCCAGTGTTGATACCAGCGCGCCCGGGTCGGTAGCTCCCGGGTGGCAATAAAGTGCCGGCTGTCCGGCGTGATGGCTTCACAGGTACTGACGATATTCAGTTGACCCTGCACGAGAGGGGCGATAGTCATCGGCACTCCTGGCTGGCTTGTCGGGGTGAAAAACTCTGGTTCAGTCGGTGGATCTGTCGTGTGCCTTCGGTGTACTCAAAGGCTTTTACATCACGAAATGCCTGCCACAGGGTTGCCGGTACAGGCTGAGTGTCTGCGGGGAAAGCATGGATCAGTTGGCTGACAATTTCATCGGCTAGGATCACACAGGCGGTTTTCACCATGCCGGGGCTTTTCCCCGGGCTTTGTTGTGCATCTGCTTGCTGACAGACCATCGACGCTTCACGGTAAGCGGCATACCAGCGACGCTTCATTTGCGACAGCCGTTGTGACTGTGCCGGGGTCGGAGTGACGCAGGCTTGCCACTCGTGCAATGCGCGTCGCGCCACACCCAGCGCCAGGGCACCGACACAGGGGCGTAGCGCATCGAACGTAGCCATCGCCGACTGCGCAAAACGCTGGGTCGGTTTCAAGTGCTGCCCGAGCAAATCCTCTGCCGGGATAAACAGATTGTCGAACTGCATCAACGCCAGGTTTGCACCGTCAAGCCCGGTCAACGCAAGGCGATGGCGGGTGATGGCCGGGTCTTGTGGCGAAAACAGAAAAGCATTGATCCCCAATTGCCCCGGTGCGGTACGCGCAAACAACACACCGGTTTCAGCGATGACTCCATTACCGATAAACATCTTGCGCCCGGAGATAAGGTACCCGCCGTCAACCGGTGTCGCCGTGGTCTGCATGGCCCCGGCATCGCTTCCCTGCGTGGGTTCGGTCATCGCAAAGCAGGACCAGCACAATGCCTGTTGGAACTGGCCGAAAAAGGCATCCTGCTGCTGTTCGTTGCCCAGCCCGGCAACGACATAGGCCGCCATGCTCGGCCCGGGCGCGCTGAATATCAGTGCTGGGGAGACGAAGCCGATCTGTTCGTAGAGTTCATAGCGTTCGGCCAGGCTGATCACCTGACGGCTTGGCGGTACCTGATACCGTTGAGGCAGGCCGAGAGAGTTCAGCGTCGGGGCGAACGACCACTGCCCCATGATCTGCCGTGTGTCGCCGAAGTTGCGCAGTTGGTCAGCAATCTGCTGGGCGTCTGCGCCCAACGGGCAGGATTGCCCGGCGAACGTGTCATCGTAGAGTCGACTCATAGCGGGCCTGACATGATTTCAATAACCCCGGCATCTGGGTGATAGAGGTGGCTGGAGCGGTGGTTGCTGTCAAAGGCGTTGAACGGGCGTGTCAGTACGATCCAGCCGGCGCTCTTCATGACTTTGAATTGCTCGTCAAAGTCATCGACCTCAAAGCAGATGTGGTAGGGCAGCGACGACTTGCCGGATTTGGCCAACAACTCGCGCAAGGGGAGATTGTTTTCCAGCGGTTCGACCAACTCTATCTGGCTGCGCCCTTCAACAGTTTCCAGCAGGGTGATGAGCACTTTTTGTGCGGCAACATATTCTTTGTATCGGACGATAACCGGGAAAAACGGTTTAACCGCGACAGCCGTTGCGTCGCTGTCGCCAACCACATAACCGATATGACTAAAACGCATCGCGACGCCCTTATCCTTGGGGAAAACGATTTACGCCGGCGCCTGTCCGGCGCCGGTGCATGGAGTGATGTGCATTTTCGCCGTGGTGGCGGGAAGTTTTTTATATGTGCTTGCAGGTGGCCATCAGCTTACGGCCAGCGGCTCTTTGTGCTGATCCACCAATTGTTGGCGGTCGATCTTTCCATGCAGTGTCACGGGGAAGGTCTGACAAAAGAACATGGATTTGGGGATCATGTAAGCCGGTAGCTGTTCTGCCAGGAACTGACGCAGTGCGGCGCGGTGGGTTGCACTGTCCTCGCGTAATTGAATAAAAACTTGCAGGTCGATGACCTTGCCTTCTTCCTTGATCGGCACTGCGCAACACTGGGTGACCCCCACATAGCGGCACACACTGCTTTCAATTTCGGCCAGCTCGATACGGTTGCCGTTCAGTTTAAGTTGGCCGTCATCCCGGCCGTGGATAAACAGGGATTGTTCTTGATCCACAAACCCCCGGTCACCGGTGGCGTAGTAACGTCCGAACTCGTCATGGCTGAATGCACTGTTACGCGGGTCATCCTCAGGCAGGTAGCCCAGTGCGACTTGCGGGCCGTACAAACGCACCTCGCCCATTTCGCCTGGGGGCAAACTTTGACCCTCGGCATCCACGATCCTGATCTCGGTCAACCCGCAGGCTGTGCCAAGGGATAGCAGGCCTGAGTTGTGCTCGGGCGGCTGGCCAAGCTCGAAGGTATGGGTCATGCCGGTGGTCTCGGTCGGGCCATAACCGTGCATCACCTCCAGGCCCGGGAAGCGCGCCTGCAACTGGGTCACCAACCCCAGCGAGGCGCGCTCGCCGGCCATAAAGAACCGCTTCAGATCCGGAAACTGCTCCCCGTTGAACAAGGGGTCCTTCAACATCAAATCGACAAAGCTCGGCGTGGAAAACCAACTGGTGACCGGGCTCTGCGGGTAGCGCGACATCAGGCGGATATTTTGCCGCGGCAACATGTTGTGGCGGTGATCCAGCATCAGCAAGGCTCTGCCCTCGCACAGCACCGGGAAAAGATCCAGCAAGCCCATGTCGAAGGAGAAGCAGGCATGGCTCACATGGCATCCGTGTGCGATACCGTCGCGGATCATCGGACTGTACCAAGTCGAGAATGCGGCGAAGTTCTCATAGCTGACGACGACGCCCTTCGGTTCACCGGTACTGCCCGAGGTGGGGAGAATATAAAGGGCTGGCTGGGTCAATTCAGGTTCGAGTGGCAGTGATCCCGGGTCGCCATTTTCCAGGGTCGATGTCACCCATTGTGGCCAGCGATCCAGACCCTCCAGCCTCTGTGGCGTCGCAGTGAGGATCAGCTCGGCTCGGGTCAGCCTGGCAATCTTTTCAATCCGCGGGACGGGGTTGGACTGGTCGGTAAAGCTAAAGCAGCAACCCTGGCTGATACACGCCAGCATGGCTGCCACGGCATCCAGTTGTTTATGGCCGTGAACCAGCACGTTACGGCCAGCCCACGGTGCGAGCACCTGGGCAATCGCGGCGGTGCGCACACCAAGTTCGGCAAAGCTGTAGGTGCCCTGCTCGTTGATCAAAGCGGTCGCGGTGCTCTGATCTTTCAGCCGCTCAAACAGCGGTTTGATTTGCGATGAAAACATATTTTTCTCCGTTTTCCAAAGCCAGTTGGCGGGCAGCTGAACGATCCAGTTTGCCGTTGTGATTGAGTACGGTGCGGGGGGTGCTGTACCAGTAACGCGGGATTGCCCACGGGGGGAAATGGGCTTGCATGGCGTGGCCAAGTTGTGACAGTTCGCAGGTTGCATTGAGGATCACGCAGGCCTGGATTGCCTCTGCGTTGCCCTTGCGCCAATGCGGCTCTACCACCACATCGGCGACCAGGTTGCGGTCGCGCAGGAAGCGTTCGATTTCATGCAGGTCAATACGGTGTCCCTGTATTTTGACCTCGCCATCTTTACGCCCCAGGAAGTAATACCAAGTGCCATCAAACAGGCCGATATCACCGGTGGCGTAAGTGGCTTGCCCATCCTGCCGGCTGAAACTGGCCTGACGCGCAGGTGCAGCATTGAGATAGCCTGGGCCGACACACTCGCCACTGATCAACAGTTGCCCCCGGCCCGAAGCGTCAAGAGGTTGGGTAAGGTGCAGCGCCGCGCCCGGTCTGGCGCGGCCGATCGGCAGGGGCAATGACGAAGCCACCATGTCCGGGGTAATCAACACTTGCGAAGCCGCCACGGTACATTCGGTGGGACCGTACGTATTGAACACCTCACAGCCTGGAAAACGCGCCCACAACTGGGTGACAATCTCTTTGGGCAACGTCTCGCCGCAGAAGATAAACCGGCGTAACTGCGCCAGTGTTTGCGTATTGAAGGTTGGGTCCAACAAGTACAGACGCGTCATCGACGGCGTCGATACCCAGCAGCTCAGCGCCATGTGTGCATGCTGGGCAATCATCTTGCGGGTGTTGATCAAGTCTCGATGGTCGAGCACGGACAGTGGTTGCAGAAACTGCCAGGCGAGCCAGATTTCAAACAGGGAGACATCGAAGCAATACCGCACATTTCCTGTGATAGCCCCATCAAGTGGAAAGTCGCTGCGTATCCAGGCCACGAAATCGACCAGATTGGACAGGCTGATCCGAATGCCCTTGGGTTCCCCGGTTGTCCCCGAGGAAAACATGATGTAGGCCAGCGGGGTGTCGGTCGCGCTGTCGAACTGCCTGCGGGTGTCGTCCAGTAAATGCAGCAGCGCTGCATGGTCATGGTGCTGCCAGGGCAAGGCGGCGAGGGCAATCACCTTGGCATTGGCGGCGCACAGGGGGAGGGCGTCGGTGTTCAGGATCAAGCTTGCCCCGACCGTACGGGCAATCCGTTCCAGTCGCTCGGGAGTGTTGTCTGACTCCACCGGCACAATCGGACAACCACACAGCAGGCAGGCCCACCAAGCCGCCAGAAAATCGAAGGACTTGTGGCCATAAACCAATACCGGCGCCAGAGGTGTCTCGCTTCGAGGCTGCTGGCGGACTATTTCAATGGCGATATCCTGCGCGCGCTGAGCAAGCGCCGCATAGCTGTACGTCAGTGAGTGGTGGCGCCAGGCAGTATGCGGTTGATCCTCAAAGCGCATAAACACCGTTATGAGCTCAGACCAGGCGTCCATTTATGCTGCCCGGCTGGCGAGTTGGAGTTCAATGAAGTTCGACAGGCTGCCCACGGTTTCGAAGTGCTGGAATTCCAGTGTGGCAGGGTCGAGCACCAAGTCCTCGATGCGCTCCTCAAGGTACATGATGAGTTCGATATATAAACCGCTCTCAAACCCCAAGTCGCGCTCCAGGTGAGTCCGGGCACTCAGCTCCGAGAGGTTTGACGTTTCCAGAACCAGCCCGATGGCTTCAATGATGGTTGGCGTATACATGTTGGCTCCCTGTTTGTTGTGTGCTCCCGACGTTCAGGTTGTTTTCCCGGCGCGGCAGAAGGGTGGATAGCTGGCCGCGGTCAACTTTCCCGTTGTTGTTTTTGGGCAAAGCTTCACTGAAGTAATAGCGGTGGGGCCGTTTATAGGCTTCGAGATGGGTCTGGCAAAAGGCTTTGAGCAGCGCAGTGTCCAGGGGAGCAACGCATTCGATACAGGCCACGATTTCATCGCCGTAAACAGGGTGGGCGACACCGATCACTGCGACCTGCAGCACCCCCGGCATGCGCTTGAGTACGCCCTCGACTTCCCTGGGGGCGACTTTTTCGCCATTGGTTTTCAGAATGTCATCGTTGCGCGACAGGAAATAAAGCAAACCATGCTCATCCAGCCGGCACACATCACCGGTATAAAGGACCGATTCGCCGGGCAAGGGGCCTGGCCGCAACTTCTTCGCGGTCTGCTCAGGGTTGCGCCAGTAGCCGCGCATCACGGTTGCCCCACGGATCACCAGTTCACCGGTGGCATTGCTGCGGTGTGCAACGCCTTCATTATCCACGACCCAGAGTTCAGTGTTCGGGATGGCATAGCCCACGCTGTCTTTGTGCTGAGACAACAAGGCAGGGGGAAGCCAAGTACAGCGATGGCACTCGGTCAGCCCGTACATGGAAAAAATCTCGGTTTGCGGGAAGAGCGAGGTCAGCAGATCGATATCACTGGGGTGCAGGGCCGCCGCGGTGTTGGTAATTTTGCGCAGGGAGGAGAAGTCATAGCGTTTGGCCAATGGTGCAATGATCGCCAGCAGCGTGGGAACAATCGGCAGGACGGTGGCTTTGTGCTTGACCAGCTGTTTAAGGGCAAAGAGCGGACGGCTGAAATCCTTTTCGACAATCAGCGTTGCGCCCACCTTGGCCGCCATAATCGCTTGATACAGCCCGTAGTCGAAGCTCATGGGGATCGTGCAGAATATCCGGTCGCTGGCCGCCAATTGCAGATAGCTAGCGACAGAGTCCGCCGCGCTCAGCATATTGCGCTGGGTCAACATCACCCCTTTGGGATCGCCCGTAGAACCCGAGGTGTAGATCAGGCAGGCCAGGTCAATATCCAGCGCACCTTGCACGGGCAACGGCATTGCCGGTGAGAGTTCCGCCATTTGTTGCAGGGACAGCAGTGACGAACCGCTCTCTTGCACGCCGGGCGCTTGATCAAACAGCACTTGCAGATCAGGGTTGCCGGGTGCCGATGCCAGCGCAGTAGCCTGCTCGGCCTGGGCGATCAATAGGTGTGACGCTGCGTTGTCGAGTAACCAGCGGACCCGTGCCAGCGGTGTATCCGGATTCACCGGAACAAACACGGCCTGCAAATATTGCACAGCCCAGAAGCAGACGACGAAATCCACCCCATTGGGCAGCCATACCAATACCCTGTCGCCGCGTTCAACCTGCTGCTGACGCAAGTAGGCGGCGGTATTGATCACGCGTTGATGGAGTGCGGCCCAGGTTACTGCATGCTCACCCTCGATCAGCGCCGTTTTCTCAGGGAACTGGTGTGCAGCCAGCACCAGCCATTGGGTCAAATGGGTTGTGCTCATGTCTCATCCTCATTATTCAATTCAAGAACCATGGCTGCAAAAGTGCCGGCGATGCCGGACGCCACGGCCAGAATGGGGTGAACGGCGATAGCGTTATCGCGGTGCGCCAGCAGGCTTTTCAGGTTGAGGAACGCATCACTGCAAAAGCAATGTCCCAGTTCGTAGAGATGACGACGGTAGATGATGCCCCGGGCAAAACCTGCGCCGTCGGCAATCCTGTCGAAGGTGGGCGGGCTGATGTGGTAAGGGATCAGCGTACGCAGCTCTTGAGGGCGCCGTCCTGCGTACTGCAGTGCGGTGTGTACAGTCTCAAGCATGGTGGGGATAAAGGCGTGATCGTAGGCGTTTTCACTTTCACGATCCGTCGAACGCGTACGTGTGCCGTAGGCAGCCAATTGCTGGACGTGCACGGCGCCCACGCGCAAGGTGCCGGGCGAGGGATTTACGCTGAGCAAGGTCGCGCAAAATGCTTCGCCGAAATAGCCATTTTGATCGACGTATTGCACGGTTTCGTGGAAGCATTTTTCCCCGGTGATCAATAAGCCACAGACGTCATCCTGCCTGGCATGAGCCGCAGTGAGTTTAGCGTTGAGAAATTTCAGCCCGACCAGCGCCGATGCACACGACGCCTGAGAAACAGAGAAAAACTCAAGCTCCGGGCGACCCAAGAATGTACGCAAGTCGCTGGCCAGGACGGGGACCAAGTCAAAAGGACTGGGACAATTCAGAGAGTGCGCCCAGGCCACATAGCCAATGCGCCCAAACAGTACCGGGTCACACTCGGCCTTGAACTGTTGCAACAGCCGCATGATCAGGTCAGGCAACGCCTCCCGCTCAAACAGGCTGGCCGACTCCATCCGATGAAAGCGGCCAAAGATCTTGGTGTTGCGCTCACCCCAGGCATATTTCTCCGCCAGGGCGGGCAGGGCGGTGAGATTCGCAGCGACCAGGCTGGTTATCGTGTGGATGTACATATCAGGCCTCCGCCACGAAGCCCGCGCAGACTAGAGACTTACCCTCCGGCAGCACCCATAAAATACGGTAGTTGTCCGTCGCAAGTTCTTTTAACCGGACCCAGGGGGCTGAAGAGAGTAGCGTCTCATCCCAGCTCTCGATGCGGTTAGTTGCCAACTGTGCATGCTGGCGCAACTGTCCGGCAAAACACGGCGTGGTCAGGATCAGCAGGGGCAGAAGGTTTTCCCTGGACGTGAACATATCCAACGTGACGAGCAGGGCATCCAGTGCCTGGTGCGTGGCCGGAAAAGGGACTTTTCGATAGTGTTTAAACGCGATGCTTCCGGGTTGGTCGTCGGTCTGTTCGCCTGGCAGGCCGCTCAACATCACGACGCAGGCGCTGGCCACAGGATTGAAACGGGCCAGGCTTGGGCTGTCATACATGATGGCATCCTGGTCGGCGATCATCAGCAGAGCCTTTTTCCCATGGCCGCCACGGTCCATATCGTCGAGGTAATCCTCAATGACTTGCAACGCCAGAAACGTACTGCTCAGGCCATGATCGCTGATGGCAATGCCAAAGGCGTCGTGGGAACCCGTTTCATGAATAATGGCGTTGGTCACCGAGCATCCGACCTCAACGTCCGGCGTCCAGTGGGCCAGCACCACCAGATCCAGGTCATTGAGCAGGGCCTGGTTCTCCAGCTCCCCGACCAACTGCTTCAGCATCGTCCTGAACGTCAAGTTTTGTGCGGCGCACCAACGCAAGGCATGAAAGTCCTGGGCCTGACCCGTATGGCCATGTGAATGAAAAAAGCCATTGACGAAGCCCTTCACTATGTTCAATTGCCCGTCGTCTACGGGGGGCGCATCGTTTTGCCTTTCAAATTGGCGCCACAGGATATGAGAAGCCGCAAACTTCAGAGACATGGCGATTCCTTCAGGCGTTGGCCAAAGACAAGCGCTGGCACACCTGGGGGGCCAACATGGTGTCTACGCTATCCGCCGTGCGGATCAAAAAAGCCTGGTCATTTTCGACAAGCACTTCTGCCGGGTGACCGAAGCTTAAAAAGCCCACTGGCGATGCACTGGCACCATAGGCACCGGAATGCCCGATACCGATCAGATCCCCCGAACGAAGCTCGGCGAGCATGATGTTTTCGCCCAGCAAGTCAGTGGGCGTACATAGGGGGCCGGTCACTTGATAGCGATGCTGATCGCTGTGCCGGGATGGGCCAAGACGCGCCATCGGGAAATTTCGACGGATCAACGAGTTGATGCCAGCGGCACTGCCGTGGCAGTTGGCGCCGCCGTCACACACGGCAAACCACTCATCACGGGAAGGTTTGAGGTAGTTGACCCGCGTGACAAAGATGCCTGCGCGCGCAATCAGGAAACGGCCCAGCTCAATAACGATCTTGCAGCGTGGAAAACACTGACGGTAGTTGTTCACCACAGGTAGAAGTGCCTCTCCCAGGGCGGGCAGGTCGAGTGCTTTTTCTTTGTCGAAATAGCGCACGCCAAAGCCACCACCGACATCCACAAAGTCGAGGTCTATTTCATAGGTCTGCTGAAGCGCTGCGGCCAGTGTCAGAATGTTTTGCGTGTTGTTGGCAAGGGCCTGCCAGTCAAGAATACGGGTGCCAAGATAAATATGGATCCCTGCCAGACGCAGTTGCGCAAGCTGCCCGAGAGCAGTAAATGCCTGCGGCAGCAGTTGTTCATCGATACCAAATTGCCGGGGCTTGCCGCTCATCACCAACTTGGCTTTTTCGCCGGAGAAGTCGGGGTTGATACGCAGGGCAATGCTCTGGATTACCCCCAGGCCAGCGGCAATATCATTGAGTAGAACCATTTCTTCGATGGATTCGACCACCACGGCTTTAATGCCGGCAAGGCAACACTGCGTCAACTCATTAATATGCTTACCGGGCCCGACGAAAATAATATCGCCCGGCGCCACGCCTTGGCGTAAAGCAATTTCCAACTCCACCAGAGAACAGACTTCGCAGCCCGTCCCGGCCTGATGCAATAGCGCAACCAGCGTTTTATTCGGGTTGGCCTTAAGGGAGTAGAAATAATCTATGCCTTGGGGAAGGGTGCGTTTAAGTTCTGCAAAGTCTGTTTTTATCTGTGTGGCACTGTACGCATAAAAAGGCGTGGGTACTTTATCGGCCAGCAACTGATAGGGGATGTCTTCAATTCTGTCGGTGTTGATACATTGACTATCAGGAGCAAAAGCTGACATGGCTGAATTTTCCGTTTAATAACGATTCGATTCGTTTGATATCTTTAAAGTTATCGAACAAATCGTCGTCGAGAATATCGAAGAAACTCTCGGAATTACCTGCAGTGTCGTCGACCCGCTCACCAATTGCTGTGATAAGGCCGACCAGATGTATGGAGTCCAACAACCCCTGCGGGCCGTAGATTTCGGCACCGTGGTCGATGGCCTGTAACTTATCGTGGGCAACGCCCAAGTTCTCCAGCGATGAGAGAATGAATGTCCGTGCCGTTTTTGATGAAAAGCTCATGAATGTGACACCCCTTTAAACGTCGTAAGAGTGATCATATCCGTGGCGGACACTGAGATTTGCTTGAGATTGCAGCAGGAATTGCCGCAGAATTTATTGGTCCCCCCCATTTTTTCAATACTGATTAACGAGCGATGTGATTGAACTTGCTCAAATCTATTCGGCGTTTATTTGGAGCACGACCCAGCGCCACGATGAGAGTCACGCCAGGTAATCCTTTTGTGTTCTGGGGGCGAGTGAGTGGTACCCAATAGGTCGATAACGTCGGCTTTGAAATGAGCCGGGCTTTCCTGAATCGGCTAGTCCATACCGGCTTCAGGTTGCCAGAGAGTACAGGCAGAGCATCTGTAAAAAGTTCCGCTCTGACACATCATTTAACATAATATACATTACACGTAACATTATGTTTCAGGATTGGCCCCGTTTCATACGGCTTTGCACACAGCGTTTTGAACGCTCGGAAGTAAATCATTGAAACGATGGCTCCGTCCCCGCTTCAATAAATTACTTCCGCCGGATCAGTCTGCTTGCACCGTGAACTGATGCTGTTCACCCAGCCCCTCGATACCCAAACGCATGGTCTGACCCGGACGCAGAAAGATCAGAGTCCGTGTATTACCTTTCTGTTAGCGGTGTCCGTCGACTTCCAGCCACAGGTCCAGCGTGTGCGGATCAACGATTTCATCTTGAGTGACCAACCATGGGCCGATAGGACCGAACGTATCGAAGCCTTTGCCTTTGTCCCAAACGCTGGCCCGGCCGCTTTACTTCAGCGCTGACGCAGAGTCAGCGCTTTATTGGCAGCCCCCCGACATGTAAGCGTCAGGCGGCGCCGGCAATGCGGCAAGCATGTCCTGCAGTCCGGCGGCCCATTGCATGCGGATACGCATGAAATACGGGTCGTCGGCCGTGATGCGATAACTTTTTGCACCACCAAAACTGTCTTTTCTGAACACCAGCAGGTCCAGCGGCATACCCACCGACAGGTTGCTGCGCATGGTCGAGTCGAACGAGATCAGCCCACAGCGCAGGCCCTCTTCGAGTGATGTGCGGTACGTGAGGTTGCGATCGAGTATCGGCCTGCCGTACTTGCTTTCACCCAATTGCAGGAAAGGCGTGTCCTCCGTCGCCTGAATGAAGTTGCCTTGCGGGTAAATGCTGTACACATCCATCGCCCCCTCCGCGATCTGCCCACCCACCAGGAAAGAGCAACTCAAGTCGGTCTTGCCGGCCAACTTGGTACGGTCCCGGGCGACGACTTCGCGAACGGTTTCGGCCACCAGCACAGTGGCGTCATAGAGTGTGCGGACATTCAACAGGTGCGGGCCAGGCCCGCTGCAACGCTGCTTGAGCAAGTTCACCACCGATTGCGAGGTGGCCAGATTGCCCGCCGTTTGCAACACGATCAGCCGCTCGCCCGGCGTGCTGAAAATAAACAACTTACGAAACGTTGAAATCTGGTCGATACCGGCATTGGTCCGTGAGTCGGAGATGAACACCATCCCGTCGGCCAGGTGCATAGCGACGCAATAAGTCATTTGCGCTTACTCGTGAATTCTGGATGAAAGGCCATACCGTCTCCCCGACGGCATGGCCAATTACGGTGAACGTTTCAGGCTTATTGGTGCTGAACCTGAAACAGCGACGTTACTTGTACCCGCGCCAGCATCGACTCGGCCCCGCCACCACGACGCATGCCACGTACCGGGCAGGCGTCGAGGTAGTCCAGGCCTACCGCCAGTTTCAGATGGCGTTCGGGCCGGGCCAGCCGGTTGGTGACATCGAAGCTGTACCAACCATCGTCGAGCCAGGCTTCGGCCCAGGCATGGCTGGCCAAGTGGTTTTCATCTTCGGTGCACAAGTAACCGGAGACATAACGCGCAGGAATCCCCAGGCTACGGGCGCAGGCCAGGAAGGCGTGAGTGTGGTCCTGACAGACCCCGCCTCCACCCGCAAACGCCTCGGCGGCCGTGGTGTCCACGGTGGTTGCGCCCGGGTTGTAGACCATATGGTCGGCCAGGCCGTGCATCAGGTCGATCAACGCCGTTCGATCACGCCGTATGCCGCAGTGCTGCACGGCGAAGGCATTCAGGGCATCGTCCGCAATCGTCAGCTTACTGGTGCGCAAAAACGGCAAAGGCGATTGGCTGTCGCGCTCCAGTTCACGGTCCGAGTCGATATCCACCTGACCATAAGCTGTCAGTACCAAGGCCCCATGGGGTTCGTCCATCGTCAACACATGCAGGATGTTGCCGTACGGATCGAACTGGCTTCGCACCAGGCGCGGCAGTTCCAGGTGCCATTCCAGGATGCGCTGGCGTTCACTGTTCTGCGGCGTCAGACGCAGGAACTGAATGCTGGTGCAGACTTCATCGGCGTAGCTGTAGGTAGTGTCGTGACGTATGGACAGTTTCATACGGCCTCCAGATAGGACTCGTGAACGGTCTGGCCGAGATGGCGAACCTGGGAGATGAAGTCAGTCAGCCAGAGGTGCAGACCGAAGCCGAGAATCTCGTCGATACCGGTGTAGCGCAGCCGCGCATTCAACTCGGCGGCCAACCGCTGGGCGGCCCGCCCGTTGCTGCCCGGCAGGCTGGCGAGGATATGGTCCAGTTCCTCGATACAGGCGTGCAACGAACGCGGGACGTCGCTGCGCAACAACAGCATCTCGGAGACCTGCTCGGCGCCCGGCGCATTGCGGTAGATCTCGTTGAACGCCTCGAAGGACGACAAGGCCCGCAGCAAGGCACTCCACTGGTAGTAGCCGCGCGCGGAGTTGTCACTCACCTCCTCCGACTCCTCGCCGAACATTTCGTAGCGTGCATCCAGCAGGCGCAGCGTGTTGTCCGCCCGCTCAAGGAAAGTCCCCAGACGAATGAAGCAATAGGCATCGTTGCGCATGATGGTGCCCGAGGTCGCACCGCGGAACAGGTGCGAACGCTCCTTGACCCACTCGCAGAAATGGCTGATGCCATAACGCGCCAGACCATTGCTGGCGATGTTGCGCATCTCCAGCCACGTGGCGTTGATGTTCTCCCACATGTCGGCGGTGATACGTCCGCGCACGGCATGAGCATTGGCCCGTGCGGCTTGCAAACAGCAATAGATACTCCCGGGGTTGGTTTCATCCAGCGCGAAGAAGTGCAACATGCGTTCGGTGTTGAGCTCACCATAACGCTCGTTGTAATCGTCCAGCGTACCGGCGGCGAGCAGCGACATTGCCAGTTCGGCGCGGCCATCGGTACGCCCCGCCTGAGGCATCAACGACAACGAGTAACTGACTTCGAGCATGCGCGCCAGGTTTTCGGCGCGCTCCAGGTAACGGGACATCCAGTAGAGGTCCGAAGCGGTTCTTGAAAGCATGTCTTAGTCCTCCACTACCCAAGTGTCTTTGGTGCCGCCGCCCTGAGACGAGTTCACCACCAGCGAGCCCTCGCGCAATGCCACGCGGGTCAGGCCACCGGGCACCAGACGGGTTTCTCTACCCGACAGCACAAACGGGCGCAGGTCAATGTGGCGTGGGGCGATGCCGTTTTCGACAAAGGTCGGGCACGTCGACAGGCACAGGGTTGGTTGGGCGATATAGGCTTCAGGCCGGGCCTTGAGGCGCGCGCGGAAGTCTTCGATTTCCGCCGCCGTGGCCGCCGGGCCGACCAGCATGCCGTAGCCACCGGAACCCTGGGTTTCCTTGACCACCAGCTCAGGCAGATTCGCCAACACATGGGACAACTCTTCCGGTTTGCGGCATTGCCAGGTAGGCACGTTTTTGAGGATCGGTTCCTCGGCAAGGTAGAAGCGGATCATGTCGCCGACGTAGGGATAGATCGACTTGTCATCGGCCACGCCGGTGCCGACGGCGTTCGCCAGCACCACGTTGCCTGAGCGGTAAGCGGCAATCAGGCCGGGCACGCCAAGCATGGAGTCCGGGTTGAACGACAGAGGATCGAGATACGCATCGTCGAGACGGCGGTAAATGACGTCCACCTGTCTGGGGCCTGCGGTGGTGCGCATATAGACGTGATCGTCGCGGACAAACAGATCGGCGCCTTCAACCAGCTCCACGCCCATTTCACGGGCCAGGAACGCATGCTCGAAGTAAGCGCTGTTGAAGCGGCCCGGGGTCAGCACCACGGTTGTGGGATTGTCCAGCGGGCTGGAGCTCCTCAGAGTGTCGAGCAGCAGGTTCGGGTAGTGATCGATGGGCGCCACACGCTGGGCGGCGAAGAGCTCGGGGAACAAACGCATCATCATCTTGCGGTCTTCAAGCATGTAGCTGACGCCGCTGGGAGTGCGCAGATTGTCTTCCAGTACGTAGTAGCTGCCATCGCCGTCGCGGACCAGATCGACCCCGGCGATGTGGGCGTAGATGCCCCGGTGCAGATTCAGGCCCTGCATGGCGACCTGATAACCCTCGTTGGCCAACACCTGTTCGGCCGGAATGATGCCCTCCTTGAGAATACGTTGCCCGTGGTAGATGTCGTCCAGGAACATGTTCAATGCCTGGACCCGCTGAATGCAGCCCCGCTCGACCATTTGCCATTCGCTGGCCTTGATGCTGCGCGGAATGATGTCGAACGGAATCAACCGCTCGGTGCCCTGCTCGTCCCCGTATAAGGTGAAGGTGATGCCGGCTCGGTGGAACAACAGGTCGGCTTCGCGACGACGTTGATCCAGCAACTCCAGAGGTGTGTCCGCCAACCAACGCGCGAACTCCTGGTAATGTGGGCGGCAGCCACCACTCGCATCATACATTTCGTTAAAAAAAGCTCGGGACATACCCTACTCCTTGCCGCGATACAGACGGCATTTTCTTATAACTTCGCTATTTCAATAAAATCAGGCCTTACGTTGTTTTAGTGAGTACTGTTTCTGTTGAGCACCTCAGTGTGCGTCGTTAACTTCCTGTCTCATTTGGAAACAAATTCCTCGTGAATTCGGCAATCTCTTGACGCGTCCCGACGCCAGAGACTTGGCCTTTGCGGTTTGATTTCTGGCGCCCCATTTATAACGTTCCCCCATTATTTTTTTCGTTGAAAAACCACACTAGCGGTGGTTTGAAAGTACTTTTGCAAGGGCTGTGCCCAACTATTGTTACGATCGATAAAAACCGGAAAAACCATCCATCAAGCCTGAATTGCGACACATCATTTCATTTTTGAGACGAAAATCGATAAGACTACTGAAACGGTTTTTCCACTTGTAACTTGCACAACTCTGGATCGGACGAAAATGGTGCATTTGGCAACTGATTTGAGTTTTATGCCCTACAAGCGGGAAATTCCTACTCACTGTTTTTATTCTGCTTGTAATACAAGGCGTCCAGCGCGGCGCGTCGATTAATACCGATGCACTATTAATTCTCATGAAAATGCACCAAGAGATGACACCGGCAGCGAAAGTGCCAAGTAGTGATGCAAAAAATTAATGCTGGAGAGGACGGCCTGACCCCGAGCCACGAGTCCACAATCAGGTGGGCATATCGGCAGAACAAAGCCAAGGATGCTGCGGTGGCAGGAGCGGTCGTCGGCGGATCACGGCAACGTCAGGAACGCCGCGAGGACCGCCGAAGTGCGGAGTAGAATACGGCCGCCGCTTCTTCCGCCTACAGCCGTTGCATGCAGCAGCGTGGTTATCAGAGCGTCCGATAATATCGAGTGTCCTGGAGAGACCGGTAATCAACCGAAGCGAGCCGTTGCCTCGGTGAAGCCCCTGAACTATCGGGTGCCAGGCACCAGATCGAGTATTTCATTGATCCCGAGACAACGAGGCTCCATCTCCAGCGTTCGACCATTGGCCAGTATTCCATTGGCAACCTCTCTCATCGCCAGGTACGCACTGCGCAACATGTGATTGGCATAAATCACCGCGTTGAATCCCGCTTTCTCCAGCTCGTCAAATCGCAGGTGAGCGTAACTGGTCGGCACGCAAATCAGCGGCACCTTTGCGCAGTACAAGCGAAACAGCCGGGCAAAGTCGAGGATTTCCAGACCGTCCTTTTTCCGGCTGTGAATCATGATTCCATCAGCGCCCGCCTCCACATACGCCAAACAACGCTCGATGGCGTCCTCCATGCCCCGATCCAGAATCAGGCTTTCACATCGCGCAATGATCATCAGGTCCCGATGGCTTCGACTGGCGCAACCCACGCGGATCTTCTCGCAGAACTCTTCGATAGAGTCTTGCTCCTGGCTGACGGCATTACCAAACAACGAGTTCTTCTTCAGTCCGCATTTGTCTTCGATGACCACCGCCGAGACGCCGGCACGCTCGAGCATTTTGATGTGAATCGCAAAGTGCTCCGGTTTGCCGCCGGTATCACCGTCGAATATCAACGGCAACGAGCAGACATCAAAAATCTCGCGAATACCGTGTAGACGGTTACTGGGAGAGAGAATTTCGATGTCAGGTAAACCTCGCTGTGTCGAGTCCGTCAACGAACTCGACCAAATGGCGTCGTATGAAACATGTTGCCCGGACGCCAGTTCGAGTCTGGCTCGTTGTGCCAGCAAGGCTGAAATCGGACTATGAGCTTCAAGTACGCGAAGGCAACGCTTACTCTCGAGCAGATTTGCCAGGCTGGTTGGGCGGATGTCAGTGTCGATCATGCGAATTTACGCTCCATTTTTATAATTGAATGAGCGGCTCCCGGACGGTAACTGTCACTACAAATCACTGATAAGCGGTCAAATCACATTAATCCCAGGCAGGCACTTCGCTTTTCAACACAGACGCCATCTTTCCAAGGTGTTCGCAGGCCTTGGCCACATACTCCCGGGACAGACTTTCGATACGCCGATAGTTGATCTCTTGATGGGTAGCGCTGGCATAGAGTCTCAAAGCCTCTGCCGCATGCCTGAAATGCCGGGCTTCTACACTTCCGCAATGAACGCTGAGAAAGGCAGCGACCCGATTAGCTTCACCCGATGGATAGCCGCGAACCTCCCGAAGCCACTGCTTCCACATCGGAGTCATCAAGTTGTATTCGCCGGTGTTGAACAATTCGGTCATGGCCATCATTTCCAGCGCTTCGGTGAGGTCCGGCGCCAGCGGTCTTTTTTGCCCGACCCAGGTGGAAAACTCTTTGGTGACAGGATCCAGAAACTTGTCCTGCAGGCGCCAGTCGTCAGAGCCACAAATGGCGGATGCCATGCGGTAATACAACTTCGAATGGTGTGGGTGCCCATGCATTTCGCCAAGCCCTACATCTTCGATGATGATCTCCCCGCAATGCCGCGCCGCCTCCAGCATCTTCAACCTGGCGTCGTCGTTCAACGATTCGGATTCCTGAAGTATCCGCACGATAATGCTCGATACCGCATGGGCTGCCCCGTCCGGGCTCCTCCAGCCACAAAAGAACGTACACAGTGAAGACACTGTCCAGTTGCTGGATGTCATGTCCTCATAGGTCTCGCAATAGGCATTCAACTTGTCAGGGTTGTTGTGAAAACCACTCAGCAGCGCCTCAACAAGATTTCCGTCCTCGACATCGACCAGTGCCTGATTGACGTAGTCGATAAACTTCTGGCTCGACTTCTCCATGGTGTTGCTCTCCTTGTTATTGATGGGGCTTCTCTACGACAAGATGAATAACGATGACCATTAACACGCTTGATCGGTACGTCAGGGTCAATCCGTGACGACTTGCGACATGAATTGCCCAAAGCGCGTCAAACCTTCGATCAACTCTTCACGCTCAACGGCGTACGAAATTCGAATGCTATGGGGATCGCCGCAGCCAGAGCCGGGAACCACCGCGATGTGTGCCTCGGTCAATAGCAAATCGGCGAGATGATCGACGTCGCGAATTGTCGTTCCGAGGTAACGGCAACCCAACTTTCGGGAGACATCGATAAACAGATAAAACGCCCCTTCCGGTGGCGCGCACCGGATGCCGTCCACATGACCGAGGCAGGTACATGCCACCAGCAGTTGTTCGTCGAGAAACCTGTTCACCTCGTCACCAAAGTGCGCAGAATCGGCGATCAATGTGTTCAGCGCCGCATACTGGGCGAGACTGCTGGGGTTTGAAGTCGTGTGCCCCTGCAGGTTATGCATGGCGCCGATCACCTCTGTCGGTGCGCAGGCATAACCTACTCTCCAGCCTGTTACGGCCTGGCTCTTGGAGAACGAATCAACCAGAATCGTCTGTCTTTTCAGCAATGGAAATAGCGACAGAATGTTGTGATGCACATGGGGATGACGTACCAGCTTGCGATAGCACTCGTCGAAAACCACCCAAAGCTGATGATCAAACGCGAGTTGGGCGATCCCCAATAACTGCTCTCTTTGATAGACCGTTCCGGTCGGATTGTTTGGCGTGTTGATCACGATCATTTTAGTGCGGCTGGTGAGCGCTCTTTCGACCGCCTTGCAGGTCAATCGGTAGTCATCGGGCAGGGTATCGACAAACACGGGAATGGCGCCGGCAAGAAGAACTTGCGTCGGAAAAGTTTCCCAGTAAGGCACAGGAATAATCACCTCATCACCAGGATTGAGCAGCACCATTGACGCGTTGAAGAGCGCTTGCTTGGCCCCGGCGGTCACCGCCACTTCATTGGCGGCAAACTCGACCCCGCAACGTTGACTGACATGCTCTGCGAGCTTTTCACGCAACCGAGGCAGCCCGATGGGCGGCGTATAACGATTTCGCGCCCCTTCTATTGCTGCGACGGCACCCGCCTTCATCTCCTGGCAGGCGTCGAACGATAACTCGCCGGCTGCAAAGTTAATCACTTTGATACCGCTTTCTTTCAAGGCATTCGCTTTACTGCGCATGCTCGATGTTCCTGGCGCGCTGAGATCAAGAGCGCGACGGGATAACGAAAACCGGATTGCAGAGGTCTCGCTGTTATTCATTTTTTTACCTGCGAAAACGATTAAAGAACGGCGACTCGGGGCTTCTTGATCGAACCTGCAAACGGTCGATCAACCCGCGTTCTGATAAAGGTGGGCATCAGCGTCCAGGCCTCGTTGCACATACCAGGACAAGGGCAGTGTCAACAACAGTGTGGCGGCCAACATGATCACAGCAGCAGGAATACCTGTGATGTCGCCCAGGCTGCCAAACAATACCGGTGCCAGCGCCCCGCCACCGATGGTGCCGGTGTAGAACACAGCGAAGGCGTGCTCTCGTTTGCCTGGGCCAGCCAGGTCCGGCACGGCGCCATACAGCACCGACGATGTTCCGTTCAATGCCAGCCCCAGCAGCGGCAACACCGCCATCAGGCCGAACAGCGGCAGGTACACCGACAGGATGATCAACACCGCGGTGGTGAACTCGGTTAGCCATACGGTTTTCATCATGCCAATGCGCGCGCCCAGATAGCCGCACAGCAACTTGCCGAATGCCCCACCCACAAACAACATTGTCAGCGCCAGACCTATGCCTGCCGTCCCGGCCCCCTTCTCTTTCAGCAGGAACGGCAAGAAGGTGAGAAACCCCATCCGTACCGCACTGTCCAGTGTGCCGGTCACGATGAGCGCCCGCAGCCCGCTGGCGGAGCCGTTTCCCATGATTGCCCTGGAGGCCTTGCCCTGCCCGGATGAAGTCACCGCGCGCGCCGGAATCAGCCACCACAGCAGACCGGCGGCGGCCAGACCGAGCAGGCCTATCAGCGTGACACTCGCGCGCCAGCTGATGACCGTCAGTAACAGGCCGACCAACCCCGGTATCAACGTTTTGCCGATGTCTCCGGAAAAGTTGTACTGCGACAATGCTTGTTTGACACCCCCCCCGCCCTCCTCGTGCGTATCGGTGATCAACGAAGATGCCAGTGGGTGTTGGGTGCTAGCGCCCAATCCGCCCAACACCAGCGCCAACAACAACACCGTCAGGCCGCCAGCCTGACCTGCCAGCAAGTAAGCCAACCCCGCGAGCGCGGTCCCCCCCACCAGCAAACGCTCTCGCCCCCATCGCCTAGCGGCCCGGCTTGCCAACAGCTGGAAACCGGCCATCATCCCGGAGTAAGCGCCACGCATCAGGCCAATTTGGGCGTAGCTCAAGGCAAACTGCGCCTGCCATATCGGCAACAGCACATAGATGACGTCGGTCAGGCCGTCATGCACGGCGTGTGCGCCGCAGCCAGCCAGCAGAGAGCGGCGCCGTACGCAAGCATCAGCCGAGGAAGAGACTCCGTCTTTCATATCGTTCATCGTTCCACCATTACTGCAACAGTTGCGCGCAATCCTTCATCACGCTGGATTTGCGGTGCAGGTATTCGGCGAAAATTTCCCGGGTAGTTTCCTGATCGACCGCGATCTGCATCGCATCGACAAATTGGTCGACAGCCGCCACGGCATGGGCGAAATGATTGCTCTCGGTGCCACCGGTATGCACGGTGACCCAGGCGACTGTCGCGCGAGCCTTTTCCGCGGGTACGCCCATGTCGCGGACAAACCACTGTTTGTACAGCGGATGGATGAACTCCACCTCGCCATGGGTGTACACCTCATGGATCAACGTGGTCAGCAGTCCCTGTAGTAAATCGCGATCGCGCAGACGGCGAGCGTCAGTCCAGTCTTTGAAGGCCTGGGCCGAAGGTAGGCAGTTTTCCTTCAGCAGCCACTGATCATCACCGCACAAAGGCGTGGCCATGTTGTAGAACAGGTCCGAGTGCAAGGTATTGCCCAGTGCGCCCAGATCCTCGTCGGTAATCCGTTGCAGACTGCCGCAGGCCCGATAGAGCTTCTCGGCAGCCTCGGAACCCTGCTCGGAACGGGCCAGCAAGGTGATGCGGTTGGCCAGGCCAGAGACACTGGCGGCCGAGTTGTTGGTCTTGGACCAACTGGCGAAAAACTTACGCAAGGCTGCTGGCGGATGGCGGCGCGAAGTCAGTGTCTCAAAGGCATTTTCGATGTCCACAAGCGCACCCTCTTCATTCCAGAACGCTTCGAACAGCGCATGCTTCAAGACACTGGCAGGCATGTCGTTCAACACTGGTTCGACGATCTTCAACAACTGGCTCTGGCGGGTCAGTACGTTACTCATGGTCACCTCTTATATTCCTTTATTGGATGATGATTCAGGCAGGTTCACCGGTTCGTTCGGAACCGTTACGGTCGTGCGCGACCGGCGTATCGGGTTCAAGGGGTTTCCAGCCGGTCAAGGCGATCAGCAGCGACAACAACTGGACGCCGATGATCAGCGCCACACACCCCTGCCAACCCCAGCGATTCCAGATCATCGCGGGGCCGACGGCGCCGAAACTGCCTCCCAGGTAATAACCCGTCAGGTACAGCCCCACCGCCCCGGCTTTGTTATGTCGGGCCGTGGCTGTAATAAAGGCATTGGCGCAGGCCTGGGCCAGAAACACGCCGGTTGAGCTCAGGGCCAGGCCCAGCACGATCAGCCACAGCGAGGGCAGCAGCGTCAGGAGCGAGCCACAGACGCCCAGTAACACCGCGGCCACCAGCAACTCGGATTGCGGTCGCGATTTGCTCAAGCGTCCGACGATGGGGATCACCACCAGTGCCAGCAGGAACACCGCATAGATCGTCCCGAGGGCCGCAGCGCCGAGATTGAAAGGCGTCTGGCTGAGGTACAGTCCGGCGTAAGTGAAGGTCGCGACTTGCGAAAACAACACACAAAAGCCCACGCCATACGCCGCCAGCAAGGGTTTGCGGCACAGATCGCGAAGGGCTTGCAGACGCAATGGCGAATTCTTGGTAGCCAACACCGGATTGGCCGGCAGCAGAAAGTGGATGGTCACGCCGACGAACACGCTCATTGCTGCCAGCAGTTCAAAGGCCTCACGCCAGCCCACATATTCGGTCATGAGCCCGGTCACGAAGCGCCCGGCAAACCCACCCAGTACGGTACCGGCCACGTAGAGGCTGGTGACCACCGTGACAGTGCCACCACTCCAGCGGTCGCCGATGTAGGCTACGCTGGTGGCGAACACCACCGGAATCAACATGCCTTCGACAAAGCGCCAGACCAACAGCTCGCTAAAGCTGTCGGCATGGGCTGTCAGCAGTGCCGGCACCGCCAATAGCGTTGCCGCGCCGACAATCACCGAGCGTTGTTCAAAGCGACGGGTAAGACGGCTGACAAAGGGGGCGGTGATGGCGACCGCCAGGGTGGTCACCGTGATGCTCCATCCCGCCTGCCGGGCGCTCACCTGAAAACTCAGGGCAAATTCCTGAAGGATACTCTGGGTTGAATACAGGTTGAGGAAGGCCGCGCAACCACACAGAAACAAGGCGATGCGAGCACTCTGCAGACGCGAATTCATGAGGCCTCTCGTTTTATGACAGGAGGCCTTTATAGAATACGCGGGCTGCCGAAGACCAATACCGAATTCGGACCGATCAATACCCAAGGAACAGGATGCTGGATCTACGCAAGTTACGTTACTTTTTGACGGTCGCCGAAGAGCTGCACTTTGGTCGCGCGGCACTGCGTCTGCACCTCGCCCAGCCGCCGTTGACCCGGCAGATTTCCGCTCTGGAAGCCGAGCTGGGTTTTCGTCTGTTTGACCGCACCAGCCGCACGGTGTCGCTCACGGCCCAAGGCCGGCATTTTCTGCCTTATGCGCGCGCCATGCTGGAGCAAGCCGACCTGACCGAAATCATCGCCGGCAAGCTGGCCGCTGGCTCGACCGGGCAACTCGTGTTGGGCTACGCCAGCTCGATTGCCCTGTCAGACCTATTCAGCCAGGCCATTCAAGCTTTTGCCCAACGCTTTCCAGAGGTTCAACTGACTCTGGTGGAAGGTGCGTCCAGCAGTCTATGGTCACAGGTCGCCGATGGTCGTATCGATATTGGTATGAGCCGGTTGCTGCCTCAAAACGGGCAAGCCGAGGTCCGGGTACTATCCCTGGGTGAAGAACCCCTAGTGGCAGCCCTTTCCAGTGACAACCCGTTGGCCGGCCAGGCCGAGGTCAACCTCGCCCAGCTCAGCGCGTACCCCTTGATTTTATTTCCGGTCGATTACGGCTCGGGGCTCAACGAATCCATTCAACAACTGTACCGACGCAACGGGTTGCCCCTGCGCCCAGGTCCATCCGGACGGCAAATTACCTCGATCATCGCGCTGGTGGCCGCCGGGCAAGGCGTTGCGCTGGTTCCCCAGTGCACCCAGACGTTGGTAAAAAAGGGGGTGACCTACCGCCCGCTGGCTGACTCCGAAGCTCGCGCGCAACTGCTGATACTGACGCGAGCCCAAGGGCGCAGCCTGCTGGTCGAGGCCTTCATGGGGGTGATCGACGAACTGATGCCAGTCAGTTAAAGCACAATCCATGTGGAAGCGAGCCTGCTCGCGATGACGGCATAACATTCAACGTTGCAGTTGACTGTCAGACCGCTATCGCGAGCAGGCTCGCTCCCACGAAAACCACTTCAACATTACATCAGCGGGTCAACAGCACTTCGGCCCTGCCTTACCGCCGTAACGAGCCTCCTGACGTTCGCGGAAGAACATCTCATAGCTCATCACCGGCTTGTCCGGGTGTTCGGTTTGCATATGCTCGACGTAGTTGTCGTAGTCGGGCATGCCGACCATCAGGCGCGCGGCCTGACCGAGGTATTTGCCCAGGCGACTCAGGTCATTGAACATGCTGCCCTCCTCGATCAAGCATCTGGCAGCGCATGGAATGGCGCTTCTTTATCCGTACGTTCTTTGGTGCCCCAGGCGGCAATGCCGACTTTAAGCGCAAAGAACAGGATGCTGAACACCACGAGCAGGAACAACACTGTCAGCGTCGCGTTGGTGTAGGCGTTGTAGATCACGTGCTGCATCTGCTCGATGCTCTTGGCCGGAGCCAACACCTGACCGTTGGCCAGGGCATCGCTGTATTTCTTCGCCAGCGCGAGGAAACCGATCGCCGGGTTGGCGTCGAACAGCTTGATGAAGCCTGCAGTGGTGGTGCAGATCAGCAGCCATACCGCTGGCAGCATGGTCACCCACACATAGCGTTGGCGTTTCATTTTGATCAGCACAACGGTTGCCAGCATCAGCGCGATACCGGCCAGCATCTGGTTGGAGATACCGAACAGCGGCCACAAGGTGTTGATCCCGCCCAATGGGTCGATCACGCCTTGGTACAGCAGGTAACCCCACATCGCCACGCAACCGGCCGTGGCGATCAGGTTGGCGGTCCAGGATTCGGTGCGTTTCAGCGCCGGCACAAAGGAACCAAGCAAGTCCTGCAGCATGAAACGTCCGGCACGGGTACCGGCATCGACCGCAGTGAGGATGAACAGCGCTTCAAACAGGATCGCGAAGTGGTACCAGAACGCCATGGTGTTTTCACCCGGCAGCACGTGGTGCAGGATCTGCGCGATACCGACCGCCAGGGTTGGCGCACCGCCGGCACGGGCCAGGATGGTGGTTTCACCGATGTCCTTGGCCACCGCTTGCAGGGCTTCCGGGGTAATCGCGAAACCCCAGCTGCTGACTGTCTGCGCAACCGAAACAGCATCCGCGCCGACCAGAGCTGCCGGGCTGTTCATGGCGAAGTACACGCCCGGCTCGATCACCGAAGCGGCCACCATCGCCATGATCGCCACGAAGGATTCCATCAACATGCCGCCGTAACCGATGTAACGGGCATGGCCTTCACTGGCGAGCAACTTCGGCGTGGTGCCGGAAGCGATCAGTGCGTGGAAACCGGACACTGCGCCACAGGCAATGGTGATGAACAGGAACGGGAACAGCCCACCCTTCCACACCGGCCCGGTGCCGTCGATGAACTGGGTCAATGCCGGCATTTTCAGCTCGGGCATGGTGATCAGAATGCCGATCGCCAGCGCAACGATGGTGCCGATCTTCAGGAAGGTGGACAGGTAATCACGGGGCGCCAGGATCAGCCATACCGGCAATACGGCCGCGACAAAACCGTAGCCGATCAGCATCCAGGTAATCTGCAGTCCAGTGAAGGTAAAGGCTTTGGCCCAGACCGGGTCAGCAGCAATCTGCCCGCCCAGCCAGATCGAACCCAGCAGCAACGCCACGCCGATCACCGAGATTTCACCGATACGGCCAGGACGGATGTAGCGCATGTAGACGCCCATGAACATCGCGATCGGGATGGTCGCCATCACGGTAAAGATGCCCCACGGGCTTTCGGCCAGGGCCTTGACCACGATCAGCGCCAGCACCGCGAGGATGATGATCATGATCAGGAAGCAGCCAAACAGCGCGATGGTCCCGGGGATGCGGCCCATTTCTTCACGAACCATGTCGCCCAGGGAGCGACCGTTGCGGCGGGTGGACATGAACAGGACCATAAAGTCCTGAACCGCACCGGCCAGCACCACGCCGGCAATCAGCCACAGCGTACCGGGCAGGTAGCCCATCTGCGCCGCCAACACCGGACCGACCAGCGGCCCCGCGCCGGCAATGGCCGCGAAGTGGTGACCGAAGAGTACGTGTTTATTGGTCGGCACATAGTCCAGACCATCGTTGTTGAGTACGGCGGGAGTGGCTCGATTGGGGTCGAGTTGCATCACCTTGGTGGCGATGAACAGGCTGTAGTAGCGGTATGCGACAAGATAGATAGCGACGGCTGCGACTACGATCCAGAGGGCGTTGATGGCTTCGCCGCGGCGCAGGGCCACGACACTTAGCGCAAACGCTCCCAAGACAGCCACGGCAAACCAGGCGAGGTGTTTAGCCAGACGGGGCATAGCGTGTCTCCTGCCGACAGTCAGTGACTGCGGCGGTAATTATTATAATTGTGTCCGCTTTGCGGAGCGGGCCCAATATCCACCCATGCTGTCGACAAATAAATCCGCGTTACTACGTACGTGGCGTCTACGTAGTTCTACGTAGACGGTTTGTCATTCTGTCCAGCACCGCTACTGGAGGCGCGTATCTTTGGCATATGATGCCGGGCCTTCGCCCTCCCTCGGTCTGGCCAGGAGTAGAGATGCAGCTCAAACACAAAATCGTCGCGCTCGGCATTCTGCCGCTGGTGTTGGCGATCGCGGTCATCTGCGCGCTGGTGATTTCCCTGAACCGCCAATTGGGTGATCAACAGGCGCAACTGATCGAAGACAGCATTCTGGCCAGCAAGCGCGCAGAGCTGAAAAACTACGTTGAAATGGCACAAAGCCTGATCGCGCCGCTGTACGACAACGGCCGTGGTGACGAACACGCACAGCAACAAGTGCTGGAAGAACTGCGCAAGCTCAGTTTTGGCATCAATGGCTACTTCTTCGTCTACGACCGCGAAGGCCGCAGCCTGATGCACGCACGCCAGTCAGAGCTGGTGGGCCAATACCTGTGGGACATGAAAGACCCTCACGGCCTGCCGGTAATCCAGGCGTTGCTCAAAAGCGCGGCATCCGGCGAAGGCTTTCAACGTTACGCCTGGAACAAACCCTCTTCCGGCCAAGTGACCGACAAGCTCGCCTACGTAGTGATGCTCGATCGTTGGGGCTGGATGCTCGGCACCGGCATCTACCTTGAAGACGTTGAACGCGCCACCCAACAAGCGCGTGCCGAGGTGGCTCAGGGCATCCGCACAACCATGCTGGCGATTGCCGCAGTGGCGCTTGTAGCGGTGCTATTTGTGTTCGCCAGCGGCATGACGCTGAACGTCAGCGAACATCGCCTGGCCGACAAAAAACTGCAACGCCTGACCCAACGTATCGTCAGCCTGCAGGAGGAAGAGCGTTCGCGGGTTTCCCGAGAGCTGCACGACGGTATCAGCCAGTTGCTGGTCTCTATCAAGTTTCAGTTCGAACTGGCCAGCCATGTACTGGAGAATGGCCAAGACAAAGGCTTGAGCATTTTAAGAGACGCCACCGAGCGCCTGGGGGAAGCGATCGGCGAGGTTCGCAGCCTCTCCCACGACCTGCGCTCATCATTGCTCGACACCCTCGGCCTGCCGGCTGCGATCGGTCAACTCGCCGCCGAGTTCGAGCAACGCAGCGGTCTTGTTGTAACCTTCAACGATAACGAATTCGACTGTCACCTGGCCGATGGCGCCGCCGCCTCGCTGTTTCGCATTGTGCAAGAAGGCCTGACCAACATCGAACGCCACGCCCAGGCAAAACACGTCATCATTACCCTGCACGGTTGCGAAAAGTCCGTACGGTTGACGGTGATCGATGACGGCATAGGTTTCAATGTCGCCCAGGTCGAACGTCGCCAGGCCGGCATTGGTCTGCGTAATATCCGCGAGCGAGTCGAGCATTTTGGCGGTCGATTCGACCTGACCTCGATGCCGGGAAGAAGTGAGCTGGACGTGCTGCTGCCGATGAAGCCACCCGGTACAGAACGCTGACTCACCCCATAACAATTAGAGTGAATGCCTGCGATGAACCTGCCCTACCCGATCCGCGTCGCCCTGGTCGACGATCACTCCCTGGTCCGCGATGGCATCAAATCGCTGCTGGCGGTCATGGCGCCGCTGGAAGTGGTGGGCGAAGCCGAGAATGGCGCCGATGCCATTGAGATGGTCGGGCGCTGTCAGCCGGATCTGTTGCTGGTCGACATCAGCCTGAAGGATATCAACGGGCTCGAGCTGACCCGGCTGTTGCGCAGCCAGTACCCGTCGCTCAAGGTGCTGGTGCTGAGCATGTACGACAACTACGAATACGTCAGTGAATCGGTTCGCTCGGGGGCTAGCGGCTATGTACTGAAGAACGCGCCTTCACGGGAAATCATTGCGGCCATCGAAGCCATTGTCAGTGGTGGGACGTTCTACAGTGCCGAAATCGCCCAACGGCTCATCGCCGATAAAAGTACCGACAACGAACTGACACCACGCGAGAGCCAGGTGCTGTACAAAATGGCTCAGGGGTTGAACAACAAGGAAATGGCTCGCGAGCTGGACATCAGCGTCCGCACAGTGGAAACCCATCGCCTGAGCATCCGCCGCAAACTCAACATCGACAAACCCGCCGCCCTCGTAAAATACGCGATCGATCACGGGATCATCTCTCGTTAGAAGCACTCACACCGTACTCACGTTGACAACACGCGCCGTGCGGATAAACAAAGCACGCACCTTGTCCCAGAAATTTCCCCCCAGTACGAAAAAGCTGCCGACCAACATGGCATCGCCCAGCGCCTGGACCTGCCAGAGGTTCGGTCTCAGCCCCGGCCACAGTGTGTCCACGTAAGGCTCGAGAAAGGATGAAATCAGTGGCAGGCAAAACATCACCAGGCCAATTCGATGGCGAGCCGGGCCTACTTCCAGTTCAGTCGGTGCGAGCGTGGAAACATAGCCAAACACGCTGCGCTTGAGTTGCTGAAAACCAGACTTGCCCATGACGGCGATGGCGAGGATCAGCAGAATCTTGTTGCTGATAAACAGGATGCCTGTCAGTGCCGCGATTTTTGGGCCGGGCACATCCGCAGCGGCGGCGAGCGGCACCAACAGCCAGGCGAGCACTGTCAAACTGAGAATCCCGATACCTGCTTTGAAGCGCCAACCGGTGGAGCTGGGGGCAATCTCGTCCTGGGGACTGATCATGGTCTTCGTACCCTTCTTTTTCACCCGAATGAATAACTTTCAAAAGCGTAGCAGTTGCTCGATGCCCTGTTTGTCAAACATGACTTTGTGTTTGCCTTGGCTGTACTAACCTAATCAAAACCGGTTCAAGTCCGCCCAACAGCCAGGGCATTCAACATTGGGGACGCTCGGATGAGGTTTTCCCGTGACCAACTTACAGTGCTGCGATGCTGACGCGCCCAGGTACGCTGCTTCTACTGGGAGCCCTCGCTCTTGGCGGCTGCGTGCGTCTAGGACCGGATTTCCAGGCCCCGGGCGAGGCCTGGACAAAACTCTGGAGCAGCCCTGCGCTTGAACAGGCCAGCCAAAGACGCGCCTATCCCGATGTGCGCCAGTGGTGGCAAGTGTTCGCCGACCCGGTCCTCGACGGGCTGATTGCCGAAGCGGATGCGCACAATTCCAACCTGAAAATTGCCGGCCTTCGCGTCATGGAAGCCCGTGCCCGGTTGGGGATTGCCCAAAGCGGACGCTATCCGCAACTGCAACAGGCCAGTGCCGAGAGCCTGTACTTCAACCGCCGGCAATCCGGCGGCAGCAACCCGCAAGACAGCCATTTCTGGCAACACAGCGTGGGCTTTGATGTCGGTTGGGAGCTGGACTTCTGGGGACGATTCAGTCGAGCCATCGAATCATCCGATGCCAGTTACTTCGCGGCTCAAGCCAATTATGAAGACGTACTGGTACTGCTGCGTGCTCAAGTGGCCGACACTTACTTCTCGTTGCGCACCACCGAAGCGCGTTTACGCGTCGCCCGGGAAAACGCCGAACAGCAAAAGCGCAACTTTGAAATCACCGAGAAACTGTTCAACAGCGGCCAGAGCGCCGAGCTCGATTTGCAACAAGCCAAGACCCAGTACCTCGGCACCTTGAGCAGCATTCCCGAGCTTGAAGGGCAAGTGCTGCGCACACGCAACGCATTGGCCGTGCTGATCGGACAACCGCCCAGCGCCCTGCCCCAACTGCTGGAAAACCAGGGGCTGATTCCGCTGGTAGACCGTGCCGTGCTGCAAGACGTACCCGCCAGCCTGCTGTTGCGTCGACCGGACGTACGCGCCGCCGAACTCAACGTCGCCGCCCAATCGGCACTGATCGGTGTGGCAGAAACCGACTTCTATCCATCGCTGACCTTGCTCGGCAGCATTGTCTGGTCGACCGACACACTGAAGGGCACCTCCAACAGCCTGGACCTGATCGGTGGCCCCAGTTTGCGCTGGAACCTGTTTGATCACGGCCAGATCAGCAACAACGTGCGGGTACAGGATGCGCGGTTGCAGCAACTGATCGAGGTTTATCGCGACAAAGTCCGCCAGGCCGCGCGCGAAGCCGATGATGCCGCCAGCGGCTTGAGCAAATCGCTGGAACGCGAGCGCATCCTGCTTGAAGCGCAGGCCGCCGCCAAGCGCTCGCTGAGCCTGGCCAACAGCCAATACCGCGAGGGTTACTCGGACTTCCAGCGCGTGCTCGATGCCCAGCGCGCATTGCTCGAACAACAGGACAATTACCTGATCAGCCGCAGCAATGCCGTGAGCAACCTGATTGCCCTGTACAAAGCCCTTGGCGGTGGCTGGTACAGCGCCCTGCCAACCGTCGACCCAGGCACTCGCCAACAAATGGAACACCGCACCGACTGGGGCAACCTGCTGAATGAACCGGCCCCTTCGCCAGCCCCCTCTTCCACGTCAGACAAGGTCAAAGCCGATGAGTGAACCCTCACCGCCCGCCACTGAAGCGCCCTCTTCCAAGGCGCCCGAACCGGCTGCCGATCCGGCAAAAAAAGGCATCAAATGGGTGCTGCTGCTGATCGTCCTGAGCCTGGCCTGGTATCTGTTGGCTGACCGTTTCACGCCATATACGCAACAGGCTCGGGTCGGTGCCTTTGTGATTCCGGTGGCGGCTGAAGTGGCCGGTCAGGTTATCCGCGTGAATGTGCGCAACAACCAGGACGTCAAGGCAGGCGATGTGCTGTTCGAGGTCGATCAGCAGCCCTATCAAATAGCCGCCGACCGTGCACGCGCGGATCTTGAGTCTACCCGCCGGCAGATCGGTGCCAGCACTGCCGGCATCGCCTCCGCGCAAGCCTCGTTGCGGGCGGCCCAGGCCAATGAACTCAAGGCCCGGCAGGATAACGAACGCCTTGAAAGCCTGTACCGCCAAGACCGCGGAACCATTTCCGTGCGCCTGCTGGAAGCCTCTCGGGCCAGCCGTGAACAGGCCGTCAGCCAGGTCGCCGCGGCCCGTGCCGAAGTCCAGCGAGCACGGGAACAGGAAGGCGGCAGCGAGGAAGACAACGCGCTGTTACGCAGCGCCGCCACGGCATTGTCAAAAGCCGAACTCGACATGGCCAACACCCAAGTCCGCGCTCGCTCGGCGGGTTTGATAACTGACCTGCGCACCGACGTCGGCCAATTCGCCGCGGTCGGCACGCCGGTCATGACCTTGATTGCCATCCACGATGTGTGGATCAGTGCGGACATGACCGAGAACAACCTGGGGCGGGTCAAGCCTGGAACTCCGGTGGCGATCGTGCTGGACGCGCTGCCGGGCGAGGTCTTCGAGGGGCGGGTGCGCAGCGTCGGCTACGGCGTCAGCGTGGGGCAGACGCCGGCGCCGGGCACCTTGCCCAGTGTGCAAAACAGTCGCGACTGGTTGCGTCCGGCCCAACGCTTCCCGGTGATCATCGAATTTTCTGACGAGGCGATGCAGGTGCTACGTGACAGTCGCGCCATTCGTGCCGGCGGCCAGGCCGAAGTCATGGCCTTTCCTGCGCAGAATAATCCGCTGAATCCCTTGGGACGCCTGTTTTTCTGGCTGATGAGTTGGTTGTCTTATGCCTACTGATCGCCCGCCCAGATTCCAACGGGCGCCGCGTCTGGCCGTAGGCACGGCGCTGTGCCTGGCCATCAGCTTCGGCCTGGCACTGCCGATTCCGTTTATTGCGCCGGTGCTTTGCGTGTTGCTGTTGGCCACGCTTAACAAACCCCTGCCATTCAAGGCCGGCGTGATGCTGGCAGTGGTTGCGATGCTGACCACCGGCATCGGGCTGTTACTGATCCCGGTCCTGCGTTATTACCCCCTCAGCGGTGTGCTGCTGATCGGTGTCAGTCTGTTCCTGGCCTTTGGTTTCGGGCTGCGCGGTGGCAACGCCCTGGTCGTGACCTTTCTGATCATTGGCCTGACGATGATTTCCTCGGCCGGCGTTGCCGAGTTCGATCTGGCGATGATGGTCATCGGTGCCCTGGTCAAGGCCTTGCTCCTCGCCGTCATCGTCGTCGCGATCAGTCACTGGCTGTTTCCCGACCCGGCCAATGCGCCCTCCCCACCCGCCGCCAGCACTCTGCCGGCGCAGGAAGTGGCGAGGATTGCGCTGCGTGCCACCCTGATCGTGATGCCGGCGTTCCTGTTGGCGCTGATCGACCCGGCCAGTTATCTGCCGATCATTTTGAAAGCGGTCAGTCTGGGCCAGCAGAGTTCAACGGTAACGACGCGCAACGCCAGTCGCGAACTGCTCGGCTCGACCTTGATGGGCGGGCTGTTGGCCATTGTGTTCTGGTGCGCGCTAAGCCTGTTCGTGCACTTGTGGATGTTCTTTCTGTGGATGCTGCTGTTCGGCTTGCTGTTGGCGCGCAAGCTCTATGCCCTGAGTCCGACTCGACAAACCCCGGGGTTCTGGCTCAACAGCCTGGTCACGTTGATCATCCTGCTGGGCCAGTCGGTGCAGGACAGTCTTGCCGGCAAGGACGTCTATACCGCCTTCGCCGTGCGCATGGCGCTGTTTATCGCCCTCACGCTCTATGCCGACCTGATGGTTCACCTGATCGAACAGCGGCAGCGAACGCCTGGTGCTCAGGGCGTTACCTGATAACCGCGCCCTTGCAGGCAGCTGGTATAGGCGGTTGAACTGGTCGCCGCGCTGGTTTTTTGCTGCGCCCGGCGCTCCTGACGCTGGCGCGCGCCACCGACTACCGCGCCCGCCGCTGCGGTTTGCCCGGCGCGGTTCTGGCGATATTCCTGTTTCACATCGTCGTCGACCCGCTCGTAAAACTCGTCATGTTGACGCCCACGCACCTCAGCGCCCACCGCCCCGGCAGCGGCACCCACCGCAGCACCGCGCAGTCGCCCGCCCGAGGGTGGCGGCGTTGAGGCGCTCTGACTCGCCGCGACATTGCGGCAATCATTGATGTCCAGCTGGATTTGTTGCGAACTCTGCCCTTTCAACGGCACGACCGTTTCGGCCTGAACCTGCGTACAGGCCATCGACACTACGACACACAGACTGAAAGACGATAACCGACTCATGATGACCTCCGACAAGGTCCACTGTGTTGGCGGGCGAGCGTCTGACTGGGAAGTTCCTGGAACAGCGCTCGATAACTGCTGGAAAACCGCCCCAAATGCCAGAACGACCAGTGCATCGCCACTTGCGCGACTGTCGTGTCGCTGGCCGTTCGGCTGAGCAACTCACGGCGCGCACTGTTGAGCCGGCGCAAGCGCAACCAATGCGAGGGCGTCATCCCGGTGTACGCCTTGAACGCGTGCTGCAACTGACGCAACGAAACCCCAGCCACCTGGGACAGTTCCAGCAAGTTGAGGGTTTCTTCCGGGGTATCGGCGGCCCATTCGGCGACGCGCTTCATGATCGTTCGCTCTTCGGCCCGACGCTGCAAGCCTGCGCGATCCAGGCACACACAGGCGTTATCGAGGATGAACAAACAGTCCTCCAGCAACTGCTGGGTCAATGCCTCTTTGCTCGGCGGATCCAGCGTCTGCTCCAGTCGCGTCAAGGTGCCGCTCAACCAGCGGCTGAACAGCGCGTTCTGCCCGCAATTGAGCGGCGACATGAACAAGCCTTCGAGCCGCGCCACGTCCAGTCCATGCCGTTGAACGAATTGCGGCCCGAACACCACGGCGATTTCCTGGTAGTTCTCCGGGGTGATCCAGATGTTGCGGCTCTCGCCGTTCAACATGTACAGCGAGTTGTCGTTGCGATCGAAACAGAACGCCAGTGAGCCTTCGGGGGCGCTGAAATTCTGCTCGACCCGGGTGTTCATCTGCTCTTCGTAAATCTCCACGCCTTGCAAGTCCAGATAGCGCACCCGCCCGGCGAAATGCCCCGGCGACATCTGCTGATAGTGCTGCACCCAACCCGGTGTGGCGCGGATCTGCTCGGCCACGTCGGCGGTGTTGAAGGCTTGAACCTGTAACGGATTGCACGCTGTCATGGGGTGACCTTACGCACTCGTTTGGTGCGTTTTGGTGCTGCTTAAAGTGGATAGATGGAACGCCACGGCTCACCCAAGATAGTCGTCAACGCGCCACAGGGGAAGTGTCCGGTGGATGAAGGCGCCTTCCCCGGCGTAATTCAAACCAACAATGAGGTCTTTATGAATGTCCCTTTCGATCAGCTGTTCACGTGGCTGAAAGATCACAAGATTACCGAGGTCGAGTGTGTGGTCAGCGACTTGACCGGCATTGCTCGCGGCAAGATTGCACCCACCAACAAGTTCCTGCATGAGCGAGGCATGCGCCTGCCGGAAAGTGTGCTGTTGCAAACGGTAACCGGGGACTTTGTCGACGACGACATCTACTACGACCTGCTCGACCCGGCCGACATCGACATGGTCTGCAAACCTGTCGCCGACGCGGTTTACGTGGTGCCGTGGGCCATCGAACCCACCGCCATCGTGATCCACGACACCTTCGACAAGTTCGGCAACCCCATCGAACTGTCGCCGCGCAACGTGCTGAAGAAAGTGCTGCAGCTTTACACCGACAAAGGCTGGCAGCCGATTGTCGCGCCGGAAATGGAGTTCTACCTGACCCAGCGCTGCGAAGACCCGGACTTGCCACTCAAGGCGCCGCTGGGGCGTTCTGGCCGTGCGGAAAGCGGTCGACAGTCGTTTTCCATCGACGCCGCCAACGAGTTCGATCCACTGTTTGAAGACGTCTACGACTGGTGCGAACTGCAGGGCCTGGACCTCGACACGCTGATCCACGAAGACGGCCCGGCACAGATGGAAATCAACTTCCGTCATGGCGATGCGCTGGACCTGGCGGACCAGATCACCGTGTTCAAACGCACCCTGCGCGAGGCGGCACTCAAGCACAACGTGACTGCGACTTTCATGGCCAAACCCATTGGTGACGAACCTGGCAGCGCCATGCACATCCATCAAAGTGTGGTCGACATCGCCAGCGGCCAGCCGATCTTCGCCAATGCCGACGGGCAGATGAGCGAGCTGTTCCGGCACCACATCGGCGGCCTGCAAAAGTACATTCCCAAAGTGCTGCCGATGTTCGCGCCCAACGTCAATTCGTTCCGCCGCTTCCTGCCCGACACCTCGGCACCGGTCAACGTCGAATGGGGCGAAGAAAACCGCACGGTCGGCCTGCGCGTGCCGACCTCGAGCCCCGACGCCATGCGTGTGGAAAACCGTTTGCCGGGTGCCGACGCCAACCCTTACCTGGCGATCGCCGCGAGCCTGTTGTGCGGCTATCTGGGCATGGTCGAACAGATCGAACCGAGCGCCGCAGTGCAGGGTCGTGCCTACGAGCGACGCAACCTGCGCCTGCCGATCACCATCGAGGACGCACTCACGCGCATGGAAGAGTGCGAAACCATCAAGCGCTACCTGGGTAGCAAATTCGTCCGGGGGTATGTCGCGGTCAAGCGCGCCGAACACGAGAACTTCAAGCGCGTGATCAGCTCCTGGGAGCGCGAGTTCCTGCTGCTCAGCGTCTAAAAAACACACGCCCACATGAGATCACAATCCTCTGTGGGAGCGGGCTTGTGTGGCGAGGGGGCTTGCCCCCGTTGGGGTGCGAAGCACCCCTAACAACGGTCACCACGATCTTGAATTTAGAAAGTGATGACTGGTTTTACGACTGCTTCGCAGTCGAACGGGGGCAAGCCCCCTCGCCACATAAGCCCGATCCCACAAAGACGAATAATTCAAAGAGGTGTCGATATGCGTCTATTGAAATCCGTGGTTCCGGTCGCGCTGGCGGTATTGTTCAGCGCCGGGGCGCAAGCTCAGCCGAGCGTCAGCGTCTACAACTGGACCGATTACATCGGCGAGACCACCCTCGCCGACTTCCAGGCAAAAACCGGGATCAAGGTGATCTACGACGTATTCGATTCCAACGAAACCCTGGAAGGCAAACTGCTCGCCGGCCGCACCGGGTATGACGTGGTGGTGCCGTCCAACCACTTTCTCGCGCGGCAGGTGAAGGCCGGTGCGTTCCTCAAACTGGATCGCTCGCAGCTGCCCAACTTCAAAAACCTCGACCCGAAACTGCTGACGCTGCTGGAGAAAAACGATCCGCAGAACGCGCATTCCGTACCGTATCTGTGGGGCACCAACGGCATCGGCTACAACGTCGACAAGGTCAAGCAAGTGCTGGGCATTGATCACATCGATTCCTGGGCCGTGTTTTTCGAACCCGAGAACCTGAAGAAACTCAGCCAGTGTGGTGTGTCGATGATGGACTCGGCTGATGAAGTATTCCCGGCAGTCCTCAACTACATGGGCATGGACCCACGCAGCGAAAACCCTGAGGACTTTAAAAAAGCCGAAGCCAAACTCTTGAGCATCCGGCCTTACATCACCTACTTCCATTCCTCCAAGTACGTCTCGGACCTGGCCAACGGCGACATCTGCGTGGCCTTCGGTTACTCCGGCGACGTGTTCCAGGCGGCCAATCGCGCCAAGGAAGCGAAGAACGGCGTGAACATCGCCTACTCGATCCCCAAGGAAGGCAGCAACCTGTGGTTCGACCTTCTGGCAATTCCCGCCGACGCCAGCAACCCGAAAGAAGCCCACGCCTTCATCAATAGCCTGCTGGACCCGCAAGTGATCGCCAAGGTCAGTGCCTCGGTGGGTTATGCCAATCCGAACCCGGCGGCCAAGGCCTACATGGATGCTGAGTTGGTCAATAATCCTGAGGTCTACCCACCCCAGGACGTCCTCGACAAACTCTACATTTCCACCACCCCGCCCCAGGCGATCATGCGTCTGATGACCCGTTCCTGGAGCAAAGTGAAGTCCAACCAATGAATCAGCACGACAACCAACATACCCACTCCTATTACGCGGCGTCGGCCAATGGAATGGCGCCCTACCCCACGCTGGACTCGGATCTTGAGGCCGATGTCTGTGTGATCGGCGGCGGATTCACCGGGGTCAACACCGCGATCGAACTGGCGCAGCGCGGGCTCTCGGTGATTCTGCTGGAGGGCCGGCGAATCGGCTGGGGAGCCAGCGGGCGTAACGGCGGCCAGTTGATCCGTGGCATCGGGCATGACGTCAGCGGTTTTGCCCGTTATGTCGGCGAGGAAGGCGTGCGTTATCTGGAGCGTGCGGGCATCGAGTCCGTGGAACTGGTGGGCAATCGCATCCGTGAACATGGCATCGATTGCGACTTGCGCTGGGGTTTCTGCGAACTGGCCAATACCCCGGCGCAGTTCGCTGCGTTCAAGGCTGAGCTGCAAAGCCTCGCCGAGTTGGGGTACGCCCATGAAACCCGCCTCGTCGGCCCCGAGCATATCCGCCGGGATGTGGTGGGCTCGGACGTTTATGCCGGCGGTCTGATCGACATGGGTTCGGGGCACCTGCATCCACTCAATCTGGTGCTCGGCGAAGCGCGGCTGGCGCAATCCCTCGGGGTACGGATTTTCGAGCAGAGCCCGGTGCTGGAATTGGTCCACGGCAGCACCGTGCAGGTGCGCTGCGCCAGCGGTACGGTACGCGTCGGCAGTCTGGTGCTGGCCTGTAACGCGCATCTGGAAGAAATCGAGCCGCGCCTGAGCGGCAAGGTACTGCCGGCGGGCAGTTACATCGTCGCCACCGAACCATTGGCGCCCGAAGTGGCCGCTCAGCTGATCCCGCAGAACCTGGCGCTGTGCGACCAGAAAGTCGGCCTTGATTACTACCGGCTCTCGGCGGATCGACGTTTGTTATTCGGCGGTGCCTGCCATTATTCCGGGCGCGACCCCGTGGACATCGGCGCCTATATGCGGCCGAAATTGCTCAAGGTCTTCCCGCAATTGGCGGATGTGCGCATCGACTACCAATGGGGCGGCAAGATCGGCATCACCGCCAACCGTTTCCCCCAGGCCGGCCGCCTGAGCCAGTACCCGAACGTGTTCTACGCCCAGGGTTATTCCGGCCATGGCCTGAACGTGACCCACTGGTGCGCCCGGCTGCTGGCCGAAGCGATTCATGCCGGGCACAGCCAGGGGCTGGACGTGTTCAGCGCGGTGCCGCACATGACCTTTCCCGGCGGACGAGCCCTGCGCTCACCGCTGCTGGCGCTTGGCATGTTCTGGTATCGCCTGCGTGAATTACTTGGCTGAACTGTGGCGAGGGGGCTTGCCCCCGTTGGGTCGCGAAGCGACCCCAAAATCTGCCGTCGCATTCTTGCAGGCATACCGGTTGACGACTGCTGCGCAGCCGAACGGGGGCAAGCCCCCTCGCCACAAGCCGCATCCAGGACATCCCTGGAATCGCCTTTAGATTTGCTCAATCGCAAGTCACTTCTATATTGAGGGAGTGCTCTGACTTTTCTGCCTCCCGGCGAGTGCTGCCCATGGCGACGACTGCTCCATTGATCATCTGCGAGCACTGCGACTGCGTGTATGAAAAAGTCACGCTCGCCAAACATCAAAAGGCCCTGTGCACCCGTTGCGGTGGTGTGCTTGCGCGTTACAACGGCTTGTCGGTGCAGCAGCGTCTGGCGCTGAGCTTCACAGCGGCCGTGCTGTGGACTTTCTCGAACTTCTATCCGGTCATGACCATCAGCCTCAAGGGCATGAAGAACAGCGCGACGCTGTGGGATTCGGTGGTGGCGCTGAGCCAGGGGCCGATCACTTTCATTGCGCTGGTGGCAGCGATTTCCATCATCATCGCGCCGATGTTCCAGTTGCTCCTGTTGATCTGGGTATTGAGCTTCGCCCTCACCTCCCGACGTTCACCAGGCTTCAAGCTGTGCATGCGCTGGCTGGAAACCCTCAGGCCCTGGAGCATGCTGGAAGTCTGCTTGCTGGGGGCCATGGTCGCGGTGTTCAAGCTCGCCGGGTTGCTGGATGTGCTGCCGGGTATCGGCATGTTTGCCCTGGCGGTCCTCAGCCTGTTGCTGATCCGCATCGCCGGGCGCGATGTACGTGATCTGTGGGACACCCTATGAACAGGCCACCGCTCGCCAGCGAACTCAACCTGTGCCTGTGCCACAGTTGTGGCATGGCCTGCGACATGACCGAGCAACCTCACGAATGCGAACGCTGCGGCGCGCCGTTGCATGCCCGCAAACCTGACTCTCTGACCCGGACATGGGCCTACCTGCTGGCCTCACTGGTGTTTTATATCCCGGCCAATTTGCTGCCGGTAATGAACACCAGCCTGTTCGGCAACGGCTCCGACAGCACGATCATGAGCGGTGTGCTGGAGTTCTGGGCACACGGTGCGTGGGACATTGCGCTGATCATTTTCATTGCCAGCATCGCGGTGCCGGGCATCAAGTTCGTTGCTCTCTCCCTGCTGCTGATCACGGTGCAACGCGGTAGCTTCTGGGCGCGCAAGGAACGTTCGAGGCTTTACCGTTTCGTCGAGCTGATCGGCTACTGGTCGATGCTTGATGTAATTGTCGTCGCGCTGGTGGCCGCATTGGTGAAATTCCAGGCCCTGGGCGATATCGAACCGCGCCCGGGCATTCTGTTCTTTGGTCTGGTGGTGGTGTTCACCATGCTGTCGGCGATGAGTTTCGACCCGCGGCTGATCTGGGATAAAGAACGGGATCAAGAGCCGGAAAACCCACAAGATGAGGAGCGCATGGATGAAGTCCCAAGCCACTGACGGTCCGCACGCCCCTGGCCAGGCCGCGATCAAGACTCGTCGCTTCAGCATTTCGCTGGTATGGATCGTGCCGATCGTAGCGGTGTTGGTGGGGATTTCCCTGGTGGTGCACAGCTGGCTGCAGGAAGGCCCGACCATCACCATCACGTTCAAGACCGGTAGCGGCCTGGTGGCCAACAAGACCGAGGTCAAATACCGCAATGTGGTCATCGGCCGCGTCTCGGAGGTGAAACTGAGCGGCGACCAGAAACGCGTCGACGCCACGATCCAGCTCGACAAACAGGCTGAAAGCTTTACTCGTGCAGACTCGCAATTCTGGGTTGTGCGGCCGCGCATCGGTGCCGGTGGCGTTTCGGGCATCGATACCTTGCTGTCAGGCGACTACATTGGTGCCGACATCGGCCAGGCCGATGCCCGTTCCAAACACTTCACCGGGCTGGAAAACCCGCCGCCCATTACCTATGGCGAGCCGGGCAAACGCTTCATGTTGCACACTCAGGACCTCGGCTCGCTGGACATCGGCTCCCCCGTCTACTACCGCAAGATCCCCGTCGGGCAAGTGGTGGCGTATGCACTGGATGCCGACGGCAAAGGGGTGAACATCGAAATCTTCGTGCATGCGCCCAACGATGCCTATGTCACCGAAAATACGCGGTTCTGGAACGCCAGCGGTATTGATGTAAATGTCGGCGCCAACGGTTTTGCAGTGAAGACCGAGTCCCTGTCGGCCCTGTTGGTGGGCGGCATCGCGTTTCGCGCGCCGGAATACAGCCCCAACGATCAAGTGGCAGCCGAGGATAACGCCTTCGATCTGTTCGAGGATGAGCATACCGCCCTCGCCCCGCCCAACGGCAAGGCGCAATACCTGAGCTTGCGATTCGATCAGGCATTGCGCGGGCTCAAGGTCGATGCACCGGTAGAGTTCCTCGGCATAGAGATCGGCCGTGTGGTGGCGGTCAATCTGGATTTCGACGTGAAGAACCGCAGCTTCCCGGTCAATGTCGGCATCGTGATCTACCCGCAACGCCTCGGTAAGGCTCATCTCAAATTGCTCGAAGCCTTGAAGCATGACCCCAACGACGAAGCCGCCAGCGTGCGCCTGATCGGCTCCTTCATCGAAAACGGCCTGCGAGCCCAGGCCCGTAACGGCAATCTGTTGACTGGCCAGCTGTACATCGCGCTCGACTTCTACCCCAAAGCAGAGAAAGTCGCGTTCGATCCGACTGCCCGTCCCGTCGTTATTCCCACCATTCCCGGGAGCCTTGAGCAGTTGCAGGAAAAACTCGAGAACATGGTCAACAAGATCAACCAGCTGCCCATCGAACGCATAGCCGGCAACCTCGACAGCAACCTCGTCGAACTGCGCAAAGGCCTCGCACAATTCAACGCCAAGACCCTGCCCGGCGTGCAAACCACCCTGTCGGACGTCAGCAAGACCTTGCAATCAGCCAGTTCGACCCTCGCCGAAGATTCGCCGCAACGGGAACAACTGAGCCAGACCCTGGACGAACTTGGACGCATGTCGCGCTCGTTGCGTGAGCTTTCGGACTACATGGGACGGCATCCGGAATCGCTGATTCGCGGCCGCCCCGACAATGCCCCGCCGATGGATCTGCAAGGGCCACCGCGCAACTGACCACAGGAGCTACCCCATGGCATTTTCGCTGAAGATCACGCTGGTCACTGCGTTGTTACTACTCGCCGCTTGCCGCAGTGAGCCGATTCAATTCCACACCCTGACCCCGGCTCAACCGAGCGGTGCAAGCGGCGGCGCGGACATCCAGATCGAAAGCATCACCGTGCCGCCCCAGGTCGACCGTCCGCAGATCGTCATTCGTCAAGGCAACGCCGGCCTGGCAATCCTCGAAACACAATGGTGGGGCGCAAGCCTGTCGGAAGAACTGCGCAGTGCCCTGGTCGATCAACTGGTCAACAGTAACCCGCAGCGCAAAGTATCGTTGCGCCTGGAAGTTCAGCGTTTTGATTCGATACCCGGCCAGTACGCATTGATCGACGTCAAATGGCGCCTGCGCAAACTCGGCGAAGGCGATGCTGCATTGGTCACCTGCCGCAGCACTTTGCAGACGCCTTCCGGCACGAGTATCGATGAGTTGGTGGTGGCTCATCAGAACAATGTGAAGCGCTTGGCCGCCACCATCAGCCAGGCTACCGCCGGCACATCGAAAAGCTGCCCGGCAACTAAATAACAGTCGTCAGGTGCCTTCCAGCTCAATGGTAAAACAACTGCCGTTGGGCTGAAGGCTGCTGAGTTCCACTCACCAATTCTGATGGGGCACTGTACGTGGTGTTCAAGACAAGCGTCGCAACAACCAACTAAAAAAATACTGAAATTTTTATACGCAAATTTTTCACATCCCTTTCACCACTCCGACACCTGCCTTGAACTAGTGTCTTTCCATGGCCCTTCAAGCGTTGTTACGCAGGGTCGTATTTGAAAGTTGTTCTCTATTGCGTACCGACGGGTAAACAAAACATGGTTGATCATGTATCGCGCAAACAGCCAGCGGCACGAATCGTTACATCGCGGCTCGGCAAACTGGCCGCGGTAACGGCCGCTCTGGTTATCGCGGCTCTCGTCACGGGGTTTGTCTGGTGGCCCAGATCGCCGATCAACCTGGCGACCGCCGGGTCCGAAGCGACCAACAGCCTGGTCGATCGCTGGCAAGCCGGTGAAGTGGCGGTACTGGTTCGCCATGCGGAACGCTGCGACCAGTCCAGCAATCCGTGCCTTGGCCCCGCCGACGGCATTACCCGAGTCGGCAGCGAAGCCGCCACAGCCGTGGGCCAAGGCTTTATGCAGCTGGGCATGACCCAGACCGATGTGCTGAGCAGCCCAGCCACCCGCACTGCGCAAACCTCGCGTTACATGTTCGGGAAAGACGCGATGACCCAGGAATGGCTGGTCAGCTGCGGTAAAACCCTGCGTAACGATGTGGTGGCGCACAAGCAAGCCCATCGAAATCTGGTGCTGGTCACGCACAGCGGTTGCATCAGCGACTTCGAAGCCCAGACCGGCTTCGAGCGCGCGACGACCAGTAAGTATGGCAGTGCCTTGTTCGTGCAAATTGCCGCCGACGGGCAACCTCAGGTACTCGGCATTGTGAATGCCACTGACTGGCAGACGCTGTTGCACGGCAAAGCCTTGAAACAATAATCGCGGCAAAAAAAATCGAAGCCGAGAAAGCATTTTTGCTCGGGCAGACTATAACTAGTCCGTAACCCTTAGATGGCTGACGCAACTTCTGTAGTTCATATCGCTATTGTGTTGCTTTATGTAAGAAGTTCCGCTAGTGCACGCGTGCACCTAGCGGAACAACATCCTTCTGCGCCAAGGTCGAGTCATGACGTCCAATAACTTGTTGCCCCACCCCGACGGCTCTTTATTGCGTGGCACCGCGCGTGCGCTGCCCATCACCGAACGCTGGATCGTGCCCGGCTTGCTGCTGGCCTACGTGGTTTTCTACCTGCTGCCGCTAGTCACCCATGGTCTATGGATTCCCGATGAAACCCGTTATGGCCAGATCAGTCAGGAAATGCTGCTGAGCGGTAACTGGGTGTCCCCGCACTTCATGGGTATCCGCTACTTCGAGAAACCCATCGCCGGTTACTGGATGATCGCCATCGGTCAAGCGGTGTTTGGCGACAACCTGTTTGGTGTGCGTATCGCTTCGGCACTGAGCACCGGGCTGAGCGTCTGGCTGACTTACCTGATTGCTCGCCGATTCTGGAATGACCCGGGCAAGAGTTTTATCTGCGCCTTGCTCTACATGAGCTTCGGTCTGATCGCCGGACAAGCCGGATACGCCAACCTCGATCCGCAATTCACGCTCTGGGTCAACTTGAGCCTGGTCGCGTTGTGGTTTGCCATCGATAGCCATTCCTCCCGCGGCAAACTCGGCGCTTGGGCGCTGTTGGGTTTTGCCTGTGGCATGGGCTTCATGACCAAGGGCTTTCTCGCCTGGTTGTTGCCGGTATTGATCGCTCTGCCCTACATGATTTGGCAGCGACGCCTGGGCGAGCTGTTGCGCTACGGACCACTGGCGGTGGTCGTGGCGGCGGTGGTCTGCCTGCCGTGGGTGCTCGCCATTCACCATCAGGAACCGGATTTCTGGCGGTTCTTCTTCTGGCACGAACACATTCGCCGTTTCGCTGCCGATAACGCGCAACATGCTCGCCCGTGGTGGTTCTATCTGCCGCTGCTGGTCGCTTCGAGCCTGCCGTGGGCCGCCTTGTTGCCGACGACGTTGGTTCAGGCCTGGCAGCAAAAGCGCCAGCCCGTGATCGGTTTTCTGTTGCTCTGGATGCTGTTGCCCCTGGCGTTCTTCAGCTCGAGTAGCGGCAAACTGCCGACCTACATCATGCCGTGTCTGTTGCCTCTGGCGTTGCTGATGGGACACGCAGTGATGGAGCTGTTGAATCAAGGACGAGGCCGGATCATTCGCATCAACGGCGTGATCAACGTCGTCATCGCCACCAGCGCCCTGATCGCCCTGCTGTATCTGCAAGCCACCAAGGAAGTCTACGAAAACACCGAGATGTTCACCCTGTCCCTGGCGTTCATCGTGTTGCTCGGCTGGATCATCACCAACGCCTTGCAGGTGTTGCGTCCATTGATGTTCTGGGCCATGCCGGCACTCGGCATCTGGCTGCTGGTAGCGTTGTTGCCGGCTGCGATGCCGGCACAGATCGTCAATAGCCAAATGCCTGACCAGTTCATCGCCGAGCATCTGGATGCCTTGAGTCAGACGACATCGTTGCTCAGCAACGATCTGGGTGCGGCGTCAGCTTTGTCGTGGCGACTGAAGCGGCCACAGGTCGATCTTTACAACACTATCGGCGAGCTGAAATATGGCCTCGATGATCCCGCCATGGCGTCACGTAAAGTCACCATGGACAACGTCGGGCAATGGATGACCGAGGCCCGCAAAAAAGGTGCGGTCGGTGTGGTGATGCGGGTTAACAGCGTCGTGGAAATGCAGGAAGTCGAGATGTTGCCCATCGATGGCAAGCGTTATCAGCGCGGCCAACTGGAGATTCTGATATTCCCGCAGAGCCAACCCTGACGCCGTCCGCTCTACAGGAAACCCGTCATGAAGTTTTGGGCAAGTGACAGGGGCGCGTTGGCGCTCCTGCTGGGTGTGTCTGCGCTGATTTTGTTGTTGGGTCTGGGCACGCGGGAGTTATGGGGGCCGGAAACCCGCTGGGCCAACATCGCGCTGCAAATGCTGCAGAGCGGTGACTATTTCGATCCTTATCTCAAGGGCGAAGCGTATTACGACAAACCGCTGCCCTCCTATTGGCTGATCACAGCCACGGCCTGGCTGACCGGTGGTTTGGGACACTGGTCATTACGCTTGTCTTCGGTGATTGCTGCCTGGTTGAGCATCTGGCTGGTGTACTTGATCGGCGAGCAGCTGATGCGCAAAGGCACCGGGTTGATTGCCGGCTGGATGCTGGCGACCACCTTCTATTTCGCGTTCTGGGCACGGGTCGCCACCGCCGACATCCTCACCGTCTGCGGTGTGCTGGCGGCGGTCTGGTGGTATTGGCGCGGGCCGCAAGACACACGCTTCAGCCGTTACCTGGTGTTCTTCCTGCTGTTGTCCCTGACCTCATTGTTCAAAGGCTTGATCGGCTTCATTCTACCGGGCTTGCTGCTGTTACCGCATGTGGTGCAGGACGGTCGCTGGAAAAGCCACCTCAACCTGCGGCTGTGCGCGGCCCTGGTCATCGCCGGGGCGTTTTACATGACGCCGTTCATATTGTCGCATCTCTACGGCGCGCCGACTTATGGCGAAAGTGGCCTAGGCCTGGTGCTGCGGGAAAACGTCGTGCGGTTTTTCCAGCCCTTCGACAACATCGGACCGATCTACACCTATCTGATTTACCTCCCGGTCTACACCCTGCCATGGGCGCCTTGCTGGATGCTGGGGTTGTGGTTTGCGCTGCGCCACTGGCGCAGCGTCGAACCCAATACGCGCTGGCTGGTTTGGGGGTTGGGTCTGTTGATGCTGTTTTTTACGGCTAGCGGCAGTCGACGCAGTTACTACGTGTTGCCCCTGGTGCCCTTCGCCCAGTTGCTGGGCGCCTGGTGGATCACCCGGCGAATGGCCGAACGCAACGCCACAGACAGGTTCGGTAGTCGCCGATTGAAAATCGGTTTCGGCCTGACCGCTGTGTTGTTGATGGCGATACTCGGTGTGTTCTATCCCTGGACCAACGGCGGTGGCGGCGTGGTTCAGTTCGGTGAGACGGTCAGGCTTGAGGCCAGCAAACGCGCACCGCTCAATACATGGCGCATGGTGATGATCGAGGTGGACAACAAAGTGCCGATGTACCTGCAAACCGGCGGCGCCCCCTTCTATTACGTGCAGCAAACCCAGGACTTTCCTCGCACCGGCGATACCGCCGCGCTGATGACCTGGCTGGACAACACCAGCGGCCAGCACTGGGACCCGCAACGCACCATCGTTATCACCCAGTACCGCAACGGTGATGCGGTACCGCTGGACTACCTGAGTGCCGACCATCAGGTCATCACGACCGCGCCCACCAACGGCGAGCGCCTATTCCACGGCCGTGAAGACCAGAGCGTGGCGTTTATACCCCGGGGCGAATGAATGTCAGTGCACGCTTTTGCTGTCGATCTTTGTCGCCAGGGTGCTCAGTGCCTCGGAACACGCCGCCAGATCCGGCGACCCGGTTCTAACTTGCTTCAACGCCCGGTCCAGGGACTTGTCGATGGAGGTCCAGCCTTCAGGATCAATCGGTCGCAGTTGTTCCTCGTTTTGGTCCCAGGCGCTTTCCAGGTCTGTGATCCTGGCCCTTGCGCCTTTCATGTCGCCACTGCCGAGCAGCTTTTCGGTGTCGGTAATGATGGCCATCAGGTAGGACAGATCGCCCATTGACCCGGCGCGAGTTTCTGCTACGGGGATGGCGACACTGATCTGCTTGCTATCAAACTTGGCCAGCAGGGTCTTCAAGGCTTCGGCACAGGCTTGAGGATCCGGGTTGCCGGAGCGCAGTTGGGACAGTGCACGGTCAATCGATTTATCGACCGAAGTCCAGTCAACCGGCGACTTCGGCTGCAAGGTTTCTTCGGCCTGATCCCACGCTGTTTCCAGATCGGTGATGCGAGCCTTGGCTGCTTTCAGGTCGCCGGCGTCCACTAAACGGGCAGTGTCTACGGTAATCGTCCGGAAACTCGACAAATCGCCAAGGGAACCGGTCACCGTCGAGGCGCTCACCGTCGTTTTACCGGCCGTTGCCTGAGCCGGCACCCAGAACCACCCACCGACGCCGACCGTGCAGACAAACAGCAGTGCCCCCAGGAACGGCGTGGACGCCAGATGCGGGACACGCTTGGGGCTGAGTTTCAATGTTGAACCAACCTTCGCCACCCGAAAGGTTCGCCGAGAAAGCGTCAGCCAGATAGCGCTGGACATGAAAATCGACGACACCGCGCCGGATATCAGACCCAGCACCAGAGCCAGCGAGAACATCTGCAACGGTTCGCAGGCAAACAGATACAGGCAGGTCGACGCCATCACCACTGTCAGCACGGTATACAGCGAACGCCTCAGGGTCTGGCTGATGCTCAGGTTGATCAGGCTCCACAAGGCCAACGCATCCACCGGCGGGGACTTTTTCACGTTTTCGACAATGCGTCCGAAGATCACGATCTTGTCGTTCAGTGAATAGCCGATGATCGTCAGCAATGCAGCGATGTAAGTGACGTCGATCTCGAACTTGAACAGCGAGAAGATCGCCGAAACGATGAGGATGTCCTGAACGATCGGCAGCAAGGTTGCCAAGGCGATGGCCCAGGAGAAACGCAGGCCGATATAGATCGCAATGCTGGCGAATGCCGCAATCACCGCATAAATGGCCCGAGTGGCAAAATCCCGTGCAACGCCCGGGTCTGCGGTGTTTTCCTCGTACTCTACGGTCTGATACTTACCCTTGAACGCAGTAATGATCTGCTTCAGATCAGCAGGCTTGAGCACTTCATCGAAGCGTACGGCGATGTGCTGATTCTGTGCACCGCCCACGGCCACGGTGGCCGGGATGGTGCCTGCCCCGGTCATGATTTGCGTGGCGGTTTCCTGGGTGATCGCACGGTCGACGTCGATGTCCAGCGCAGTGCCAGCGGTAAAATCGATGTCCAGGTTCAGGCCGTGAGCGCGGTAATACAGCGAGCCGGAAACGATCGTCAGCAACGAGACCACAATCGCCGTTTTACCCAGGCCCACGAAGTTGAAACGGCGAGCCTTGGTGGCGCGCGGCTTGCCCTTGCCAATCAACCAGCGCTGGTTGACCCACTGGGTATCGACCAGCCACAGCATCAGCTGGCGAATCAGCAAGAAGTTAGTGGCGACACTGATCACGATGCTCACCAGCATGGTCAGCGCAAATCCTTGAATCGGCCCGATGCCGGCCGCGAACAAGGCAATCATCGCCAGCGCGGTCACCAGGTTTGCATCACGTATCGTCGGCAGCGAGCCTTTGAAACCGTTATCCACGGCTTCGCGCAGAGACCGGCCAAGGTCGATTTCCTCGCGAATACGTTCCAGGCAAATGATGCTCGCATCCGCCGCCATGCCAATGCCCAGCACAAACGCCACCACCGCCGACAGCGACAAGGTGGCGCCCGAGGCGGTGAACACAATCAGCAATAGCCACAGGTAGACCAGCGTACAAAACGCGGCGATCAAACCGGCGGTGCGGTACAGCCCCACCAGCAACAGGAAAATACAGGCGATGCCGATCAAACCAGCCTGAACGGTTTCCGCCAGCGCGGTTTTGCCGAGTACGCTGCCGACGGTCTGGGTGTATTTCTCGGTCAGCTGCGTGGGCAACCCCTGCGAACTTCCGAGCAGCGAGCGTGATTCTTCGGCGGACGTCAGGCCTGCCAGTTTCACCCGAATATGGTTGGCGCCCTCGACCCGGATGTCCGGCTCGGTAATACCGATGCTGTCGGCGCGTTTACTCAGGATCGCGACCGTCTGCAACAGGTCATCCTTGGCGAGCAGGGTTTTGCCCGGTGCCGGGTTCACAACGTAATAAATCTCGTAACCACCGCGAAACTCCAGCCCGAAGCGCACATGAGTGGCCAGGCTGGAAAATGTCGCAGCCACCAGACAGGCGAGAAGCCCCGTCAGGAGGATGAACGACAGGCGTCGGCTGGAAAGGCTCATGGAAGAAATCCAGATAAGGGACTGAAAAGCGAATCGAAGCCGAAGGGCTCGCTCACCACTGGCGGGCAGTCTAAAGAAGCGAAAATGAACCGCTTGTTAACGAAGTCACATGGCTGTGCGACGGCTTGCCAGTGCGTGCCGGACATGCAATGAATGCACGCCTGCGATGCCTGATCAGGAAGCGAGCGATGAAGGTTCTGGTGGCCGAAGACAATGCCCTGCTGGGTAACAGCATCAAGCGCGGGCTTGAGGAAGAAGGCTGGGTGGTGGATCTGGCCAGGGACGGTAAAGAGGCCTTGTACTATGCCGATGCCAGTGAATACGACGTGTTGGTGCTGGACTGGATGCTGCCGCAGATATCGGGTCTGGAAGTACTCAGCGTGGTGCGCGGCAAGGGCAACGACGTGCCGGTGATCATGGTCACGGCCAGAAGCGAAGTAGTGGATCGGGTGCAGGGCCTGGATCGTGGCGCCGACGATTATCTGAGCAAACCTTTCGAAATGATCGAGTTGGTGTCGCGGCTCAATGCCCTCTATCGACGCTCGATCGCCCGTGGCTCGAAATCGCTGACACTGGGCAATCTGAACATCGAACTCGACACCTTGCGGGTCAGCATCGGCGACCGTCCGCTGGATCTCACGGGCATGGAATACAATCTACTGGTGGCGCTGGCCGGCAAGGCGAATCAGCTGCAGACACGCACGGTATTGCTGGGGTTGCTCTACCCTTTCGACAGCGAGCCGGACAGCAACAGCCTGGACGTGCTGCTCAATCGCCTGCGACGCAAGTTGGCTGGGGCCGACGTCGAGATTGAAACCGTTCGCGGCAAAGGGTTGATCCTTCGTGTGGCGTAACCTGGCACTGAACATCAAAATCGCGCTCACGCTGTTCGTGGTTCAGGCGTGTGTGTTGCTCGTCGGCTATGTGTGGCTGAGTCATTGGGTGCAAACCACCCGGCTCGATGAACTGCGGCACCATCTCGATACCCAGTCGGACGTCATCGAGTCGCTGATCAGCGTCGAAAACGCACAGTTGGTCTATCAGCGCCAGGGTGAATTCGCCTCGGAACTGGATCACGATCACGACCTGTATTTTGACTTGTCATCGATATCGGGTGAGATGCTGCAAGAGTCCTGGGGGCCAACGCCGTCAATGCGCAATGCTCTTCGCGAGGCCATGAGTCAGGTTCGCGCGGGCGACGAAGAGACGTTCCTGTTCGATGTCGGTCACGAGAAATGGATCGCACAGATGGGCGACCTTGAGCGCGCCAGCCCCGAAGGCCCGCTGAAAGCCAGACTGCTGGTGGCCACCAATGCGCAACCGGTGCTCAATGCCGTCGACGCCTTCAAACGTGTGGTGGCGCTGGCTGCGATAGGGATACTGCTGCTGACGACGCTTGGCAGTTTTATCGTGGTATCGCTCTCTACCCGCAACCTTCGCCATTTCGCTCGACAACTGCGCACATTGAAACCGCCGGAATTCACCCGCCGGGTGGTGTTCGAGGCGCACTCGGCGGAAGAAAAACTGCTGTTCGACAGCTACGCGCAAATGGAAGCGGCGGTTCAGGAGGTGCTGGAACATCAACGGCTGTTTATCGCCAACGCCTCCCATGAACTGAAGACGCCGATTGCTGCCGTGACCTCTGCGCTGGAGGTCATTCTGGCGCGGCCACGGCACGCCGAAGATTACGCCCAGACCTGTCGTGATGTGCTGGCCGAAATGCAGGTACTCAAGCGCCTGTCTCTCGGCCTGTTGGACCTTGCGCAACTGGAGGGCACCACCGAGATTGCCGGGCAGGCAAGCGGGTTGAATGACAATGCGCTCAATGCCGTTGAGCGTTGGCGCAAGGCCGCCGAACTCAAAGGTCTCAGTCTCTCCCTGCATCTGCTGGAGGATTATCAGGCCCAAGTCGCCGGAGGTCCGGAACAGTGGGAAGTGGTGTTTGGCAACTTGCTGGACAACGCCATCAAGTACACCCCGGCCGGCGGTGCTGTCGACGTCACGCTGGACGAACAACCGGGCAGCGGTTTGATCATCCGGATCACCGATAACGGTGCAGGCATGTCCGCGCAAGAAGTCCGGCAGTTGGGGCAAGTGTTTTTTCGTGCCGACGCCGCACGATCGCAACCGTCGTCGTTCGGGCTTGGGTTTGCCCACTGCAAGCGGATCGTCGAAAGGCTGGGTGGACATCTGACGGTTCAAAGTACGCCGCAGACAGGGACTCGCGTGACCATTGCCATGATGCGTTATAAGTCTTGAGCCCGGCGTCACCTCAGACCTGGCCAAAGTTCAGCCAAGGGGCCCAAAGCCACACTCTGATCGAAGATATCATTTGAAAGTTGCCCACCACCGTGTCGGCTCAAGTTTTCCGCCGACAGTGAAATGACATCTATTTACGATTTTTTTGACGTTTTTTTCTCATTTGGCGCTCTACATTCGCGGCGACTCAAACATGCAAATGATTCGCATTGTTCCAATAATGAATCTGCGCGTGTTGACTAAAAAAACAGGAGCCGTCGACAGAATGATTTCCCGTATCCCCTCGTTCCTTAAAAACGCATTGTTGACCACTGCTTTCCTCAGCGCCGGTCACGTGTATGCCGCTGCGCAGACGGAGGGTATCGTGGTCTACAACGCTCAACACGAAAGCCTGACCAAAGCCTGGATCGAAGGCTTCACCAAGGAAACCGGCATCAAAGTGACCGTACGCAATGGCGACGACACCGAGATGGGCAATCAGCTTGTGCAAGAAGGTGCAGCCTCCCCGGCCGACGTGTTCCTGACCGAAAACTCCCCGGCGATGGTGCTGGTCGACAACGCGGGGCTGTTTGCACCGGTTGCGCCGAGCACGCTGGAACAAGTGGGCGCAGCCTATCGTCCGGCGCATGGCAAATGGGTAGGGATTGCCGCACGCTCCACGGTGTTCGTCTACAACCCGAGCAAGCTGGCTGAAGCAGACTTGCCCAAATCGCTGATGGACCTCGCAGCACCGAACTGGAAAGGCCGCTGGGCCGCTTCGCCGGCCGGTGCCGACTTCCAGGCCATCGTCGCTGCCGTGCTGGAACTCAAGGGTGAAGCCGCGACCCTCGACTGGCTGAAAGCGATGAAAACCAACTTCACCGCCTACCGGGGCAACAGCGCCGTGCTCAAGGCAGTCAATGCCGGTCAGATCGACAGCGGCGTGATCTATCACTATTACAGCTTCGTCGATCAGTCCAAGACCGGCGAGAACAGCAAGAACACCTCGCTGAACTACTTCAAACACAAGGATCCAGGTGCCTTTGTCAGCCTGTCCGGCGGCGGCGTCCTGGCCTCCAGTCAACACAAGGAACAGGCCCAGGCATTCCTGAAATGGATTACCGGCAAAGACGGCCAGGCGATCCTCAAGAACGGCAACTCGTTTGAATACGCCGTGGGCAAGAATGCAGAGTCCAATCCGAAACTGGTGCCGCTGCAGCAACTCGACGCTCCGACTGTCGACGTCTCGAAACTCGACAGCAAAAAGGCGGTTGAGCTGATGACCCAGGCCGGGTTGCTCTAATTGCTTCCTGAAACGCTACCGGCAGAGGTCGCTGCGGCGTCCTCTGCACACTTGCGCGCACGCTCTCGCGGCCTCTTCGCAGGCCGCGGCGGCGCCTGGGTGATTAGTCTGTCGGTGCTGATGTCGTTGCTGGCGTTACTGCCGATTGCTTTCGTCATCGGCGTATCGGTGCAGACTGGCTGGGCGACGCTTGTGACGCTGGTATGGCGCCCACGCGTCGGCGAGTTGCTGATCAACACCGTGCTGCTGGTGGTGCTCACCATTCCCTTGTGCATCGCACTGGGTCTGGCGCTGGCCTGGTTGACGGAACGCACCAACTTGCCGGGGCGGCGCTGGTGGTCGCTGTTGGCGACGGCGCCGCTGGCGGTGCCGGCATTCGTGCACAGCTATGCGTGGGTCAGTCTGGTGCCACCGATTCATGGGCTGTTTGCCGGCGTTCTGGTGTCGGTCATCGCCTATTTCCCGTTTCTTTACCTGCCGATAGCAGCGACTTTGCGCCGGCTCGATCCGGCCATCGAAGATGTCTCCGAGTCGTTGGGGCTCAAGCCCTGGGCAGTGTTCTTTCGCGTAGTGCTGCCGCAGTTGCGCCTGGCCATCTGCGGCGGTGCCTTGCTGGTGGGGCTGCACCTGCTGGCCGAGTACGGTCTGTACGCGATGATTCGCTTCGACACCTTCACCACGGCCATCTTTGACCAGTTCAAGTCCACCTTCAACGGGCCTGCCGCCAATATGCTGGCCGGCGTCCTCGCGCTCTGCTGCCTGGCCATGCTGACGGCCGAGTCGGCTGCTCGCGGTACGGCGCGCTACGCCCGGGTCGGGTCGGGAAGCGCGCGCGAACAAAGGATCGTGCGCTTGAATGGGCGCACCACCCTGCTCGCGCTGACGCTGCAAGCCGTGACCTGCGTGCTGGCACTCGGTGTGCCGTTGATCACCCTTGGCAAGTGGCTGATCGCCGGTGGTGCGCAAGTCTGGAGCCTGAGCGAACTGTTGCCGGCGCTGGAGCAGACGCTGATGCTCGGGGCCGCCGGCGCGCTCATTACCACCTGCGCGGCCATCCCGATCGCCTGGCTGTCGATTCGCTCACCCGGCCCGTTGCAACGCGTGCTGGAAAGCTGCAACTACATTACCAGCGCGTTGCCGGGGATTGTCGTGGCGCTGGCATTGGTGACCCTGACGATTCATTTTGCCCGGCCGATTTACCAGACCACCATCACGGTGCTGCTGGCGTATTTACTGATGTTTTTGCCCCGCGCCCTGGTGAGTTTGCGCGCGGGCATCGCCCAGGCGCCGGTGGAACTGGAGAACATGGCGCGCAGCCTCGGCCGGTCGCCCGGTCGGGCATTGTGGCTGATTACTCTGCGTCTGGCCGCACCCGGTGCGGCCGCTGGCGCTGCGCTGGTGTTTCTGGCTGTCACCAATGAGTTGACCGCTACCCTGCTGCTCGCCCCCAATGGCACGCGCACCCTGGCCACCGGTTTCTGGGCAATGACCAGTGAAATCGACTATGCCGCCGCTGCGCCCTATGCCTTGCTCATGATTCTGCTGTCGCTTCCGTTAACCGGACTTCTTTACCACCAATCCAAACGCACGGCTGGCCGATGAACGCTCTTGAACTCCACTCGATCTGCAAGTCCTACGGTTCTCAGCGAGCCCTGGAGAACATCAGCCTGTCGGTGCCGACGGGAAGCCGTACGGTGATCGTCGGCCCGTCCGGTTCGGGCAAGACCACCTTGCTGCGAATGATCGCCGGTTTCGAATTTCCGGACTCTGGCAGCCTTGCGCTCAATGGTCAGATGCTGGTCGACGGCACCCGCGAGGTTCCCGCGCATCAACGCTTGATCGGCTATGTTCCGCAGGATGGTGCACTGTTCCCGCACATGACCGTAGCCGCCAACATCGGTTTCGGGCTTGCGGCCAAAGGCGTGGCCAGGCAGGAACGCATCGCCGAGTTGATGGACAGCGTGGCACTGGATTCAAGCATGGCCAATCGTTGGCCGCATGAACTCTCCGGCGGCCAGCAACAGCGTGTCGCGCTGGCCCGGGCCCTGGCGCAACAACCACGGCTGATGTTGCTGGACGAGCCGTTCTCGGCGCTCGATACCGGTTTGCGCGCTGCTATGCGCAAATTGGTCGCACGGCTTCTGGCTGACGCCGGCGTCACGACCATTCTGGTGACACACGATCAAAGTGAAGCGTTGTCATTCGCCGATCAGTTGGCGGTGATGCGTCAGGGCCGGCTAGTGCAATCCGGACATCCGCTGGACCTTTACCGTTATCCCGCCGATGAACAAACCGCGCTGTTTCTCGGGGATGCCGTGGTCATGCCGGCCAGAATTGAAGCCGGTTGGGCTCATTGCGATCTGGGTCGCATACCGGTCAACAACCACAGAAACAACCGATCAGCGCAAATCATGCTGCGCCCCGAGCAACTTCAGCTGATCAGCGCGCCCAACGGCCTGGCGCAACAGGACGGCTGTCGCGGCGTGGTCACCGAATGCGACTTCGGCGGTAATACCTGCACATTGACCGTGGAATTACAGACGTTGAGCGCTGATGAGCGTCCGGGGCGTTCATTGCTGGTGCGCAGTTCCGGCATGCACGCGCCACCCGCTGGCAGCGAGGTTCATGTGTCGATCATCGGCCATGCTCATGTACTGAGCGAACCTTAAGCTTTTGAATCGGTAACGGGTGAGAAACGAAATCGCCCTGAATATAACAATTCAAATAAACAACTAAGCAATGCAGCGCAAGTCCATCAAGGCGGACACTTCTGTACGCCTTTCCCCACAAAAAGTGCGTGAGCCGGTAGAAGCCTGAACAGTGCCTGTATGGGCTTGAAATAAAACGAATCACCTACCGGTTTTTCATGTTCCTTTCACAAAATCGCGCTTACCCTCAACGGACCGGAGATGGCGTCTTGATGGCGTCCAATCCGCTGGGCATGACAAGCAAAGTCAACCGATGTAATTTGTCACAAATTACTGGCAACTGCTTGATGCGGCTTTTGTTTTAGCGTCTACGCTGATGTTGGATCCAACGTTCAAGCCTGATAGTCTAATTTTTTTTCAGTTCCGAGGTGCCCATGAGTCAGGCGTTTCTCCCCTTCTCTCGCCCGAGTATCGGCGACGAAGAAATTGCTGCGGTAGAGCAAGTACTGCGCTCTGGCTGGATCACTACCGGGCCGAAAAACCAGCAACTGGAAGAACACTTCGCCAACTATGTTGGCTGTCGGCATGCCGTCGCATTGTCCTCGGCCACCGGTGGCATGCACATTACTTTATTGGCCTTGGGTATCGGTCCCGGCGACGAAGTCATCACTCCGTCCCAGACCTGGGTGTCCACCGCCAACATGATCTGCCTGCTCGGTGCGACGCCGGTTTTCGTCGACGTTGACCGCGACACGTTGATGAGCGACCTCGAGAGCATCGAAGCGGCGATCACGCCTCGCACCAAGGCAATCATTCCGGTGCATTACGCCGGCGCGGCATTCGACCTCGATCCGCTCTACGCTCTGGCCGACAAACATGGCATCACCGTCATCGAAGACGCGGCTCACGCGGCGGGCACTTTCTATAAAGGTCGGCATGTCGGCGCCCAAGGCACGGCGATCTTCTCGTTCCACGCGATCAAGAACATGACCTGCGCCGAGGGCGCGATGTTCGTCAGCGACGATGAAGCCTTGGCCAATCGGGTCCGCATGCTCAAGTTCCATGGCCTGGGCGTCGACGCCTACGACCGCCTCACCCACGGCCGCAAACCCCAGGCCCAGGTGATCGAACCCGGCTTCAAGTACAACCTGGCCGACATCAATGCCGCCATCGCCCTGGTGCAGCTGGAACGCCTGGACGCGATCAACGCCAAGCGCACAGAGCTGGCCCAGACCTACCTGCAACGCCTTGAAGGCCTGCCGGTGCAACCACTGGCCATTCCGGCCCATGCGCAACAGCACGCCTGGCATCTGTTCATCCTGCGCATTGACGCCGAACGTTGCGGGCTGGATCGCGAGGCGTTCATGAAGGCGTTGCAGGAACAGAACATCGGCACCGGTATTCACTTCATCGCCACCCACCTGCACACTTACTACCGGCAGCGTTTCCCCAACATCTACCTGCCCAACACCGAATGGAACTCGGCGCGGCTGTGTTCGATCCCGTTGTTCCCCGACATGACCACCGATGATGTCGATCGTGTCGTCGGCGCCATTGAAAAAACACTGGACAGAAGCCTGTGAAACCTTATCCGATCCGTTGCGTATCAATCGTCATCCCGGTCTATAACGAGGAAGACAGTCTGCCCGAGTTGCTCCGGCGCACCGAAGCGGCGTGCCAGCAACTGCACCATGACTACGAAATAGTGCTGGTCGACGACGGCAGCCGCGACAACTCGGCGCAAATCCTCGAGGACGCGGCCAGTCTCGACGGCAGCCCGGTGGTGGCGGTCATTCTCAACCGCAACTACGGCCAGCATGCGGCGATCATGGCAGGGTTCGAACAATGCAAGGGCGACGTGGTGATCACCCTCGACGCCGACCTGCAAAACCCGCCTGAAGAAATCCCGCGGCTGGTGGCTCAAGCCGAACTTGGCTATGACGTAGTCGCCACGGTGCGCAACAACCGTCAGGACTCGGCCTTGCGTCGCTGGCCGTCGAAGCTGATCAACCTTGCCGTGCAGCGCTCCACCGGTGTTGCCATGAGCGACTACGGCTGCATGCTGCGCGCCTACCGCCGCACCATCGTCGACGCCATGCTCGCCTGCCGCGAACGCAGCACGTTCATCCCGATCCTGGCCAATAGCTTCGCCCGGCACACCACGGAAATTCTGGTGACCCACGCCGAGCGTGAACACGGCGAATCCAAATACAGCCCGATGCGCCTGATCAACCTGATGTTCGATCTGGTCACCTGCATGACAACCACACCGCTGCGATTGCTGAGCATCGTCGGCTTCGGCATGGCCGGCCTCGGCGTGCTGTTCGCCATCGCGCTGATTGTGCTGCGCATGGCTTTCGGCGCCGGTTGGGCGGGCGGCGGTACGTTCGTCCTGTTCGCCGTATTGTTCGTTTTCACCGGTGGGCAATTCATTGGCATGGGCCTGCTGGGCGAGTACCTGGGCCGCATGTACAGTGACGTCCGGGCACGTCCACGGTTCTTTATCGAAAAAGTTTTACGTAGCACCCCTTCTGCTCCTGCCCCCGTTGTCACCGTTGACGGTCTCACTTCCACTTCTTCAGATCAGGTTCTCTCATGAGTGCAAAAGCTGTTGTCTTCGCTTATCACGATATTGGCTGTGCCGGCATCGAATCCCTGCTTGCCAGCGGTTTCGAGATTGCAGCCGTGTTCACCCATCCCGATGACCCGAAGGAAAATGCGTTCTATGGCTCGGTTGCGCAACTGTGCGCCCGTAAAGGCATCCCGGTGCACGCCCCGGAAGACGCCAACCACCCGCTGTGGATCGAGCGCATCAGCAAACTCAACCCCGAGTACCTGTTTTCGTTCTACTACCGCAACCTGCTGAGCGAGCCACTGTTGGCCACGGCCAGCAAAGGCGCCTTCAACCTGCACGGTTCGTTGCTGCCTCGCTACCGAGGCCGCGCACCGGCCAACTGGGTACTGGTCAACGGTGAAACCGAGACCGGCGTGACCCTGCACCGCATGGTCAAACGTGCCGATGCCGGCGCCATCATTGCCCAGGAGCGGGTAGCGATCGAGCGCGCCGACACCGCGCTGACCCTGCACGGCAAATTGCGCCAGGCCGCCAGCGATCTGCTGCGCGACACCTTGCCTGCATTGCTTCAGGGCAAAATCAGCGAAACCCCACAGGACGAATCCAAAGCCACAGTGTTTGGCCGTCGCACCCCGGCGGACGGCAAACTGGTCTGGAGCAAACCGGCCGAAGAACTGTTCAATCTGGTCCGCGCCGTGACCCAACCTTACCCGGGCGCGTTCTGTGCCGTGGGCGAGCACAAGTTGATTGTCTGGAGCGCGGATGTCGTCAAGGGCAACGAAGGCCAGGCACCGGGCCGGGTTATCAGCGTCGATCCGCTGCGAATCGCCTGCGGCAAAGACTCGCTGGTGATCAATGCCGGCCAACGCAACGACAACGGCCTGTACCTCAGCGGCCCACAACTGGCCAATGAACTGGGGCTGGTCGACGGTTCTGTGCTGCGTGGCGCCGAATCGGGCCGTGCACCGCGCCGCACCCGCGTGCTGATCCTTGGCGTCAACGGCTTCATCGGCAATCACCTGTCCGAGCGTCTGCTGCGTGACGACCGCTATGAAGTGTACGGCCTGGACATCGGCTCGGACGCCATCGAGCGCCTGCGCAGCCATCCGAACTTCCACTTCGTCGAAGGCGATATCAGCATCCACTCGGAGTGGATCGAGTACCACATCAAGAAATGCGACGTGGTCCTGCCGCTGGTGGCGATCGCCACGCCGATCGAATACACCCGCAATCCGCTGCGTGTATTCGAACTGGACTTCGAAGAGAACCTGAAACTGGTTCGCTACTGCGTCAAATACAACAAGCGCGTGATCTTCCCGTCGACCTCCGAAGTCTATGGCATGTGCCAGGACGCCAACTTCGACGAAGACAGCTCCAACCTGGTGGTTGGGCCGATCAACAAGCAACGCTGGATCTACTCGATCTCCAAGCAGCTGCTTGACCGAGTGATCTGGGCTTACGGCCAGAAAGGCCTGAACTTCACCCTGTTCCGCCCTTTCAACTGGATGGGCCCACGCCTGGACCGTCTGGACTCGGCGCGTATCGGCAGCTCCCGGGCCATCACCCAGTTGATCCTGAACCTGGTGGAAGGCACGCCAATTCGCCTGTTCGACGGCGGCGAACAAAAACGCTGCTTCACCGACATCGCCGATGGCGTCGAAGCCCTGGCGCGGATCATCGACAACGACAACGATGTCTGCAACGGCCAGATCATCAACATCGGCAACCCGGACAACGAAGCCAGCATTCGTCAGTTGGGCGAAGAACTGCTGCGTCAGTTCGAAGCTCACCCGTTGCGCGACAACTTCCCGCCATTCGCCGGTTTCCGCGATATCGAAAGCAAGGCCTTCTACGGCACTGGCTATCAGGACGTGTCTCACCGCAAACCGAGCATCGCCAACGCCAAGCGTCTGCTTGACTGGGCACCGACCGTGGAGATGAAGGAAACCATCGGCAACACGCTGGACTTCTTCCTGCGCGAGGCCATGCTCGAAATCGCGGACAAAAAACGTTGATGCAGGCAGGCCTTCGAATCGATGTCGACACCTACCGAGGCACCCGTGAAGGGGTGCCGCGGTTACTCGAAATGCTCGATGAAGCACAGGTCAAGGCGACGTTTTTCTTCAGCGTCGGGCCAGACAACATGGGGCGCCACTTGTGGCGCCTTATCCGTCCGCAGTTTCTCTGGAAGATGCTTCGTTCCAACGCTGCCGGCCTGTATGGCTGGGATATTTTGTTGGCCGGCACTGCGTGGCCGGGCAAACCGATCGGTCGCGACCTCGGGCACCTGATGCGTCAGGCCCAGGCGGCCGGGCATGAAGTCGGCCTGCACGCCTGGGATCACCACGGCTGGCAGGCCAATGCCGGACGCTGGAGCCAGGCGCAACTGATCGAGCAAATTCGCCGTGGCGTCGATAGCCTCAGTGACATCCTCGGTCAAAAAGTCGAATGCTCGGCGTCCGCCGGTTGGCGGGCGGACGAGCGTGTGATCGAAGCCAAGCAAGGTTTCGGCTTTCGCTACAACAGCGATTGTCGAGGCCAGCACCTGTTCCAGCCAATCCTGACCAATGGTAGTCTGGGCGCACCGCAGATTCCGGTGGACCTGCCGACCTTCGACGAAGTGGTTGGCCCGACCGTTGCGGCCAAAGACTTCAACACCTTCATTCTTGAGCGGTTCTCCCCGCAAAAACTAAATGTCTACACTGTCCATGCCGAAGTAGAAGGGATTCTGATGGCCAACGATTTTCGCCAATTATTGGCCGATGCTCGCCAACGTGATATTCATTTCCAGCCCTTGGGCCATTTGCTTCCCGACGCCCCCGCCATCTTGCCCAAAGGCCGGGTCGTACGCGGCACTCTTGAGGGTCGCGAAGGTTGGCTAGGGGTTCAAGGCGCATGAGCAAACCCTGGGCATTGCCGTTATTACTGGTCGTTCTGCTGCTGGCGTACTTGTTGCCACTGGGCACCCACGGCCTTTGGATTCCCGACGAAACCCGTTACGCCCAGATCAGCCAGGACATGCTCCTGAGCGGTAACTGGGTGTCGCCGCACTTCATGAGCCTGCGTTACTTCGAAAAACCCATCGCGGGCTACTGGATGATTGCCATCGGTCAGGCGCTGTTTGGCGATAATCTGTTTGGCGTGCGTATCGCCTCGGTGCTGAGTACCGGGCTGAGCGTGTTGCTGTGTTATCTGATCGCTCACCGACTGTGGAATGAGCCGCGCAAGAGTTTTGCCTGTGCGCTGCTGTACATGAGCTTTGCGATCGTCGCCGGGCAAGCCGGCTACGCCAACCTCGATCCGCAATTCACCTTCTGGGTAAACCTGAGTCTGGTGGCTTTGTGGTTTGCGCTGGACAGCACCAGCCGTGGCCAGCGTCTGCTCGGCTGGACTGTACTGGGGCTGGCCTGCGGCATGGGTTTCATGACCAAAGGCTTCCTCGCCTGGGCGTTGCCGGTGTTGATCGCCCTGCCCTGGGTGCTCTGGCAGAAACGCTGGCGGGAACTGCTGACTTACGGCCCGGTGGCGATTGTCGTGGCCATCGCGGTGAGCCTGCCGTGGGCCTTGGCGGTGCACGCGCAGGAACCCGATTACTGGCGGTTCTTCTTCTGGCACGAACACATTCGCCGCTTCGCCGGGGATGACGCCCAACACGATGCGCCATGGTGGTTCTACCTGCCGCTGCTGGTGGCGTTCAGCCTGCCATGGGCGGCGTTGCTGCCATCGGCGCTGAAACAGGCCTGGCAGACCCGGCGTCAGGCCAACATCGCTTTCCTGCTGCTGTGGTTGCTGATGCCCTTGCTGTTTTTCAGCTTGAGCAACGGCAAGCTGCCGACCTACATCATGCCCTGCCTGCTGCCTCTGGCGTTGTTGCTGGGCCATGCCCTGGCGGACCGACTGAAGCTGGAACAAGGCCGGGTGCTGGGGATCAATGGCCTGCTGAACATGACGCTGGGCCTGATCGTCCTGATTGCGCTGGTCTATCTGCAACTGAAAAAGCCGCTGTACACCCACGAACTGCACAACCTGGTATTGGTGTTCATCGGGTTGATCGGCTGGATCATGGCCAACCTGCTGCAGGCCTTCCGTCCCTTGCAATGCTGGGCGGCACCGGCTTTTGGCAGTTTGCTGCTGATCGGCGTGTTGCCGGCCGGCATGCCGGATTCGGTGGTGGCGAACAAGATGCCCGACCAGTTCATCCTCCAGCACGCCCCGGAGCTGGCGCAAACCGACAAGCTGTTGAGCAACGACCTGGGCGCTGCTTCGGCCCTGGCCTGGCGTTTGAAACGCCCCGAGGTGGCGTTGTACAACACGATAGGCGAATTGAAATACGGCCTCGACTATCCTGATCCAGATGCAATGCAGCAGCGGGTCGATCTCAAACACGTGCAACAGTGGATGCGCGAAGCGCGTCAGAGTGGTTCGGTCGGCGTGGTGATGCGGGTCAAAGGGGATGACGAACTGCAAGAAATCGAACTGCTACCCAAAGATGGCAAGCGTTATGAACAAGGCAACCTGGTGATTCTGATCTTCCCTCGGGATGCGTCATGAGCCTGTTGCTGGTACTGACCGCGTGCCTGCTGACCTGCCTGGGCCAGATCGCCCAGAAGTACGCCGTGGAAAGCTGGCGTGGCAAGACCTCGGGCTGGGGCGAGAAACTGCGTTCGCCCTGGCTGTGGCTGGCGCTCGCCTCTCTGGGGCTGGGTTTGCTGGTCTGGCTGCTGGTGTTGCAGCGCCTCGAAGTCGGTATCGCCTATCCCATGCTCAGCCTGAATTTCGTGCTGATCACACTGGTCGCCCGTTTCGTCTTTCACGAAGTCATCGACCGCCGTCATTGGTTGGGCGTGGCACTGGTGATTGGTGGCGTGGCGTTGCTGGGGCAACACGCATGAGCCTGCGTCGCGGAATCGCCTTTGCCATGGGCAGCGTAGTGCTGGGCACCGCCGCGCAGTTGGGCATGCGCTGGAGCATGACTCGATTGCCACATCCCGAACAGTGGTTAGCGGCCTTGAGCAACGGCAGTGTCGATGTGTCTGCTGTGATTGTCGTGCTGGCCGCCATCCTCGCCTATGCCGTGTCGATGCTCACCTGGCTCGCCGCCCTGCGGGATGTGCCGCTGGGTCGGGCCTATTCGCTGCTGAGCATCAGCTACGCGCTGGTGTATGTGCTAGCCGCCAGCCTGCCGCTGTTCAACGAATCCTTCAGTCTTTCAAAAACCCTGGGAGTGGCGCTGGTCATCCTCGGTGTTATCACTATTAATTCTCGACCTGCTCGCGCGCCCGAACTTAGGAGTGCATCATGAAAATCAGTGTATTTGGTAGCGGTTACGTTGGTCTGGTGCAAGCCGCCGTCCTGGCCGAAGTCGGCCACGATGTAGTGTGTATGGACATTGACGAGAAAAAAGTTGCGTTGCTGCAACAAGGCCACGTCAGCATCTTCGAGCCGGGGCTGGCCAGCCTGGTGCGTGAAAGCCTGGACGCCAAGCGGCTGCAGTTCACCTCGGACGAAAAATTTGCGGTGCAACATGGCCAGGTGCTGTTCATCGCCGTCGGCACGCCGTCCCGGGAGGATGGTTCGGCGGATCTGCAATACGTGTTGTCCGTGGGCGAAGCAGTGGCGCGCCATCGTGAACAGCCGGTGATTCTGGTGGAAAAATCCACGGTACCGGTGGGCACCGGCGATACGCTGCGCGCTCATATCGACGAGTACCTGCTCAAGGCCGGCCGTCAGTTGCAGTTCGATATCGTTTCCAACCCGGAGTTTTTGAAAGAGGGTTCGGCCGTGGCCGATTGCCGCCGTCCGGACCGCATCATCATCGGCTGTGAAGGCGATGAAGTGCGCGAGGTGATGCGCGACCTCTATGCACCGTTCAACCGCAACCATGACCGCGTCATGTTCATGGACCTGCGCAGCGCCGAGCTGACCAAATACGCCGCCAACTGCATGCTGGCGACCAAAATCAGCTTCATCAACCAGATCGCCGAACTGGCCGAACACCTGGGTGCCGATATCGAATCGGTACGGCTGGGCATCGGTGCCGATTCGCGCATCGGTTACCACTTCATCTATCCCGGCTGCGGTTACGGCGGCTCGTGTTTCCCCAAGGACATGCGCGCACTGATTCACAGTGCCGAAGAAGCCCATTGCAACAGCGACCTGCTGCAAGCGGTAGAAGCCATCAACCAGCGGCAGAAACACAAACTGTTCGAACGCATCAACGCCTTCTACAAAGGTGATTTACGCGACAAAACCTTCGCCGTGTGGGGCCTGGCCTTCAAGCCCAACACCGACGACATGCGCGATGCGCCGAGCCGGGTGCTGCTGGAATCGTTGTGGGCTGCGGGGGCCAATGTACGGGCGTTCGACCCGGAAGCCATGCAGGAAACCCAACAGCTTTATCCTGACGAACCGAAGCTGATGCTCATGGGCACGCCGGAATCAGTCCTTTCGGGTGCCGACGCGTTGATCATCTGCACCGAATGGCAGCAGTTCAAGGCGCCGGACTTCGACCTGATCCAGCAACGCCTGAATGCACCGGTGATTTTCGACGGACGTAACCTGTACGACGCCGAGCGCCTGGCGCGCAGCGGTTTCCTGTACTTCCCGATGGGCCGCGGTGAATCGTGCAAGTTACCGATTCCAGCGGCCTCAGTCATCGCGTGAGTACGGTATCGCCCGGCATTCGTCGGCAGTCCTTAGGGTTCGGGCTGCTGACGTTCATGCTGTTCATCGCGGGGGTCTATCAGCAAACAGCAATCGGCTTCGATTCGCGGTTCGTGCTGTTCGCCCAGGAGATGCTGCGCCACGGGCCGTCGTTTTTCCCGACCACCTATGACCAGCCCTATGCCGATTACTCGGCGCTGTCTACGGTGTTTGTCTGGCTGTTGTCCCTGCCGTTCGGTCAGGTCAATAGCCTCACCGCGTGGTTGCCGACTGCCATCGGCGCTGCGGTGATCGTCACGTTGATGTACCGGTTGGTCGCGCCCTGCTCCACACGCTGGGCACTGCTGAGCATCGCGTTGATGTTGCTCACCAGTACATTTGTCACTGAAACCCGTGCCGTGTCCCAGGACCTGATGCTGGCGGCCGTGGCCTTTTCGGTGTTCTACCTTGGGTACGCCGCCGATCATTTCGCCATGCCCCGTCGGTGGCCGCTGATTTTTGTGCTGCTGCTGTTGGGCTTCGGGATTCGCGGGCCGATCGGGCTGGTGATCCCCACCGGCATGCTGTGCAGCTACTACCTGCTCAATCGCCAATGGTCACGGTTGTTCGGTTTTGGCCTGTTGGCGGCGGTGTTGTTGGTGGTGTGCGTTGGCGCACTGCTGTGGCTGGCCGAAGCCAGTGGTGGAACGGCCTTCATGCATGACGTGGTGCGCATGCAGTTCATGGGGCGCATGGACGGCAGTGAAGGCGTCAGTGGTTCGCTGTATTACTTCACCGCTTCGTTTGGCAACTACGCGCTCGCATATCCATTGGCACTGCTGGTATTGGCCGCAGTCTGGCTGACGAATCCACGGCAGGCAGGTCCGGCATTACGCCTGTTGCAATACTGCACGGCGGCCGGATTGATCGTGATGATTGGCTTGTCGATTCCCCAGGCGAAAAAGGCCCGTTACCTGCTGCCGATGCTGCCCATGGCGGCGATCATTGCGGCATACCCGTTTCAGGTGGCGCAAGGTCGGGTATTCGGTTGGTTGCGGGGTTTGATGCAAGGGCTGTGGTTGGTGATACCGGGGGTGTTGATTGTCGCATTGCTGATCATTCAGCGGCGTCTGCCAGCACAACCTCCTGCCTTTGTGCCGGTATTGATCGTGCTTGCGGCTCTGCAAGTCATCACGCTGGCGGCTTGGTTTCGCGCTCGCTGGCGAGCCGAGGTGCTGGCCTGTTGCGCAGTCCTCGCGCTGTGGTCGGTTTATATCCTGGTATATGAACCGGTCGAACGTCAGCTTTACGATACGCAAGCCTTCAGCCGAGCCGCGTTCGCAGAGATTCAAAAAGCCCCGGCGCCATTGGTGCTGCACGGCATGGGCAAAGACGCCAAGGCGATCAAGTTCATGGTCAATATCGAGCAGGACTTTCAACCGGTGTTCACCGAATCGACACAGGAACTGGAAGCCCTCTCGGGGCCGGCCTGGCTGATGATGGACCGAAACGACTACAACGCCTTGCAAGGCACTCCGCTGGGTGCCCAGCCACCGGTATTGAGCGGACGTTTCGATAAAAACGATTTCGTATTGCTGCACACGCCTCCCTTGTAGGAACTGCCGCAGGTTGCGATCTTTTGATGGTTTCGATGTTGCTGAAGAGCAAGATCAAAGATCGCAGCCTGCAGTAGCTCCTGCGTATCCATGTATTGTCCGTTAGTTACTGTTAACCACACTTGAACGCCTACGTTTGAGGTTAAACCGGCGCCTTCAAATCCACCCCCAGCGCCTGGGCAAACGCCTTCACCAACGGACTGCGCACAGTGTTGTGGCGCAGGATCAGATTGAACGGCGTGACGATGTTGATCAGGTCCGGACGCACCGCCCGAAACTGTCCCTGAGCCACCAGGTTTGCCGCGTAATGCTCGGGCAGAAAACCGACGAAACGGCCCGTCTTGACCAGCAGCGCCACGGCTTCCACTTGAGTCGCCGAAGCGGAAAAGCTGTCGTAGCGGGCAAAATTCAGTTTGTCCCGATGGATCGCGTAGCGGTGGTTGATGCACTCGTAATCCTGCAGCACATTGCCGCCCATGTCCGCCTCCGGCACCGAGAACAGTGGATGACCGACGGCGCAATACACGTACGAGCGTTCTTCATACAGCGGGAAGTAATCGAACTCTTCTCTTTTTTGATAAACCGGCACGATCCCGGCCACTAACCGCCCCTCGACCACGCCTCTTTCCACTTCATCTAACTGCGATGCCTGAAGTTGAAATCTTACTTTCGGCGACTCTTCATTTATTCTTCTAATCGCCGCAACTAACGGAGAATTGGAATCCGTAATTGTATTATCAATGACGCCCACCCCAAGGTCGCCAATAAGTTCATTCTGAGCTGAACTAAGCCGATCACGAAAGTTATCGACCGAGGCAAATAAATCGATCGACGCCTGATACACCAGACGCCCTTCTTCGGTCAGGTGAAACCCTTCCCGCCCCCGGGTACACAGGCGCATGCCAATACGAATCTCAAGGTCGGAAATCTGTTTGCTGATGGCCGCCAAGCCCACGTTCAGCTCATTCTGCGCCGCACTGAAGCCGCCAGCCTCGACCACGGCCTTGAATACTTTGAGCAGTTTGAAGTCCAGGCCGCTGAGGGCCAACGGCGCCCGATGTACCGTTTTTAACGGCGGGTTTCCGGAATTGGAAAGTGGGGTTTCCATAATGCTTATTTACCTCTGGCGCCCTATTCAACAACCTGTGTCCAACAACAAAAACAGTGCTGGCTAATAATAATGAACACAGAAAACAAGGCTTGGCAACCGTTAATAAATCCCGCCGATCAGTGCCAACTCACTGATTTCGAACTATTAAAAGCTGACACTTCGATCAGCTCTCGCCCTTTAGCAACTGCCCTCTTGAACACTGCTTGGCCATGACCACACCCGAATAATTTCCGGGAAGTGTTTCAGGCTCTGCACACCGATATCAGTTCGCGTTACCGACGAGGAAAACAACAATGTCTCAAACCACCGACCGTCTCTGGGGTGCCCGCTTCAAGAGCGGCCCGTCCGAAGCCCTGGCGGCGCTGTCCCGTTGCCCCGAGCGCTACTTTCGCCTCACCCCGTACGACCTCGCCGGTTCCAAGGCGCATGCCCGGGAATTGCAGCGCGCCGGTCTTCTGAGCGAGCAGGAAACCCAGACCATGCTCGACGCCCTGCAGCGCATCGGTGATGACTTCCGTGCCGGCAGCATCGCGCCGACCCCGGACGACGAAGACGTGCACACCTTCATCGAGCGCCTGCTGACCGAACGCCTCGGCGCACTGGGTGGCAAGCTGCGCGCCGGCCGTTCGCGCAACGACCAGACTGCCAACGACCTGCGGCTGTTCCTGCGTGATCACGTCCGTACGTTGGCCGTTGAAGTGCTGGCCTTGCAGCAAGCACTGGTGGAGCAGGCCGAGCAACACGTCGAGAGCATCTGCCCGGGTTTCACTCACCTGCAACAGGCCCAGCCGATCGTCTTCGCTCATCACTTGCTGGCCCACGCCCAATCGATGCTGCGCGACGTGCAGCGTCTGGTGGACTGGGACGCGCGCACCTCGCTGTCGCCACTGGGTGCAGCGGCCATGGCCGGTTCCGCCATCGCTCGCCTGCCCCAGCAGTCGGCCAAGGAAATGGGCTACAGCGGCGTGTGCGAAAACTCCATCGACGCCGTGGCCAGCCGCGATCACGTCGCCGAGTTCCTGTTTATCGCCAGCATGCTCGGGATCAACATTTCCCGCCTCGCCGAAGAATTCTGCCTGTGGTCGTCGCGGCAATTTCGCTGGGTCGCTTTGGACGATGCCTACGCCACCGGCAGTTCTATCATGCCGCAGAAGAAAAACCCGGACATCGCCGAACTGGCCCGGGGCAAGGCTGGCCGCTTGATCGGCAACCTGACCGGCCTGCTGTCGACGCTCAAATCCCTGCCGCTGTCCTACAACCGTGACTTGAGCGAAGACAAGAACGGCGTGCTCGACAGCGTCGACACCCTGCTGCTGGTGCTGCCGGCCATGGCCGGGATGGTCGCGACCATGAAGGTCAACGTCGAAGAACTGCGCCGTCAGGCACCGCTGGGTTTCACCCTTGCCACCGAAGTCGCCGACTGGTTAGCAGTGCGCGGCGTGCCGTTCAAGGAAGCGCATGAAATCACCGGCGCATTGGTCCAGGCCTGCGAGAAACATGACATCGAACTGTGGGAAGCCTCGCCGGCGCTGCTGGCCGAGATCGATCCGCGCCTGACACCTGAAGTGCGCGACAGCCTGACCCTCGAAGCCGCCATCGCCGCCCGCAGTGGCTGGGGTGGCACCGCGCCGCAACAGGTGCGCGAGCAGATCGGCCGACTGAAAACCGCCCTTGTCGCGCAGCAGGAGTGGACCGAGAACTATCAGGGCTTCCGCCTCTGATAGACAACGCAAAACCTTGTAGGAGCCGGCTTGCTGGCGATGGTGTGTCAGCTGAATTGATGTCGACTGACACTCCATCGCCAGCAAGCCGGCTCCTACAAGGGGATTGTGCTTGATCTGAAAGAACAGTGTACGGAGAACCAACATGAGCCAGACACAGGCAGAACGACTCCAGGCGGAGCGCAAACTGGCGGAAAACCAGTTCGATATCACCCAGTACCAACACGTGCCACGGCGTTACTACGGGCGGATTTTCTTCGCCAGCGTCATCGTCATTGCGATTATCGGCCTGGTACGAGCCTTCGCCGAAGGCAAGATTGAATGGTCGTACATCGGCCAGTTCCTCACTTCGCAAGCGATCATGTGGGGCTTGCTCAACACCATCGTCATGGCGGTGCTGGCGATGGCGCTGGGCATTGTCTTCGGGGTGATCACGGCAATCATGCGCATGTCGGCCAACCCGATCCTGCGCTATGTGGCGCTGACCTACACCTGGCTGTTCCGTGGCACGCCGCTGATCCTGCAGCTGTTGCTGTGGTTCAACCTGGCGCTGATCTTCCCCACCATCGGCATCCCCGGCCTGTTCGAAATGGACACCGTGAGCCTGATGACGCCCTTCGTCGCCGCCCTCCTCGGTTTGAGCATCAATCAGGGCGCCTACACCGCCGAAGTGGTGCGTGCCGGCCTGTTGTCAGTGGACACCGGCCAGTACGAGGCCGCCAAGTCGATCGGCATGCCGCGCTTGCAAGCGCTGCGCCGGATCATCCTGCCCCAGGCCATGCGGATCATCATTCCGCCGGTCGGTAACGAATTCATCGGCATGGTGAAAATGACCTCCCTGGCGAGCGTCATCCAGTACTCGGAGCTGCTCTACAACGCGCAGAACATCTACTACGCCAACGCCCGTGTGATGGAGCTGCTGATCGTCGCCGGTATCTGGTACCTGGCCACCGTCACAGTCCTGTCCTTTGGTCAAAGCCGTCTGGAGCGTCGTTTCGCTCGCGGCGCCGGCAAGCGTTCTTGAGGAGCCCAACATGAGAAGCATCGTCAAGGCCGTGAGCCTGAACAAGTATTACGACCATTTCCACGCGCTCAAGGACATCAACATCGAAGTCGAGCAAGGCGAAGTGCTGTGCATCATCGGCCCGTCCGGGTCCGGCAAAAGCACCCTGCTGCGCTGCGTGAATCAGCTGGAAAAAATCGACAAGGGCGGCCTGTGGGTCGACGGCGAACTGGTGGGTTACCGGATCGTCGGCAACAAACTGCACGAGCTCAACGAGTCGCAGATTGCCCGTCAGCGCCTGGCCACCGGCATGGTGTTCCAGCGTTTCAACCTGTTCCCGCACATGACTGTGCTGCAAAACATCATCGAAGGGCCGTGCCAGGTACTCAAGCGTTCGCCCAAAGAAGCGCACGAAGAAGCCGTGGAACTGCTCGCACGCGTCGGCCTGGCCGACAAGCGCAACAGCTACCCGATCGAACTGTCGGGTGGTCAGCAACAACGTGTCGCCATTGCCCGTGCATTGGCCATGCGCCCCAAGCTGATGCTGTTCGATGAACCCACTTCGGCACTCGACCCGGAACTGGTCGGAGAGGTGCTGTCGGTGATGCGCGATCTGGCGCAAACCGGCATGACCATGATCGTCGTCACCCATGAACTGGGCTTCGCTCGCGAGGTTTCCAACCGCATGGTGTTCATGGACGGCGGGCAGATCGTGGAGGCTGGAAGCCCCGAAGAAATACTAATAAGTCCGCAAAACCCACGCACCCAAAGCTTCATTTCTGCCGTTCGAACCTAAGCGTCCTTTGGCGCTCACAACACTCATAAGAGAACGACCATGAAGAACCTAGTCATCCCAGCAGTACTTGCCAGCGTCCTGGCATCCGGTTTCGCCTTCGCTGCCGAGTTGCCGGCCAGCATCAAGGACAAGGGCGAGATCGTGGTAGCGATCATGCCGAACTACCCGCCGATGGATTTCAAGGACCCGGCCACCAACACCCTCACCGGCCTTGACTATGACCTGGGCAACGCCTTGGCCGAACGTCTGGGCGTGAAGATCAAATGGCAGGAAACCGGCTTCGAGCAAATGATCAACGCGCTCACGACTGACCGCGTAGACATGGTGCTGTCGGGCATGACCGACACCGCCGAGCGTCAGGCCAGCGTGACTTTTGTCGACTACTTCACCAGCGGTCCGCAGTTCTACACCTTGCAGAAAAACAAGGACACCAACGAGATCGTCGACTTGTGCGGCAAGAAAGTCGGCACCAGCCGCCGTACCACCTTCCCGGCGGAAATCGCCGCGTGGAGCAAGGAAAACTGCGAAGCCGCCGGCAAACCCGCGATCAACGTGATCGGCACCGAGGGCTCGGCCGACGCCCGTGCGCAATTGCGTCAGAGCCGTATCGACGCGGCCATGCAAGGCAGCGAAACCCTGCCGTACCTCAAGACCCAGGAAAAGGACATGTACAAAACCGTGGGCCTGCCGATCTCCAAGCAGTTCTCGGGCATGGGTGTGAGCAAGAAAAAACCTGAGCTGAGCGAAGCGGTGAAAGTCGCGTTGCAAAGCATGATCGATGACGGCAGCTACCAGGCGATCCTGAAGAAATGGGACCTGGAACTGGGCGCGATCAAGACCGTGACCATTAACGCCGGGAAATAACACGGTTCGTAGCAGCTGCCGAGCTTGCGAGGCTGCGTTCGGCGGCGCAGCCGTCGTAAACCCTGCACGCGAGGTCTTCCTGAAACACCGCGTAGTTTGAATTCACGACGGCTGCGTCCGAATGCGGCCCACACCGAACGCAGCCTCGCGGGCTCGGCAGCTGCTACGGGTGTTTCAACTATTAATTCTGGAGCGCCATACGATGTCCTCCTCGCTGCAACCCACCTGGCCCGACCAGCACCAGGCCTGCCTCGCCCTGGCCTTCGACCTCGATGGCCCCACTGGCGATGCCATGCTCAACGGCTCGATCTGGCGCAAGCCCGAGTATTTCGGTTTCGGCGGTTACGGCCCTTATCGGGCGCTGCCGCGGATTCTCGATCTGCTGGATGAGTTCCGCATCCCGACCACGTTTTTCGTCCCGGCCTGGGTCGTGGAGAACTGGCCGAAACAGTGCCAGGCGATTGTCGAGCGCGGGCATGAGGTGGCCTATCACGGCTACAAACACGAATCTTTTTACGCCCTGACGCTGGAACAGCAGAAGGATGTGATACACAAATCCCGCGAGGTGTTCTGGAAGTACCTGAACATCCGCGCTGAAGGTTTCCGCACGCCATCGGGCGACTGGCGGGCCGAAACGCCGGCCATGCTGGTGGAAGCCGGCGTGACCTATTCCAGCAGCATGCGCGGCGATGACCGGCCCTACCTGGTCAAGGTGCCGGGCTTTGATACGCCGCTGGTGGAGATCCCCGGCCGCTGGGAAATGGACGACTACGCCTCCCTCGCCTACACCCGTGCGCCGGACTTCCCTTCCGGGTTGGACCGTACCGCCAGCTACGAACTGACCCTCGATAACTGGTGCCGCGAGTTCGATGGCGCCATGGCTGAAGGCCTGTGCCTGACCACCCTGTTCCATCCCAAGATCACCGGCAAACCGGGACGCATCCTGTTGCTGGAACAACTCTTCGAACACATGCGCCAACGCAACGACGTGTGGTTCGCCACCTGCCGCGACGTCGCCCACTGGTGGCTGAAGGAGCATCACCATGGCTGATTCCATTGTCTGGCCCAACGGCTACCGCTGCGCCGTGGTGCTGACCGTCGATTACAACGACATCCACGGCATCCTCACCCAGGCGCCGGAAGTCGCCGGGCGCGACAAGACCTTGTCGGTGTGGCGCTACGGCACCCAGCGCGGGGTCGAGCGTTTGCTTGGCGTGTTCGCAGAACTGGGGGTTTCCAGCAGCTGGTTCGTGCCCGGCATCGTCGCCGAGGAAAACCCGCAACACCTCCGGGCGATCCAGGCCGGCGGGCACGAGATTGCCTGCGCCGGTTATCGCCATCAGCACTACGACAACCTGACCCTGGCCGAGCAAAGCGCCGAAATCGCCAAGGGCTGCGCGGCCTTGAACGCGTTGACCGGTGAGCGTCCGACAGGCTTTCGCATCCCGGCCGGCAATGGCGCACCGGGCTTCATCGAGGCGTTGCGCGAGCACGGCATCCGCTGGTCCTCGTCATGGCGCGGCGATGATTTGCCCTTCGCCCACCCGACGGCCCCTGAGGTAATCGAGTTGCCGTTGCACTACGAACTGGAGGACGAGCCCTATTTCGCCTTCAACCTCAGCCCGGCGGTGCCGCCGGCGCAATCGCGCATCGCCTCTTACAGCCACACGCTGGGGAACCTGCAAATGGACTTCGCCGGGTTCCACCGGTTCGGGCTGTGTTATGTGCTGCGGCTGCACCCGGAAATCATCGCCACGCCAGGGCGGATCGGCGTGTTGCGCGAGTTGCTGCAAAGCATTCAGCAGCACGATGACGTGTGGATCGCCACCGGTGCCGAAGTGGCTCAGTGGTGGGCCGAGTCGGCAGCGCCGGTGACCGAGGATCACCCGGCCGCTGTGTACGAGCGTCATTATCGGGATTACGGCGTATGAGAGATCAGGATGGGGTTATGCGAATGGCGCGGCTGGCGCAGTTCTGCGTCGATACCCGTTTCGAAGATTTACCGGCTGAGTTGGTGGAGCAAGCCAAGCGGCACATTCTCGACACCTTCGGTGCAGCCCTGGCCGGAGCCGGCAGCGATGTCGCCAGACAGGCGCGTCAGGTGTTCAAGGGGGAAGTCGGCAGCACGTTGGTCTGGGGCACCGATCAGCGAGTCGGCGCGGCGCAAGCCGCCATGCTCAACGGTATCGCCGCGCATGCCCTGGAGCTGGACGACACCGGCGGCTGCGACCATTCCGGCGCGGTGGTGCTGCCGGCGGTGATGGCGGCGCTGTCGATGTCAACGCTATCGGTTTCTGAAGCGTCAATTGATGGTCGCGAACTGATTACTGCGGTGGTGATCGGCTACGAAATCGGCCGTCGGGTGCTCGAAGCCTGCGGCAGTTACTCGGCCCATAACGGCGCCGGCTGGCACTCCACGGCGACGTGTGGAGTGTTTGGCGCGGCGGCGGCCAGTGCACGGATTCTGGGGCTGGATGCACAACAAACCTTGTCGGCACTGGGCATCGCCGGCAGCTTCAGCGGTGGTCTGTGGGCGTTTATCCATGACGGTTCACAAAGCAAAAGACTCCACAGCGGACGCGCCGCCGAAGGTGGATTGCTGGCTGCGCGGTTTGCTCAACAAGGCATTACCGGGCCGACAAAACTGTTCGATGATGTCTGGGGCGGTTTCCTCAAGACCCTCGCGGCGGACACCGCCGTGCCCGAGGCGTTGGACGCAGAACTGGGCCGGGTCTGGAAACTCGCCCGCTGCTCGATCAAGCCTTATGCGGCCTGCCGAGGGACCCATTCGGCGATCGATGCATTGGGCCTGTTGCTCGGTCAATTGCAGATCAGCGTCGATCAGGTCGAGGATATTCAGGTGTCGCTGTGCGGATTCCTTCAGGACATGTGTGGCGCTCAGGACGTCAGCACGTTGCCAGCGGCGCAGATGAGCCTGCGTTATGCCCTGGCGGCCCGGCTGGTCCATGGGCATTGCCGGTTGGAAGCCTACGACGATGAACAACGCCGCCACCCACGGATTGCACACTGGATGTCGCGTATTCGCCTTGAAGTCGACCCGCATCTGTCCGAGGATGGCGAGCCTGTCGTCAGCGTGCGGACCGTGGACGGTCGGCAAGCGAGCCTGTGCGTTGAGGTGCCGTTGGGGGCGCCGGGCAATCCGCTGAGCGATGCGGCGCTGGAGGAAAAATTCTTCAGCCTGGCCGGACGGGTGATACCGCTGCAGCAGGCAAAAGAGCTGCTGGAGCAGTTGTGGCGGCTGGAAGAACTGGAGTCGGTTCGGGCGCTTGATCGGTGGCTGAGTTGAGCCTGGCGTTGCGCGTCGAACACCACAGAATCTGAATAAGGACATTTGCCCCACCGTGGCCACTTACTCCCTCGTTATCCGCCGGCTGATGATCTGCTCGCTGACCATCGTCGTCAGTCGCGCCATCACCAGCCCGTTGCTCACGCTGTTCCTGAGCACCAAGCTCGGCCTCAACCAACAGGACGTCGGCCTGCTGCTTGGGATTGCGGTGTTCATCGCCACCCTGCTCGCGCTCTATGGTGGTTACATCATCGACCGCCTCGAAAAGCGTCGGCTGTTGATCCTGGCCATGCTCTCCAGTGCCATCGGCTTCGTGCTGCTGACCTTTGCCGAAAACCTCTACCTGACCACCGCCACCCTGGTGATCACCGAAACCGCCTCGGCGCTGTTTCTGATCGGGTCCAAGGCGATTCTCAGCGACAACCTGCCCATGGGCCAACGCGCCAAGGCTTTTTCGCTGCGCTACACCCTGACCAATATCGGTTACGCCACCGGCCCGATGCTCGGCGTGGTGATCGCCGGCGTGTACCCGATTGCCCCGTTCCTGATCGCCGGCGGCATCGCGTTCTTCAGCATTTTCCTGATGAGCGGGATTCCCAAAGACCCGGCCCAGGTACCCGCCATCGGTCAGCCGCAAAACTTTCTCAAGACCCTGGTCACCCTGAAAAACGACCGCACGCTGATCATGTTCACCTGCGGCTGCCTGCTCAGCACCGTGGTCCACGGGCGTTTTACCTTGTACCTGTCGCAATACCTGCTGGTGACCCATGATTCCAAACGTGCGCTGGAAACCATGGCTGCCCTGCTCGCCTGCAACGCCATCAGCGTGATCCTGCTGCAATACCAGATCGGCCGGTTTCTCAAGCGCGAACAACTGCGTTACTGGATTGTCGGCGGCAGCAGCCTGTTCATCCTCGGCTTGATCGGTTTCAGTCTGGCCGACAGCCTGGTGAGCTGGTGCATCGCAATGTTCATTTTCACCCTCGGCGAAATGATCATTTACCCGGCCGAATTCCTCTTCGTCGACACCCTGGCCCCGGAAGAACTGCGCGGCAGCTACTACGGCGCGCAGAACCTTGCGGCCCTCGGCGGCGCACTGAGCCCGGTGATCTGCGGCTTCCTGCTGATGCACACGCCCGCGCCCACCATGTTCTACGCCCTGAGCGCGTTGACGGCGATGGGCGGTTTTCTCTGTTTCATGAGCGGTCGACGCGTCGCGATACTGCAAAAATAATGCATTGAAGCTGCATTAATATGAATTTGTCAGTATCGGTAATGACCGGCACACTGTTCGCCGTTCCTCCCCCAATAGTTGGAACCACTTCAAGGGCTTTCCGGGTATCCGGACAAGCCTTTTTTTTGCCCTGGTTTTTGTCAAAGGATCGATGTTCGTCATGCTCGCTCACTGGTTGCCCGCCGCCATCAACACCCGCCCCTCCGAATGGAGCCGTGCCGCCATCGGCATGGCCATGGGGACGATGTTCAGTGTCTGGTTGTGCGGCCAGGTGTTCGGCATCGACGTGGCGCTGCATCTGATAGGTCCGTTGGGCGCGTCGGCGGTATTACTGTTCGCCGTGTCCTCGGGTGCGCTGGCCCAGCCGTGGTCGATTCTTGGCGGTTACCTCTGCGCGGGGGTGATCTCGCTGCTGGTCGCTCACGTACTCAGCCGCACCCTCGGCAGCGCCTGCCTCGCGGCGGGCATGGCGCTGATTCTGATGTGCTGGCTGCGTTGCCTGCACCCACCCGCCGGGGCGCTGGCGCTGCTGATGGTGCTGGCAGACCCGGCGACCATCGCCATGGACTGGAAAGCCCTCGGCCCGGTGATGCTCAGCGGCTCGACGATGCTGCTCAGCGCGTTGGCGTACAACAACTTCACGCGTATTCGTTACCCCAAGCGTCCCGCCGAACCGGCACCGCTAATGCCCGCGGCCGACAGCCAGGCGATCACCGCCGAAGATCTGCGACGGGCACTCGCCGACATGGAGGCCTTCTACGACGTCACCCCTGAAGACCTCGAGCAGTTGATTCATGCCAGTGAATTGCATGCCAAGCGGCGCAGTATCGGTGAAGTGCTGAGCAGCAGAACCTAAAGGCATCTTTGTGGCGAGGGGGCGTGCCCCCGTTGGGTCGCGAAGCGGCCCCAAAACCTGCTAACGAGTTTTTCCAGGCATACCTCATTGCCCTTATCTGCGACTGCTGCGCAGTCGAACGGGACGGTGCGGCGATCCGACAAGCCCCCTCGCCACAAATTCAAGGTTGATTCAAAACGGTGTCAGGCCGCCGAAGGCTGCGATCTTTTGATTTTGCACTAAGGTAAAAATGCAGAAAGAACCTGCACGTATCTCGGTTGTACAGGGCAAATTTGCACTGTTACGATCCTGCATCGCTCGCGCGCGAGCTTCTCTATAAAGAACAATAAAAGCAGGGAGTTAGTGATGACTGCTCAGGTTTCATCCCCGGGGACACCGTCCATGGATGCCACGCAAAACGAAGTGTTGGCCGAGGTTCGCAATCACATCGGTCACCTGACCCTCAACCGCCCCGCCGGCCTCAACGCCATTACCCTGGACATGGTCCGCAGCCTGCAACAGCAACTCGATGCCTGGGCACAGGATCCGCAGGTGCATGCGGTGGTGTTGCGCGGTGCTGGCGAGAAAGCCTTCTGTGCCGGCGGCGATATCCGCTCGCTGTACGACAGCTTCAAAAGCGGCGACACGCTGCACGAAGATTTCTTCGTCGAGGAATACGCCCTCGACCTCACGATCCATCACTACCGCAAACCGATCCTGGCCTTGATGGACGGCTTTGTCCTGGGCGGCGGCATGGGCCTGGTGCAAGGCGCCGACTTGCGAGTGGTCACTGAGCGTAGCCGTCTGGCGATGCCGGAAGTGGCCATCGGGTATTTCCCGGACGTCGGCGGCAGCTACTTCCTGCCGCGCATTCCCGGTGAGCTGGGTATCTATCTCGGCGTCAGCGGCGTGCAGATCCGCGCCGCCGATGCGCTCTATTGCGGCCTGGCCGACTGGTATCTGGAGAGCGCCAGCCTGGGCGAGCTGGACGAGCGACTCGACCATCTGGAATGGCACGACACCCCGCTCAAGGACCTGCAAGGCGCGCTGGCGAAACTCGCCGTGCAGCAACTGCCGGTAGCGCCGCTGGCGGCGCTGCGGCCGGTCATCGACCACTTCTTCGCCCTGCCCGATGTGCCGAGTATGGTGGAACAACTGCGTGCAGTGACCGTCGCCGACAGCCATGAGTGGGCCATGACCACAGCCGACTTGCTGGAAAGCCGTTCACCACTGGCCATGGGCGTGACCCTGGAAATGCTGCGGCGCGGTCGGCACCTGAGCCTGGAACAGTGCTTCGCCCTCGAACTGCACCTGGATCGCCAGTGGTTCGAACGCGGCGACCTGATCGAAGGCGTGCGCGCCTTGCTGATCGACAAAGACAAGAACCCGCGCTGGAATCCGCCAACCTTGCAGGCGCTGGACGCCGAGCACGTCGCGAGTTTTTTCACCGGGTTTGACCAGAGCGGGAGCTGAGCCATGCACGATATCGAATTGAGCGAAGAACAAGTGATGATCCGCGACATGGCCCGGGATTTTGCCCGCGGCGAAATCGCGCCCCACGCACAAGCCTGGGAAAAGGCCGGCTGGATCGATGACGGTCTGGTGGCGAAGATGGGGGAACTGGGTCTTCTGGGCATGGTGGTGCCCGAGGAATGGGGCGGCACCTATGTCGACTACGTGGCCTACGCGCTGGCGGTGGAAGAGATTTCCGCCGGTGATGGCGCTACCGGCGCGCTAATGAGCATCCACAACTCTGTCGGCTGCGGGCCGGTGCTCAATTACGGCACCGAAGAGCAAAAACAGGAATGGCTGCCGAATCTCGCCAGCGGCCAGGCCATCGGTTGCTTCTGCCTGACCGAACCGCAAGCCGGTTCCGAAGCCCATAACCTGCGCACCCGCGCCGAACTGCGCGACGGCCAGTGGGTGATCAACGGCGCCAAGCAATTCGTCAGCAACGGCAAACGGGCGAAGCTGGCAATCGTTTTCGCCGTGACTGATCCGGAGTTGGGCAAGCGTGGCATCTCGGCATTCCTGGTGCCGACCGAAACAGCGGGGTTCATCGTCGACCGCAGTGAACACAAGATGGGCATCCGCGCTTCCGACACCTGCGCCGTCACCCTGAACAACTGCACCGTCCCTGAAGCCAATTTGCTGGGCGAACGCGGCAAAGGCCTGGCCATCGCCCTCTCCAACCTCGAAGGCGGCCGCATCGGCATCGCTGCGCAAGCCCTGGGCATCGCCCGTGCGGCGTTCGAAGCGGCGCTGGCTTACGCGCGGGATCGGGTGCAGTTCGACAAGCCGATCATCGAACACCAGAGCATCGCCAATATGCTGGCCGACATGCAGACCCGACTGAACGCCGCGCGCCTGTTGATCCTGCACGCCGCGCGTTTGCGCAGTGCCGGCAAACCGTGCCTGTCGGAGGCTTCACAGGCCAAGCTGTTTGCTTCGGAGATTGCGGAGAAAGTCTGCTCGTCGGCGATTCAGATTCATGGCGGGTATGGGTATCTGGAAGACTACCCGGTGGAGCGTTACTACCGGGATGCGCGGATCACGCAAATTTATGAAGGGTCGAGTGAGATACAGCGGATGGTGATTGCCCGGGAACTCAAGAACTACCTGATCTAAAAAGCTTCGCGGGCAAGTCGGATCGCCGCACCGCTCGCGCCTACAGGGGAATGCATATCCTCTGTAGGCGCGAGC
>NZ_JBXAKV010000006.1:0-275764 GCF_058798795.1 Pseudomonas sp. GW822-FHT07A10
AGGTCATCGTCAAGATTAAATTCCGAAACCCCTATCTGCGTATGCAGGTAGGGGTTTTGTTTTGCCCGCAGGAAAGTGCTTTGGCAACAGAAGGCTAGCGGATGGCCATCCCTGGTAACGGTCGCATCGTTCGTGAAACTTCGGCAGAGCGCGCTAAAAACCACGCCGTTTTTGGTATGGTGCAGCTCGTTTCAACGGACTGACTGCAAGCCTACGGATCGGTACTCCCGTTTATAGTCAAAGAGTTGCTGCAGAAATGCCCGAACCGATACCAATCAAGGACCACGAGAAAGAGACGCTCCTGGTCAACAAAAGACTGATGGCCTGCGCCTTGTTCGTCGCCGCCATTACTTGCGCGCTGGTGGTGCGCATGTACGTCCTGCAGGTTGTCGAGTTCGACTATCACTCGACAATCTCCGAAAACAACCGCGTCCATGTCCTGCCGATCACTCCAACTCGTGGGCTGATCTACGACCGCAATGGTGTGGTCCTGGCAGACAACCGGCCCAGCTTCAACCTGACCATCACCCGCGAACGCGCTTCTGATGTCAAACGCGAGCTGGATGAAGTGGTCAACCTCCTGCACCTGCCGGCCGAGGACCGTACGCTGTTCGACAAGGCGATGAAGCAGGCCAGGCACCCCTTCGTCCCGGTCACGCTGTTCTATGAGCTCAGCGAAGAACAGATAGCCGTACTCGCGGTCAACGAGTTCCGTCTACCCGGAATCGATGTAGAGCCGCAGTTCGTTCGCCACTACCCCATGGGCGCGCACTTTGCGCATTCGATCGGCTACGTCGGTCGCATTAACGAAAAAGAATCCAAAGCCCTGGACACGGTGGAATACCGTGGCACCCAATCCATTGGCAAAACCGGTATCGAGAAATTCTACGAATCAGAATTGCACGGCCATGTGGGTTACGAAGAAGTCGAAACCAATGCCCAGGGCCGCGTGCTGCGAGTGCTCAAGCATACCGACCCGATCCCCGGCAAAAACATCGTCCTGAGCCTCGACGTCAAACTTCAGGAAGCCGCCGAGGAGGCATTGGGCGATCGGCGTGGCTCGGTGGTCGCTCTCGATCCGTCGACTGGCGAAGTATTGGCCATGGTCAGCAAGCCAAGCTTCGACCCGAACCTGTTTGTGACGGGCATCAGCTTCAAGGAATACGCGGCACTGCACGACTCCATCGACCGGCCGCTGTTCAACCGCGTGCTGCGCGGGCTCTACGCACCTGGCTCGACCATCAAGCCGGAAGTGGCGATCGCCGGCCTCGACGCCGGAGTCGTAACCCCGCAGACCCGAGTCTTCGATCCGGGCTATTACCAGTTACCGGATTTTGATCATAAATACCGTAACTGGAATCACAGTGGTGATGGCTGGGTGAACATGGACACGGCGATCATGCGCTCCAACGACACCTACTTCTACGATCTGGCCCACAAGCTGGGCATTGATCGTCTGCACGACTACATGGCGATGTTCGGCCTTGGCGAGAAGGTCTCGCTGGACATGTTCGAAGAGTCTCCCGGGTTGATGCCGTCTCAGGCCTGGAAGCGCGCCACGCGGCGACAGGCATGGTTCCCCGGCGAGACAGTGATCCTCGGCATTGGCCAGGGCTACATGCAGGTCACTCCTCTGCAGCTGGCACAGGCCACCGCGCTGATCGCCAACAAAGGTGTATGGAACCGGCCGCACCTGGCCAAGACCGTGGATGGCGTCGCGCCGGTGGACGAGCATCCGATGCCGAACATCCTGCTCAAGGATCCGCGTGACTGGGAGCAGGTCAATCACGGCATGCAGATGGTGATGCACGACGCCCGCGGGATTGCCCGAGCGGCGGCACAGGGCGCGCAGTACCGCATCGCCGGCAAAAGTGGCACCGCGCAAGTGGTGGCGATCAAGCAGGGTGAGCGCTACAACCGGGCGAAAACCCTGGAGCGCAACCGCGACAACGCCTTGTTCGTCGGATTTGCCCCGGCTGAACATCCGCAGATTGTCATCTCGGTGATGATCGAAAACGGTGAGGCCGGTGGTCGCGTCGCCGGCCCTGTGGTGCGGCAGATCATGGATGCTTGGCTACTCGATCAGGACGGCCACCTGAAGCCGCAATACGCCGCGCCGAGCAAAGCCCCGGGCGACCCTCACGTTTAAGGATCAAGGCTTCACAGCACAGGCTCACGAATGCTGAGCATGTGCTGGAAGCTTTCCAGGAACACGGTTTCGGCCTGACTCATCTTCTGCTCGCGATTCCACAACAGCTGGATATCGAAATCCACCACGCCATCTTCCGGCGGCAAACGCCAGAGCAAACCTTGCTCGACATCCCTGTGCACCAGATGAGTCGGTAGACACCCAATACCAAACCCTGCGCAAGTCAAGCGGTAAATCTCTTCGAAACTGGTGGATGAGGCAACGATCTTGCCGGTAAAGCCTTGTTGGTCGCGAAACAGTGTCAGGGGTGAAAGGTTGCCGCCGAGCTGATCGCTGGTGAAGCTGACGAAGTTCTCCGTAGCAAGTTGATCCAGGGTCAGATTCCTTTGTCCGAAAAGTCGATGACGCTGTCCGCAAAAGTACGCATAGCGCTCGCGAAGCAGCACTCGCTGTTCTAGCCGCGGCTGTGGTAAACGACACAATCCGACGCCGATGGTCGCGGTTTTTTGCAGCAGCGAACTGATGATGTTCGAGCTGCCCATCACCTCGACTTCCAGCTCGATTTTCGGGTGGGTTTCGTGGAAATCGGCGAGGAACTCATCATAGTGCCGTGCTTGCACGCCGCTGACGGTGAGGATGCGAATCTTGCCGACCACGTCGTCGTGCCGACTCTCCAGCACCGTTCCCAGGCGCGAAATATCGCCGTAAATGTCTGTCGCAATGCGCAGGACTTCTTCCCCGGTCTTCGTCAGGTCGAACCGTCGCCCACTGCGGGCGATCAACACACATTCCAGTTGTTCTTCCAGACGCTTCAACGCCTGGCTGACCGCCGACTGGGTGATGTGCAGTCGCGCGGCAGCCCGACTCATGCTGCCTTCCTGACTGATCACCAGATAAGTGCGCAGCAGGTTCCAGTCGAGACGGTCATTCAGAAAGCGACGACCGACCCAAGGGTTAGAGCTTGAGGGCATAAAACTCCATGTAGTAGCAGTTCTAATAATAAAGATAAGAATATGAAATTTTACTAATCCTTGCATGGAAGCGATAAAGCTCACAAGCGCCACAGAGTGCGCTGACTAAAGAGGTGCATTCGTGAGCAAACCTGAACACATCGGCACGGTTGAATGGCAAGCCCGTTGCGAACTGGCCGCGCTGTATCGTCTGGTCGCGCACTTTCGCATGACCGACCTGATCGACACCCACATTACCCTGCGGATTCCAGGGCCTGAGCATCACTTTCTGATCAACCGCTACGGGGTTATTTTCGACCGCATGCGCGCCTCGGATCTGGTCCGCATCGATCAGGAAGGGCGAGTGGTCGATCCGGCCTATGAAGGTCATCGAGTCAATGCAGCAGGCTTTGTGATCCACTCAGCAATCCACATGGCTCGTCCTGACCTGAATTGTGTGATCCATACCCACACGGCTGCCGGCATGGCCGTCGCCGCGCAGAAGCACGGCTTGTTGCCGATCAGTCAGCACGCGTTGAAGTTTTACGGCAAGTTGGCGTATCACACCTATGAAGGCATTGCCCTATCGCTGGATGAGCGCGAGCGTCTGATTGCCGATCTGGGGCCGCATCGGGCGATGATCCTACGTAATCACGGACTGCTGGTCGGTGGCTCCGGCGTGGCCCAGGCATTTCAGGAAATTCACTTCCTGGAGCGTGCCTGTCAGGCACAGGTTCAAGCGCTGGCCGGTGGTTCGGCGCTGCATTACCCGTCTCCGGAAGTCTGTGAGCACACCGCCGAACAGTTTGACCGCGATGAACAGGACAACATCATCGACCTGGCCTGGGAGGCCGCTCTGACCCTGATCGAGTCCCAGCGCGAGTCCTACTTATCGTAAACTCTGTCATCAACAGCATTGTTTTGCTGTCCCGCGAAGGCGTCAGCACATTCAATATCGGCGTTGACTGAGACACAGCCTTCGCGGGCAAGTCGGGTCGCCGCATCGCTCGCTCCTGCAGGAGGACATGTTCGATTTCAGAAGACCCCTTTCGCGAGCAAGTTCCCGCAGGATTGCTGCTCACCCTGTGGGGGCAAGCTTGCTCGCAATGGTGATCTGACTATCCCTGCTACTTATCAATTTTTTCCGGCAACGGCGCAAACAACGCCTCGATATCATCGCTCTGCAGCTTCCAGTCCCCGGTCTTGCGTCCATCCAGCACGCCTGCGGCCAGATCGGATTTTTCCTTCTGCAGATGCTGAATCTTCTCTTCCACCGTGCCCCTGGCAATCATCTTGTAGACGAACACCGGCTTCTCCTGACCAATGCGATACGCACGATCCGTCGCCTGATTTTCCGTCGCCGGGTTCCACCAAGGGTCGTAGTGAATCACCGTATCGGCTTCGGTCAGGTTCAGGCCCACACCGCCAGCCTTCAAACTGATCAGAAAGATCTGACGCTTGCCGCTCTGGAATTCCTTGACTGGCGTGCGTCGGTCACGGGTCTGGCCGGTCAGGATCGCATACGCCACGCCGCGTTTGTTCAGCTCGTCCTCGATCAGCGACAACATTGAGGTGAACTGCGAGAACAGCAGAATCCGCCGACCTTCCTCGAACAGCTCTTCAAGCATTTCCATCAGGCTATCGAGTTTGCCGGAGGTGCTGCCGCGAGCGGGCAGGGCAGCATCGTTGACCAGGCGCAAATCACAGCACACCTGACGCAGCTTCAGCAGTGCCTCAAGAATGATGATCTGGCTGCGTGCCACGCCTTTGCGGGTGATCTCGTCGCGGACTTTTTTGTCCATTGCCAGGCGCATGGTTTCATACACATCGCGCTGGGCTTCGTTGAGCTCGACCCAATGGACGATTTCGGTTTTCGGCGGCAGTTCGGTGGCCACTTGTTCCTTGGTCCGGCGCAGCAGGAACGGTTTGATCCGACCGTTCAGGTGTTGAAGTCGTACTTCACTGGCACGCTTTTCTATCGGCACGCGGTAATCGCGGTTGAAGTTTTTCACGTCACCGAGCCAACCCGGCAGCAGGAAGTGGAACAGCGACCACAGCTCGCCCAAGTGATTTTCCAGCGGCGTGCCACTCAGGCACAGGCGCTGGCGCGCATTCAGCTCACGGGCGGCATGGGCGGCCTTGCTGTTGGGGTTCTTGATGTACTGCGCTTCATCCAGCACCAGTACGTGCAACGGCTGCGCGGCTAGACGTTCGACGTCCTTGGGCAGCAGTGCATAGGTGGTCAGGATCAGGTCGTAATCAGCCAGATTGTCGAAATGCTTTTTGCGACTGGCACCGTACAGCGCCAGCACTTTGAGTTGCGGCGTGAAATGCGCCGCTTCGTCGAGCCAGTTCGGAATCAGGCTGGTGGGCATGACCACCATGCACGGCCGATCGAGGCGCCCGGCATTCTTCTCGCTGAGAATGTGCGCCAGGGTTTGTAGGGTTTTGCCCAGGCCCATGTCGTCCGCGAGAATCCCGCCGACCTCCAGTTGTCGCAACGACTGCATCCAGCTCAGGCCTTCCAGCTGATACGGGCGCAGGGTGGCATTCAGGCCCTCGGGCGCTGCGGCGGTGTGGTCCTTGATGTCGCGCAGGCGCTGGGCAAAGGTGCGGATCTGCTCGCCACCTTCCCAGAGCAGCGGCAGGCCTTCCAGCGGGTTCAGTCGCGTGGCGTCGGCCTTGCTCAGGCGCAGCGTGGTTTCGCCGGGCTCTTGCAGGTAAAACTCACCAAGGGTGGCCAGCACTGGTTTCAGGCGGCCGAAGGGCAGGGCGACCTGCAGCGGGCCCTGGTCGGTGCTGCGGCGTTGCGGAATGTTCACCAGGATCAGTTCGTCGTCACGACGTCGGGCGAGCCGTTCCGGGTTGAGGATTTCGGTGTGGGAGCGCATCAGGTTCAACAGGATCGGCAGCAGGCTCAGGCGTTCGCCGTTGACGATGATCCCCAGTTCCAGGTCGAACCAGTCGCGTTCCGGAGCCTGCTCGACGGTGGCGTACCAGTCGTCCACGGCAGTCAGGTCGAAGCCGAAATCCTCGTCGATCTGCAACTCCCAGCCTTGGGTGCGCAACTTCGGCAGCTCATTGAGGGTGAAGGTCAGCCAGGCGCTGTCGTTGACCATCTCGTAGAGTTCGCCGGCACTTTCCGGCAAGGCCTTGCTTTGTCGGGTGGCGACTTTGAAACCGAGGATCCGCAGCTGCTCCCTGTAGGTCTGTTCGACTTCCGGGTGACGTTTTATCCGCAGCGTCTGTGTTTCCTGACGAATCAGGATGTCAGCGTTTTTCTGTCCGCTGACGTATTCGTCCAGATAGCTGAAGGACAGCGCCGCGCGATGCTGAATGTAACGCTGCATTTTGCCGTTGCGCGGTTCGAAGGCGCTGAACTCGATGCTCGCCAGCCACAGGCGCGGCACCGGTTGCACGTTGTCCACCAGCACTTGCGGCGGTGCTTTCGGGCTACGGTTTTCCAATACGGCCTGAAGTTTTTCCAGCAGTTCGGCGTCTTTCGCGGCCGCCGGATACGCGAGGGTTTCCTGCACTTGCAGTAGCACCGCCGCGCAATGTTTGCAGTTGCTGTGAACCGGGCAGGTGCACGTGGCGTCGATCATCAGCAAGGTGCCTTTGGCCGACTCGCGCAGGCGAATGGTCTGACGGTAAACGTTACCGCCAGAGCCTTCGCAACTGGCGGTGATGGTGGCGTCGCCGACTTCGACGATCCTGACGCGGTTCTCCAGTGCGTAGCGGCGGCCACGCTCCAGGCTCTGTTCCTTGAATCGGCTGACCCAGGATGTTGCCAGGGGTTTGCTCAGGGTCGGGGGCATAAAGAAGTCAATCAGTCCGGAATTTCATCAGGGACTGGCCGAGGCGCAGGGGCGGTCAGCGAGGTGATCTTGATCAACAGGCCCAGGTGGCCATTGTCGAGGAAGTTCAGCAGGCCGTTCTTGGTGTGGCTTTCCTGCTTCAGGCGTTCGCTGGCGGTGACCATGCCGTTGGCGTCAATCTGATTGACCCAGAAGTCGGCGTCGACGTCAGTGAAACGCCCCAGTTTCAGGTTCAACGTGCCCTCGATCGGGAATTGGCCAAACTGTTCCTTGCCTTCGCTGATCGCGACTTTGCTGGCTTCTTCACCCAGGTTCTGTTGCCAGGCCTTGTGCAGCAACACCGTGTACTCGTTGCTGGCGGTGAGCTTTTCCACTTCGGCATTCAGGCTTGGTGTACGAAAGCTGTCGGGGCTGATGCGTTGGGCTCCGGCAGCCCAGTCTTCTGGCGCGGCGCGGCTGACGATGGCAGGCACGGCGTTTTGCCGTACCAGAATCATTTCAACCTGATACAGATCATCGGCAAACGCGGTCGAGGCGAGCAGCGACATCAACAACGTCATCAGCAAGGTCAGTGAGCGAAACAGGCGCATGCGGCGTCCTTCAAGCAGTGGTCGGAATGAGGCGCTCGAATAGCGCCTCTACAGTATTAAAGCGTTCTTCCGGGCGTTCCATCGGTACGAGGAATTTGAACATTGTGGCGCCTTCGAACTTGTAGCGTTTGGGCTGGCTCTGAATCAGTTTGATCAGTGTCAGCGGGTCGACCGGGGTCTGTGCCGCGAACTCGATCCGACCACCTTGCGGGCCGCCGTCGACTTTCTTGATGCCCAGCTGTTCGGCTTGCAATTTCAGCGCCGTGATCCGCACCAGGTTCTTGGTCGGTTCCGGCAACAGGCCGAAGCGGTCGATCATCTCCACTTGCAGGTCCTTGAGGCCTTCCTCATCGGTGGCCGAGGCAATGCGTTTGTAGAGAATCAGTCGAGCATGAACGTCCGGCAGGTAGTCTTCGGGAATCAACGCCGGTACACGCAGATTGACTTCCGGACCGCCACCCAGCGGTTGATCGAGGTTCGGCTGTTCGCCCTTGCGGATCGACTTCACTGCACGCTCGAGCATTTCCATGTACAACGTGAAACCCACGGCCTGGATCTGCCCGCTCTGGCCGTCGCCCAGCAGTTCGCCGGCGCCACGGATTTCCAGGTCGTTGGTGGCGAGCACGAAGCCCGCGCCGAGGTCCTGGGTGTTGGCGATCGCTTCCAGACGTTTTTCCGCGTCGGGAGTGATTTGCTGGCGTGGCGGTGTCAGCAGGTAAGCATACGCCTGGTGGTGACTGCGACCGACCCGGCCGCGCAACTGGTGCAACTGGGCCAGGCCGAACTTGTCGGCGCGCTCGATGATGATGGTGTTGGCGCTCGGCACGTCGATGCCGGTCTCGATGATGGTCGAGGCGATCAGCACGTTGAAGCGCTTGTGATAGAAGTCGCTCATCACTTGTTCGAGTTCGCGTTCGCGCATCTGCCCGTGGCCAATGCCGATCCGCGCTTCCGGCACCAGTTCGGCGAGGTCGGCGGCGCATTTCTCGATGGTCTTCACGTCATTGTGCAGGTAGTAGACCTGGCCGCCACGCAGCAACTCACGCAACAGGGCCTCTTTGACCGTGCTCTTGTTCTGTTCCATGACGAAGGTGCGCACCGACAAACGACGGGCCGGCGGTGTGGCGATGATCGACAGGTCGCGCATGCCCGACACCGCCATGTTCAGCGTGCGCGGAATCGGCGTTGCGGTCAGTGTCAGAATGTCAACTTCACTGCGCAGTGCCTTGAGCTGTTCTTTCTGACGGACACCGAAACGGTGCTCTTCGTCGATGATCACCAGCCCCAGGTTTTTGATTTTTACGTCATCTTGCAGCAGCTTGTGTGTGCCGATCACGATGTCGATCTTGCCTTCGGCCAGGTCCGCAACCGCGGCGTTCACTTCCTTGGCCGACTTGAAACGGCTCATCACTTCCACGGTCACCGGCCAGTCGGCAAAGCGGTCGCGGAAGCTGTTGTAGTGTTGCTGGGCGAGCAGGGTGGTCGGCACCAGAATCGCCACCTGACGACCGCCGTGCACCGCGATGAACGCCGCGCGCATGGCCACTTCGGTCTTGCCGAAACCGACGTCGCCGCAGACCAGCCGATCCATCGGTTTGGGCGCGAGCATGTCTTCGCGCACCGCTTCGATGGTGGTTTGCTGGTCCGGGGTTTCTTCGAACGGGAAACCGGCGCTGAAGGTCGCGTAATCGGCTTTCGGGTCGGCGAAGGCATAACCCTCGCGAGCGGCGCGGCGGGCATAGATGTCGAGCAACTCGGCGGCCACGTCGCGCACCTGTTCGGCGGCTTTGCGCTTGGCTTTCTGCCAGGTCTCGGAGCCGAGGCGGTGCAGCGGGGCCAAGGCATCGTCGCTGCCGGTGTAGCGGGCGATCAGGTGCAGGTTGGCTACCGGCACGTACAGCTTGGCGCCTTCGGCGTATTCGAGGGTCAGGAACTCGGCGGCCTGGTTGTCGATTTCCAGGATCGTCAGCCCCAGATAGCGGCCGACACCATGATCGATGTGCACCACCGGCGCACCTTCGCGCAGCTCGGTGAGGTTTTTGATCACCGCATCGTTGTTCGCGTCGGCGCGTTTCTCACGGCGACGGCGCTGCATTACGCGCTGACCGAACAATGGGCTTTCGGCAACCAGGGCCAGCGCTGGGTCGTCCAGCAACAGGCCTTCGTCGAGCGGCGCAATGGTGATCGCCAAGCGCTCTTTGCTGGCGACAAAGTCCGGCCAGCTGTCGACGGTTTTCGGTCGCAGCTTCAAGCGTTCCAGCAACTCCAGCAGCACTTCACGACGGCCCGCGGACTCAGCGGTAAACAGCACGCGGCCGGGGAATTCGTCGAGGAAACTGGCCAGCGCCGCCAACGGTTGAGTGGCCTTGGCTTCGATGGCCAGGTTCGGCAGCGGCTGAGCCGGGAAGCGCTCGCGACCGACACCGGTTTCGACGTCCTGTTGACTGGCCACCACACGGGGCCAGCTCTTCAGGCGCGCAAAGCAGTCTTCCACCGGCAGGAACAACTCGGCCGGTGGCAATAAAGGACGGGACGGATCGACGCGGCGTTCTTCATAGCGGTTACGCACATCATTCCAGAAATTCTCCGCGGCCTGTTCGATGCCCGGCAGGGAAAACACTTGCGTGTCCTGGGGCAGGTAATCGAACAGGGTGGAGGTTTCCTCGAAGAACAGCGGCAGGTAGTACTCGATGCCCGCCGGCGTAATCCCGCTGCTCAAATCCTGGAAAATCGGGCAGCGACGGAAGTCGACATCGAAGCGCTCGCGAAACCGCGCCTTGAAGCGGGTCACGGCTTCTTTCTGCAGCGGGAATTCCTTGGCCGGTAACAGCTTGACCGAGTCGACCTTGTCGATGGAACGCTGGTTTTCCGGGTCGAAAGTGCGCAGGGTCTCGATTTCGTCGTCGAACAGGTCGATGCGATAAGGCAGCTTGCTGCCCATCGGGAACAGGTCGATCAGCGAGCCGCGCACGGTGAATTCGCCATGCTCGTACACGGTATCGACGTAGCGATAACCGGTGGCTTCAAGCCGGGTGCGCATCTGCTCGACATCGAGTTTCTGGCCGACATCCAACACCAGGCTGCTGCCGAGCAGGAATTTGGTCGGCGCCAGGCGATGCAGGGCAGTGGTGATCGGCACCACCAGAACGCCATGCGCCAGCTCCGGCAACCGATACAGGCTGGCGATACGCTGCGAGATGATGTCCTGGTGTGGCGAGAACAGGTCGTAGGGCAGGGTTTCCCAGTCGGGGAAGTGCAGAACAGGCAAATCCGGGGCGAAGAAACTCAGCTCCTGTTCCAGCCGTTCGGCACTCTGGCTGTCGGCGGTCAGTAGCAAGGTAAAGCGCTTGGCAGCGCTGGCGGCCTCGGCGATGGCCAGGCTCAGGGCTGCACCGGGCAGGTTGCCCCAGTGCTGTTTACCTGCCGCGGCAGGGAGAAGCGGTAGACGCAGAACGGGCACGGAAGGTTGAGCTCCAAGCGTTGCGACAAAGTCGGTAATTGTAACGGTCTCGAGTGCCGGCTGTCAGTTGCAGACTGTGTCTATATACACAGGTTGAGCAAAATGTAGTGGTAATGACAAAAACTGGCGATTTAATACTGAAAATGTAGTGCCAAAACCGCCCAGTGTTACGGAGGGTTACGGACACTGTAGCGTTATCGTCGAAAAATTGACTGTGCTGAAAGCCCCGTATTTACTGGGCTGGCGCGGGGCGTGATTTTTTTGAACGGGATTTTGTTACCGCTCGTGCGACAGGCGCGCATTGCTACGGGAGGCTCTCGGCGGCATAATGTAGCCCCTTTTTTCTGCCCCTACATGTGGAAGGTTACCGTGACTCAGAAGCCCGACCAGTGTCTTGGTGAATGGATCGACCGTGAAGCACTCGCAGAAGCGATGATTCCGCTTATCGGTCAGCTTTACCGCAATAACAACGTGGTGAGCTCGATCTATGGCCGCAGTCTGATCAACCAGTCTGTCATCGCGATTCTCAAAGCTCACCGCTTTGCTCGCCATCGCCAGTCCGATGACAGCGAATTGTCCGTCCACGAAACATTCCCGCTGCTCAAGGCAATGAGCGAGCTCAAGCTCGGCGCTGCTTCGGTAGATTTGGGCAAGTTGGCCGTCAAGTTCAAGGCCGAAGGCAATGGCCGTACCGCCGAAGCGTTCGTCCGTGACGAACTGGCTGATGTGGTCGGCAAGCAGAATGGTTCCGGTCGTACCGGCACCGACGTTGTCCTGTACGGCTTCGGTCGTATCGGTCGTCTGCTGGCGCGCATCCTGATCGAGAAAACCGGTGGTGGCGACGGCCTGCGTCTGCGTGCCATCGTTGTCCGCAAGGGCGCCGAGAACGATCTGGTCAAGCGTGCCAGCCTGCTGCGTCGCGACTCGGTGCACGGTTCGTTCAACGGCACCATCACCATCGATGAAGCCAACAACACCATCACCGCTAACGGCAACCTGATCCAGGTTATCTACGCGAAGAACCCGACTGAAGTGGACTACACCCAGTACGGCATCAAAAACGCGCTGCTGGTGGACAACACCGGTGTATGGCGTGACGCCGACGGCCTGGGCCAGCACCTGGCCTGCCCGGGTATCGACCGCGTTGTTCTGACCGCGCCTGGCAAAGGCAAGCTGAAGAACATCGTTCACGGTATCAACCACGGTGAAATCACCGCTGACGACAAGATCGTTTCTGCCGCTTCCTGCACCACCAACGCCATCGTGCCGGTGCTGAAAGCGGTCAACGACAAGTTCGGCATCGTCAACGGTCACGTTGAAACGGTTCACTCGTACACCAACGACCAGAACCTGATCGACAACTTCCACAAAGGCAATCGTCGTGGCCGTAGCGCCGCGTTGAACATGGTGATCACCGAGACCGGTGCTGCCACTGCTGCCGCCAAGGCGCTGCCTGAACTGGCCGGCAAGCTGACCGGTAACGCGATTCGCGTTCCGACGCCAAACGTGTCGATGGCCATTCTCAACCTGAACCTTGAGAAAGCCACCACCCGTGAAGAGATGAACGAGTACCTGCGCTACATGGCGCTACACTCCGATCTGCATAAGCAAATCGACTTCGTCAACTCGCAGGAAGTGGTTTCCACCGACTTCGTGGGCTCGCGCCACGCAGGCGTAGTGGACGCTGAAGCGACCATCTGCAACGACAACCGCGTTGTTCTGTACGTTTGGTACGACAACGAGTTCGGTTACAGCTGCCAGGTAGTTCGCGTGATGGAAGACATGGCCGGTGTAAACCCGCCAGCATTCCCGCGCTAAGCCTTAGCCGCACATGAAAACGCCCCGACTTCGGTCGGGGCGTTTTTGTTTGGGCGCCCGGCGAGGGCGCAATCTGCCGGGGAAAGTCCTGGCAGCCGGTTAGCCGCAGGCCTTCATGTCTACTGGCCCGACAAACTCATTGCCGCGGCCCATCACGCACGCCACGCTCTGATTGCGCTGACGTTCCCAGGCCTGAACCGGGTAGGTCTTGTTCCAGGCTTCGTACAATTGCCGATCCTGTTTCGACAGGCGCAAGCCGTACTGTTTGCTCATGTAGAAATACGTTCGGGCGATCATGCCGCGAATGGAAGGCCGGGGCATGACCTTCTTCGCCTTGAAGTCGACCTGAGTCAGGCATGAGCCATATTGACCCGATTGCACGGGCAGCCAGCCGAAACTGAAATTGCTCCGATCGCCATTCACTTCGCCGATGCTGGGCACCAGATTGTGCAGGTCGGCCTCAGCTTTTTGATAGGTTGGGTCGTAGCGCGTGCAGTTCTTGCGACCTCCCTGTTGCCAGCACTGACGCTGATGGCCGATCTGCCAGGCCGGGACAATGTGTTCCCACTCGATGCGCGAGGCGCGCTTGGCGTTTTTGCGTGGCACATAACCACAGGCGGCGAGGTTCACGCGGTTGCCGGTGTATTTGCAGCCGCAATAAAACTCGGTGGATTGCGGAGCGTACAACTTCCAGGCGACTTTCTTGGCTTCGTTGAAGGTGCGTGGGGCGCCAGCCTGGGCACCAAGGGTGATGAGCAGAAACAGCAAGGCAAACCAGCGGACGCTCATTAACTCAATCTTCCTTCGGCACAACCCAGAAAATCTGCACGCCGCCATCGTCGCGATGGGCGAGGGTGACGTTGTCGTTCTCGTCGATTTCTTCGAGCAAACGCTCCCACTCATCCACGGGCTCGTCCGGAAGACGGAAGATCAGTGCAGTTTTGGCTTTCTGGGCGGTGGGGGAATTGATGATTTTCTGAACGCGCATACCCAGGCGTTCGTAAGCGTCAGGAGAGGCGGAGGTAGTGGCCACGGAGTTATCCTTATTAAGCTGTACGTGCATACAGTATTTAACTGTAGGCATTTTCGCAACTGCTTAAAATTCAAGAAAATCCTCTGACAGTGGTTTTTTCCGTTTGGTGTAGGACGAAGGGAGATTTTTTATCGGAAAGAGGTCGTGAACCACTCGCCAGGACTGGCGAGTGGTGCCCGACCGCGAACGGGTCGGGCGAGGGCGTATCAGTACTCCCAGAACATCCGTTGTAGCTCTTTGCTGTCGTTGGTCTTGGTCAGTGCGACCATGGCCAGGATGCGGGCTTTTTGCGGGTTCAGGTCGTTGGCCACAACCCAGTCGTACTTGTCGTCAGGTTGTTCGGCGTTACGCAGGACGAAACCACCGGCGTTGACGTGGGAAGAGCGAATGATTTGCACGCCGTCCTTGCGCAAGGCCTGTAGGGCAGGGACCACGCGGGATGAGACCGAGCCATTACCGGTGCCGGCATGGATGATGGCTTTGGCGCCTGATTGAGCCAGGGCTTTGTAGGCGGTGTCGCTGACATTGCCATAGGAGTAGGCAATTTCCACGTCAGGCAGGCTCTTGATGGTTTTGATGTCGAATTCCGAGTCCATGGTGTGGCGCTTGGCCGGTAGACGGAACCAGTAGGATTTTCCTTCGACCACCATGCCCAGCGGGCCCCAGGCACTTTTGAACGCCTCGGTCTTGATGTTGATCATTTTGCTGACGTCGCGACCCGACTGGATTTCATCGTTCATGGTCACCAGTACACCTTTGCCGCGCGCGTCTTTGCTGCTGGCCACGGCGACGGCGTTGTACAGGTTCAGCATGCCGTCGGCCGACATGGCAGTGCCAGGGCGCATGGAGCCGACGACGATAATCGGCTTGTCGGTTTTTTCCACCAGGTTCAGGAAGTAAGCGGTTTCTTCCAAGGTGTCGGTACCGTGGGTGATGACAATGCCATCGACGTCTTTGCTGTCGGCCAGTTCAGCCACTCGACGTCCCAGTTGCAGCAGGTTGTCGTTGGTGATGCTTTCGGATGCGATCTGCATGACTTGTTCGCCGCGAACATTGGCCAATTGGCTCAGTTCCGGAACTCCTGCGATCAATTGTTCGATGCCGACTTTCGCCGCTTGGTAGGTGGCACTGTTGGCGGCGCTGGCGCCCGCGCCGGCAATGGTGCCGCCGGTGGCCAGGATCACCACGTTCGCCAGTTTCTGTCGGGTTTCGACTTCTTTTGCCTGAAGAGCGGTAGGCAGAAGCATAAGCAGGGCCAAAGCGCCCGGAATAAAAGTGTTGAAGGCAGATTTCATTATTGTTTTCTCTAGTAGTGAGACGGTGCAGATGCAGGTTCATCTAGAAGCGCCCCAAGCAGATCTGAACGCCGGGGGTGGAGAGGAAGAGCAGGATCTGTACCAGTCGGGCGCTGGAGAAGGTGATCTTTTAACCTGATGATTTTTATCAATATTGTTGCCGTGGCTGGCGATACTTCGCGCCTGGCTGTCCGGGTTTCCGAATATGTTCAGCTTTTATGTTCGGCTCACCGACCTTCATTGAGAAGGTCGCCTTGCAAAATCGAAAATCGGTGCTAAAGAAAACCCCGCGCAGGTCGATGCTCCTTTAAAGGATCTTTTTTCAGGAGTTCACATGTCGTTTACTGTCGGTTTTGCAAATGCAGGCGCAATCACTATCGGGGGCAAATCCCCGGCGACCATCAGCGACTTGAGTGAAGCGACATCCGACGCCTCGACCCAGGCGCTGGGTGAAGAGCAGGGCGATGACAATCAGGTCAGAACCGGTGGCGGCGCGGCGGCTCAGAGCGAAAGCAAATCCGAGAAAACCAGCACTCAGAGTATTGCGGTGCAGGTATTGCTCAAGCGCATGCAGGAACTGCAGCAGCAACTGCGCGAACAGCAGCAACAACTGGCGGCCGCTCAGTCAGCGAATTATCCGACCCCGGAAGCCAAGGCCACGGCTGTCATGACGATCCAGGGGCAAATCGCCGATACCAGTGCTGCGCTCGCGCAAGTGACAGGCAATCTGGTCAAGGAGCTGGCCAAGGATTCCAGCGGCGGTTTGGTCAACACCACGGCGTGAGGCAAAACGGGTTGGCTTTTGCCTACCGAGACACGGAACGGGGCGTTGACAAATCTCGGCAGGGTTCGCATAGTTCGGTCTACGCAAACGTTTGCGCGGTCGCCGTCGATGGGTTGATCCATTGATGATCCAGCGCAAGCGTTGCCAAGAATAATCATAAGATCGGAGTGAACCCATGAAGCTGCCATTCGCTGGACGTCTTCTCGCTGTCGCTATGCTGGCTGCCGCATCCGCCGCGTTGCCTGTCTCTTCGGCATTCGCCGCAACCCCTGAAAAACCTAAAGTCGCGCTGGTCATGAAATCCTTGGCCAACGAGTTCTTCCTGACCATGGAAGACGGCGCCAAGGCCTACCAGAAAGACCACTCCGGCGACTTCGAGCTGATCTCCAACGGCATCAAGGACGAAACGGACACGGCCGGCCAGACGCGCATCGTCGAGCAAATGATCCTGTCCAAGGTCAACGCACTGGTCATCGCTCCGGCAGACTCCAAGGCCATGGTCCCGGTCATCAAGAAAGCAGTCGATGCCGGTATCACCGTGATCAACATCGATAACCAGCTGGACCCGGCTGTCGTCAAAAGTAAAAACATCACCGTTCCATTCGTAGGCCCGGACAACCGCAAGGGTGCGCGCCTGGTGGGTGAATACCTGGCCAAGCAACTGAAGGCCGGTGACGAAGTCGGCATCATCGAAGGCGTTTCCACCACCACCAACGCCCAGCAGCGCACTGCCGGCTTCAAGGATGCGATGGAGGCGGCGCAGATCAAAGTCGTGTCCCTGCAGTCCGGTGATTGGGAAATCGACAAGGGCGGCAAGGTGGCCTCGTCGATGCTCAGCGAATACCCGAACATCAAGGCCCTGCTGGCCGGCAACGACAGCATGGCGGTCGGCGCGGTCTCTGCCGTGCGTGCCGCCGGTAAGGCCGGCAAGGTGCAAGTGGTCGGTTACGACAACATCAATGCGATCAAGCCAATGCTCAAGGACGGTCGCGTCCTGGCCACCGCCGACCAGTTTGCTGCCCGGCAAGCAGTGTTCGGCATCGAGACCGCGCTGAAAATCATCAAAGGCGAGAAAGTCGATAGCGGCGCCAACGGCGTCATCGAAACTCCGGTAGAGCTGGTTACCAAGTAGTCTTTCTGGCGACACAACGGTGCTCGCCCCTTGGGGCGGGCGCATGGAGAGTTTTTATGTCAGTTTCCGCCCCGAACGCTGTCCTCTCGGTCAGCGGTATCGGTAAGACCTACGCTCAACCAGTCCTGACCGGCATCGACCTGACGCTGATGCGCGGCGAAGTGCTGGCGCTGACCGGCGAGAATGGCGCCGGCAAAAGTACGCTGTCGAAAATCATTGGCGGGTTGGTCGCGCCGACCACCGGCCAGATGCGATTCCAGGGTCAGGATTACTGTCCCGGCAGCCGCAGCCAGGCTGAAAAGCTGGGCGTGCGCATGGTCATGCAAGAACTCAATCTGTTGCCGACATTGTCGGTGGCGGAAAACCTGTTCCTCGACAACCTGCCCAGCCTCGGTGGCTGGATCAGCCGCAAGCAACTGCGCAGGGCGGCGATCGAGGCCATGGCTCAGGTCGGCCTCGATGCCATCGATCCGGACACTCTGGTCGGTGAGCTGGGTATCGGTCACCAGCAGATGGTGGAAATCGCCCGCAACCTGATCGGCGATTGCCATGTGCTGATCCTCGACGAGCCGACCGCGATGCTGACGGCCCGTGAAGTTGAAATGCTCTTCGAGCAGATCACTCGCCTGCAGGCGCGCGGCGTGGCGATCATCTACATTTCCCACCGCCTCGAAGAATTGGCACGGGTGGCCCAGCGCATCGCGGTATTGCGCGACGGCAACCTGGTCTGTGTCGAACCGATGGCCAATTACAACAGTGAGCAACTGGTCACCCTGATGGTCGGTCGTGAGCTGGGCGAGCACATCGACATGGGCCCGCGCAATATCGGTGCTCCGGCCTTGACGGTCAAAGGGCTGACCCGTTCCGACAAGGTTCGCGATGTGTCCTTCGAAGTGCGCGCCGGCGAGATCTTCGGGATCTCCGGTTTGATCGGGGCAGGGCGCACCGAATTGCTGCGCCTGATCTTCGGTGCCGATACAGCCGACAGCGGCACCGTTGCGCTGGGTTCGCCGGCTCAGGTGGTGGATATTCGTTCACCGGCCGACGCGGTCGGTCATGGCATCGCGCTGATCACCGAAGATCGCAAGGGCGAGGGCCTGCTGTTGACGCAATCGATCAGCGCCAATATTGCCCTGGGCAATATGCCGGTGATTTCCAGCGGCGGCTTCGTCAACAACGGTGACGAGATGTCGCTGGCCCAGCGTCAGATCGACGCCATGCGCATTCGCAGTTCCAGCCCGACGCAATTGGTCTCGGAATTGTCCGGCGGCAATCAGCAGAAAGTGGTGATCGGCCGTTGGCTCGAACGCGACTGCACGGTGATGCTGTTCGACGAGCCGACCCGAGGCATCGACGTCGGCGCCAAGTTCGACATCTATACATTGCTCGGTGAGTTGACCCGTCAGGGCAAAGCATTGGTGGTGGTGTCCAGCGACCTGCGCGAACTGATGCTGATCTGTGACCGCATTGGCGTGCTGTCGGCAGGGCGTCTGATCGACACCTTCGAGCGTGACAGCTGGACCCAGGATGATTTGCTTGCCGCCGCGTTCGCCGGCTACCAAAAACGTGATGCGTTGCTCAACGAAGCAGCGCCTAGGGATCTTCCATGAATACTGCAACTCTGGTCGGCAAACGTAGTGGCAATTTTTACGGCCTCGGCACTTACCTGGGCCTGGCCGGTGCCTTGCTGGCGATGGTCGCGCTGTTCTCTGTGTTGAGCAGCCATTTCCTGTCTTACGACACCTTCAGCACCCTGGCCAACCAGATTCCCGATCTGATGGTGCTGGCGGTCGGCATGACCTTCGTATTGATCATCGGCGGAATCGATTTGTCGGTGGGTTCGGTGCTGGCGCTGGCGGCGTCGACAGTCAGCGTGGCGATTCTCGGCTGGGGCTGGAGCGTGCTGCCGGCGGCGTTGTTGGGAATGGGCGCCGCGGCACTGGCGGGCACCATCACCGGTTCGATTACCGTGGCCTGGCGGATTCCGTCATTCATCGTGTCCCTCGGTGTGCTGGAAATGGCGCGGGGCCTGGCATACCAGATGACCGGTTCGCGCACCGCCTATATCGGTGATGCCTTCGCCTGGCTGTCCAACCCGATCGCGTTCGGCATCTCGCCGTCGTTCATCATTGCCTTGCTGATTATCTTCATCGCCCAGGCTGTGCTGACGCGTACGGTGTTCGGTCGTTACCTGATCGGCATCGGCACCAATGAAGAGGCGGTACGTCTGGCGGGGATCAATCCGAAGCCCTACAAGATCCTGGTGTTCAGCCTGATGGGGCTGTTGGCCGGTATCGCTGCATTGTTTCAGATTTCTCGCCTGGAGGCGGCGGACCCGAATGCCGGCTCCGGTCTGGAGCTGCAAGTGATCGCCGCGGTGGTGATCGGCGGTACCAGCCTGATGGGCGGGCGCGGTTCGGTGATCAGCACCTTCTTCGGTGTGTTGATCATTTCCGTACTGGCGGCGGGTTTGGCGCAGATCGGCGCGACCGAGCCAACCAAGCGCATCATTACCGGTGCGGTTATCGTGGTGGCGGTGGTGCTCGATACCTATCGCAGTCAGCGCGCAAGCCGGCGGACCTGAGTCATGGCAACGATCAAGGATGTAGCGGCACTCGCGGGCATTTCCTACACCACGGTTTCCCATGTGGTGAACAAGACGCGGCCAGTCAGTGAGGAAGTACGGATCAAGGTCGAGGCGGCAATCAAAAGCCTCGACTACGTGCCCAGCGCCGTGGCTCGCTCGTTGAAGGCGAAAACCACCGCGACCATCGGGCTGCTGGTGCCCAACAGCCTCAACCCGTACTTCGCCGAGCTGGCCCGTGGCATCGAGGATTACTGCGAGCGCAATGGCTATTGCGTCATTCTCTGCAATTCCGATGACAACCTGGACAAGCAGCGCAGCTACCTTCGTGTGCTGCTGGAAAAACGCATCGACGGCTTGATCGTAGCGTCTGCCGGTGGTGACAGCAGCCTGGCCGAAGGCCTGACGGGCGTGCGTACGCCGATGGTGATCGTCGACCGTGACCTGGAGGGTGTCGACGCCGACCTGGTGCGCATCGATCACGAATACGGCGCCTATCTGGCGACCCGGCACTTGTTGGATCTGGGGCATCGGGACATCGCCACGATTGGCGGCCCGGCGAGTACCAGTGTGGCGCAGATGCGTCTGGCCGGTTATTGCCGGGCGCTGAAAGAGGCGGGCGTCGAGGTGCCGCGCGAGCGCATGCTGGAAAGCGACTTCACCAGCACCGGCGGTTACAACGCCGCCGCGATCCTGCTGGAAAAGAACCCGCCTAGCGCGATCTTCGCCGGCAACGACATGATCGGCATCGGTGTGTTGCGTGCGGCTGCCGAGCGCAATATTCGTGTGCCCACCGAGCTGTCGGTGATCGGATTCGACGATATCCAGATGAGTCGTTACGTCTATCCGGCGTTGACCACCGTGGGCCAGTCAATCCTGCAACTTGGCGAGATGGCGGCCGAGGTGTTGCTGCGCAGGATCGCCGCGCCGGATCTGGCGACCGATCAGCGCATCGTGACGCCCAGTATTGTCCTGCGCGAATCGACCGCGCCGCTGGCCGGTGTGTTTGCCCAATATCGCTGAGCCGAAAGCACCGCTAAACAAAAAAAGCACCGCTGAAATCGAATTGATGAGTAAAGATGTATGCCAGCAAAAGTAGTGGTAATAGGCAGCCTGAACATGGACCTGGTGACCCGGGCGCCACGGCTGCCCCGTGGTGGTGAAACGCTGATCGGCCAGTCATTTGCCACGGTTTCCGGCGGCAAGGGCGCGAACCAGGCCGTGGCTGCGGCGCGGCTGGGAGCGCAGGTGTCGATGGTCGGTTGTGTCGGCAGCGATGCTTATGGCGAAGCGCTGCGCGGAGCGCTGTTGGCCGAGCGGATCGATTGCCAGGCCGTCAGTACGGTCGAGGATTCCAGCGGTGTGGCGTTGATCGTGGTCGATGACAACAGTCAGAACGCGATCGTGATTGTTGCCGGTGCCAACGGCGCGCTGACCCCTGAGGTGATCGACCGTTTCGACAACGTATTGCAGACGGCAGATGTCATCATCTGTCAGCTGGAAGTGCCGGATGCCACAGTCGGCCATGCTTTGAAACGCGGTCGTGAGCTGGGCAAGACCGTGATCCTCAATCCGGCACCGGCCAGTCGCCCGTTACCGGCGGATTGGTATGCGGCCATTGATTACCTGATTCCCAACGAAAGCGAAGCGTCGGCCTTGAGCGGTTTGCCGGTGGATTCCCTGAGCACTGCCGAAGCCGCCGCGACCCGCTTGATCGCCATGGGCGCCGGTAAGGTGATCATCACCCTTGGCGCTCAGGGATCGCTGTTCGCCAATGGCGTCACCTTCGAGCATTTCCCGGCACCGAAAGTGAAGGCGGTCGATACCACCGCGGCCGGCGACACGTTTGTCGGTGGTTTCGCAGCGGCCCTGGCTGCCGGCAAAAGCGAGGCCGAGGCGATCCGTTTCGGTCAGGTCGCCGCTGCGCTGTCGGTCACCCGGGCCGGCGCGCAACCTTCGATTCCTACCTTGTCCGACGTTCAGGCATTTAAAGCACCATGAAAAAGACACCTTTGCTCAACGTTGCGTTGTCGCGGCTGATCGCGTCCCTGGGTCATGGCGATACTGTCGTGATCGGCGATGCCGGCCTGCCGGTTCCGCCCGGCGTTGAATTGATTGACCTGGCCTTGACCCACGGCATTCCGGATTTCATCAGTACCTTGAAGGTCGTGCTCAGCGAAATGCAGGTCGAAAGCCATGTGCTGGCCCATGAAATTCTGGACAAAAAACCGTCGGCCTTGAGCACGCTGGATGAACTGAATGCCGACGGTGCGCTGGGCCGGCGTGAACTGCTCAGCCATGACCAATTCAAAGCGCTCAGCCGACAGGCACGGGCGATTGTTCGTACAGGCGAATGTCAGCCGTACTGCAACATCATTTTGGTGGCTGGCGTAACGTTCTAACTTTCCGTTCTTCCCACGCACAAGGAGTGCGCTATGCATCGCTATGCCCAGAAACTGCATCACCTGCTTCGGAGTCTGCTGCTCTTGTCCCTGATTACCGCAACAAGCGCCTACGCGGCGGAAAAGATCGACTTGATCATCGACACCGATCCGGGTGCCGACGACGTGGTCGCCTTGCTGTTTGCCCTGGCCTCGCCGGAAGAGCTGAACATTCGTGCGCTGACCACCGTCGCTGGCAACGTGCGTCTGGACAAGACTTCGCGTAATGCGCGTCTGGCCCGCGAATGGGCGGGCCGCGAAGAAGTGCCTGTTTACGCGGGTGCACCGAAACCGCTGATGCGCACGCCGATCTATGCCGAGAACATCCACGGCAAGGAAGGTCTGTCGGGCGTCACCGTGCACGAGCCGAAGAAAGGCCTGGCCGAAGGCAATGCAGTCAACTACCTGATCGATACCCTGAAGGCCGCCAAGCCCCACAGTATCACCATCGCCATGCTCGGCCCGCAGACCAATCTGGCCCTGGCGCTGATCCAGGAACCTGAAATCGTTCAGGGCATCAAGGAAGTGGTGATCATGGGCGGTGCGCACTTCAACGGCGGCAACATCACCCCGGTGGCCGAATTCAACCTGTTCGCCGACCCACAGGCGGCGGAGGTGGTGCTGAAGAGTGGCGTCAAGCTGACGTATCTGCCGCTGGACGTGACTCACAAGATCCTCACCAGTGAAGCGCGCCTGAAGCAGATCGCTGCACTGAACAACCATGCCAGCAAGCTGGTGGGCGATATTCTCAACGAGTACGTCAAGGGTGACATGGAGCACTATGGTATTCCGGGTGGCCCGGTGCATGACGCCACGGTCATCGCTTACCTGCTCAAACCGGAACTGTTTACCGGTCGCTCGGTAAATGTGGTGGTCGACAGTCGCGAAGGGCCGACCTTCGGTCAGACCATTGTCGACTGGTATGACGGCCTGAAGGCGCCGAAGAATGCCTTCTGGGTTGAAAATGGCGACGCCCAGGGCTTCTTCGACCTGCTGACCCAGCGCCTGGCTCGCTTGAAGTAATCCAAAGACCCGCAGGTGCCAGCCTGCGGGTTTTTCCGCTACTCGGTATCCGTTACGCCCATGTAGTCGGCAGGGTACCTTTCGAGAACCTGGGTGATGAAGGTCTGGGCGGCCTGCGTCCCCAGTTCCTTGACCAGCAAATCGATACCAATGATTGCCAGCTCTTCCGGAGTGCCCGGGCTATAAGAGCTGTGACCCTGTGGCCACTTGATTGTGATATTGGCGTCGATGCTTACGGTGGTCATGATGGGGCTCGTGAAGTCGGGAAAGTCTGAGTGTCGAGTTAACCATTTTGCAGGACGTTTGGCACTCCGACTTAGGCATCAGGGGAGGGCTATGCGACACTTGGTCTTTGACGAATTTTCAAGGATTGTGCTGTGCAGATCGATTTGAACACTCCTGACGGCTTGACCCTCGAAGCAGTGCGTCAGCTACTGGCCTCTGCCAGCGACGATGAGCACACCCAGTTGCGGGTCACCAAGGGCGGCATCGCCTACATTTCGTCGGGTGTCGTGGGCGGTACTGATATCGACGGGCTGCGGTTTCGCCTGGAAACATGGGCCAAGGGCTCAGGTTATGTCGGACGGGTCGCAGCCAGCGATGAGGTGTGGGTCATGCAGATCTTCAACGCGCTGAAAGACAACTGGCCGAATCCGCCGTACGACTACATCGACGTCTATTGAACGCTGTTCATATTCAGTGACGATTGCGGGATGAACGTCAGGGCGCTGCTCAGGCAAACTCGCCACTCGTCCAGATCGAGGGCAGGGTGATAGCGCCCGCCTTGAAACCAAACACCAAAATGGCGGTCGCACGATCTCTGCTTAATTTTTGAAAAAAGGAGGCTTCATGCCTTGGAAGCTCGCGTCATTGGGTACGTTGTTGGCCGCCACTCTGCTGGCCGGTTGCAGCAGTACGTCCACCGAGTCGGCAAAGGACCCTGTGGCGACCGATACCGGCCACAGCCGTTGTGAAGCAAAGTCTGCCGAATTCACCATTGGCAAAAAGGCTTCGCCCCAATTGCTGGAGCAGGCACGTACCCGCGCAGGCGCGCAGAATGCCCGGTTCCTCAAGCCTGACGACATGGTGACTCTGGAGTACCGCTCCGATCGCCTGAACCTGAACACCGACAGCAATCTGGTGGTCACCCGCGTCAATTGCGGCTGATTGCTTCAGGTTTTGTTTCACCCATAAAAAACCCCGTCACATGGACGGGGTTTTTTTAGTGCGCCAGAAAATTACTCTGGGCGAACTTGTGCAGCTTGCATACCCTTTTGGCCTTTCTCAGCCACGAAGGAAACGGTTTGGCCTTCTTTCAGGCTTTTGAAACCGTCGCTTTCGATAGCTTTGAAGTGTACGAACAGGTCGTCACCGCCACCTTGAGGAGTGATGAAGCCGAAGCCTTTTTCATCGTTGAACCATTTAACGGTGCCGGTTTGGCGATTAGACATGGTGTATCTCCAAGAAACATATATTTTCAGTAGTACTGTGCTGCTCAGGCCAACTGGGCACACCGGAGTATCATAGTCGAAATGTTCGCTTTGGGAGCCCCCCGGACGTGCTGTTTGCCCTACAGTCGTGTTTTCTTTGCCGCTTCATACGGCTGAAAGCCCCGTTTTAAAAGGCTTTCAGCCAAAAGTAAAGACAATAAAAAAAGCTGCAAAACCTGCATAAATCGTACGAAAAAGCTGAAAACCGTTACTTTTTATCAGCGTTGGGCCGAGTCAAAAGGACTTTTTCCTCACTTTTTCGCCGGTGCATTGGCCTTGCATTTGGCGATCTCGCCCAGTGCCTTCTGTTGCAGTTCCGGGGTGGCCTTGTTGTCCATCAGCGACTGAATATCGCTGGCCGGGTAGGATTTGATCGCGTCGGCGCCACAAGCGCAGTGGGATTTTGCCGCAGCAGCGCCAATCTGAGGGGAAGCCGCCTGTGTGCACTGAGCCATGTACTTCTCGCGCTCACCCTTTGGCCAGTCGGCGTGGGCCGCCAGCGGCAGCAACAGGACGACGGGGGCGACTACTGCGAATAAACGATTCAGACGCATGCTGAGATGCTCCTTTCGGGTCAATGTCTTTTATCTGATGGGTGACACGGGGTTCAAGTTCAGCACTCTGGCACAAAAAAGCCTGATTTGCCCCCGGAGAAAACCTCGGTGCATCGATGACCGTTCATCTGTGCTAGCATGCCTGGCTCGGGTGTTTGCAGGCTCCGGATGACCTTCCGTCCCGGCAGCGGCAAATGCGCGAATAACCCTGATTTGAATCCCAGTCACTCTGGTTCGGTTTTCCGGTTGGCCGCAAGGCTCCTGCCGCTGTAAGGCAGGCGTTCGTCATTGAATGGCCTGGATCGGATCTTGTACTGGCTCATCCCAACCCACGTGACCTTTGGTAGGGGTCACCACTAGGAGAGGAGGCGCCATGCCAACTATTACTCTTCCCGACGGCAGTCAACGTTCATTCGATCACCCGGTTTCCGTAGCCGAGGTCGCCGCATCCATCGGTGCAGGCCTGGCCAAGGCCACCGTAGCCGGCAAGGTCAATGGCAAGCTGGTCGACGCCAGCGACATCATCGACAGCGATTCTTCGCTGCAAATCATTACGCCAAAGGATGAAGAGGGGCTGGAGATCATTCGCCACTCTTGCGCCCACCTGGTTGGCCACGCGGTCAAGCAGCTGTACCCGACGGCCAAGATGGTCATCGGTCCGGTCATCGAAGAAGGCTTCTATTACGATATCGCCTTCGAGCGTCCTTTCACGCCCGACGACCTGGCCGCCATCGAACAGCGCATGCAGCAGCTGATCGAAAAAGATTACGACGTGATCAAGAAAGTCACTCCGCGCGCCGAAGTGATCGAAGTGTTCAAGGCTCGTGGCGAAGACTACAAACTGCGCCTGGTCGAAGACATGCCGAACGAGCAGGCCATGGGCCTGTACTATCACGAAGAATACGTCGACATGTGCCGTGGTCCGCACGTGCCGAACACGCGCTTCCTGAAATCCTTCAAGCTGACCAAACTGTCCGGCGCCTACTGGCGTGGCGATGCCAAGAACGAGCAATTGCAGCGCGTTTACGGCACAGCATGGGCAGACAAGAAGCAGCTGGCGGCTTACATCCAGCGCATCGAAGAAGCTGAAAAACGCGATCACCGCAAGATCGGCAAGCGTCTGGGCCTGTTCCACACCCAGGAAGAGTCGCCGGGCATGGTGTTCTGGCACCCGAACGGCTGGACTCTGTACCAGGTGCTCGAGCAGTACATGCGCAAGGTTCAGCGCGACAACGGTTACCTGGAGATCAAGACTCCACAAGTCGTTGACCGCAGCCTGTGGGAGAAATCCGGGCACTGGGCCAACTACGCCGACAACATGTTCACCACGCAGTCGGAAAACCGCGATTACGCCATCAAGCCGATGAACTGCCCGTGCCACGTGCAGGTGTTCAATCAGGGCCTGAAAAGCTACCGCGAGCTGCCGATGCGTCTGGCCGAGTTCGGTGCCTGCCACCGCAACGAGCCGTCGGGTGCGCTGCACGGCATCATGCGCGTTCGCGCCTTCACTCAGGACGATGCTCACATCTTCTGTACTGAAGAGCAGATGCAGGCCGAATCCGCCGCGTTCATCAAGCTGACCATGGACGTCTATGCCGACTTCGGCTTTAAAGAAGTCGAAATGAAACTGTCCACTCGTCCGGAAAAACGCGTCGGTTCCGACGAGTTGTGGGATCGCGCCGAAGCGGCATTGGCCGCAGCCCTTGATAGTGCGGGCCTGCCGTACGATCTGCAGCCGGGCGAGGGTGCGTTCTACGGTCCGAAGATCGAGTTCTCGCTGAAAGATTGCCTCGGTCGCGTCTGGCAGTGTGGTACCCTTCAGCTCGATTTTAACCTGCCTGTCCGTCTGGGAGCCGAATACGTCTCTGAAGACAACAGTCGCAAGCACCCGGTGATGTTGCACCGGGCGATCCTGGGTTCCTTCGAGCGCTTCGTCGGAATTCTGATCGAGCACTACGAGGGTGCATTCCCTGCGTGGCTGGCGCCGACCCAGGCAGTGATTATGAATATCACTGATAAACAAGCCGATTTTGCCGCCGAGGTTGAAAAAACTCTCAACGAAAGCGGATTTCGTGCCAAGTCTGACTTGAGAAATGAAAAGATCGGCTTTAAAATCCGCGAGCATACTTTGCTCAAGGTTCCCTATCTCTTGGTTATCGGAGATCGGGAAGTCGAGATGCAGACTGTCGCTGTGCGTACTCGTGAAGGTGCTGACCTGGGCTCGATGCCCGTCGCCCAGTTCGCTGAGTTTCTCGCGCAAGCGGTTTCCCGGCGTGGTCGCCCAGATTCGGAGTAATTATTATTAAGCGTGAAATGAGACAAGATAAACGAGCTGCACCGAAAGCCCCGATCAACGAGAATATCTCGGCACGCGAGGTTCGGTTAATTGGGGCTGAAGGTGAACAGCTTGGGATTGTGTCAATTGAAGACGCGCTTCTTAAGGCTGAAGAGGCCAAACTGGATTTGGTGGAAATTTCCGCCGATGCAGTACCCCCTGTTTGCAAACTGATGGACTACGGCAAATCGATCTTCGAAAAGAAGAAGCAGATTGCCGCGGCCAAGAAAAACCAGAAGCAGATTCAGGTTAAAGAAATCAAGTTTCGTCCAGGGACGGAGGAAGGGGATTACCAGGTAAAACTGCGCAACCTGGTACGTTTCCTGAGTGACGGGGACAGGGCCAAGGTATCCTTGCGATTCCGCGGCCGTGAGATGGCCCACCAGGAGCTGGGGATGGAACTCCTCAAGCGAGTTGAAGGTGACTTGCTCGAGTACGGTTCGGTCGAACAGCATCCTAAGATGGAAGGACGCCAGCTGATCATGGTCATCGCCCCGAAAAAGAAGAAGTAATCAACAGGGCACGGCAGGCCTTCTGATTATGTTTATCAACTGAATGCGGAGTATCCGAACATGCCAAAAATGAAAACGAAAAGTGGTGCTGCTAAGCGGTTTTTGAAAACTGCTAACGGTATCAAGCACAAGCACGCTTTCAAGAGCCACATCCTGACTAAAATGTCGACCAAGCGTAAGCGTCAACTGCGCGGTAGCAGCTTGCTGCATCCGTCTGACGTGGCAAAAGTCGAGCGCATGCTGCGCCTTCGTTAATTTTAGTCAAGAATAGAGGAAGTAACTCATGGCTCGTGTAAAGCGTGGCGTCATTGCCCGTAAACGTCACAAAAAAATTCTGAAACTTGCTAAAGGCTACTACGGCGCTCGCTCGCGCGTATTCCGTGTTGCCAAGCAAGCGGTAATCAAGGCAGGCCAATACGCCTACCGTGACCGTCGTCAGAAAAAACGTCAGTTCCGCGCTCTGTGGATCGCTCGTATCAACGCTGGTGCACGTATCAACGGTCTGTCCTACAGCCGTTTCATCGCCGGCCTGAAAAAAGCGTCCATCGAGATCGACCGTAAGGTTCTGGCTGATCTGGCAGTGAACGAAAAAGCGGCGTTTGCTGCGATTGTCGAGAAAGCTAAAGCCACCTTGGCTTAAGTACCCCCGACAGTCACCCGGCCTCACCTCTGTGGGGCCAGGTGTTAAACGTCATAAATAGGGGAAGAGCCTTCAAGCTCTTCCCCTATTTTGTATCTGGAGTCTGTACATGGAAAACCTGGATGCGCTCGTCTCTCAAGCACTAGAGGCTGTGCAAAGCGCTGAAGATATCAATGCCCTGGAGCAAATCCGGGTTCACTACCTTGGCAAAAAGGGTGAATTGACTCAGGTGATGAAGACCCTGGGGAATTTGCCGGCAGAAGAGCGTCCGCAAGTCGGCGCGCTGATCAACGTTGCCAAGGAGCGTGTCACAGAGGTTCTCAATGCGCGCAAGGCGTTGTTCGAGGAGGCCGATCTTGCGGCCAAGCTCGCCGCCGAATCCATTGACGTGACCCTGCCTGGCCGCGGCCAGACCTCAGGCGGTCTGCATCCGGTTACCCGGACTCTGGAACGTATCGAGCAGTTCTTCACCCACATTGGCTACGGCATCGCCGAAGGCCCTGAGGTCGAAGACGATTACCACAACTTCGAAGCGCTCAACATCCCAGGCCATCACCCGGCCCGGTCGATGCATGACACCTTCTATTTCAATGCCAACATGTTGCTGCGCACCCATACCTCGCCGGTACAGGTCCGCACCATGGAATCGAAACAGCCGCCGATCCGCATCGTCTGCCCAGGCCGTGTGTACCGTAGCGACTCCGATATCACCCACTCGCCGATGTTCCACCAGGTCGAAGGCCTGCTGGTCGACCGCGATATCAACTTCGCCGACCTGAAAGGGACCATCGAAGAGTTCCTGCGCGTGTTCTTCGAAAAAGAACTGGCCGTGCGTTTCCGTCCTTCGTACTTCCCGTTCACCGAGCCATCCGCCGAAGTCGACATGGAATGCGTGATGTGCAGCGGTAAAGGCTGCCGTGTCTGCAAACAGACTGGCTGGCTGGAAGTCATGGGCTGCGGCATGGTTCACCCGAACGTGCTGCGTATGTCCGGGATCGACCCGGAAGAGTTTTCGGGCTTTGCCTTCGGCATGGGCGTTGAGCGTCTGGCCATGCTGCGTTACGGCGTGAACGACTTGCGTCTGTTCTTCGACAACGACTTGCGGTTCCTCGCGCAATTTCGCTAGTCGTAACGAATTCTTAGGAGAGCAGGATGAAATTCAGTGAACAATGGCTGCGTGGCTGGGTAAGCCCGCAGGTAAATCGCGACGAGCTGGTTGCTCGTCTGTCGATGGCCGGTCTTGAGGTCGATAGCGTTACGCCGGCCGCCGGTGAATTCAGTGGCGTGGTGGTGGGCGAGGTGCTGAGCACCGAGCAACACCCAGACGCCGACAAGCTGCGCGTTTGCCAGGTCAGCAGTGGCGCGGAGACCTTCCAGGTTGTGTGCGGTGCGCCAAACGTGCGCCCGGGCCTGAAGATCCCGTTCGCCATGATCGGTGCCGAACTGCCAGGCGATTTCAAAATCAAGAAAGCCAAGCTGCGTGGCGTTGAATCCAACGGCATGCTGTGCTCCCAGGCTGAGCTGCAAATTGGCGAAGGCAACGACGGCCTGATGGAATTGCCGGCCGATGCGCCGGTCGGTCAGGACATTCGTGAATACCTGAACCTGGAAGACGCCAGCATCGAGGTCGACCTGACCCCGAACCGCGGTGACTGCCTGTCTCTGGCCGGTCTGGCCCGCGAAGTCGGTGCGCTTTATGCTGCCCCGGTGGTGCGCCCGGCCATTGCCAGCGTTCCTGCCGTGCACGACGAGGTGCGTTCGATCGAAGTACTGGCGCCGAACGCTTGCCCGCGTTACCTGGGTCGCGTGATCCGTAACGTTGACCTGTCCAAGCCTACGCCACTGTGGATGGTCGAGCGCCTGCGTCGCGCCGACGTGCGCAGCATCGACGCCGCCGTCGACATCACCAACTACGTGATGCTGGAACTGGGCCAGCCGCTGCACGCATTCGATCTCGCCGAAATCAATGGCGGCATCCGCGTGCGCATGGCTGAAGATGGCGAGAAGCTGGTGCTGCTCGACGGTCAGGAAGTCAGCCTGCGTAGCGATACGCTGGTGATCGCCGACCACACCCGCGCCTTGGCTATCGCCGGCGTCATGGGGGGCGAGCACAGCGGCGTCAACACCGCGACCACCCGCGATATTTTCCTGGAAAGCGCGTTCTTCGACCAAATTGCCGTCGCTGGCAAGGCGCGTTCCTACGGCCTGCACACCGACGCTTCGCACCGCTACGAGCGCGGCGTGGACTGGAAGCTGGCCCGTGAAGCCATGGAGCGCGCCACTGGCCTGCTGCTGGAAATCACCGGTGGCGAAGCCGGCCCGATCGTCGAAACCGTCAGCGAGCAGCATCTGCCGTCGATCGCACCGATCACCCTGCGTGCCCAACGCATCACCCAGATGCTGGGCATGGAAATGGATTCGGCCGAAGTCGAGCGTCTGCTCAGCGCTTTGGGCCTGACCATTACTGCCGATGGGGCAGGGCAGTGGCGCGTTGAAGTGCCAAGCTTCCGTTTCGATATCAGCCTGGAAGTTGACCTGATCGAAGAGCTGGCCCGTCTGTACGGCTACAACCGTCTGCCGGTTCGCTACCCGCAAGCCCGTCTGGCACCACAAGCCAAGGCTGAAGCGCGCAGCGATCTGCCTGAGCTGCGTCGTCTGCTGGTGGCCCGTGGTTATCAGGAAGCGATCACCTACAGCTTCATCGATCCGAAACAGTTCGAGTTGTTTAATCCAGGTGTCGAGCCGCTGTTGCTTGCCAACCCGATTTCCAATGACATGGCTGCCATGCGTTCGTCCCTGTGGCCGGGCCTGGTCAAGGCGCTTCAGCACAACCTGAACCGCCAGCAGGATCGTGTCCGCCTGTTCGAAAGCGGCCTGCGTTTTGTCGGTCAACTGGAAGGCCTGAAGCAAGAGCCGATGCTGGCCGGTGTGGTGTGCGGTAGCCGTCTGCCGGAAGGCTGGGCGCAAGGCCGCGATGTCGTGGATTTCTTCGACGTCAAAGCCGATGTAGAAGCAGTGCTGGGTTTCGCCGGTGCACTGGATGCGTTCACGTTTGTGCCGGGTAAACACCCAGCGTTGCATCCGGGTCAAACCGCACGCGTCGAGCGTGATGGTCGCTTGGTCGGCTACGTCGGTGCCATCCACCCTGAATTGTCGAAAACCCTCGGTCTCGACCGTCCGGTCTTCGTTTTCGAGCTGGTTCTGGCCGAAGTGGCTTCGGGCAAAATGCCAAAATTCAGCGAGTTGTCGCGCTTTCCTGAAGTGCGTCGTGACTTGGCATTGATTGCGGCCACGGACGTGCCGGCCACTGCTGTGCTGGATGTAATCCGTGAAAATGCAGGCGAATGGCTCACGGACCTCAGGCTATTTGACGTGTATCAGGGTAAAGGCATTGATCCTGATAGAAAAAGCCTTGCGGTCGGCTTGACCTGGCAGCATCCATCGCGCACTCTTAATGACGATGAGGTGAATACCGCAACGCAAAACATCCTCACCTCGCTCGAACAAAGGTTGAACGCCACGTTAAGGAAGTGACGTATGGGGGCTTTGACGAAAGCTGAGATGGCGGAACGTCTGTACGAAGAGCTGGGCCTGAACAAGCGGGAGGCCAAGGAATTGGTCGAACTGTTTTTCGAAGAAATCAGGCACGCGCTCGAAGACAACGAACAAGTCAAATTGTCCGGTTTCGGCAATTTCGACCTTCGGGACAAACGCCAGCGGCCTGGCCGCAATCCGAAAACGGGAGAAGAAATCCCGATCACGGCTCGCCGTGTGGTCACCTTTCGTCCAGGGCAGAAGTTGAAGGCCCGAGTTGAGGCTTATGCTGGAACCAAGTCATAACGACGAACTACCCGTCATCCCGGGCAAACGCTACTTCACCATTGGTGAAGTCAGCGAGCTGTGTGCGGTAAAACCACACGTGCTGCGCTACTGGGAGCAGGAGTTTCCTCAACTCAACCCCGTCAAACGCCGCGGAAACCGCCGGTATTATCAGCGCCAGGACGTGCTGATGATCCGGCAGATCCGCGCGCTTCTTTACGATCAGGGGTTCACCATCGGCGGCGCGCGTTTGCGTTTGTCCGGCGATGAAGCCAAAGACGACACCACCCAATACAAACAAATGATCCGCCAGATGATCGCCGAGCTGGAAGATGTTCTGGTGGTCCTCAAGAAATAAATTCCTGCTTTTAAATACTTCCAGTTTTCAAAAGCTTGCGATATATTCTTGAGCGTTCCTCGAGATGAGGGACAGAGTCAACGCCTAGTCGGGGCGTAGCGCAGTCCGGTAGCGCACTAGCATGGGGTGCTAGGGGTCGAGTGTTCGAATCACTCCGTCCCGACCATATAATTCAAAGGGTTGCGAGATTTTATCTCGCGACCCTTTTTTATTTTGGGTCGTTTTTACCCCTACAAAACGGTAGGCTCTCAACAGAATCATCACCGCATCTTGTCATGTGAGTTCACGTCGCCTCCGGCCCTTCTTCGCGCTGCCTTTGGCACAAACGGGTGTCGTTTCGCTCGGTGGAGCACATCGAAGTGCAAGGTGCAAAGCTCACCAATGTGGCCAGCCCCTCTAACTGCATCTCTGGACGAATGGTCAAGTTTTCGAGTAGAACCTTGATGCCACTCCGGCCATGCTTTCAATAGTCTGAATCCCAGAATCATAACGCTTTCACGTGGTTGATCGGCAACGCAACGGCGTTCTTGCTGATGGCCCCGACCGTTTCGGAGACGTTGCGTCGAGTCCGCGATGGCCACCCCATCGTCACTGACCCGAATTCGGCATTGCTCAAAGGTGCGCTGGGTTTTATAGCCCTTGCGCTCGTGGTTGGCGTGGTAGCTCAGGTGTTCGTTCTGCGAAAAGACGGCGCGCGCCTGCGCAAAATCGTCCCACTCAACGGTTCGTCAGCATGCCGCTAGGCCAAAGCATCGCGCTTGGCGAAGATGCTTGCCATTTGCGCCGCGTTCTCGGTTCCCCAGGTGCACAGCGGGATGATCGCATCAGCCAGACTACGACCGATCGGGGTCAGCGTGTAGTCCACGCGCGGGGGCACTTCCTTGTAGTCGGTCCGTGCAAGCACTTGGTCGGCTTCCAGATCCTTCAACTGCTGGATCAGCACCTTGTCGCTGACGCCAGGGATCAAACGCTTGAGCTCGCCATAGCGTTTCGGACCGTCGCGCAGGAAAAACAGGACCAGCGGTTTCCACTTGCCCGAGATGATGCGTAGCGTGGCGTTGAGCCCGCAGCCGGTATCGCAGATTTCAGATGTCGTCGTCATTTTTTGATACTTACCAAAAGGTGCATACTTGTCCTTAGGTTATCAGCGCTGCATCCTCGTCTCAAGCAAGCAATTTCCTGCTTGGGTACAACTCCAACGAAGGATGCACGTCATGACCAGACTGAATGGAAAGACCGCCGTGATCACCGGCGGCGCTACCGGTATCGGCCTCGCCGCAGCGAAGCGCTTCATCGAGGAAGGCGCCTTCGTCTTCATCTTCGGCCGTCGCCAGGAAGCGCTCGACGCCGCCATGGCCGACCTCGGGCCTAATGCCCGCGCGGTGAAGGGCTCGGTCTCCGATCTGGCCGACCTCGATCGACTCTACGCGGCGGTGAAGGCCGAGCGCGGAACCCTCGATATCGTCTTCGCCAATGCCGGGACGGGAAGCCCGCTTGCGCTCGGCAAGATTACCGCCGAGCACATTGACGAAACCTTCGAGACCAACGTGAAGGGCTTGATCTTCACGGTCCAGAAGGCGCTGCCGCTGATGGGGCAGGGCGGTTCGATCATCCTGACCGGATCGAGCGCCGGCACCACGGGTGCCCCGGCATTCAGCGTCTACAGCGCAAGCAAGGCAGCAGTGCGCAACCTCGCGCGGACTTGGGCGGAGGACCTGAAGGGCACCGGTATCCGGGTCAACGTGTTGTCGCCCGGGCCGACGGCGACCGAACTCGCGAAGGCAGCGCTAGGCGAGGAAGGCATGAAGGTCTTCGCCTCGATGAATCCGCTCCAGCGCATGGCCGATCCGGCGGAGATTGGAGCGGCAGCCGCGTTTCTCGCGTCGCAGGACAGCAGCTTCATGACCGCCAGTGAGGTCGCCGTCGACGGCGGTCTGGCGCAAATCTGATTCGCTACGCCCGAGCGGTTACTCCATTGCATCTTCGGAGCCGCACGGCGTGGCAAACCAAAGGAGATTTTTATGAGCTACGCAATTATCGGCTTCGGCAAACTCGGCCAAGCGCTTGCCAAGGCGTTTGCCCGCAAAGGCATCGAAGTATCCGTTGCAACCACGCGCGATCCGGAAAGTTTTGCAGCCGATGCGGCCGCGATCGGCCCCGGGATTATTCCAAAAACACTGGCGGAAGCCATCGAGGCGGACATTGTCTTTTTGGCTGTCCGTTACGAGTCGCACCGGGAAGTCGCGAAGGCGCTGCAGAACTGGAAGGGCAAGACCGTCATCGATGTGACCAATGCCTACGGCGTGCCCCCTGAGGAGCTGGGAGGACAGCCTTCCTCCAAGGTCGTCGCGCAGGCCTTCACGGGTGCAAGACTGGTCAAGGGCTTCAACCATCTGGTCGCTGCCGTTCTAGACCAGGACCCGGCCGTACAGGGTGGCAGGAGAGTCGTGTTCCTGGCGAGCGACGATGACGGCGCCGCAGCGGAGATTGGTGCGCTCGCGGAAAATCTCGGTTTCTCGCCGATCAAACTTGGCGGGCTTTCGGAAGGTGGACTGCTTGTGCAGGCGCGCGGGAATAGCTGGGGTCCGTTGATCTTTAAGGACTTGGTCAAGTTCGATTGATGGATCGTGATCGTCAACTTTGATGCGATCTCCCTCGTGGAAAAGGGCTGCCATAGTCTGATTGAAGTGAGGGCGGCGCCGGCTTCAGGTCCTTGCTGACAGACCCGCAACTTATACGATTGGATAAGTGCCAATTGCGCCGTGACAGGGCGCGTTTGCCGCCTTGTTCATCCCCCGCTCTCAGGAAAGATGCACCCGCCATTGCGGACCAGCGCCTTCACTTCCTCGCTCACTTGCATCGGGTTTTGACTTAATCGAGCAACAAACTCCTCACGGCGCCGCACGTACGACTTCGAATCATGCTTCGCGCTCCAGAGCACAATGTTGATCACAATTGGAATGAGGTCCAGGCCCTTCTCGGTCAACGTGTAAAAGTCCTTGCGTCTGTCGTCGGGGCTGGGCGCCTTCGAGAGAACGCCTTGCTCCTCCAGAAAGGCAAGTCGGGAAGCAAGAACATTGGTCGCGATTCCCTCTTCCGATTTCAGGAAATCGCCATATGTCTTCTTTCCTACAAAAACGATATCGCGAATGATCAAGAGCGACCACCGGTCGCCGAAAATCTCCACGCCGTAGTTCACCGCGCAATGGGACCGAAAGTCTTCTTTAAGAGCTGTTTTCATGGCTGGATCTTAGCATCACTTGCATGTCGCAAGTAAAACTCAATAGATCACTTGCATTTTGCAAGTTAAAAGACCAGCATGGGTCCTACGTTGAGTGAGTTCGCCGGATCGCACCAGCAGCCTTGGAATGATCTACCCCATACCTGCAAGGAAACCGCGCATGAGCACTATCAGCATCATCGGCTCAGGTGACGTGGCCGTAGCGATCGGCGGCCTTGCCGCCAAAGCCGGACCCACCGTCGAGGTGATGAGTCGTGACGCCGCCAAGGTGCGGGCGCTGGCCGAGCAGATCGGAGCAGGTGCCACGACAGGCACTTACGGCGCCGCCCTGGCTGGGGATGTTGTCATCCTGGCGGTTCCGTACTCCGCCGTTCTCGATGTGGTGAAGCAATACGGGGAGGCACTGGCCGGCAAGCTTCTTGTCGACATCACCAACCCCGCCCCTACCGACGCGGAAGTTGCCAAGGTGTTAACACCCACTTCTCCCACGCCCTGGCCGACGGTCCGACCGAGGGCCACCCGCTGGACGTGTTCATCGCCGGGGACGGCGAGCAGGCGAAGGTACGCGTCTCGGCGTTCATCAAAAACCTCGGACTGCGTCCGATGGACACTGGGCCGCTGCTTATGGCTCGAACGCTGGAGCTCGACTGCCTGCTGTCGCTGGGCCCCATGACCCACTCGGTCAAAAGCACCCATTTCGCGATCGGCGTCAGCCTTCCCGACTTAGCGCACGCACACCAGCGTGTCTCGTATCACTCTGCTCAGAAAGGCCAATAACATGCTCGTTTTCGTCACTGGCGGCACCGGCCACGTCGGTTCGTACGTCATCCCCGACCTCATCGCAGCCGGCCACGAGGTCGTCGCTCTGGCAAGGTCAGACGCATCCGCGTCAGTGGCGTCCGCGCTCGGCGCCAAGGTGCGTCGTGGAGATCTTGCCGACCTCGAAGGGCTCAAGGCGGCGGCGGTCGAGTCCGACGGCGTCATCCACCTCGGATACAGGCCCGAACTGCTTCCGTCCGGCGGGATCGCGGCCTTAGTCGAATCGGAACTCGCGATCGTCCTCGCGTTCGGTGAGGCGCTGGCGGGCACGGATAAGCCACTGGTCGTTGCAGGCAGTATCGGCACGCCCATGAACGTGGGCAGGGCGGCGCCTATCGGCGCACCGGTTAGTCTGGGTCGCCCGGCGACCGAGGATGATCCCGCTATAACTGGCGGCCCGATCAATTCAGGCACTCTGTTGGCACGCAATATCGTGGAAACCGCTGTCGTGGGCCTGGCGGAGCGAGGCGTTAGATCGTCGGTCGTGCGGATTCCCACTCTCTTACACAGTGCGACCGGTCGCCTGCAGCTGATCATGCTCGCGAAAACAAAGGGTTTCGCCGGCTATCCGGGAGACGGCAAGAACCGGTGGCCCGCCGTACACGTCCGCGATCTTGCCTCTCTGTTCCGCCTGGCGCTCGAGAAGGGGGCCGCAGGTAAAACCTGGCACGCGATCGGCGACGAGGGAATCCCGTTCCGCGAGATCGCCGAGGCTATAGCCGCTCGGCTGGGAATACCCGCCGTGAGCATCCCCGCGGACGAACTGATGCTGCCGGGCTACTTTGGGTTCCTGGCGGCAGTGGTCACGCTAGACCTCCCCGCGTCGAATGCCATAACCCGCCAGGCTCTTGGCTGGGACCCCGTTCAGCCCGGTCTGATCGAGGACCTCGACAACGGCCATTACTTTCCGCCGACTGACTTGAGCTGACGGCGGGGCGCTGGATCGTTAATGCGCCCAGCACAGTCCCCTAGCGCCTTTTTCCGCACCCCATCACCCACGAGGAACACGCATATGCATGTTTTTGTTACCGGCGGCACCGGCCATTCCGGTCCGTACATCATCTCCGATCTTATAGCCGCCGGCCATGAGGTCACTGCTCTGGCTCGGTCCGACAAGGCCGCGGCGGAGGCTGCTGCGCTCGGCGCCAAGGTACGTCGCGGCAATCTTGAGGATCTCGACGGGCTAAAGGAAGCGGCCGCAGCGTCGGACGGCGTCATTCATCTCGCGCATCGGCAGGACCTGATCCCAACCGGCGGGATCAACGCCGTTGCGGCCGCGGAGCTTGAGATCATGCTCGCCTATGGCGAAGCATTGGCCGGAAGCGCAAAGCCGTTGGTCGTGTCTGGAAGCGTCGGCTCGCCCGGGTGGGAGGGCTTGGGCCGGCCGGCCACCGAGGAGGATCCGCCCCTTCCCGGCGGCGATCCGTACAAGAATACCCTGCGGGTTCGGAACATCGTGGAAACCACGGTGATCGGTCTCGCCGAAAAGGGCATACGGTCTTCTATCGTGCGGATCCCTGAGATCATGCACAGCTCCACCGATAACGCCGGCTTCCTTCCGCTGTTGATCGGGCTGGCCAGGGAAAAGGGTGTCGTCGGCTACCCCGGAGAAGGTGCCAACCGTTGGGGGGCCGTGCATGCCCGTGACCTCGCCACCGTGTTTCGCCTGGCGCTGGAAAAAGGCGCGGCGGGCAGAAGCTGGCATGCAATCGCCGACGTGGCTGTTCCGTACCGCCAGATCGCCGAAGCTATTGCCAGCCGGTTGAATCTGCCGGCCGTGTCTATCCCCGCGGACGTGCTGATGCTGCCCGGATACTTCGGGTTCCTTGCGAATCTGGTCACGCTGGACACCCCGACATCGAACACTATCACGCGCCGGGTTCTTGGCTGGGAACCGACTCAGCCCGGACTCTTCGCCGATCTTGATAGCGGTCATTACTTTCCGGCCGACTGATGAGGTGACGGCACGCCGCCGGGTCGCACTACTCCCGGCGGGTGGCCAAGCCGTGACAGCGTAACCCGTCCAGAAACGATGAAAAACTACCCGATTTCAAACGGAGACTGCACATGAGCACTATCAGCATAATCGGTTCGGGAGGCATGGCTGCGGCTGTTGGCGGCCGTATCGCCAAGGCCGGACACACCGTCGAGGTTGTCAGTCGCGATCCCGCCAAGGCGCAGACGCTTGTCGACAAGATCGCATCCGGAGCGATCACAGGGACTTACGGCGCCACTCCGGCGGGCGAGATCGTCATTCTCGCCGTACCGTACACCAAGGCGGTGGCTGTACTGGCCGACTTTGGGAACGCGCTCGACGGTAAGGTGATCATCGATATCACCAACCCGGTTGCTCCCGATCTTTCGGGCCTCGTTACCCCCCACGGCAGTTCCGGTGCGCAGGAGATCGCCAAGGGCGCCCCGGCCAGCGCGCATGTTGTCAAGGCGTTCAATACCCTCTTCGGCCATGTACTTGCGAAGGATGAACGCCTCGATGCGTTCATTGCGGCGGACGATGCGGACGCCAAGGCGCGCGTCTCGACCTTCCTTGAGAGTCTCGGGCTGCGTCCGTTGGATGTCGGCGGCCTGCAGATGGCCCAGACACTCGAGTGGCTCGGTCTGATGATGATCGGCCTGGCTAAAAACGGCGCCGGCACCTGGGACATCGCCATGAGTGTCGATATCGGCTGAATCACCGACACCACGTCCTCACCAGCAGGCCAACAACGTGTTCGGTTGGATCGGACACGATCCTGGGTAAAGGAAATGGAGAGATTTCGATGAGCACACAAGAGAATGTCCAGGTTGTGAAGAATTTTTTTGCAGCCATGGGCCGCGGCGATAAGCCAGGTCTGCCGAAGATATCGAGTGGATCATTCCGGGCGAGGGGGGGCCGCTGGCCGGCACGCACCTATACACACAGTCACCCATGCCGCCACCGTCATTAATGCGTTAACTCGATCACTGATGGGCAGTGATGCGAATCAAGTTACCTATGAGCCCCAAAGCGCACAAGCCGGCGGATTCTGGCGCAGGCGTAGGCAACGACGCAAGGCGTTGTAGCCTCGATGAAGTAACACCGGGTGTACTTAAACACGCAGCTAAATATCTAGGGTAAGGCGAGCGGATATACAGAGCTACGGCCTGCCTACGCACCAGGCTAGTGATTGTCAGCAACTGCTGCCGCATAGGTGGCAACGGGTATAATTAGGCAGAACGGTGTTCCCGGCACATCAGACCAGCACATTCCCTTACTACGACGAAAGAGCTAAATCCCCATGAAAATGACTGTTAGCTGCACGTTTCAGATAACTGGCTGGGACGAGAAGCCGTCTCAAGAACTTGAGGGCACTCCGAAACTCTCACACGCCAAAGTCACGCAGTCCTATTCTGGCGCCATCGAGGGAACAAGTAGCGTCGAATACCTCATGTCTTATAGCGTTGACGGCACAGCTAGCTTTGTTGGTTTTGAACGGATTTGTGGTGTGGTAGCAGGTAAGAGCGGAACATTTGTTGTTCGGCATTCGGGATCATTTTCGGAGGGAAAGGCGCGCAGCACTTGGAGTGTCGTGAAGGGGGCAGGCACGGGGGATCTAGTAAATCTTAGCGGTAATGGTAACTACGTTGCTGGTCATGGTGAGCCGGCACAAGTGTCATTTGAATACTCGTTTGAACCTGACAGCTAAAGTGTATTGGCTGGATGCATCCCCGTTTCTGGCAAAGCTTATCCGAGGCTTTTGACGTGAACGAGGTTTGAAGGGCTAAGGGTTGTATGGATTCACGGTCGCAGTAACGGCGATTGCCTGGAGATGACGAACACCATTCGATTGAAATGAGGTCGTCTAGGCGTGTCTACCGGACGCTTACGAAAGATCAGCCTTAAAGTAGCCAGCGTCATAATCATAGAAACCCCGCGAGGCTGGAATTCCAGCCCCGCAGCGCCAAGACATTGATCCTATTTTTGGCTGAGCGCCGCTATCGATACTCCCGAAGCGACGAAGGTGAGTCCTGCCCCTACGTTCAGGCCATTTACCAGCCGTGGGCTCTGACGCAAAAATCGGGACAGTACAGTGGCAAATACGCCCATAAGTGCGAATCCCACTGCCGTAAGGGCGGCGAACCATATGCCGTACACCAGCATCTGCACGCTCACTGAGCCGCGTTGTGGGTCGACGAACTGCGGGATGAACGCAAGGACGAAAAACCCAGGCTTCGGATTGAGTGCTGCGGAGAGTAATCCCGTGAGGAAAATGCTCGGCAGTGATTGCCGAGTCGCCGGCTGGAAGCTAATCAGGCTACGAGAGCGTAGGACTTTTATGCCAAGCCAAAGCAAATAACCGGCGCCGATAAGCTTGACGACCCAGAAGGCAACGGCGGACGTCTGCATCAGCAAAGTCAGTCCTAGCGAAGCGGTTGCCACATGAAAGAGAATTCCCGCCCCAGATGCCATCCCCGACACGATAGCGGCTATCCTGCCCTGGCTGAGTCCTCGGCCTACGGCCAGCAGATTGTCCGGGCCTGGTGCGAGCACCAATAGCAAGCACGCGGCAGTATAGGCAAGCCAGATATTGATCGGAAACACGGCATTCTCCTTAAGCCTCACCGAGGCATCCATCCTCACGTAGCGCCAGAATGTGCACGTACCAGGCTGCAAAGTCAAAGCCACTTCATTTGAGAATATGTGTTTGAAGAGCCTATTCGCGGGCTTGTTACGCAGCGGCAAACGTGCGGCTGCGATTATGAGTTTGACCCCGTCGGCACGGCTTAACGGCCATGATCCGTATGCGTATCCAAAGGGCGTGCTCACGCGACTGCCGATGCAGCGGGCGAGTGAGATTACCGAGTTGCTGCCGCATGGATGGGCGCCCATTTAACCTCGCAAGGTCTGTTGGGCGGACGCTTACTGTCCAGGGCCTGGCCAGAAGGTTTTAGAAAATGCGTAAGGGGGGGCTTGAAACTGGAAGCAGGCTGCAGCTTCCGTCTTCTAGATGCTGACAGTTCAGTTGGAAGAGTTGTTCAGCTGCTGAAGCTCAAGTTGCTTGGCAGCACTGGCTTCGAGGTTTGCACGCTCTTCATCCAGATACCGATAAATGCTTTGGAGGTTGGCGATTTTCTGTTTGATTTCTGCCATCTTCTTTTCAATGAGCTTAGCGCCGTCAGCACAATCGATCAGCTTGTTCCGCTGCGCATCCAGAATCTCGCCTATTTCCCCCAGGGAAAACCCCATGCTTTGCGCGCGCTGGATAAAGTCCAGATCCTGCAGAGTTTGCGCTGTGTAAACGCGATAGTTGTTAGTTTGCCGCAGCGATGAGATCAGACCGATTTGCTCGTAGTAACGCAGTGTATGGCGGCTGGCGCCACTGCGGGCTTCGAGTTCGCCGATTTTCATGAAAACACCGCTTGACTGTAGAGTTGGGTCGATAGTTTACGCTTGATTTCTCACCTTAAACAAGGAACAGGGAAATGAGCGTGGAGTGCTTTGTCACGGGGGGTACCGGCTTCGTCGGTCAACATTTGGTGGCGTACCTGAGTGCAAAAGGTCACACCATTCGGGTGTTGATGCGTCGCCCGGAGCGACTAGCTGCACTGCGCGAGCAAGTCGACAATTTGGGAGGGAACGCAACCCGGGTATTTGCCGTAGCTGGCGATCTGGAACGGGACAACCTCGGGCTGAGTCTTGCTGACCGAGAAGTGCTAAGGCACGCCAGAGTCGTATTCCACCTGGGCGCCCACTTCGCTTGGGGGCTTTCAGTGGAGCATTCTCGTGCGGTGAATGTGGAAGGGGCAAAGCGCGTGGCGCTGTTGGCGGCTGAGCAAAAAAGCCGGTTAGTGATGATCGGCGGCTACATGCTGAAAAATCATGAACATCTGCAACGCATCGGAATTGATCCTCGTTATCCGGAGCTGACGAATTGGCCTGCCGTCTACCGGCATGTCGGTGGTTACGAGGGGAGCAAGCTGGAGGCGCATTTTGCGACCCTGGAGGTCATGTCCGCCAAGGGCGGGGAGATTACCGTTGTCCACCCCGCGACAGTTTGTGGCCACAGCCGCACGGGGCATATCCTTGACGGTCAGCCGCTGGTGGAGCTGATACGCAACCTTGTGCAGGGAAAGCTGACTGCAGTGCCCGGTACCGCCGAGCACTGGCTGCCACTGGTCACCGTGGATTACCTGGTTGAGCTGGTGGCGGTTTGTGCTTTTGATCCTGCCATGGTGGGCCAGGAATTGCTGGCGCTTGATGACCAAACTCCCAACTTGCGAGAACTCCTGGCACAGGTGGCACAACCTTTGGGCTTAAAGTCTCCCAAGCATTACATTTCACTCCGATTGCTGAAGTTGCTACTGATTATTCCTCCCTTCGCGCGGTTTTTGAATACAAAACCCGAAGCCTTGGACTTTATCCAGACCACTCGTTTTGATACAGCGGCGGTCGAGCAATTTGCCAACAGGCATGGAATAGCCAAACCGGATATACGTCAGTCATTGCAGCACACTGCCACGTTCGTCAACTCAAATTGCATAGCCAAGGGCAAGGCCCGCTAGCAATGGCGGCAGAGCACGCGGAAGTTGCTAAACGATTGCTCATCCTATGTGACGGTGAAGTAATGAATATCCAAACCGTAAGGAGCGAGAGTAGGTACCTGGAAAATGGCCAGCTCTGCTGAAATAGTTGGCATTCGGGTTTAAAAAGGCTTCGATAGATGACTTTGATAGCGCTATGAGGACGGGGAAAGCATCCAAAAATTTTTCACCTGGGTTATTCGCCCAGCCTTCACCTCAACCGCCGATTGACTCATACATCTTAATGGAGAGTCGAAATCCTTCGACTTTCTCCAATCCTGATCCGATCAAGCGCCCGGTTTAGTGCATCCAAGGCATCAAGGAGGGCTTTCGCCTCAGCTTCCCGGCCATCACCCCAAAGGCGTTCTGCCATTTTGTTCAGGGCCTGGATGGAGCGCTCAATTTCAGCAGCAGTCGCCGCTTTGCTTTCCGGTTGTTTCTTCGGCATTGAGTAACCTTTCTGCAGGGCAGTACTTGCCTTCAGTTTCTAGCCCAAGAGTATCGGCCACCAGGGACAACTACCCCTCGCCAGATATCACTTCTTCGACGATTTGCTGCTGGCAGGAATATGCAAATAAGACATCACGCTCTCGGTCAGCTCGGTCGCCAGCTTGACCGCTTCTTTATTGCGCGCCATCACGCCCGCCACCAAACCTTCAATCAAGGCGAGTACGGCGATGTTGGAGCTGGTCATCACCGGATGGTCGGCGGGGGCAAACAGCACGTGTTCGGCAATGCTGGTGAGCGGCGATGCGGGTGAGTCGGTGATCGCCAGCACCGAGGCGCCGCGCTCATTGGCGAAGCGGGCGAGTTGCAGGGTATCGAGGGAATAGCGCGGCAGGGAGATCGCCAGCAACACATCCTGATCGGTGATGGCGGCCAGGCGGTAAGCGGCGTTTTCGTTGCCGCCCTCCATGCTGATGGCGGTGGCGTCTGCACAGAAGGGCATCAGGGTCGAGGCGGCGAGGCCTGCGAAGTAGACGCTGTTGCCAAAGCCCAGGATGTAAATTTTGCGCGCTTCGATCAGGCGGGTGACGAACGCTTCAAAGGTGTCGGCGTGGTTGTTGGTGGCTGCCGTGGCGAGGTTGCTGGTGGCGCTCTGGATTTGTTCATGCAGGCCAAACGCACCGCCGGGACGATGCGCCAGTTCGTTGCGCAGTTTGTCGACCGGCGACACCATCTGCTGCAACGTTGCGACCAGCTCGGCCTTCATGCCGGTGTAGCCACCCAGGTTCAGTGCCTTGGCCAGACGATTGACCGCGGCCGGCGAGGTGGAGGTTTCATGGGCCATTTCTTCGATGGTCAGCGTCGCGGCCCTTAGCGGGTGACGCAGGATAAAATCCGCCACCTTGCGCAGTGACGGCTGTAGATCGGAAACGATTTCCGCCAGTTTACGCATCACCGGCGCGGCATAGACCGTGGTGTCTTTCGAAGGGGTCGGCATGTCCGGCTCTACAGTTCCTGAAGGGTTGGAGAAGGCTTGGTTCGAGGTTGGCTGGAGTGTATCGCATGCCAAACCTCGTTGTGCATCGCCAAGCCAGGGAGCGGTGAGCGAGCCGGTGGTTATTTCAAGCTGCCGGCCAGAAACTGCCGAAGCCGCTCGGACTGTGGATTGACCAGCACTTCACGCGGATTGCCGCGCTCCTCGACCAGGCCCTTGTGCAGGAACACTAGCTGGTTCGAGACCTCGCGGGCAAAGCCCATTTCGTGGGTCACGACTACCATGGTGCGGCCTTCGAGTGCGAGGTCCTGCATGACTTTCAGCACTTCGCCGACCAGCTCGGGGTCGAGGGCTGAAGTCGGTTCATCGAACAGCATCACTTCCGGCTCCATGGCCAGCGCCCGGGCAATCGCTACCCGCTGCTGCTCACCACCCGACATGTGCGCCGGCCAGGCGTCCATGCGGTGCGCCACGCCAACTTTGTTCAGGTAATGCTCGGCCTTTTCCCGTGCTTCTTTCTTGTTGATGCCCAACACATGCACCGGGGCCTCCATGACGTTTTCAAGGGCACTCATGTGCGACCAGAGGTTGAAGTGCTGAAACACCATCGACAGTCGCGAACGCATGCGTTGTAGCTGTTTGGGCTCGGCAGCCTTGAGCCCGCCGAGTTTGTTGGTCACCAGCTTGAGCGGTTCGCCATTGAGCACGATGTTGCCGGCGTTGGGCTGCTCCAGCAGGTTGATGCACCGCAGGAAGGTGCTTTTGCCGGAGCCGCTGGAGCCGATGATGCTGATCACGTCACCGGCCTTCGCTTCCAGGGACACGCCCTTGAGCACTTCGTGGGTGCCGTAGCTTTTGTGAAGATCCTGAATTTCAAGTTTGTACATGGTTTCAACTCTCTGGAATCAGTCGCTGAGCAAGCGGCCTTGGCGAATAGGGCGAGTACCGGCCACTTTGGCCAGCCACAAACCGGGCTGGGCAAAGCGCAGACGTTCACGGGCATAGAGGATGCCGTCGGTGCTGGCGCGCACGATGCTGTGGCGATCGGTCAGCGGATCAATCACTTCGAACAGCGGGTCGCCGACCCTGACCCGGGCACCCAGCGGTTGCAGATAACTCACCACCCCCGGGTGCGGTGCGTAGGCGTACTGCGCACCGGCGAATGGCGTCGCTTCACACTCGGTCGGTGGCGCGGCGGGCCAGTCACCGCTGATCAGGCCTTGTTCGGCGAGATAGCCGAGAATGGCCTGCGCGCTGTCGATGCAGGGCTCGCGTTCGGTATCGGCCATGCCGCGCAGTTCAATGGTGGTCGCCACACAGGCCAAAGAAATATCGGCTTCAGGAAAGAGTTCGGCCAGACGCAACCAGGGAATCGCGCAGGCTTCATCAAAGGCACTGCCGCCCGCATCCTCGGCCAGCAATGCGGCGCCGGCACCCAGTCGAGCGGCCAATGAGCGCAGGCGCGGCCAGTGTTGCGGCATGGCGTAAAGCAGCATGATCGACTCGAAATCGCAGTGCAGGTCCAGCACCACATCGGCGTCACAGGCATGTGAAAGCAACAGGCGGCGCAGGCCATCGAGTTCCGAGGTCGGCGGTGGCATGTCGGCGAGAACATCGGCCATGGCGCGGCGGATCAGCCCGGTGTTGACGTCGGCGTGGGCGCCCAGTTGACCTTTCACCAGCGCCGCCACAGCTTCGGCCAGCTCTGGAAAATCACGATTGAAGTTCTTCCCGCTGGAGAACTCAAAACGACCTTGATGGGTGGCCTGGAACATCTGGGCGATGCCAATCGGGTTGGCCATCGGCACCAACTCGACGACCCCATTCAGGCGACCTTGTTCTTCCAGCACGCGCAGACGCTGCTTAAGTTCAACCGCCACACGCATCCCCGGCAACTCATCGGCATGCAGGGAGGCCTGGATGTAAGCCTTGCGCGGCCCGCTGCCAAAACGAAACAGCGACAGACGTCGTTCTGTGCCCGAGGCACCCCACGGCAACAGGTATTCAATGTGTTCCATAACAGCTCCTTAGTGCTTGCGCGGTGCCAGATAGGCCAGCCAGCGGCGCTCGGCCAGCTTGAACAGACGAACCAGGATGAAGGTCAGGGCCAGGTAGATAAGGCCGGCGGTAATGAACGCCTCGAATGGCAGATAGAACCGCGAACTGACCGTACGAGCGGCTCCGGTGATGTCGACCAGGGTGACGATCGACGCCAGGCTGGTGGTCTGCAGCATCATCAGCACTTCGTTGCTGTATTGCGGCAGTGCCCGGCGCAAGGCCGACGGCAGGAGCACGCGGCGGTACAAGGTAAAGCGCGACATGCCCATGGCCTTGGCGGCTTCGATCTCGCCGTGGGCCGTGGCCTTCAAACTGCCGGCCAGCAGTTCCGCGCTATAGGCGCTGGTATTGATCGCGAAGGCCAGGCAGGCACAAAAGGTTGCGCTGGACAGGTAAGGCCAGAGCACGCTTTGGCGTACCGCTTCGAACTGCGCCAAGCCGTAATAGATCAGGAACAATTGCACCAGCATCGGGGTGCCGCGAATCATATAGGTGTAGAGCCAGGCCGGGAAGCTGATCAACGGCGATCGGGAGACGCGCATCAGCGCTAAAGGAATCGCCAGCACCAGGCCAACGGCCAGGGAAATCAGCAGGACTTTGAGGGTCAACAAGGCGCCATTGAGGTACAGCGGCAGGTTTTCCCAGATCAGGTTGTAGTCGAGAATCATGGCTGTGCTCCCCGTCACAGTTCGGCGGCTTTGATGCCGACCGAGTAGTGGTTTTCCAGATAGCGCAGCACCAGCAATGACACGCTGGTCAGCATCAGGTAGAGCGCGGCAACCGCGAGGAAAAACGTGAACGGCTCATGGGTGGCGTCCGCTGCGTTTTTGGCTTTGAACATCATGTCCTGCAACCCGATCACCGAGATCAGCGCGGTGGATTTGGTCAGCACCAACCAGTTGTTGGTGAACCCCGGAATGGCGAAACGAATCATCTGCGGCACCAGAATCCGCCAGAACACCTGAGCGCCGCTCATGCCATAAGCCACACCGGCCTCGCCCTGGCCTTTGGGGATTGCCATAAAGGCGCCGCGAAAGGTCTCCGAGAGGTAGGCACCAAAAATGAAACCCATGGTGCAGACGCCGGCGATAAAGGGGTTGATGTCGATGTAGCGGGTGTAACCGAGCGCGAGGGCAATGCGGTTCACCAGATCCTGGCCGCCGTAGAAAATCAGCAGGATCAACACCAGGTCGGGAATACCGCGAATCAGGGTCGTATAGCCTTCGCCCAGCACCGCCAGCCATTTAAACGGTGACAAGCGAAAGGCGGCGCCGATCAGACCCAGGGCAATCGCCATGGTCATGGAAGTCAGGGCCAGATTAATGGTCAGCCAGGCGCCATCGAGAATGCTCGATCCGTAGCCGTGAAGCATGATGAAGTTCCTCAAGCGAGCGCCGGGAGGCGCGCGAGACAAGCCAGAATTGGCACCCGCAAACGCCGGCGCCAGGGTTTCGGGTAACGGCTTATTCGCCGTAGATATCGAAGGCGAAGTACTTGGCCATCACTTGCTGGTACTTGCCATTGGCGCGGATGGCGTCAATCGCTGCGCTCAGGCGTGCAACGTTCGCACTGTCGCCTTTACGCACCGCGATCCCGGCGCCTCTGCCGAAGTATTTCGGGTCGTTGATGTCCGGCCCAACCAGCGCGAAACCTTTACCTATGGGGGTTTTGATAAAGCTCTCGTCGGTGTTGACGATGTCGGCGAGGGTGGCGTCCAGGCGACCTGATGCCAGATCGAGGAAGGCTTCATTTTGTGAGCCGTAGCGGACCACTTCGACACCGGCTTGCGCCAGCTGCTCGGTGGCGAAACGGTCGTAGGTCGAGGCGCGTTGCACGCCGACTTTCTTGCCTTTGAGATCGACCAGCGGGTCGTTGATCACGCTGCCGCTCTTCATCGCGAACTTGCCCGGCGTGTGGTAGTACTTTTTGCTGAAGTCGACCGACTTCATCCGGTCTTCAGTGATCGACATCGACGACAACACCGCATCGATCTTGCGCACTTTGAGCGACGGGATCATGCCGTCGAATTCCTGGATGACCCATTCGCACTTGACCTTCATCTCTGCGCACAGCGCGTTGCCGATGTCGTAATCGAAACCACTGACATTGCCCTCCGGCGTCTTGAAAGAGAAGGGCGGGTAGGCGGCTTCGATGCCGATACGCAGGCTGTCCTCGTCGGCGTGTGCCAGCAAGCTTGCGGCGCACAGTGCCAGAGCACCTAGAAGTTCTGTCTTGTTCATATTGTTGACTCCTTGGATGGGGCGTTGGTGATACGGGGCTGCCGTCCGGTCTGGCGAGGTGGACTGTCCTGATGATTTGCGAGGCTATAAATGACATAAAATATTTCACAAATCAACTGCATGAAAATAAACATATCAAAACGGGGCGACAAGCGGAGTACTCATGGGCAGTAACCGCAGCCCTGCCAGCGAGCCTTTGAATAAAAAACGGGCGCCGATCAGGGCGCCCGTTTTTTCATTCCGGTATCAAGGTATTTGTTTTGCTCATCCCTCGGCTTTCGTCGATTTGATGAGGTTGTTGCGCAGTTTCACGATCGCGTTCTGCAACTGTGCGAACTCTTCCGGTTCCAGACCCGTTGCGTGGGAAAGGCCCGTTTCGGGACGGTCTTCACGCAGCTGTCGACCACTTTTCGTCAGGCTGATCCGCACCTGCCGTTCGTCCTCGGGATCACGTTGCCTCTGCAGATAGCCCATCGCTTCCAGCTTCTTCAGGATCGGTGTGAGCGTGTTTGATTCGAGAAACAGTTTCTCGCCCAGGCTGCCCACGGTTTGGTGGTCTTCCTCCCATAGCGCAACGATGGTGATGTATTGCGTATAGGTGAGCCCCAAGTGCTCGAGTATCGGCTTGTAGGCCTTGCCGAAGGCCAGGTTCGTGGAATAGACCGCAAAACACAGGAAGTCGGAGAGCTTCAGATCAGCGGGGACGGTCTTGTCGGTGCGTTTCATGTGCTTCCTCATTGGCCAAAGTAGAAGGCTCGCAAAAGCAAAATATACCTCGTGTACGATTTTATCGGAATGGGTTTGGCCTTGTTATTCGCATGCGCTTAAAGCGCATGCGATGTATGTGGGTAAAAAAAATGCCAATCGCGGTGCGTTAAACCGTGAGGACGTTCAGGGCCACGTCGATATTGCCGCGCGTCGCCTTCGAGTACGGGCAAATCTGATCGGCGGTGTGCGCCAGTGTCGTTGCAACGTCGTGCGCCAGACCCGGCACGCGGAGCGTCAATCGAGCCTGAAGGAAGTAGGCCGCACCGGTCTGGCCCAGATCGACTTCGATGTCGACCGACAAATCAGACGGCAGCACCACGTTCATGTCATTGGCCACCAGCCCGACAGCGGCGGTGTAACAGGCCGACCATGCACCGGCGAACAATTGCTCGGCGGTCGGGTGTGGCTGAGCAGCGGCGAACACGTGCGCCGGTTTCGCGCTTCCAGGCGACGACAGCGTGATGTCGAGGCTGCCGTTATGGCCACGCGACGTGTTGCCAGCGGCGCTGGCGGTGGTGTGAGTTTTGCCGGTCATCAGGACTTTTTCGATCTTGCTCATGGGGTGGATCCTCAGTGTTTCGAATGATGTAAGTTGTGTATCGTGTGCGTTTGTATCGCATGCGATTTAATAATGATTGCGCAAGCACCCATCGCTGTCAATCAGTCGGGTTGCGTCGCCCGACGAGTGGCCTGTGGATGCCACCCCTGCCTGCCGGCTCACTGTCATGAAATGAAAAGCCATTGTCGTCTGATGAGAAGCGGCTCGTCTGGCGGCGTCCTACAGTCCAGTCAGCGCAAATCGACGCTGCACGCCAACCCTGCAGACTGGAGAATAAGAAAACATGGCCAAAGCCGTACGCTTCTACGAAACCGGTGGTCCCGAAGTCCTTCGTTATGAGGACGTCGAAGTCGGCGAGCCCGGTCCAGGTCAGGTTCGTCTGCGTCATGTGGCGGTGGGCCTGAACTATGCCGATACCTACTTTCGCAATGGCACTTATCCGATCCCGATGCCCAATGGCATGGGGGTCGAAGCCTCCGGCGTGGTCCAGGCGATCGGCGAGGGGGTTACCAACGTGCGCGTGGGGGATCGCGTCACCTACACCGGTTTTCTCAATACATTGGGTGCCTACAGCACCGAACGGTTGATCCCGGCCGCACCGCTGATCAAGTTGCCGGAAACCATCAGTTTCGAGACCGCCGCGGCGATGACCATGCGCGGCCTGACGTCGTCGTACCTGATGCGGCGCATTTACGATTTCAAGGCTGGCGACAGCATTCTGTTGCACGCCGCCGCAGGTGGCGTGGGCCTGATCGTGGCGCAGTGGGCCAAGCTGCTCGGCCTGACCGTCATCGGCACCGTGTCCACCGAGGTCAAGGGTGAAATCGCCAAGGCCCATGGCTGCGACCATGTGATCAATTACAGCCATGAAGACGTCGCCCCGCGTGTGCGCGAGTTGACGGACGGCGTTGGTGTCAACGTGGTGTTCGACAGTGTCGGCAAGAACACCTTCATGGGTTCCCTGGATTCGCTCAAGCGTCGCGGTCTGATGGTGTGCGTCGGCACGGCCTCCGGTCCGATCCCGGCTGTCGATCCGGTACTGCTGGCGATGAAAGGCTCGCTGTTCATGACCCGCCCGGCCCTGGCCGACTACATCGCCGACCCGGCGGAAAAAACCGCGTTGGCCAATGAGTTGTTCGACCATGTCGGCAGCGGCCGGATCAAGATCGAGATCAACCAGCACTATGCCTTGCAGGATGCCGTCCAGGCCCATCGTGACCTGGAATCACGCAAGACCACGGGCTCATCGATTTTCGTCATTTAAGGGAGTCGTCTTCCATGAAAGTCGAACAATTGACCTGCAGCATTGGCGCGGAACTGCTGGGCGTCAACCTCGCCGATGCGGTGCATGACGACGGTCTTTTTGCCGAGATCCGTGCTCAGTTGCTCACGCATCGCGTGGTGTTCCTGCGTGATCAGGAGATCACCCGGGCCGAGCACGTGGCCTTCGCCCGGCGCTTTGGCGAACTGGAGGATCACCCGGTGGCCGGCAGTGATCCGGATCATCCAGGGCTGGTGCGCATCTACAAGCGCCCGGACCAGCCGATGGACCGTTACGAGAACGCCTGGCACACCGATGCGACCTGGCGCGAAGCGCCGCCAATGGGCTGTGTGTTGCGTTGCGTGGAATGCCCGCCAGTTGGCGGCGACACCATGTGGGCCAACATGGTGGAGGCCTACGCACGGTTGCCGGATGACGTAAAGGCGAAGATCGCCGACCTGCGTGCGCGCCACAGCATCGAAGCGAGTTTCGGTGCCGCGATGCCGATTGAAAAGCGTCTGGCGCTCAAGGCGATGTACCCGGATGCCGAGCATCCGGTGGTCCGTACCCATCCGGAGACTGGCGAAAAGGTGCTGTTCGTCAACGCCTTTACCACCCACTTGAGCAACTACCACACCCCCGAGCGGGTGCGCTTCGGCCAGGACGCCAACCCGGGTGCCAGTGAGTTGCTGCGCTACCTGATCAGCCAGGCTTACATCCCCGAGTACCAGGTGCGCTGGCGCTGGAAACCCAACAGCATCGCCATCTGGGACAACCGCAGTACCCAGCACTACGCCGTCATGGATTACCCGCCGTGCCATCGCAAGATGGAACGCGCCGGCATCATCGGCGACAAGACTTAACGATCGACCGCAGCTGCATTCGCTCTCACAGACACGTCCGCCCGGCGCGATCCGGGCGTGCGGACAACCATAATAATAGGAGTAACCCATGCAATTCTTCGACGATTCCCTGCACCCGGAAAACATGGAAAAGGTAGTCATCACCGTGGCCCCGTATGGCCCCGAGTGGATGCCGGAAGACTTTCCCGAAGACATCCCGTTGACCATGGATGAGCAGGTGCAGAAAGCGGTCGATTGTTATGAGGCGGGTGCCACGGTTTTGCACCTGCACGTGCGCGAACTGGACGGCAAGGGTTCCAAGCGTCTGTCCAAGTTCAACGAGTTGATCGCCGGTGTGCGTGAAGCCGTGCCGGACATGATCATCCAGGTCGGCGGTTCGATTTCCTTCGCCCCCGAAAGCGATGGTGAAGCGGCCAAGTGGCTGTCTGACGACACTCGCCACATGCTCGCGGAGCTGACGCCAAAACCGGATCAGGTGACGGTGGCTATCAACACCACCCAGATGAACATCATGGAGTTGCTGTATCCGGAATACCTGGAAGGTACGTCCCTGGCCAACCCTGCCTATCAGGCGGCCTATAGCGAAATGACCGTACCGGCTGGCCCGGCCTGGGTCGCCGAACACCTCAAGCGTCTGATGGACAACGGCATCCAGCCGCATTTCCAACTGACCGGCATGCATGCCATGGAGACCCTTGAGCGTCTGGTGCGCAAGGGTGTCTACAAGGGCCCGTTGAACCTGACCTGGATCGGCATCGGCGGCGGTTTCGATGGCCCCAATCCGTTCAACTTCTTCAACTTCATCCATCGTGCGCCGGACGGTTGCACCCTGACCGCCGAATCGCTGCTCAAGAACGTACTGCCGTTCAATACCATGGCGCTGGCGATGGGGCTGCACCCTCGCGTGGGGATTGAAGACACGATCATTGATCAGAAGGGCAAGCGTTTCAGCTCGGTGCAGCAAATCGAGCAAACCGTACGCATCGCCCATGAACTGGGTCGCGAAATCGCTACCGGTAAAGAAGCCCGCGAGATCTATCGCATCGGTGTGCAGTACCAAAGCATCGAAGAAACCCTGTTGGCCAATGGCATGGCCCCCAACCGCAAGGCCGGACAAAAAGGTGTGCCGCAACGCGGCTGATCGACTGATCGGCAGACGAAGCGGGCGGTTAAACGCCTCCCGCTCGCTGCATGGCAACACGCTTGATAACAACAATAAAACGAAGCTTTGAGGAGGCTGCATGGCCTTTCACCCAATCGCCGCAGACGATGACGACGGCAGTGGCGTCGGCATTGCGCGCAAGTATGCCTGGATCGTATTCGCACTGACGTTCGGCCTGCTGATTTCCGATTACATGTCGCGCCAGGTACTGAATGCGGTGTTTCCGATGCTCAAGGGCGAGTGGGCCCTGAGCGACGGTCAGCTCGGCCTGCTCAGTGGCATTGTTGCCCTGATGGTCGGCCTGCTCACATTCCCCTTGTCGTTGTTGGCGGATCGCTTCGGTCGGGTCAAAAGCCTGGCGTTGATGGCGCTGTTGTGGAGCCTGGCCACACTGGGCTGCGCGTTGGCGCAGGACTACCAGCAGATGTTTATCGCCCGCTTCATGGTGGGTGTCGGCGAGGCAGCCTATGGCAGCGTCGGCATCGCGGTGGTGATTTCGGTGTTTCCCAAACACATGCGTGCCACCCTGGCCAGTGCCTTCATGGCGGGCGGCATGTTCGGTTCGGTGTTGGGCATGGCGCTGGGCGGTGCCATCGCCGCCAAACTGGGCTGGCGCTGGTCGTTTGCCGGCATGGCGCTGTTCGGCCTGCTGCTGGCGGTGCTTTACCCGATCATCGTCAAGGAAGCACGCATTGCTCCGCAGCGTGCCGCGCAGGCGGCGAACAAGGCGGCTGCCGCGGTCAAGCGTCCGTTGCGTACGCTGTTTTCCAGCCGCTCGGTGATCGCTGCCTACATCGGCAGTGGCTTGCAACTGTTCGTCGGCGGCACCGTGATTGTGTGGATGCCCAGCTACCTCAATCGTTATTACGACATGGCCACGGACAAGGCGGGCGGCGTCGCGGCGATCATCGTGCTGTGCAGCGGCGCGGGGATGATCCTGTGCGGCATGCTCAGCGATCGACTGTGTCGCCCTTCGCCGGAGCGCAAAGTCGCTTTGGCCATCGCCTATTGCCTGGGCAGTTGTCTGCTGTTGTCGACGGCCTTCGCCCTGCCGGCAGGGCCTGTGCAATTGGTGCTGATCTGCCTGGGGATGTTGATTGCCGCCGGCACGACCGGTCCTTGCGGAGCCATGGTTGCCAACCTGACCCATTACTCGGTCCATGGCACGGCCTTCGCCACGCTGACCTTGGCCAACAACATGCTGGGGCTGGCGCCTGGGCCGTTCATCACCGGCCGGGTGTCCGACCTCATCGGCTTGCAGGCGGCTTTTCAAATGGTGCCACTGGTCAGTATCGCGGCAGCGGCCGTGTTCTTTTACGCCAAGTGTCATTACCACAAGGACATGGCCCGGCTTCAGGGCGAGCAAGTCCACGATTCGATTGGCAAAGCGGTGTTAGAGGTGAAGTTGTGAGTGGTCGTTTACGTATTGATGTGTTTTTCGATTTCATCTGCCCCTGGTGCCTGATCGGCAAGCGCCAACTGGAGCGCGCGCAAGACCTGCTGCGTGTCCAGCAACCCGGCGTGGAAATCACCACGGTGTGGCACGGGGTGCAATTGCTGCCGCAGCTGCCGGCACAGGGTGAACCCTTTGTCGATTTTTACCTCAAGCGCCTGGGCAGTCTTAAAGCCGTAGCGATGCGCCTGGCCCAGGTGCAGCAGGCTGCGATGGCGGTGGGCGTGCCCATCGATTTGAGTCGCATCGTCCGCATGCCCAATACCGCCGACGCCCATCGCTTGCTGGAGCGTGCGAAGGTGCTGGGCAATAGCGCCCAATGCGATGTTTTGCTTGAGCGTTTGTTCGCAGCCTATTTCCAGCTTCAGGGATCAGAGAGCGGTGAGGATCTGGGCAGCCAGGAGACCTTGCTTGCCATCGCCCGGTCGTGTGGTTTCGACCCTGATGCCATGGCCTCCTGCCTGCAAGGCGACGGCGATCCTTACATTGGCAACGAGGCGGGAGCCGCCAGCGGCGTGCCCAGTTTTCAGTTTGACGGTCGCCTGACGGTGGTGGGCGCGCAGCCTGCCGAGGCGCTACTTGACGCCATGTGCGAAGCCTTGCTCGACAGTCATCGCGCGCGGCAACCGGCATGAGTCTTCGAATCCCCGTGCCCGCTGGAAAACTCCCGCCGGCAGGCGGTCGTGCGCTGTTCGAATGCGATGGTAAAAGCCTGGCGTTATTCAACATCGAAGGTGACCTGTTCGCCATTGACGACAGTTGTCCGCACCAGGGCGCTTCGTTGTGTGGCGGGCGCCTTGAGGGGCGGGTGATCCAGTGCTGCGCCCATGGCCTGCGCTTCGATCTGCGCAGCGGTTACTTGCTCAATTCAACCCAGGTCAAAGTTGCCAACTATCCGGTCGAGACAATAGACGGCCAGGCATTCATCGTCATCGCTTGCGAGGAGCCCGCGCCATGAACGCTATCGCGCTTACCCGTATCCACAGCCGAACGCGCGAATTGGCGCCAGGCTTTATCGTCAGCTTGATCGTGGCGGCCGCCGCGTCCTTTTTGTCCGAGCATTACGGTGCGCCGGTGATGCTGTTTGCCTTGCTGTTGGGCATGGCGCTGAACTTCCTGGCCAGTGAGGGTGCCTGCAAGGCTGGCATCGAATTCACTGCACGTACTGTGTTGCGCATTGGCGTGGCCTTGCTCGGCATGCGCATCACCCTTGAGCAGATTGCCGCGCTGGGCTGGAAGCCTGTGGCGCTGGTGGTGATTCTGGTGGTGGTGACAATCGGCGTCTCGGTGATCGCGGCCAAGGCGATGGGATTTCAGCGCTTGTTCGGCATGCTCACCGGCGGGGCCACTGCGATTTGTGGTGCGTCGGCGGCGCTGGCGCTGGCGGCGGCATTGCCCAATCATCCACAGAAAGAACGCGCGACGTTGTTCACGGTGATCGGGGTGTCGGCGCTGTCGACCCTGGCAATGATCGTGTACCCGATGATTGCCAATTGGCTGTCGTTGTCGCCGCAAGTGGCGGGGGTGTTCCTGGGGGCGACCATCCACGATGTCGCCCAGGTCGTCGGCGCTGGTTACAGCCTGTCGACCGAAACTGGCGATACCGCAACAGTGGTCAAGTTGATGCGGGTGGCGATGCTGCTGCCGGTGATCGTGTGTGCGGCGATGGTCACGCGCATGCAGGGTGCCGATCCGACCGGCAAGCGACCACCGCTGCTACCGTGGTTCGCCGTCGGTTTTCTGCTGCTGGCCTGTATCAACAGCACCGGCTGGGTTGCCCCGGTGGTGCAAGGTTCGGTCAATGAACTGTCGCGTTGGTGCCTGGTGGTGTCCATCAGCGCCCTGGGCATGAAGACTCAGCTCAAGGAGCTGGCGGCGGTCGGTATCAAACCCATTCTGCTGATGGTGGGGGAGACGGTGTTCCTGGTCGTGCTGGTGTTGCTGTTGCTGCGCTGGGGGCTGTAGACACGCGACAACCTCATTCACGAGCGGCGTTGCACTGCGTTGCCTCCATGGCGCGGTGGGACTCTCGGCCGGTGTCCCTGACACCGGTTCTTTTGCGGCGACTGTGCCAGCAGTCGCCGTTTTTTTTGTTTGACCGGTTCTGGAACAACGATACGTCGTCACCAACTGCCATAGGGAATGCCAAAGCGTTCGATGTAGCGTTTGGAAGAGTCTTTGATCTTTCCGTGGTAGCCGTTGTACTTGCCTTGATAGGGGCCTAACGGCTCGATGCCGACTTGGCCACGGTCGACTTTGTGGGCACGGAAACAATCGTCCCAGACCCAGACCTGAATGATGCCGCCCGGCGCCAATCCCAGATTCAGGGCCGCACTCGGGTTGGCGGTGAACTCTGGGGTCTCGTGGCAACGTTGGGCTGTCGAGTTGCGCATGATATCGCGGGTGGACTCGGAGATATCGATCCAGCCCGCGTAGGTCTTGCGCTCGACAATCGATTGCCAGCGCACATAGAGTCGCTTCGGCAGGTCGGCGCCTGTGACGGGCTTGCCGGCCCCGCCAATACCTACCCAGCCCCGCGCATTTTCAGTTCCATTCTCGTGGTCGCTGCTACCTGCTACCCCCGCAGCGATATTGTAAAAAATCCGCCCGTTTATGTCCTCGACAGCGGAGGTCTCGACCCATACCGTCATATGAGCGGGCTCGGTGAAGCCGATGTACCACCAGGATGTCCTGTAGTCGTTTTTGGCCGACAGCGGATCGACGGGTTGGCAGGCACCTATCGATATAAGCGCCAATAACAGGATCAGAATTTTCATGGTTACAGTGTCCATTCCGGTACATGAGGGTGGTGCACCCTTGCGGCATCTGCCGTTGGGATATGGGCATAGGCCAGTTCGAATCGGGTGATGCGAGGCCCCGAAAGGAAAGTCGGGGTCCAGTGCGCTGACTGGTGGATGTAGTGCAGCTTCAGCAATTGCTCCTCTGCGGCGGTAACGCGGTAATCACCGGCGACAAACCGCTCGCACATTGGCTCAAGTTCCGCGGGTGGTGCTAATTCGGGATCTTCCTGAGGATCGTCAAATTCAACCCCATGCTTTTTGGCAGCTTCATACATCACCCGCAGGTACACCCGCGACAGCCCGGCACCGATCTTACGTCGTAGCTGTAAACCGACAAATACCCGCTTTTGTTTTGGCGCGTTCTGCTCTCTTGGTTCAGGCAGCAGCTTTACCGGATCTGGGGTGATCAGTTCCAGCATCTCCATGGGCCAGCCCTTGGCGTGCCATTTCGCCCGTTCCTGTTGGGCATCGCGGTAGATCGAGGTGGTTTTTACGTCGGTGAACTCACCGACTTCCAAGGCCTGCATGGGGTTGAGTAACACGCACTCTTCGATGTCTTCGCGGTAACCACCGCCGATATCCGAGTGAGCACCCGGCAGGCTGATTTCCAGATGGTCCGGACCGACGCTGTTGAGGGCGAAGTTCGCGCGGTACTCGTCCCGTGCCACCAGTTGCAGAACATTGGGAAAGAAGCGCGGCATCAAATACAACTTGACCCCGGGGGCTACCGGGCTGCGCACATAACCCAGGTTACTCAGGCCACCCACGGAAGCGACGGTGTCGAACAGGCCGACAAACCCGATGTTGACCCCTTCACCAAAGACCTTGCTGAAGCCCCGGGCGAACAGGCTATTCGGCAAGTACAGCGTTTCCCTGAGCGGACTGTTGGTCCCTGACAGGCACAAACAGGCGAAATGTCGGGCGGCGGCCGCACCACGGCTGAAGCCGAACACGTCGAAGGTCAAGGAGCTGATCTGGATGTCCGGGAAGACCTGATGAAAGTTGCGTAACCGCCGTTTGATCTGGCCGAATGCGTCAAATACCCGAGCTTCGATACCGGTCTCACCCCGGCCCCAAGCCATGCCCAGCAGACTGTCTTGCCCGCCTGCGGTCGTGCCAATACCTTCGACATAGACTTTATCGAATGCCTTTTTTTGCTGGATGATTTTTCCCCGGTCGGTAGATGTCATGTACAAATCATGTAACCGCGCAACATTCGTCACCTCACCCCCATAGCTGCCGTCAGGGTCCTGCATATACGGCTTGCAACTCCCATCCATATCCTCCGTCGACACCGGATGATGAGCCCCGCACTTGCGCCCCATCTCCACATTGAACGGGTTATTGCCGGTGCCATCGAAAAACACCCCGATACGCAGGGTGACATTCGCGAGAGCGGCTTCCTCGCGTATTTCCTTGGCTTCCCACTCAGCGTTGTGGTGCTCCTCCCGCGCCCGCTGTCGGGCCATCATTTCATCGTATTGAGCCTGGTTCGGTCGGTGCACGGGCCGTCGGGCACGCTCTGCCTGAGCTCGCTCGCGGCAGACGGCACAGTGGTAACCCACAAAGTCCTTTTCCATGGATGCATCCCTTTTGCGCAAAGCCCGTCCCCGGGCGCCAAATCAGTGATCGGTTTCCTGGGAACAACGGTGCGCGTTGGGGAATAGGTGACGCTGCCAGTCGCGGCTTGATCGCTTGTAGGATCGAGATGGGATGGTTGAAGCCTGAGGCTGTCAGAAAAGCCTTCAGGCAATGAATGCAGGGTATGAGGTGTGGAATGGCAGCGGACTTTTTTGCCCGCGCCAGCCATAGGTGACTCGAAGGTGCGGCTAGCTCAGGACTCTTTGGAGCCAGAGAGCGGTCTTGAGATGGTTTGTTTTTGTGCGCTGCGCCATGTAGCGGGCGGCATGCCGAACTGGGTGATGAACCAGCGTGTGAAGGAGCTCGCCATGGAGTAGCCGAGCATGTCGGCGATCCGGCCCAGCGAGTAATTCGGATTGTCCAGGTAGCGCAGCACCAGGTCGCGGCGCACGTCGTTGATCAGGTCGTTGAAGGCGCAGCCGTCGTCTTTGAGGCGGCGCTGCAGAGTCCGGACATTCATGCCCTGGGTCTGGGCGATCTGCTCGATGGTGGCGCGTCCCATCGGCAGCAGCAGGTAGATGGCTTTGCGCACCTCGAACAGTATCGACGGGCCTTCGTGGTTGAGCAGCGAGTCGAGGTAACTCTGGGCGTAGCGCGCCATGGCCGGGTCGGCATTGGGGTTGGTCATGTCGAGGCTGGCGTCGGAGCAGACAATGCCATTGAACTCACTGCCGAACTCCAGCGTGCAGCCGAACAGACGGCGATGCAGTTGCAGGTTGTCCGGGGGCTGGTGCGTGAAGTTGACGCTGTAGGGGTGCCAGTGGGTGCCGAGCAGGGCGGCGCACAGGCGGAACATGACCCCGATGGCCAGCTCGGTGGCCTGGCGGGACGGCATGGGCGATTCGGTGACCACCTCTTCGCGAATGATCACCATCTTGTCGGCCTCTTCAATGAAGATGGCCAGCGAATCATTCATCAGGTGACGGTAATTCACCACGACCTGCAAGGCATCACGCAGCGTACGTTGGTGGCTGAGGAGCAGGCTGACCACTCCGAAGTCCGAGAGCTGGCGCGACTCGGCCATGCTCAGGCCGAAATTCTGGCAGCCGCTGGCGGCGGCCGAGTCTTCCAGCAGGCGTACGGCGGCATCAATGGGAATGCGGTATTCGGGCGCTTGCAGCAGGGCTTTGCTCAGGCCGACGCCGGCCAGTACATCGCGCGGGTTGAACCCCAGGTATTGAGTGACTTCCAGGTAGTTGGTCAAGACGGCGGCGCGAACAAGCTTGGGCATGCGAAAGTCTTTCCTGGGCCGGTTGCGATTCAAATGAGCGTGGCGACTATATCCAGCACATCAGCAATTGAACAGTTGCGAGGTTGTCGAGGGCGCTCGCTCAAATCTGTCCAGAATCACCTTCGTTGTGGTGGAGCAATCGACGCTCACCCGTTGATTACAGTGACCCGCAGAGAACCTGCGGGGATTTACGACCAATGGTCGCCGCGTGCCGATCCCTGGAAATTTGTCATGAAAAGAAAAGTGCCTGACGTCCAATGAAAAGCGCTTTGGGTGGGCGCTCTTTAATGTCAGTCCTACAAAAAGCCCCTGGCCAATAGAGCCAGTCGAGTCATCGAGAAAGCGAAGGTGTTGACGTGGACAAACTGCAAACTGCCGCAACCGTTCTGATCGTACCGGGCCTGCGCGAGCACGTTGCCGAGCATTGGCAAACGCTGCTTGAAGCCAGGTTGTGCAAGGTGCGCAGTGTGCCGCCGCAGGCAACCGACAAGCTCGATTGCGCCAAGCGGGTCGAAGCGATTCAACACCAGCTGGAGCAGATCGATGGGCCGGTGATTCTGGTGGCCCACAGCGCGGGCGTGTTGATGGTCGCACACTGGGCTGCGCAACACAGCCGGCCGATCAAGGGTGCGCTGCTGGCCACTCCTCCGGATCTCGATGCTGATTGGCCGCAAGGCTACCCATCCGCTGAAACCCTGCGTACCCAAGGTTGGAACCCCCTGCCAAAAGGGCCTCTGCCGTTCCGCAGTCTGGTGGCCGCCAGTACCAACGACCACCTCGCCAGCCTGGCCGCCGTCACTCAGCTGGCTGAAGGCTGGGGCAGTGAACTGCTCAACGTGGGCGATGCAGGTCATCTCAATCCGGCTGCAGGCTTTGGCCACTGGCCTCAAGCCGAAGCTCTCATCCTGGAGCTGGACCGCTAGTTCAGGCGCCGGGTGGCCCCCAGTCATCCGGCATTTGCCCTCATTCCTGAAAAACGCAAACCCCTGGAACAAGGGGGTGTGAGGGCGGCTGCGCTTAAAACAAATACAAAAAGGCGGAGACAACGCAATGCACAACAATAAGAGTCACGGGTTCGCCCCCTCGCGATGCACCTTGTTGGCCTCGGCCATTCTGGGCGCAGCCGTGCCGGTTGCCCATGCGGTCGAACTCGACACAGGTAACCCGGACTGGACCGCGCGCCTGGATAACACCGTCAAGTACAACTACGGTGTGCGCACCGAAAGCGCCGACAAGCGCCTGTTGGCGACGCCGAACAACAACGATGGCGACTACAACTTCCGCAAGGCCGGAACCAACATCACCAACCGCGTTGACCTGTTGACCGAAATGGATGTGGTCTACAAGGACCACATGGGCTTTCGCGTCAGCGCCGCCAGTTGGTATGACAAGGCCTACGAGAACACCGGCTCCAATTCCAACCCGTTCGTCAATGGCAATGACGCAAGGTCGGGTCTGGTCGCCAACGATCCGCGCCTGGCCGGGGTCACGGGCGACAATGTCGGCAATGGCAGCCCCCACCTGAGCCACTACGCCGAGCGTTACTACACCGGTCCTTCCGGCGAAATCCTCGACGCCTTCGTGTTCTACAGCACCGAAGTGGGCGAGGAGTCGCTGTTGAGCGTCAAGGCCGGTCAGCACAACGTGTTCTGGGGCGAGACCATTCTCAACCCGGTGCACTCGATCAGCTACGGCCAGTCCGGGCTGGACCTGGCCAAACTGGCCGCATCGCCGGGAACCGAAGCCAAGGAACTGTTCGTTCCGCGTAACCAGCTGTCGATGTCGTTCACCGTCAATCCCGAGTTGACCGTGGCCGCTCAGTACTTCCTCGATTGGGATGCCGCCCGCCTACCGGAAGCCGGTACTTACTATGGCGGCTCCGATCTGGTCGGCTTCGGTGCGCAGTCGTTCCTGCTGGGCAACACCAATGGCGTGGTGCCGGGCAGCCCGTTGGGTTGTGGTTTGGCGCCCTGCAACAGTTTGACCAATGTGCGTCGCGGTCATGACCTGACGCCGGACAAGCGCGGCGACTGGGGCGTGATGGCCAAGTGGTCGCCGGCCTGGCTGGATGGCACCCTCGGTGTTTACTACCGCAATACCTCGGAAATCCTGCCGCAAGCCTGGCTGAACGCCACCGGGCTGACGTCGGCCAATCCCAACGGCACCCCGCCTGCCGGCATGGTGCCGGCGGTGGTCAACACCCTCAATTCGTTGAGCACCAGCACCTATCAACTGGCCTATGCCGACAACATTCAGATCTTTGGCCTGAGCCTGTCCAAGGATGTGCGCGGTATCAGTGTGGGTTCGGACCTGAACATTCGTCACAACATGCCGCTGGCCAGTATTCCGGCGATTGTCAGCTCGACCGGGCCGCAGGGTTTCGGCGCCGGTCTGGGCCTGCTGCCGGCCCGTACGGCGGCCACCGGTGTGATCTATGACACCCCGCAAAAGGGCGACAGCCTGAGTGCCACCGGTGACACGTTGCACTGGACGCTCAACGGCCTGATGACATTCCCGAAAACACCGGTGTTCGATTCGGCCAGCCTGCTCGCCGAGTTGTACTACAGCAACCTGCTCAAGCTCGATAGCAAGAACGAAGCGCTCTACAAGGGCCAGGACACCTATCGCGGCATCGACCAGCCGACCCGGGACAACTGGGGCATCGCGGTCAACTTCACACCGACCTGGTACCAGGTATTCCCGGGGGTCGATCTCAACGCCCCGATGTCCATCAACGTCGGCCTCGCCGGCGTGTCACCGGTGTCCGGTGGCGGTGCCAAAGACACCGGCAACTATGCCTTGGGCGTGGGTGCCGTTGTGTACAACAAATACTTCATCGACCTGAAGTACGTGGACTCCTTCGGCAAGACCGACAAGTGCGACGTCAGTGGCTTGAGCACCGGCGCGGCCAATGCCGGCAGCGGAGACGGTTCCACACCCAATGCCTTTAGCGGCAATGAAAACTACGCGTGTTACGGCGGTGGCTACTCGGCCTTCTCCGGTGGTGGTGCCACGACTGAGGACCGTGGCGCCGTTTACCTGACGATGAAAACCACTTTTTGATTCACCACTGGCTTACGCAAAGTAAGCAGGAGAATAACAAGATGAAATGTGTGCAAACCGTGTTAGCCGCCTCGTTGGCGATGGTTATTGCCTCCCAGGCACAGGCCGCTGTATCGGCTCAGGAAGCCGCCAGGCTCGGCACCAGCCTGACCCTGGTCGGGGCTGAAAAAGCCGGGAATGCCGACGGATCCATCCCCGCCTATGACGGTGGCCTGACCACGCCGCCGGCCAGCTTCAAATCCGGTGACAGCATGCGCCCGGATCCCTTCGCCAACGAAAAGCCGCTGCTGGTGATCGACGGCAAGAACGTCGATCAGTACAAGGGCTTGCTCAGTGCAACCACCGCGGAACTGGCCAAGCGTTTCCCAAGTTTCCGCGTCAATGTCTACCCGACCCACCGTACCGTCTCTTTGCCCAAGGCGGTGCTGGACAACGGGGTGAAAAATGCCACCGGCGCCAAGTCCCTCGAAGGCGGGTTGGCCGTCGATAACGTGCTGCCCGGCGTGCCGTTCCCGATTCCGCAGACGGGTAACGAGGCGATGTGGAACTTCCTGTTGCGTTATCAGGGCGTCAGCATCAACTCCAAGTACGACTCCTGGAACGTCGACTCCGCAGGCATTCCGAGCCTGGCGACCACCGGGCAGGCGTTCATTTCCTATCCGATCTACGAGAACCTGGCGCAGCCGATCAGCAGCGCCGACGTGTACTACCAGATGAAGCTGTCCTACACCGGCCCTGCGCGCCGGGCCGGTGAAGCGGTGATGCTCAAGGACGCCGCCAACCCGCTGCAGCAACCGCGCCGTGCCTGGCAATACTTGCCTGGCCAGCGTCGGGTCAAGCTGGCACCGAACCTGGCTTACGACACGCCTAACCCTGGCACCGCCGGTGCCGGCACCTACGACGATGTTTTCGTGTTCAACGGTGCACTGGACCGCTACGACTGGAAGCTGGTGGGCAAGCAGGAAATGATCGTGCCCTACAACACTTACAAGCTGACCTACGCCCAGGACCCCAAGTCGCTGACCACTGCCAATCACCTGGCACCCGATTATGTGCGTTGGGAAAAACATCGCGTCTGGGTGGTGGAGGGCAATCTCAAGGCTGGCGCCCGACACATCTATCAGAAGCGTCGCTTCTACCTCGATGAAGACAGTTGGACCGCTCTGGCCTCTGACCAGTACGACGCCCGTGGTCAGCTGTACCGTGGCTCCTTCGCGTTCCTCAGCCAGAGCTACGACAAGCAAGTCCCGGACTCCACGCCCTTCATGATCTACGACCTGGTGGGTGGTTCCTACAACATCAACGGTGTGGTCGGGCCTTACGGCGGGATCAAGTACATCGAGCCGCTCTCCAAGGCGCAGTGGTCGTCGGAATCCCTGGCAGGTAGCGGGATTCGCTAAGCAAACCGTGACAACGCGTCCGAGCGTTCCGTTGCCCGCAAGGCAAGGGAACGCACGACGGTCGGCGTATGCCGATCGTTTCGGGCGTCAGGTTTGAAAGTCAGGCACACGGATGTGTGTCCCGGCGCGGTTATCCGAAGAGGACGCGGTATGTGTTCGTACAAAAATTATCTGCGGCTGGCGCTCGGCGCACTGCTTGCAATGTTGCAGGGCTTGAGCCAGGCCTCCGGTTATGTCGACGTGCTGGATCTGCCGGCCAGGGTCAGCGCCCTGGCTGTCAACAGCCCGCTATCGGGCATGGCCCGCGACGGCGACCGTCTGGTCGCCGTCGGGCAGCGTGGCCACATTCTGTATTCCGATGATGCCGGCAAACACTGGCAGCAGGCAGCGGTGCCAGTCAGTGCCGACCTCAATGCCGTCAGTTTTCCTTCCACTACCCAAGGCTGGGCGGTGGGCGGTGACGGCGTGGTGTTGCACAGCAGTGACGCGGGTGCGACCTGGCGCAAGCAACTGGATGGCCGCGAGATCGGCGCCTTGCTGGTCAAGCATTACGGCGCGTTGGCCAGTGCAGAGCCCGGCAACGAGCAATGGCCACTGCTGGTCGCCGAAGGTGAGCGCCTGATTGCGCAGGGCGCCGACAAACCCTTGCTCGATGTCTGGTTCGCTAACGACCGCCTCGGCTATGTGGTCGGGGTGTTCAACCTGATCCTGCGTACCGAAGACGGCGGCCAGAGCTGGACGCCGTTTCAGGACCGCACCGACAACCCGCAGGGCTTTCACCTCAACGCCATCGCCTCCACCGGCGATGCGTTGTACATCGCCGGTGAACAGGGCCTGTTGCTCAAATGGAACAACACCGATCAGCGCTTCGCCGCCGTACCGACACCCTATCAGGGCAGTTTTTTCGGCGTGCTTGGCAAATCCGGCGAAGTGATTGCCTACGGCCTGCGCGGCAACGTGTTGCGCAGCACCGACGGCGGCCTCAACTGGACCCCGCTGGACAGTGGCCTGCACGTCAGCATCACCGCCGGCCTCGTCGATAACCGTGGCAACTATCGCTTGTTCACCCAGGGCGGGCAGATGCTGGTCAGCCAGGGCACAGGCGCGCAATTGCACCTGGTTCAGCAACCGGCATCGACCCCGGTGACCGGCGCCGCTCAGTCCGCCGACGGTGCGCTGGTGCTGGTTGGCAGCCGTGGTGCACGGACGCTGTCCGTTGAATAAGTCCTCGAACCCTTAGAGCGAGAACCCAGACATGGGCCATACCAAACAAGAAACCATGCCGGTGATCCGCGATCTGCGGGATTTCGACCGCCATTCCGGCAATCGGCTGGAGCGGCTGGTGTTCAACTATCGTCCGCTGTTCATGCTGCTGATGGCGCTGGTCACCCTGATGTTGGGCTACATGGCCGCGACTCGCCTGGAGCTGCGTCCAAGCTTCGAAAAGATGATTCCGCAGAGCCAGCCGTACATCCAGAACTTCCTGGAAAACCGCCAGTCGCTGCGCGGTTTGGGTAACTCGGTACGGGTGGTGGTGGAGAACACTCAGGGCGATATCTTCGACCCCGGTTACCTGGACGTGCTCAAACAGGTCAACGACCGATTGTTCCTTGCCGAGGGTGTCGACCGTGCCTGGATGAAGTCGTTGTGGAGCCCGGCGGTGCGCTGGACCGAAGTCACCGAGGAAGGTTTCCAGGGCGGCCCGGTGATGCCCGATACCTACCAGGGCAAGCCGGCAGAAATAGAACAGCTGCGCCAGAACATTTCCCGCGCCGGTATCGTCGGCAGTCTGGTGGCCTGCGACTACAAATCGAGCATGCTGATCGTGCCGCTGCTGGACAAGGCCACGGCCAGCGGTCAGCGCATCGACTACCACGCCTTTTCGCAAATGCTCGAAGAACAGTTGCGCGACCAGATCGAGTTTGCCGGTGATAGTGCTGCACGCAAGGCCGGGGAGGAGGGCAAGGGCCCGTACAAAGTCCGGGTGATCGGTTTCGCCAAACTGATGGGAGACCTGATCGACGGGTTGATCCAGGTGATGATGTTCTTTGGCCTGGCCGTCGTCACTTCGCTGATCATCATTTACGCCTACACCCGATGCGTGCGCAGCACCTTGCTGGTGGTCGGCTGCTCGCTGATCGCGGTGGTCTGGCAGCTGGGCATCGTCGCCTGGCTCGGCTATGCCATCGACCCGTACTCGGTGCTCGTGCCTTTCCTGATCTTCGCCATCGGCGTGTCCCACGCGGCGCAGAAGATGAACGGCATCATGCAAGACATCGCCCGTGGCACCCACAAACTGATCGGCGCACGCTACACCTTCCGCCGCCTGTTCATTGCCGGCGTTACCGCGCTGCTGGCCGACGCCGTCGGCTTCGCGGTACTGATGCTGATCGATATTCCGGTGATCCGGGATCTGGCGATCACCGCCAGTATCGGTGTGGCGGTGCTGATTTTCACTTCGCTGTTGCTGATGCCGGTGGCGCTGTCTTATGTCGGCGTGGGCGCCAGGGCTGCCGAGCGTGCGCTGAACATCGACACGCGCGCCGAAGGGCACAAAGGCTTCGGCAAACTGTGGGACTTGCTCGACCGCTTCACCACGGCCAAATGGGCCACGGGGGCGGTAGTGGTCGCGGTACTGATGGGCATCGGCGGTTTCATGATCAGCCAGCAGCTGAAGATCGGCGATCTGGAAAGTGGCGCACCGGAGTTGCGTGCCGACTCTCGCTATAACCGTGATAACGCCTACATCACCAGCCACTACGCGCTGTCCAGCGACCTGTTCGCGGTGATGATCAAGACCGCGCCGGAAGGCTGCCTGAGCTACAAGACGCTGATTCTCGCCGATCGCCTGGCCTGGGAGCTGCAGCAGTATCCGGGCGTACAGGCCACGACTTCGCTGGTTAACGCGGTGCGCCAGATCACCGCCGGCACCTATGAAGGCAACCCCAAGCTCAACAGCATCCAGCGCAATCAGGACGTATTGAATTACGCCGCGCAGCAAGCCTCGGTCAACTCCCCGGAGTTGTTCAACACCGATTGTTCGCTGATGCCAGTGATCACGTTCCTCAAGGACCACAAGGCCGAGACCCTCGATGCCGTGGTGGGCATCGCCGAAAAATTTGCCCTGGAGAACAACAGCGACGATCGCCAGTTCCTGCTGGCGGCCGGGTCGGCCGGGATTGAGGCGGCGACCAACATTGTGGTGCGCGAGGCCAATCGCACCATGCTGCTTTACGTCTATGCGGCGGTGACGCTGTTCTGTCTGATCACCTTCCGCAGTTGGCGCGCAACCCTGGTCGCCCTGTTGCCATTGGTCCTGACCTCGATCCTGTGCGAGGCGTTGATGGTGGCCATGGGCATTGGCGTGAAAGTCGCGACCCTGCCAGTGATCGCCTTGGGCGTGGGCATCGGCGTGGATTACGCCTTGTACCTGCTCAGCGTGCAATTGCATTACCAGCGCCAGGGCCTGCCGCTGAGCCAGGCCTACCGCAGCGCCGTGTCGTTTACCGGCCGGGTGGTGGGCCTGGTGGGCATCACCCTCGCGGCGGGCGTTGTGTGCTGGGTCTGGTCGCCGATCAAGTTCCAGGCCGACATGGGCATCCTGCTGACCTTCATGTTCCTGTGGAACATGCTCGGCGCGCTGATCCTGATCCCGGCCCTGTCGTACTTCTTGCTGCGTCACCCCGTTGCGCAAGCTGATGTGGCGCAAACCGCTGAAACCGATACAACCCAACGTCAGGCCATGTCGCATGCCCTGACCACTTCTGAGTAAGCCAACTATGTCTGATTACAAAGCTCCCTTGCGCGACATGCGCTTCGTACTCAACGAGGTCTTCGAGGTGTCCCGGCTCTGGGCCAGATTGCCTGGCCTGGCCGAGGTGATCGATGAAGAAACGGCCGCCGCGATCCTTGAGGAGGCCGGCAAGATCAGCGCCGAGGTGGTCGCGCCGCTGAACCGCAGCAGCGATGAGCAGGGCTGCACCTGGAGCAATGGCATCGTCATCGCTCCCGAAGGTTTTGTCGCGGCTTATCAAGCGTTCGCCGCAGGCGGTTGGGTGGGTGTCGGCGGTGACCCACAGTTCGGTGGTATGGGCATGCCCAAGGCCATCTCGGCTCAGGTCGAGGAGATGGTCAACTCGGCGAGTCTGTCGTTCGGTCTATACCCGATGTTGACCGCCGGGGCGTGCCTGTCGATCAATGCCCATGCCAGCCAGGAACTCAAGGAGCGTTATCTGCCGAACATGTATGCCGGCACCTGGACCGGTTCCATGTGCCTGACCGAGGCGCATGCCGGCACCGACCTGGGCCTGATCCGCACCCGAGCCGAGCCTCAGGCCGACGGCAGTTTCAAGATCAGTGGCAGCAAGATTTTCATCACCGGCGGCGAGCACGACCTGACCGAAAACATCATTCACCTGGTGCTGGCCAGACTGCCCGATGCACCCGCCGGCCCCAAGGGCATTTCACTGTTCCTGGTGCCCAAGGTGCTGGTGAATGCCGATGGCTCGCTGGGTGAACGCAATGCACTGTCCTGCGGTTCAATCGAACACAAGATGGGCATCAAGGCGTCCGCGACCTGCGTGATGAACTTTGACGGCGCCACTGGCTGGATCGTCGATGCGCCGAACAAGGGGCTGGCGGCGATGTTCACCATGATGAACTACGAACGCCTGGGCGTGGGTATCCAGGGCCTGGCGTTGGGTGAGCGCTCGTACCAGAACGCCGTCGCATATGCCCGTGACCGTCTGCAAAGCCGTTCGCCGACGGGCGCGCAGAGCAAGGACAAGTCTGCCGATCCGATCATCGTGCATCCGGATGTACGGCGGATGCTGTTGACCATGAAGGCCTTGAACGAAGGCGGGCGGGCGTTTTCCAGCTACGTGGCCCTGCAACTGGATACCGCCAGGTACAGCGATGACGCGCCAACCCGCACCCGCGCCCAGGAACTGGTGTCGCTGCTGACCCCTGTGGCCAAGGCGTTCCTCACCGACATGGGGCTGGAAACCACGGTGCACGGCCAGCAAATCTTCGGCGGCCACGGATACATCCGGGAATGGGGCCAGGAGCAATTGGTTCGCGATGTGCGCATCACTCAGATCTACGAAGGCACCAACGGCATTCAGTCGCTGGACCTGGCCGGGCGCAAAATAGTCGCCAGCGGCGGGGCGCTCTACCGCTTGTTCGCCGCCGAAGTTCGCCACTACACCGCCAACGCCTGCGCTGACCTGGGTGAGTTCACCAAACCGTTGAATGCCGCGATGGACACCCTTGACGAACTGACCGCGTGGCTGCTGGATCGAGCCCAGAGCAACCCGAATGAAATCGGCGCGGCCTCGGTCGAGTACCTGCATGTGTTCGGCTATACCGCGTACGCCTACATGTGGACGCGAATGGCCAAGACTGCGATGAGTACGCACTCCAAGGACGCTTTCTATGCCAGTAAACTGGCCACCGCGCGCTTCTACTTCGCCCGCCTGCTGCCGCGCATCCACTCGCTGAGTGCATCGGCCAGGGCCGGTAGCGAATGCCTCTTTGAACTGGAAGCAGCGCAGTTTTGATCGAAAGGGCACTGTGCCCATTTCGTCACCCTCCGTCCCTAAACCGATCAAGCCACCGCTCCTTGGATAGACCACGCTGAACGGTCTGTCCAAGGAGATGACCATGATTCGACTGACCCTGATCGAAGCCCGTGAATTGGCCGAAGCGATCCTGTTGCACAACGGTTTTAACCTGGCCCATGCGCAAGCGGTGGCGGCGACGGTGATCGCCGGCGAGCGCGATGGCTGCGCCTCCCACGGTTTGTACCGGATTCTGGGCTGCGTGAATTCCCTGCGGGCCGGCAAGGTGTCGGCCAACGCCGAGCCACGGGTGATCGACCAGGCACCGTCGATTGTGCGGGTGGATGCCGGGGGTGGTTTTTCGCAGTTGGCGTTCCAGGCAGGTTTGCCGCTACTGGCGGAGAAAACCCGGGCCAACGGGATTGCGGCGTTGGCGATCAATCGCTGCGTGCATTTCTCGGCGCTGTGGGTGGAGATCGAGCAGTTGACCGCCGCCGGGCTGGTGGCGCTGGCGTGTAATCCGAGCCATGCCTGGGTGGCGCCGGCCGGGGGACGGGTGCCGGTGTTCGGCACCAATCCCATTGCCTTTGGCTGGCCACGCGTGGGGCAGGATCCGTTTGTGTTCGACTTCGCCACCAGTGCAATTGCCCGTGGCGATATCGAGTTGCATCGGCGTGCCGGCAAGGCGATTCCCGAGGGCTGGGGCGTAGACGCCGAGGGGCGGCCGAGCACCGATGCCAACGTGGTGCTCGATAGCGGCGCGATGCTGACGTTCGGTGGGCACAAGGGCTCGGCGCTGGCGGCAATGGTGGAGTTGATTGCCGGGCCTTTGATCGGTGACCTGACCAGCGCCGAGTCACTGGCTTACGACGCGGGCAGCAAGTCATCGCCCTACCATGGCGAGTTGATCATCGCGCTGGATCCGCGACGCTTTCTGGGAGCGGCCACTGAAGAGCACTTGGCCCGGGCCGAGGTGTTGTTTCAGGGGATTGAAGGGCAGGGGGCGCGCTTGCCGTCGCAACGGCGTTATGCGGCACGGGCGCACAGTTTGGTGGAGGGCGTGCAGATTCCCGAGGCGCTGTACAACGATCTGAAAGTGCTGCTGACTTGATAATCCGAACTCCTGTGGAAGCGAGCCTGTGTGGCGAGGGGGCTTGTGTGGTGAGGGGGCTTGCCCCCGTTCGGCTGCGTAGCAGTCGTAAAACCATTACATGCGGTGTACCTGATACACCGCGATTGCAGGTTTTGGGGCCGCTTCGCAACCCAACGGGGGCAAGCCCCCTCACCACACAGGAGCGTTGTGTTGTCAGACCGGTTCGCGGTGGCTGGCGCCATCGACCAGGCGGGCAATGCCCAGCGGGTTGGCGTTTTTCAGGGCGTCGGGCAGCAAGGCATCCGGGCAGTTCTGGTAGCACACCGGGCGCAGGAAACGCTCGATGGCCAGGCTGCCGACCGACGTGCCACGGGCGTCGGAGGTCGCCGGGTAAGGGCCGCCATGCACCATCGCATCGCACACTTCAACGCCGGTGGGGTAGCCATTGAACAGCACCCGGCCGGCCTTTTGTTCCAGCAGCACCAGCAGATCGGCGTGTTCGTGCAGGTCCTGCGTTTCGCCAATCAAAGTGGCGGTGAGTTGACCGTGCAAACTGTTCAGCGCTTGTTGTAACTCGGCTTTATCGGCCACTTCGACGACGAGGGTGGTCGGGCCGAACACTTCTTCCTGCAACAGCGGATCACCCTTGAGCAGCAGGCTGACGTCGGCCTTGAACAGTTGCGGCCGGGCTTGATTGCCGTGCTGGTCCTGGCCTGCCAGATGGCTTATCCCTGGATGGTCGACTAACGCCTGCACACCTTTTTCGTAGCTGGCGAGGGTGCCGGCGTTGAGCATGGTTTGCGCCGGCTGTTCGGCCATCAAGGCGCTGAGCCGAGCGGTGAACGCGCTGAACTGTGGTGAGCGGATACCGATCACCAACCCTGGATTGGTGCAGAACTGACCGCACCCCTGGACCACCGACGCCACCAGTTCACCGGCGATTTTTTCGCCCCGTGCGCGCAGGGCTTCAGGCAATACCAGCACCGGGTTGATGCTGCTCATTTCGGCGAACACCGGAATCGGTTGTGGCCGTGCGGCGGCCATGTCACAGAGGGCGCGACCGCCTTTGAGCGAGCCGGTGAAACCGACGGCCTGGATCGCCGGATGCTTGACCAGCGTTTCACCGACGCCCGCGCCGTAGATCATGTTGAACACGCCTTTAGGCATGTCGGTTTGCTCGGCGGCGCGGATGATTGCGTCGGCCACGCGTTCAGCGGTCGCCATGTGTCCGCTGTGGGCCTTGAACACCACCGGGCAACCGGCGGCCAGAGCCGCCGCGGTATCACCGCCAGCGGTAGAAAAGGCCAGCGGGAAGTTACTGGCACCGAACACGGCCACCGGGCCGACGCCGATCCGGTATTGACGCAGGTCGACCCGTGGCAGTGGCTGACGTTCGGGCAATGCGCGGTCGATGCGCGCACCATAGAAATCGCCCCGGCGCAGCACCTGAGCGAACAGGCGCATCTGGCCGCTGGTGCGGCTGCGTTCGCCCTGGATGCGTCCGGTTGGCAGGGCGGTTTCGCGAGTGACCAGGGCGACGAATTCGTCATCCAGGGCATCCAGTTGCGCGGCGATGGCCTCGAGAAACTCTGCACGGCGCGTCGCCGGCAAGTTACGAAAGGCGGGGTAAGCGGCAGCGGCGGCTTGGGCTGCGGCGTGCACTTCCTCGACGGTGGCTTGCATGAACGAATAGGGCAGTACTGCGCCGGTGCTGGCGTCATGGCTCTGCATCGCGATGTTGCCAGCGGCGCTGCGGGCACCGCCGATGTAGTTGTGGCCGATGATCTGGGGCATGGAAAACTCCTGTCGAAAAAGGGCAGTTTTGATTGAGGAAAAGGCGCGTCGAACACAAAACCCGTGGCGAGGGGGCTTGCCCCCGTTGGGTCGCGAAGCGGCCCTGAAAGGGATTTGCGACCGCTGCGCGGTCGAACGGGGCGATGCGGCGTTCCGACAAGCCCCCTCGCCACAAATGTTTGCCGGACTAAAGATCCGGTTCAGGCCAGCGAATCACCCCGGCGCGCAGCGGCCGGCACGGCGTTGTCCAGCGCAGCAATACGCGCAGCAGATTCGGCATCCACCTGGTGCAACGACTTGCCACGGGTTTCCCGGGTCAGGCCGACAGCCACAATGGAGATCAGCGCGGCGCCCACCAGGTACCAGGCGATCGGTGTCGAGCTGTGGTACTTGTTGAGCAGGGTGATGGCGATCAGCGGCGCGAGGGATCCGGCGAAGATCGGCGCCACCTGGTAGCACAGCGAAAGGGCGGTGTAGCGCACATGGGTCGGGAACATTTCGGCCATCAGCGCCGAGTAGGGCGCATAGGTCATCGACTCGATGGCCAGGCCCAGGGTGATGGCGCCGATGATCAGCCAGTTGTTGCCGGTGTCCATCATCGGGAAGCCGATGAAGCCCCAGAACGCAGTGAGCACCGCGCCGATCAGGTACACCGGTTTACGCCCCACGATATCCGACAGATAGCCCATCAACGGGATCAGGAAAAAGTGCAGCAGGTGCGCGCCGAACATCAGCAACAGAATCTCTGAAGTGTCCTTGTGCACCACCAGTTTCAGGTAGGTGATCGAAAAGGTGACCACCGTGTAATAGAGGATGTTCTCGGCAAACCGCGCGCCGATCCCCACCAGCACCGCGCGCCAGTGATGGCGCAACACTTCCACCACGCCCAGTTGTTGCTGTTTGGTCTGCGCTTGCCGGGCCTGGGCCTCCTTGAAAATCGGCGCGTCATCGACGCTGGTGCGAATCCAGTAGCCGATCAGCACCACCACCGCCGAGAACCAGAACGCCACGCGCCAGCCCCAGGCGAGGAATTGTTGCTCTGACAGGTTCGACGACAACAGCAGCAAGGCAACGGTCGCCACCAGGTTACCGGCCGGCACCCCGGCTTGCGGCCAACTGGCCCAGAAGCCTCGGCGATTGTCCGGGCAGTGCTCGGACACCAGCAGAATCGCGCCACCCCATTCGCCACCAAAGGCAAAGCCCTGGATCAGCCGCAGCAGCACCAATAACACCGGCGCGGCATAGCCGATGCTGTCGAAGCCGGGCAGGCAACCCATCAGGAACGTGGTGATGCCAACCACCACCAGGCTCAGTTGCAGCAGGCGCTTGCGGCCGAACTTGTCACCGTAGTGACCGAACACCAGACCGCCCAACGGACGGGCGAGGAAGCCGACGGCGTACAGGGCGAAGGCGGCGATGATGCCGTCGATCGGACTGTCGGTCTGACGGAAGAACAGCTGGCCGAAGACCAAGGCCGAGGCGGTGCCGTAGAGAAAGAATTCATACCACTCGGCGACAGTGCCGGCCATGGCGGCGGCCACCACGCGTTTGAGTCCCGAGGGTGTGGTTGCGCTGGACGTGCTGTGAGGATTGGACATGCTGACGTTTCCTGTAGAGGCGCGAAAACAGGTAGCCGGGCCGGACCTGCAAGGATCCGCCCGGCAATCACTCAGAGACCGACGTCCGGCAACTCCGGACGATTGGCCATGGCCTTGGCCATGATCTGCTCGACGAACTCCCGATCCGCTTGCGGCAGTGCCAGGCGTGGCGGACGGGTCAGGGCGCTGCCGCGACCGGCGATGGCTTCGCAGAGTTTGATGCACTGCACCAGGTCGGCACGGGCATCGAGGTGCAGGATCGGCATCAGCCATTCGTAGATCGGCATGGCTTCGGCGAAGCGACCGGCCTTGGCCAGGCGGAAGATGGTTTCACCTTCTTTCGGGAACACGTTCGACATGCCCGAGACCCAGCCTTCGGCCCCCACCGCGATGCTTTCCAGCACCACGTCATCGAGACCTGCGAACAGCACGAAACGGTCGCCGACTTCATTGCGCACGTCGATGAAACGGCGGGTATCGCCAGAGGAATCCTTGAAGCACACCACGTTGTCGCAGTCGGCCAGGGAAATCAGGATGTCCGGGGTGATGTCGTTTTTGTAGATCGGCGGGTTGTTGTAAACCATCAGCGGTACGTCGGCGTTCTTCGCCACGTAGCGGTAATGCTCGGCGGTCTCGAACGGCTTGGAGCCGTAAACCAGCGCCGGCATCAGCATCACGCCGTCGACACCGACCCTGCGCACCGCGTTGGCCACCTTGGCCGCTTGCACGCTGGTGAATTCAGCCACACCGCAAATCACCGGCACGCGGCCGCGAGAGGCGTCGACCGCAACTTCGGTCACGGCGATTTTTTCTTCGGCGGTCAATGAGGTGTTTTCCCCCACCGAACCACACACCACCAGGCCCGATACGCCGTCACGGATCACGTTGGAAATCACCTGGTGGGTTTTTTCCAGGTTGATGGAGAAGTCATCGTTGAATTGAGTGGTCACCGCGGGGAAGACGCCACTCCAGTTTATGCGCTTGCTCATTGTTGCCTCCGGTTCGTTTTTGTATTTCGTATACGATATTTTAAATGCCGATACTCGGCCAGTGGTTTTTTTGAATCAATCAGGGTTTTTTATAGCCGTTGGTCTGGGGGAGTTTCAGGCGCCGGGCCAGGTGTCTGACAGGCGATAGCCCTGTGGCCAGGGATCGCTGGGGTCGAGCAGCAATTGGTGGGTGCCGGTGATCCAGGCCCGGCCGGAAATGCACGGGTAGATCGCTGGGCGGCCGGCCACTTCGGTCATCGAATCGATGCGGCAATGGAATTCGGAACCGAGGATCGAACGGCCGATAAAGCGCTCGCCAACCTGCATCAATCCCTTGGCCTGTAACACTGCCATACGCGCCGAACAACCAGTGCCGGTGGGCGAGCGGTCGATCTTGCCGGGTTGAATCACTACCGCGTTGGCCCCGGTGGCGATGCCATTTTCAACCACGATGGGCGCGGCAATCTGGCAGAAGGAAATATGCGACCACTCGGGGTTCAGCGGATGGACGAAGCCCAGTTGTTCATTGGCCGCGCGGGTGATTTTCAACCCGACCTCGACCAGCTCGGCCGCCTCGTCAGGGCGGATGGAAAAGCCCAGGCGTTTGGCGTCGGCGATGACAAAACTGTCGCCACCGTACGCGGTGTCGACCTGTAACGAGCCGAGGCCTTCGACTTCGATCCAGGCATCGAGGCGATCAGCGAAGGAGGGCACGTTCTTGATTTCTACCCGTTCGACCTTGCCGTCACGGCAATCGGCCACGGCTTCGATCAAACCGCCGGGCGCTTCGAGCACCAGCCGGGTTTGCGGTTCGGTCATCGGCAGGATGCCGCTGTCGAGCAGCACCGTGGCGACGCACAGCGAATTGGAGCCGGACATCGGTGGCGTGTCGGCCGGTTCCATGATGATCCACGCCATTTGCGCCCGAGGGTCCTTGGCCGGCACCAGCAGGTTGACGTGGCGGAACACGCCGCCGCGGGGTTCGTTGAGGACGAAATTGCGCAGGGTTTCATCCTTGGCGATCCAGCGCGATTGCTCCCACACGGTGGCGCCGGGCGGTGGGGCGACACCGCCGACGATCACATCGCCGACTTCGCCTTCGGCGTGGCAGCTGACCACATGAATGACTTTCGATGAACGCATGGCTGACTCCTTTTATCGCCGGTCGTTATTTCACTGATTTGAGAAACGCCGCCGTTTCCGCATGCACCGGATTACCGATCACCTGATCCGGCGAGCCGATCTCGTGCACCAGGCCATTGCGAAAGAACGCCACACGGTCGGACACATCGCGGGCAAAGCGGATTTCGTGGGTCACCAGCACCATGGTCATGCCGTCTTCGGCGAGCATGCGCATGGTGTCCAGCACCTCGCCGACCAGTTGCGGGTCGAGGGCCGAGGTGGCTTCGTCGAACAGCATGTAGTCCGGCGACATGGCCAGGGCGCGGGCGATGGCCATGCGTTGCTGCTGGCCTCCGGACAACTTGCCGGGGAAGGTCTTGAGCTTGTCGCCAAGGCCCACGTGGGTCAGTTGCTGCACCGCCAGCTCTTCAGCTTCGGCCTTGCTTTTGCCCAGCACTTTGCGCGGCGCCAGCATCACGTTTTCCAGCACGGTCAGGTGCGGGAAGGCATTCCATTGCTGGAACACGATGCCGATTTTCTGCCGCAGGCGGTTGAGGTCGGTGGCGCTGTGATGGACCTCGACGCCGTCGACCCGGATGTTGCCTTTCTGGATCGGCTCCAGGCCGTTGATGCACATCAGCAGGGTCGATTTGCCGGAGCCCGAGCCGCCGATGATCGACACCACTTCGCCCTTGTCCACCGTCAGGCTGACACCCTTGACCACGGCCAGATCGCCGAAGGATTTATGTACGTTGTCGATCTCAATCATTTTCTTGCCACCTTCTTTCCAGACGAGCGCCCAGGCGTGCAACCACCAGGCTCATGACGTAATAGATAAGGCCCGCGATGCACAGCACCAGCAACGGTTCCTGAATGCGGGTGACGATGGTTTGCGAGGCGCGCAGCAGTTCGACGATGCCGATCCACATCACCAGCGCGGTGTCTTTCATCACCCCGAGCACCAGGTTCAGCCAGCCGGGGAAGGCCACGCGGGTGGCCATCGGCAGGACGATCCAGCGCAGGTCCTGCATAAAACTCAGGCCCAGCGAACGACTGGCCCGCCGCAAGGTGAACGGCACCGACAGCACGCCGCTGCGCACGATCTCGGTGAAGTACGCGGCGGTGTAGACCCCCAGCACAATGCAGCCGACGCTGAAGGCGCTGAGGTTCAAGCCGACGATGCTTTTGAGCGAGTTGAACAGCACGAACTGGATCAACAGCGGCACGCTGCGAAACACGTCCAGCACCCAGGCCAGGGGCAGGCTGGCGCGTGGCAACAGCGCTCGCAGCAGGCCAAACAACAGCCCGGCGAAGGAGCCGAGGATGATCGACCAGAACGTCAGTTGCAGGGTGACCCAGGCGCCGTCGAGCAGGAACAGCAGGTCATTCCAGGAAAAACTGGTGGAAAACATGGTCAAGCCCTCAGTAACGGAACAACCGCCAGGCCATCAGCCGGGCTGACGCGACGATCGCCTTGGCAATCAGGTAATACAGCGCCGCGGCGATGGCGAAGTATTCGAAGGTGCGGAACGTTTTGACGTTGTAGTCCTGGGTCACCCCGGTCAGGTCATTGTTCAGCCCGACGATCACCCCCAGCGACGTCATCAGCACCGCCCAGACCATCTGATTGGTCAGCGGGTAGAAGACGATCCGCAACAGCTGCGGGACGATGATCATGCGGTAGGCCTGGAAGGCACTCATGCCCAGCGAACGCGCGGCGCGCACTTGCGTGTCGGGGACGGCCTTGAGGCCGCCGCGAAAGTTCTCCGCCAGATACCCGGCATTGTTGAAGGTGATCCCGGCGAGCAGGGCGAACCATGAGCTGACGTGCAAGCCCAGCGAGCCGAGGCCGAAGTAGAGGACGTAGATCTGGAACAGCGACGGGGTGTTGCGCGCGATCGATACCCAGCCGTTGCCGATGCCGCGCAGCAGCGGGGTTTTGCTTTCGCGCATCACCGTCAGGGCCAGGGCGATCAGCACGCCGAAGATCATCGACAACGCGGCGGTCTCGAAAGTGACCCAGGCACCGGCGAGCATGTCCGGCAGGGCGCGCAGGGTGGCGCGCCATTGGAAGGTGTAATCAAACATGCGCGAGCGTCTCCAGAGGGGTGGCAATGTTCAGCCAGGCCGGCAGACGACCGCTGGCCTTGGCACTGCAAGCGGTATCGACACATTCAGCCAGGCTGGCGAAATGCACCTTGCGACCCACCAGTCCGGGTGCGTAATGGGCGTATTTGCCGGAGTTGGTCATCAAGGTTTTTGCACCCGGCGGGATCACCGGTTCGCCGAGCATGCACCAGCAGGTATCGGTGACCAGGGTCGCGCCGAAGGCTTCGATCACGGCGATATGCCCGGCTTCGCGAGCCTGCTCCAGCACGGCGCGGCCGCAAGTAATGGCGAGGACCACGTCGGGGTGTTTGTGCCGACCCAGGCACAGTCGCGCCAGGTGAGCGAACTCGCTGAGGGAGAAATGCGGGTTACCCAGCGAGACCACATCCACCCGGCTGTCGCGGGCACTGTTGAGTTCGCGCCAACTGACCAATAGATCCTTCAGACGGATTGTTTCCACGGGCAGGGCTACATCTCCCTCCAGCACCTGCGCCGGGTCGATAGCTTCCGGGGTGATCCCGGCGATATGGAACAAGGGAGCGGCGGAGGTGGTGGCAAACGCTGCGCCGAACGCCTTGAGGTCGTCCAGGCTCGGCTTGCGGTTTTCCAACCCGCGCACCAGTGGAATCCGGCTGCCCGCCAACGTGCCGATGTGGTAACCGAGCAGCGGGTAGAAGGCATCGTCCAGTTCACCCAGGGCGGGCACTTCGACCTGCAATCGGGCCTTGCGTTGTGCGTCCAGGTGGCAGCCGATCAACGGGGCGCGGCCGGTCAGGGCGATGCAGATATCCAGGTAGTCCGGGTACTTCAGGGTGCGTGCCCCCAGCACGCTGTTGGCGTAGACCACCGCGTTGGATTCGGCCCAGACGATCTGCTCGCCCGCCTTGGGTGCGCTGTCGAGCAGGTAGGGCGCACAGGTGAAACTGAGTTGCGCACCCATCGCCATATAGGCATCGCCCAAGGCGCTGGCCGGTTCGCCAAGCGCCGGGTCGATGCCCAATTCGCGCCAGCGGCGCTGGTCCACGGAAATTGAATTGAGGGTGGTGGGCACCCGCACGTTGGCGCCCCATTGCACCAGTTGTTCGGCAAAGCGCAGGCTCGCAGGTCCGGTGTAGATGCAGCCGTCGATATGCGCCTGGGTGACATCCACCAGGCGGCGGGCACCTTGCAGTTCGGCCATGCGCAGAACAATCTGCATGGCCACTTGTGCAGCCTTGCCATGTTGGCCGTCGAGCAGCGCCCGGTCGTGTTCGGTGAGTTCGAGCGGGGCGCTTGGGTCTTGCGTTTGCAATGGGCTGTCGAGTGCCTGCCAGGCATCGCCCGGCAGGTGTTCGAACACGGTTACCGAGGCGCCGTCGACCCGAGCGAAGGCCTTGCCGCGCAACGCGGCGAAGGCCTCCCGGCCGATGCACAGCACCGGCAGGGAACGCTCGAAAATGGTCTGCGCCACGAGCACGCCCAGGGTCAGGATCTCATCGGGCTCAGCCAGCACCAGTGCGGCCGGTGCGTGGCCGTTGCTGATCAGTTCCATCAACACGCTGCTGCCGGTGCACGAGCCGCGACCGCTGGGAATGGCCAGCACGCGGCCGGCCAGGTATTCGCCGCTGAGCGGGTGGTGACGGTCAATGATCTCGCCGCTAAACGGATCGACCCCGCCCCAGAAACTCAATCCGATATCGGCGAACAGCAGGGCGCCCTCGGCGGCGCCCGCGACCAGGCTGCGACCGGTCAGAGAAGTGGGCCTAGGCATGCCGGACACCTCAGTAGTAAACCTGTGGCACGGTCAGGTTGGTCGGCGGGATTTCAGTGCCGACCCATTTGACGAACAGCTCTTTGTAACGACCGGTGCGCACCTGTTGGTTGACGAACAGGTTGAGGTAGTTGAGCAGGCCATACTCGTTACGCTTGGCCCCGAGGGAGACGTAGTCGATCACGTACGGCGCGTTACCGGCGACTTTCAGGTTTTTGTATTTGCCCGATTTGAGGGTGGCGGCGGCCACGGTATTGGTGACCACGGTGGCGTCGATGTGGCCCTGGGCGACGGCCAGCAGGGTGTCGTTCTGCGACTGATAGGCGCGGAAGGTGCCGGTGCCCCAGTTCTTCACGTCTTTCTCCAGGGCGATGGCTTCATAGGTGCCGCTGGTGTTGCCCACGGGTTTGCCCTTGAGGTCATCGAAGCTGTTGATGCCGGTGTCGTCGCGGGTCAGCACCACCATCTGGAAGGCGAAGTAGGGCACCGTCAGGCCGACAGTCTTGGCCCGTTCGAGGGTGTCGGAAGTGGAGGCGACGATCACATCGGCCCGCCCGGAGACCAGCGCCGGAATACGGTCCGGGAACGGCGTCTCGACCACTTCGGCCTCGACCCCGAGGATTTTCGCCAGGTCACGGCAGTAGTCCACGTCGAAACCGGCCGGGTTGTTACCGGCATCGCGGAAACCCATGGGCGGGAAGTCCAGGGTCACGGCGCAGCGCAGCTTGCCCGAACCGATGATGTCGTCGAGCTTGTCGGCCTGGGCGGTGGCAATGAAAGAGGTACTGAGAACAGCGCTGAGGGCTACGGCAAATGCGGGGTTTTTCATAGAGGCCTCGTTGATGTGAAGTGCTGTTGGATATCGTATTGGGGATTTCGTATACGATATTAAATATAGCAATCAGCGTGCCCGTTTCCAGGCCGAGGCGTGAATTTGTTGGCAGACCTTGGAAGTAGAGGTGTTGCGGTGCGTCAGAGTGACGCCGTGAGGGGCGGGGGCCGCGATGGTGGGTGTTACAGATGGGAGCAATGGTTGTGCGGGGCGCCCCTTTAGGGAACATCGGCGCCCTGCGATCACCCCGTGCTCTGACACACCCATGTGGCGAGGGGGCTTGCCCCCGTTGGGTTGCGAAGCGACCCCAAAACCTGCAACCGCGGTGTATCAGAGAAATCGCATACACCGGATTGACGACTGCTTCGCAGCCGAACGGGGGCAAGCCCCCTCGCCACAACAAGCCCCTTTGCCACAGATTCTGGCTAGCCCTGCGGATCGAGGTTATCCAGCACTCGATTCACCGCCAATTCACCGAGCATGACCACCGATTGAATCCCCAACATCACGTTGCGATGGGGCATCTCCATCAACCCGGCGAACTCACTGAGCATCATGCTGGCTGACGCCAGGGATTCGCAGGCATTGACCAGCAGGGTTTCGTTATCGACCTTCTCACCCACATGGTAAATGGTGCTGGGTTTGCGCTTGGTGTCTTTGGGGATGGGTGGTTTGAGGTAGTGGTCCAGGGCGCGGTCGGCGGCTGCGTGGAGTTTTTTCGAATCGAGGGATTCGTAGGGGGAAACGTCGTCGGTTTCCGGAGGATTTGGCGTTGGTTTGAACATAGATGGAGCTCCATATGTGATTAGAGGAGCCATCACTCTCGCTACCAAACGAAGAGGTGGTGGCCATACGAAGGTTGGTAGACCGGCCCACATGGCAAAACCGGCGTGCCCGAGGGCACCCTACGCATGGCCACCATAAATACAAATGCTGAAGAAGCACCTGCATAAGGTGAAGCTATGCGACATGTGAACGGCGGGCTACCAAACCCGATCGCTGTTTTTCAGCGACAGGGAAACGATATAGCTCCGGTCACAGGCGCACTAGCCGGCGGATTCTGGCGTAGTCGTAGGCAGAGGCGCAAGGATGTGTAGCCTGGGTGAGTGTCTGGAGATGTCTATTAAACATCGCCTGTTTATTGGTCTTACTGTGTGTTGATCATTCCCATGCTCCGCGTGGGAACGATCCTTAGCGCTGAGTATCGCGATACTGGCTCGGTGACAGACCGGTCAACGCACGAAACTGCCGGCTGAACGCACTGTGGTCGGTGTAACCGCAGCGCAGAGCGATCTCGGTGATCGGCAACTCGGTGTGCAGCAACAGCCGCGAACCTTCTTCCAGGCGCGCCTTGTTGATCATCTGCCGTGGCGTGAGCTGGAACACCCGCTTGCAGTGACGCTCCAGTTGCGCCACGGAGTAACCGGCGATGGCGGTCAGTTCGGCAAGGCTCACGGGGCGGGCGAAGTGGCTGCGGATATGCGCGTCCACGGCGGCGAGTTTCTGGAATGCGGGGTGATTGGACTGTGGCGATTGCAGGTCGCGGGAGATCCCGGCCAGGCCCACGATGTGACCCTGTTCATCCTTCAAGGCGAGTTTGTGGGTCAGGCACCAGATCGGCTGGTTGCCGTAATACAGGTGCAGTTCCAGTTGGTCGGCCATCTCGCGGCCGCTGGACAGCACCCGCCGATCCTGTTCGGTGTACAGCGGGCCGAAGCGTTCCGGGAAGACCATCTCGGCGGTGAGCCCCAGCAGATCTTCGCGATGTTTGAAACCGCAACGCCGGGCCAGGGTCTGGTTGACGAAGGCGTAGCGAGCTTCGCGGTCCTTGATGAAAAACACCACGTCCGCCAGGGTGTCGAGCAGCGGCGCAATCGGCTGCAGGCTGTTCAACAGCGTGGGCAGATCGCAGGGTTTGAAGGTGCTGAGCGAGGGGTACATGGCGCTGGGGTCTGAGGGCGACCCCGGGATCATAGAGGCTCGACAGCGCGGCTGAAACCCCCGAGGGGGTTTCAGGCTGGCGGGGTGTCGTCCAGGCACATCAAGGTCTCGATTCGTGCCGGGCTGAAGGGCGGGCGGGGGGCCGAGGGTTGCCAGCCAAACAGGTGCTGCACCGCGCCACCACACACCCGGCCCTGACAGGCGCCCATGCCACAGCGACTGGCCAGTTTGGCTTCACGCCAGTCGGTGTGCCCGGTCAATGCGCCGTAGGGCACGTCTTCGCAGCGGCAGACCAGGGTGTCGGGGCGGGCCAGGGATTTGAGTTGCGGGTCGAGGGCGAAGGCCTGATTCAGTGCCTTGGCGAAACCCTGCCAGCGTGCCCGGCGTGGCCACAACTGGCGTGCCGCTTCAAGGTCACCGACCGCCGCGTGGCCAGCAATGGCACCTTCGACCAACGCCAGTTCACTGCCACCAAACCCGGTGCATTCTCCCGCCGCATAATGATCGACGCGACTGGCCTGCCAGGCATCCACGGCCAACGCCTGACCCTCGATGGCGTAACCCAGTGCCTGGCCCAATTGAATGTTCGGGATCAAGCCGAAACCACAGGCTAACCGATCACATTCAAGTTCGATGATTTTGCCCTGCTGTTGCAGGCGCACACCTTCCAGCCGGTCAGTGCCAAGGGCGGCCAGCACATGAGTTGCAGTGCGGTAATGGCGGTCGAACAGGCTGAACGATTGCAGCCATTTGCCAGGCCAGCGGGGCAGTTGCGCGGCGAAACCGGCGACGGCGGTGCGCGAGGCTTGCTCGGCGATGCGCTGGATCTGCGCGCCGTGTTTTTTCGCGGTGGCGGCACTGGCCAGTAACAACGGGCCGCTGCCGGCGATCACCACGCGCTCACCCTGCACCGGCAGGCCCGCCTTGATCAGCGCCTGCAAGCCACCAGCGCCGGTCACGCCGGGCAACGTCCAGCCGGGGAAGGGCAGCAGCAACTCGCGGGCGCCGGTGCACAGAATCAGCTTGTCGTAACTGATCAGCCAACCGGCATCGTCATTTTCGACCAACAGTTGTTTCGGACCGGGACTGGCGATCACCCGGGTGCCGGCGTGACGGCGGATGTTGCTGCACGCCTGCAAACGTTCACGCAGGCGACGGGCCTGATCGGGCACATTGGCTTGCGGACCATCACGCCAGATTTGCCCGCCCGGCAGCGGATTGTCGTCGAGCATGACGATGCGTGCGCCACTGGGGGCAGCGGCAAGAGCAGCGGCCATGCCAGCGGGGCCGGCTCCGATGATCAGCACATCGGCGTATTCGTTCATGGGCATGTCTGCACCTGCATGCCGTCACGGCACAGAGTCTGGCAGGCCAGGCGTCGCCGGCCGTCGATGGTCACCCGGCATTCCTGGCAAATGCCCATGCCGCACAGCGGTGCGCGGCGTTGGCCACTGACCGAAGTGCGCGTGCAGCCGTCGCTGCCCAGCGCCAAGGCAGCGGCGACGCTGGTGCCCTCGGCCACCTTCAAGGCGCGGCCGTCCAGCAGTAATTCAGGCATAGACGGGTTCTCCGAGGAAACGCTGGGGCAGATAGGGTTGCGCGGCCAGTGGCGGGGTTTCGTTGAACAGCTGCGCCACCAGCAAGTCGGCCGTGCCGGGGGCCGTGGTGACGCCCAACCCTTCGTGCCCGACCGCCAGCCACAAGCCCTGCTGCTGTGGGTGCTGGCCAACCAGCGGCAGGCCGTCGGGGCTGGCGGCGCGAAAACCGGTCCAGGCGCGGATGCCGTTGAGTCGGGCCAGCCCTGGCATGTACTCGGCGGCACGCTTGAGCATTTTTGCCAGCATCCAGCCTTCGACCTGCGGGTCGGTGGTGCCGAATTGCCGCGAGGCACCGATGAACAACTGCCCGGTGGGGCGCGGCTGAATATTGCAGGCGGTGGATGGCCCCGTGGCGTTGTGGGCGCTGGTGACGTAACCCAGTTCCACCAGGGTGTGAGTGACCGTGCGGGGGTAGCGGTCGGTAATCAGCAGGTGGCCTTTTTTCGGCTCGATGGGCAACTCCGGGCACAGGTCGCTGGCCTGAATGCCGTTGGCCAACACCACCGCTTCGGCCCGCAACCAATGGCCGTCATCGAGGCAAACGCGATTTCCATCGACCGCGCTGACCCGCGCCCGGTGCTGACGGATGTTCGGTGTGTCGAGCATCCAGCGGGCCGTCGCCGGCGCATACAGAATGCCGTCGCCATTGATCAGCAAGCCGCCTTCCAGATCCTCGCGCAGTTCCGGTTCACGCTGACGCAAGGCGCTGGCGCTGACCAGTTCACACGCCACGCCCTGGGCTTTCAGGTTCAGGTATTTGCTGTGGGCGACCGCCATTTCCTCGGCGTTGGCCGCCAGCCACAGTGTGCCGTTGTTGCGGTAAGCGCAGCCGTCGGGCAGGTCTGGCGCCAGTTCACGCCAGCGTTGCAGGGAATATTGGCTCAGGGCCAGTTCGGCCGGGTTGTCATCGAGCACCAGCAGGTGGCCCATGCCTGCCGCCGTCGCACCGTGCAGGCCGGCGTCCAGCACCAGCACCTGCAAGCCACGACGGGCCAGCGCCTGGGCGCAGGCGGCGCCGATGATGCCGGCGCCGATCACGATCACATCGGCCACCAGGCCCTCGCTCATGGGCGAATGCCCCAGGCGAACGGGTCATCCTGTTCGATGATCAAACTGGCTTCGGCGCTGATAAAGGCACGGCCACGAATGGTCGGCACGATGCGCTCGCCTTGCCATTCATAAGAACCTTCGAACTCGCTGCCGATGACACTGGCCTGACGCCAGATCTGCCCCGGTTGCAACTTGTCGTCGGCCGCCAGGCACGCCAGTTTGGCACTGGTGCCGGTGCCGCACGGTGAGCGGTCATAGGCTTTGCCGGGGCATAGGACAAAGTTGCGGCTGTCGGCTTGATCGTCATCGGCGAACAGCTCGATATGGTCGATCAACCCGCCGTCTTCGCCACGAATGCCTTGGGCTTCCAGCGCTTGTTGCACGGCGTAGGTATAAGCGGTCAGCGCGTCGAGGTTGTCGCCGGCGACCCTCAGGCCATGCTCGGCGATCAGGAAAAACCAGTTGCCGCCCCAGGCAATATCGCCGACCACCTGGCCGATGCCCGGCACCTGCAACACCAACGCCTTGCGGTAACGGTAGGCCGGCACATTGCGCACGCTCACCGAGTGGTCTTCGTGCAGGGTCGCCTGCACCGTCCCCACCGGCGTCTCGATGCGGTGCACGCCGGGGCCGATCTTGCCCAGATGCGCCAACGACGCCACCAGGCCGATGGTGCCGTGGCCGCACATGCCCAGGTAACCGCTGTTGTTGAAGAAAATCACCCCGGCACAGGCGCTCGGGTCTACCGGTGTGCAGAGCAGGGCACCCACCAGCACGTCGCTGCCTCGTGGTTCCAGCACGCAGGCGGCGCGCCATTGATCGTGATGGTCGGCCAGCAACTTACGCCGTTCAGCCATGCTGCCGGTGCCCAGGTCAGGAAAACCGGCGGTCACCAGGCGGGTCGGTTCGCCGCCGGTGTGGGAGTCGATCACGGTGATGCGTTTCATGGGAGGGCCACGTCCGTTCAGATGAGTGAACGCAAGAGTGGCCTGTGCAGCGGGGTGCCGGCTTGATGGATTTATCCTGTGCCGATGACGAAATCGGCACAGCGCTTAGTGAGCGTGGGGCAGGTGTTCGAACAGGGTCTTGCAGACTCCGGCAATGTGTTCGTCAAGCAGCTTCACCGCCAGCTCCACATCGCCGGCACGGCAGGCCGCGAGGATCTCACGGTGTTCGTGATCGGCCCGTTCCTTGCCGGCCGACAGGCTCATCTGCATGCGCAGGTAGCGCTCCAGCTTGTCGTTGACCGATCGAATCAGGCTGACCAGAAACGGCCGTTGTGCCGGTTCGTAAAGGCAAGCGTGCAGCTCCCAATTGAGCTCGGCCCAGCGGCCTACGTCGTCCTCGCCGATGAATTCCTGACAGATACGCTCGGCCCGGGCGAAGGTTTCTTCGGTCATGTTGGGAATGGCCAGGCGCAGTATTTTGTCTTCCAGCAACATGCGCACTTCGAACATCTGCGCCAGCTCGGCATCGGAAACCCGCGTGACCATCGCCCCGCGATTGCGCTGGAACATCACCAGCCCTTCGGCTTCCAGCCGCTTGAGGGCCTCGCGCACCGGAATCTTGCTGACGTTGAACTGGCGGGCAATGTCGTCCTGGCGAATCGGCTCATCTTCGGCGAAATGCCCGGCGACGATCGCGTCGCGCAGATGACGGGTGATGATTTCCGAGGTCGAAGGCGTATTGCCAAGGTCGGGAGCGTTGAGTTTGGGTAGGTTCACGGCGGCGGTCGTTTGGAAGTGAGATAGCGATAGGGTATACGAAATCCTTTCGCTGATCTTCCTTGGGCCGTATGAACCTCAGGACGTATGCTGTACCCCGGATCGCTTCGCCACGCAGTGCAGGCTCGACCAATCCCGACTTCAAGGAACATGGATGTGAGAAACAAATACGCAGCGGGTCTGTTTTTTTTACTGACGATTGTGGCTGTTCAATGTGCTTATTCCAGCGGTATGGACGAGTCCGTCGAGAACGCCTCACTGCTCAGCAAAATACTGGATGGGAATGACACGATGAACTTGACCCAGGCTAGCGAATACTCAGCCGAGAATCGTTCGGTCAACATCGATGTAGATCACTCTCCGGAGGAGGCCAAAAAACTTTGCTCCGAAATCAGTGCCATCGTTGAGTATCACGACTTGGTTTTTGCCCCAGGCTGGACTGTGCAGATGACCACCCCAAGCACTGATGGTGCCGTTATCGCAGTCTGCCCGCTTTAAAACGAATGCCTGTCAGTAAACTGCGCAAAACGCGTGGGGGCGAGCAGACTCGCTCCCACGGGTATTTTGCTTACCTGACCGGCAAGGGCGTTTGATTTCAGGTGTTCAGTCAGAACCGGTAGTTGGTACTCAACTCCAGGGTCCGTGGCGCTCCAGGGGTGATCAGGTCCACGGAGCCATGGGCCGAGGCGTAATAGTCCTTGTCGAAGACGTTACGCAAACGCAGCGCCATGTCCCACTTCGGCAGGTTATAGAGCAATGCCGCGTCCACGGTGGTGTAGGCGGGCATGACCACCCGGTTGTCCAGGGCGGTGTAGCGGTCATCGACATAGTTCGCGCCCATGCCGACACGCCAGGTGTTGGTCAGCGAGCGCACCAGCCAGAGGTTGGCACTGTGACGCGGGGTCAGGGTCGGTGTCTGGCCTTCGTTGGCGACGCCATTGGTCCGGTTGTTGGACTTGGTGATCTCGGCATCCAGGTAGGCGTAGCCGGCATAGACCTGCCACTTGTCGCTCAACTGCCCGCTGGCGGTCAGTTCCAGGCCGTCGGTGCGCTGCTCGCCCGACAGGACCAGTTTGGTCGGGTTCGCCGGGTCGGTGGTTTTCATGTTGGTGCGTTCCAGGCGGAACAGCGCCGCCGTCAACGCCAGGCGATTGTCGAGCAGGTCCCACTTGCCGCCGATTTCGAAGTTAGTGGTTTGCTCCGGTTCAAGGTCCTGGTTGGTGGTGCTCAGGGCGAAGACTTCGGAAGACGGCTGGTAAGAGCGACTCACCGAAATGTAGTAGGACTGGACCTGATCAGGCTGGTAGACCAGGCCTGCACGCGGGCTCCAGGTGTTGTCGGTTCGAGACATGGTGGCGCGGGTCAGGTCATCCGAATATTCCTGGTCGAACACGTCATGGCGCACGCCCAGCAGCGCTTTCCAGTGCGGGGTCAGTTCAATCAGATCCTGGACGTAGAAACCGGCCGTGTCCTGGGTATTGGTGCCCTTGGCGGTTTGCCGATTGGCCTGGAACGGTACGTCGACCAGAGCATCGCGGTACACCGGAACCCGCGCTACGTTGTTCTGGCTGAAGACGGATTGATCCTTGACCTGGCGCCCCAGTTCCACACCATAGAGCAGGTTGTGGTTCATCCCGGCGAGCGTGGCCTGTTGCTTGAGTTCGGTCTGGTTGAACCAGCCGTCTTCCTTGCGCTGCACGTTGCCGCGGTTGAGCTTGACCAGCAATTCGCCGTTGGGGGCAGTGACGAAGCGTGTCGGGCTGGAGTCGGCGAGGGTGTTGTTGCGATCCAGGTCGTAGTGGTAGTAGCGGCTGGTGTTGCTCAGGGTGAAGTCGTCGTTGAGGCGGTAGTCGACGCCCGCCGTGAACGAGAACACTTCGCTGCGAGTGTAATCATCATCCGGGTCGGCGGCGCCGAAGCGCTTGTCCCGGTCGACATTGACCGGACGGTTGCCCAGCGCGGGGATGCCGAAGTCGATCAGGCGTTTATCGTAGAGGTACGTGGCGCCCAGATTCAGCTCAAGATCATCGGAGAGCTTGAAGTAGGCCGAAGGCGCAATGGCCTTGCGGTCGATGTAACCGTCATCGCGGAAGGTGTCGCTGTTTTCCAGTGCGCCAGTTACCCGGAAAGCCTTGTCGTTTTGCTGCTGATCGGCCCAGCCCGCATCGAACTGCGTGCGCTTTTTGCCTTCGCTGTCGAAGCTGACACCCACTTCCTGCTTGGGAGTGAAGTTGGGTTTCTTACTGATGCTGTTGATCAGGCCACCGGATGAACCGCGGCCATAGAGCACCGCTGCCGGCCCCTTGATCACTTCCACCCGCTCGACGTTAGACAGATCGCGGAAGTACAGCGCGTCGTCGCGGACGCCATCGACGTACATGTCGCCAATCGCACTGAAGCCGCGAATGGTGACCTGATCGCGCTGGCCATCGCCATTGGAAAGACCGATGCCAGGAACGTTTTTCAGCACGTCTTCCATCGATCGCGCGCCCTGGTCCTTGATCACGCTCTGCGGGATCACGTTCACCGTTTGCGGAATGTCGCGCAGTGGGGCATCGATCTTCAGCGCACTGCGGTTGTCGGTCGGCCTGTAACTTTGCTCGCTGTAATCACTGGTCACAGCGGTGGCAGGCAAGGTGACTGCCGATTGGGTTTCTGCCTGTAAATCGGGGACTGCCAACAGCCCCAGCAGTGAGAGAGAGGCGGGGTAAATGCGCGGTAAAGCCACCATGAGCTCCTTTTTGTATTGTGACGCTAATGATAACGATTACCTTTTGTAAGTAAATAAATATCATTCAGCTATGAAGTCGACACACTGACTGTTGGCGCTTTACCGCACATGCGGAAAAACATATATTCGGCCAATCGCATATAAGCTGATGCTCCGTTGTGACGCATAGCCCAAACCAGCGAGAACCGAAATGTCTGACTCTCTGACGCCGACCACCGTTTTCAAATGCCTGGCTGACGACAACCGCGTCCGCATGATGCTGCTCATCGCCCGTGAGGGAGAGTTGTGTGTTTGCGAGCTGACCTGCGCGTTGAACGAGAGCCAGCCGAAAATCTCCAGGCACCTGGCGCAGTTGCGCACCTGCGGATTGCTGGCGGACCGTCGGCAAGGTCAATGGGTTTACTACCGATTGCACCCGACTCTTCCTGACTGGGTGAATCAGATGCTGATCGTGGCGCTTCAAGCCAACACGCACTGGTTGAGCCCCGATGCCAAACGCCTTGAACAAATGGGCGACCGTCCTGAACGGGCAGCCGCCTGCTGTCCGGCTTGATGATTGCCAAAGCACCCTCCCTGACAACCGCTACAGAGCACCTCGACATGACTATCAAAGTGGGCATCAATGGTTTTGGCCGCATCGGTCGTCTCGCCATGCGCGCCGCCTGGCACTGGCCAGAGTTTGAGTTCGTGCAGATCAACGACCCGGCAGGCGACGCGGCGACGCATGCGCACCTGCTGAACTTCGATTCGGTGCATGGTCGCTGGAATGATCAAGCCAGCGCCGAAGGTAACTGCATTGTCATCGACGGCAAGCGCATCAAGGTTTCTGCCAACAAGGCGATTGCCGATACCGATTGGTCGGGCTGCGATCTGGTGATTGAAGCCAGCGGGAAGATGAAGACTGTCGCGGTGCTTCAGGCGTACCTCGACCAGGGCGTCAAGCGCGTGGTGGTCAGTGCTCCGGTGAAAGAAGAGGGCGCGCTGAACATCGTCATGGGCGTCAACCATCAACTGTTCAATCCGGCGGAACATCGCATCGTTACCGCTGCGTCGTGCACCACCAATTGCCTCGCGCCAGTGGTCAAGGTGATCCATGAAGCGCTAGGCATTCGCCACGGCTCGATCACCACCATTCACGACTTGACCAACACCCAAAGCATTCTCGACCAACCCCACAAGGATCTGCGTCGCGCGCGGGCTTCGGGCATGAGCCTGATCCCGACCAGCACCGGTTCGGCCACCGCCATCGCGGAAATTTTCCCGGAGCTGCGCGGGCGACTGAATGGCCACGCGGTGCGCGTACCGTTGGCCAATGCTTCGCTGACTGATTGTGTGTTCGAGGTCGAGCGCGTCACCACGGTTGACGAAGTGAATCGGTTTCTCAAGGACGCGTCCGAGAACGAACTCAAAGGTATTCTCGGTTTCGAGGAGCGCCCGCTGGTGTCCATCGACTACCGCACCGATCCGCGCTCATCGATCATCGATGCGCTGTCGACCATGGTCATCAACGGCACCCAGGTCAAAATCTATGCCTGGTACGACAACGAATGGGGTTACGCGAACCGCACCGTTGAATTGGCCAGGATGGTCGGTCTGGCCGTTTAAGGAGCGTTGATGAAAGCCTTGTCAGCCCTCGCGCCGTCAGTGCGGCAATACCTGCTTGTTACGGGCAATTACTGGGCTTTTACCCTCACCGACGGTGCCTTGCGCATGTTGGTGGTGCTGCACTTTCACGGGTTGGGCTACAGCCCTTTGCAAATCGCGGCGTTGTTTCTGTTCTACGAACTCTTTGGCGTGATCACCAACCTGCTGGGCGGTTATCTCGGTGCGCGACTGGGGCTGAACCGGACCATGAACATCGGGCTGGGAATGCAGGTTGTGGCGCTGTTGATGCTGACGGTGCCAGTCACCTGGCTGACGATTCCTTGGGTGATGGGGGCTCAGGCGCTGTCGGGGATCGCCAAAGACCTGAACAAGATGAGCGCCAAAAGCTCGATCAAGCTGCTGGTGCCTGACGGGCAACAGGGCACGCTTTATCAATGGATAGCCATCCTCACCGGCTCGAAGAATGCCCTCAAGGGCGTCGGTTTCTTTCTCGGCGGGGCATTGCTCGCCCTGATCGGTTTCAGAGGGGCGCTGCTGGCCATGGCAGGCGTTCTTTCGCTGATCTGGCTCGGCAGCCTGATCCTGTTGAAAAAGGACCTGGGCAAGGCGAAAGCCAAGCCCAGGTTCCGCGACATCCTCTCCAAGAGCCGGGCCATCAACATCTTGTCGGCGGCACGGATGTTCCTGTTCGGTGCCCGCGATGTCTGGTTCGTCGTGGCTTTACCGGTGTACTTGAGCAGCGTTTTTGGCTGGGACTTCTGGAAGGTCGGTGGATTCCTCGCGGCCTGGGTGATTGGCTACGGCATTGTGCAATCGCTCGCGCCGCGGATCACCGGCAAGCAACGAGGGCATGTCCCGGATGGTCGCGCGGCGTTTCTTTGGGCGGTTGCCTTGGCAGGCCTGCCAGCGGCAATCGCGCTGGGGCTGAACACCGGGTTGTCGCCGCAGTGGGTGCTGTTGGGTGGTTTGATGATCTTTGGTGCGTTGTTCGCGGTGAATTCCTCGCTGCACAGCTACCTGATCGTGTCCTACGCCAAGGAAGACGGTGTATCGCTGGATGTGGGCTTCTACTACATGTCCAACGCCATGGGACGGCTGATCGGCACCGTGCTCTCCGGTTGGGTTTTTCAGGTCTTCGGGCTGGAAGCGTGTTTATGGATATCCAGCGCATTTGTTATTTTCGCGGCACTGATTTCTGTTAGGTTGCCGCGGCATTCCAACGTGCTCTAAATCGCTCTAAAAGTGCTGTTTCACGGGTTTTACACTTATTAAGTGTAACTTCCATTTATATTTATTTTGGCGCATGCGACATTTTTCAGGCGCCAAATATTTGAAGTTTTTTATATGTAACGAAAAGCGATTGTTCTTAGCGCAATTAATTCATACACACGCTTACAACCTAGGCCATACATTACCCACCAGAACGGGCAGCGAGGAAAAACCACAACAACCTGATCACTAAAAATCTGACACAACAAAAACTAAAATCTCCTTATAAGTCGGTGAACATCATGATTAAAATCATGACCTACTTTTTAATAGGAGCTGGTATTGCAGGATGCAACGGTATGGTAAAACCCGACTTGTCGGGGCCTGCCAATGATTCATATTTCTCAGTCTTCTCAGGCTTTCCCTTGCCTTATCTGTACACCGCCTCGGCCGTGCAATGGAACGAGGATTACGCCGTTACCACCCGCCACACCCCACTCATTCGCAACGTGATATACAGCTGCAGCACCGGTTGCGACCTGGTCTTCATCAAGCACAAGGCCGACGGCCATTATCCGTCATGGCGCGCACCGCGCGTGGGTGAGCACATCACTGCCGTGGGAACGAGCCCGTATATGACAACGGTCAGCGGGCAGGGCAAGGTGTATCCGGCGCCTTTCATCAACAGTGATGAAGGCAGCGGCGAACGCTATGCCATCCATGATGCCCCGATGATCAAGGGGATGTCGGGTGGGCCGGTTATCGCCAATGACGGCAGCATTGTCGGTATTAATGTCGGATTCTTCTCCACCACACTTCACGATGTGAGTTTTCACCCTGGGGTAAAGGGCGCTGAGCGGATCAGTATCTTTATTCCTTACTCGATCATTCAGCGTGAGTGGGGGTTGATGCAGGCACAGCTTAATGATCAGCACGGCACGAAATATGCCCAGAAGTAGTGTTGGGTTGTCACCCGGTTGGTATGGGGTGACAGCTCTTTAGCTCGTTATTGAATCCAGGCGTATATTGATAGTGTCGATCCCGTTAGTTGAGGCGATAGCAGGTCGTCGGTGGTGACGGGGGTCTGGAGGTGTTACATGAGCCAATATCAACGACTCTTTCTGATAGCCGGCCCAGCCATGCGTCACACTCCAGCGTTGGAACGAGCTGTCGCCATCGCCGAAGCCACTGGCGCAGCGCTGCACATCACGGTGTTTATCGAAGACTCTCACCTTTTGGGTTTGATGAGCGCCGGTGCGCGGTTTCGTGAGGCCTGTCAGCAAGAGAACGAAAAGTGGCTGAAGGATGAAGCCGATCTGATACGCGGACGCGGGGTCACGGTAAGCACCGAAGTGCTTATAACCCGCAGCGCGTTGCAAGAGATCCTTCGGCATGTGGCAGAAATGCAGCCGGATCTGGTGATCAAGGACGTGCAGCACGAGTCTGCACTCAAACGCGTTTTCGTTACGCCTCTGGATTGGCACCTGTTGCGCGAATGTCCGGTGCCTGTGCATCTGGTCAGCGAAGTCAGGTGTCCGCTGCCGCGGGTGATCGTGGCGGCGGTCGATCCGTCGCAACCCGAGACGCAGATCACCGGCATCAACGACCGCATCATCCAGGCAGCGAACGGATTGGCCATGCAATGCAACGCAGAACTGCATTTGCTGTATGCCTATGATCTATCGCTGACGCATATAGCCGACGCAGGCGCTGGGGCAGTGACGATGCCAGGCTTCAACAGTGACCTGCGCAAGTCTCTGCATCAGTCATTCATCGCATTGGCCGACCACTATGGAGTGCCCACCGAGCGACAACACTTCGTTGCGGGCCCGCCCGGCAAAGCGCTGGCTGACTTTGCAGCGCATCACCAGGCCGATGTGATCGTCATGGGCAATGCGCATCGCAAGGGGTTGGGCAAGTGGGTGGGCAGTACGACGGAGCATGTGCTGTATCGAGTGCCCTGCAACATCTTCGCGGTCACGGGGCCAGCGGATCAGTGAATGGAGTCGTTGTTAAATGATTCGCGAGGGACGCCTCGGCGACCGGGGCGGTTTTTTTTGTGGGCACGTGCCGAGATGTCCTCGAAGGTATCGCTATCGGTTGCCGCAAGGAGCTTGCCACCGTCCTTCAGGGTGGCCATGAAGGTCACTTCCGTGTTGTTGCCCGCGAGCAGATAGCCAGCGATGGCACCGACCGGCCCCAACAACATTGCGCCCGCAATGCCCAGGCCGATGGCGCTCTTTATATTCTTGTTGGAATCCGTGTTCTGGATCGTTAGATCTTTAAATTCCGAGACCGGGAAGCTTTTCCCCAGTCGTGGCTTAAGGGCCGTTTTGAGCGTGATGGTACCCGAGTGATATTCCCCGTCGCACTGCGGGAAGTCACCAGCGAGCACTATGATCTTTGCCATGTGGAATGTTCTCTTGGGCGATCATTTTTGGGGTAGCCATTGCGCGCGTCCAAACTCAAAACGTCAACGAGCTGACGATGAGTGGCAGCCATGGATTTGCAACACACAAGTATCAGTCTTCCGGGTCAATTTCTTCTTCAGGCGTCCATCTGGCGTCGGGCCGGGCGGGGGTAGGATCGTCCGGCATGGTTATTCCTCCAGTCATGAACGCAAAGCGTAGCAGGCGGATAGGGCCGTCGAGGTGTTCATAGCCCTGGTCATGGACGTTTTATAACGTTTGGCTCAAGCCGGCGGGTAATGCGTTTTAATTCTCCGTTGACCCGACAGATGCTCGGAACCAACAACAGACCTTTCAGCCGAGAGGGGTTAACGGGGGATTAATGGACTTCTGGACCACCACGCAAGTATCGATTCTAGGGCTGGTTGAAGGACTCACAGAGTTTTTGCCGATCTCCAGTACAGGCCACCAGATTATTGCCGCGGACTTGCTCGACTTTGGCGGTGAGCGAGCCATGGCGTTCAATATCATTATTCAGTTGGGCGCTATTCTGGCGGTCGTCTGGGAGTTCCGTCGCAAGATTCTGGACATCACCACGGGTTTGCCGACCCAGCGAAATGCACAACGTTTCACTCTGAATTTGTTGATCGGTTTTTTGCCGGCGGTGGTCCTGGGGGTGATGTTCGCCGACAAAATCCATCAGTATCTGTTCAACCCGATCACCGTGGCCGTGGCGCTGGTGATCGGCGGGATCATCATGTTATGGGCCGAACAGCGCGAGCACGTGGTAGTGGTCGATCACGTGGACGAGATGCGCTGGACCGATGCCTTGAAAGTCGGATGTGCACAATGCCTGGCGATGATTCCCGGCACTTCGCGCTCAGGGTCGACGATTATCGGCGGGTTGCTGTTTGGCCTGTCACGCAAGACGGCCACCGAGTTTTCGTTCTTCCTGGCGATGCCGACAATGGTGGGTGCCGCGGTGTACTCGGGCTATAAATATCGCGACCTGTTCCAGGCCGCAGATTTGCCGGTGTTTGCCCTGGGGTTTGTCGCCGCTTTCGTCTTTGCGATGATTGCCGTGCGCGGGTTGCTCAAGTTCATCGCCAACCATAGTTATGCAGTGTTTGCCTGGTACCGGATCGCCTTCGGTTTACTGATTCTGGCGACGTGGTTTTTGGGTTGGGTCGACTGGAATCACCTCTCGGAAGGGGCGTAGGTTTTCCTGTGTTGATAAAAAACGCCGCTTGTTGTTAAGCGGCGTTTTTGTGTGAGCAGCTAAAAGCATCTAAAGCTTGTTGACCCGCGCCAGTGGCAGGCTGATTTGCTGTTCACGCTGCAGCAAATTCATCATCAGCAGCACCCGTTCTTCGCCGTCCATGGCCAGGAACACCGCTTCGAGATCGCAGAACGGACCTTCAGTGATGCGCACCGCATCTCCGTGTTTCAACAGCGTGGTCACGATCGCCTGGCTGTCCGGTTCCTGGAGTTCGTCGATCAGCGCATCGCGGATCGGCAATGGCTGACCGCCAAACCCGACGACCCGCGAAACGCCGCGGGTCGAGCGCAGTGGACCCCAGCTGTCCTGAAGGCTCAGTTGAATGAACAGGTAGCCCGGAAACAGCGACTCGCTGATCACTCGACGCTGCCCGCGCAACATGCGCTCACGTCTGTAGGTCTTGCGAAAGCAGGCATAGCCTTGGCGCTGCAAATGTTCTTCGGCGCGCTCATCTTGTTTGGGCTTGCACTGGACCAGGTACCAGGCTTTGGTGGCGTGTTCGGCAATCGCGTTCATTCAAATGCCCTCCCTGCATCGATCTGCTCCAGCAGCTCGGCGGTTTTGCGCTGCAGGAGCGAGCTGTCGCCCCGACTTTCCACGGTCAGGCAAGCTACGCAACCCTCGCCCGAGAGGCGCAAGCTGAAGCGCCAGTCGGCAAAGACCAGGTTCAGCCCGCTGCTCTCATTGAGGTCGAGGGCATCGCGGGCGTAACGCTGCTTGATGCTCGCCAACAGCGCCGGACCATCCTTGACTTGGCGGCGGATCTCCCCGGAAGAGGGAAACGCGCCGATGCGTTCCACCAGCAGTACCGGTGGTTTTCGCACGCGAGGGGAAATCAGTTCCGACGCATAGGCGCGCACGATGCGGTACGCGAGGTTGTGCTTAAGGTCAGCGCTATACGGGTGGCGACTCTCATCTGCCTTGAAACCGCTCAACGTATTCATAGAGGCTTCGTCCATAAGGTGATAAAGACCATATCGGGGGACAGCAACATCACAGGGCGTTTTGATGCAGATGCTCGAAGCAGAAGTTGGTGGCTTCGATATAACCTTCGGCACCGCCACAGTCGAAGCGTCGACCCTCGAACTTGTAAGCCAGTACGCAGCCGTTCTGGGCCTGCTTCATCAGCGCATCGGTGATCTGGATTTCACCGCCCTTGCCAGGTTCGGTGTCAGCGATCAGGTCAAAGATGTCGGGGGTCAGAATGTATCGACCGATGATCGCCAGGTTGGACGGAGCGTCTTCCGGACGGGGTTTTTCGACCATGCTGTTGACCCGGTAAATCCCCTCGCGAATCAACTCGCCGGCAATCACGCCGTACTTCTGAGTCTGCTCGCGGGGTACTTCCTGGATCGCCACGATCGAACAGCGGAACTGCTCATAAAGCTTGAGCATTTGCGCCAGAACTCCATCCCCCTCCAGGTTCAGGCACAGGTCGTCGGCCAGCACCACGGCGAATGGCTCATCACCGATCAACGAGCGGCCGCTGAGAATGGCGTGCCCCAGGCCTTTCATTTCCACCTGACGGGTGTAGGAAAAGCTGCAGGTATCGATCAGCTCGCGAGTGCCGTGCAGGAACTTTTCCTTATCGGTGCCACGAATCTGGTGCTCCAGCTCGTAGCTGGTATCGAAATGATCCTCCAGCGCGCGCTTGCCGCGACCGGTGACGATGGCCATGTGTTGCAGGCCAGCGTCACGCGCTTCCTCGACGGCGTACTGGATCAGCGGCTTACTGACGATCGGCAGCATCTCCTTCGGCATGGCCTTGGTGGCGGGTAAAAAGCGGGTCCCATAACCGGCGGCGGGGAACAGGCATTTACGAATCATGGAAGCGTCCTTGAAAGTAGACTGATGGAATAGCTGATGGCAGTAGGAAAGGTTCGATCCAGGCTGGCCGAACCGGTCACGCTGGGGAGTGCGGGCTCGAAGCGGCCCGGTCACTCGAGAAAAATGTTCGCAACGCGCCAGGGGCTGCGAATGGTCTGCACGCCATGCTTCTCGCCAGGCGCGGGCAGGGGAGGCATCGAGCAGCCGATTGGCCGGCGAGCATGCCCGGTTGTTCCACGGCATGCTCGTGACGTAACCCGCTGTAAATAGAGTTATTGCCCAAGGCGTCCCTTACCCAACTACTAACCAAATGTTCGACACCCTGGCAATGCACTAGCGGAACGGCTATACATTAGCCATTCGCTATTTCAGTGTAATTTAGATTGAACGGCCGCCATAAAACGACAACTGTTAGAAATTGTCTGGATAAATTCGATAACTGTTATTTTCACACTCTGGAGAGTGTGGTGTTATTTTTTGTCTGGATAAAAAGTTGGGGGCTGTTCAAACGTCATGGTAATAAATACGCATTGATTGTTTGAAAGTTTCAGTCGCAGTTCCTGGCCATTATAAGTGCCCGGGCTCATTCGTAATTTAAAGCTCTTATGTTCGGCAAGTGCTAGGTCACCGCCAATGTTGACAAGACGGGGAAGGTCATCTTGCTTAAAAGGGTTTTGATTGTCTGTGTTGGCAATATATGCCGCAGTCCCACCGCGGAGCATTTGCTGCGCGGGGCACTCGTCCATTCCGATATTCAGGTCAGTTCGGCCGGCCTTGCCGCCCTGACGGGCAAGCCCATCGAGCCGACAGCACACGCCGTACTCACGGAGCATGGTCATCTGCCCCATGAGCACCAGGCCGTTCAACTTACGTCTCAAGCCGTTAGTGAGGCGGACTTGATACTGGTGATGGAGCGGCGGCATGTCAGTGGCGTGCTCAACATTGCCCCTGAAGCGCGGGGCAAAGTGTTGCTGTTGGGCAAATGGCAGGACGATCGAGAGATCAGCGACCCCTACCGTCAAGGCAAACCTGCTTTTGTGCACGCTTATGCGTTGATCGAAGAAGCCGTACACGCATGGGCACAGCGTCTGGCACGCTGATGGCCACTTCCTTTTTGAATCGTAATCAAGGCAAAGAATCCGACTTATGCAGCAAGCACCGGTAGTCAACGTGCGGGACGACGACAATGACGAGATTGATCTTCTCGGCCTGTTTGGAACACTCATCGACCATAGATGGCTGATTGCCGCGATTACCGGTGCCTTTATGGTGGCTGGGGCCGCGTATGCGGTGCTGGCGACACCGGTATTTCAGGCGAATGCGCTGTTACAGGTCGAAGCGAAGAAGAACGACTTACTGGGCTTCTCCGATATCGGCAGCATGCTGGGCAAGGAGTCTCCTTCGGCCACCGAAATCGAGTTGATCCAGTCCCGCTCCGTGATTGGTAAAACTGTCGATAACTTGAAACTTGATATTGTCATACAGCCGAAGTATTTCCCGGTTTTCGGAGAGTTCCTGGCGCGTCGATTCCAGAATAAAAATCCCGGTGAAATAGCCGAACCCTTGTTGGGGTTGAACAGTTTCGCCTGGGGAGGGGAGTCGCTGAAGATATTCAAACTGGATCTCCCCGACTCGCAACTGGGCAAGAAATTGACCCTGACCGCGGGTGAAAATGGTCATTTCACGTTGGTGGATGAAGATGACAATCTATTGGCGTCCAGCCGGGCCGGAGAGCTTTTCGAGCAAAATGGCGTAACGTTTCAAATAGAGGAAATGCACGCCAATCCTGGAACCCGCTTCCGCATTATCCGTAACCCCCGCCTGACCAGTATCCTCGACTATCAAGAGTCCCTGGATGTGGCCGAGCGTGGAAAAGAGTCGGGCATGATCGGTCTGGCGCTGGAAAGCACAGATCCGGACCAGGCGATTAAAATACTCAATGAAATCGCCGCTATATATGTACGGCAAAACGTAGAGCGCACTTCAGCAGAAGCTGCGCAGAGCCTGGCGTTTCTCAAAGAGCAACTTCCTGAGGTCAAGAAGGACCTGGAAAAAGCCGGCAAAGCGTTGAATGAGTACCAGACACGCAGCAAGTCCGTGGACATCACGCTCGAAACCAAAGCCATACTCGATCAGATAGTCGGGCTCGATACCAGCATTTCCGAATTGAAGCTGCAGCAAGCCGAGATGGACCGCAAGTTCACCCGTCAACATCCCGCCTATCGCGCATTGTTGACCCAGATCGGTGAGTTGAGCAGCAAGCAGAAAAGTTTGGCGTCCAAGGTGGAAGGCCTTCCTTCCACCCAGCAAGAACTGCTGAGCCTTACCCGGGATGTAGAGGTCGGTACGGCCATTTACACCCAGCTGCTGAATAAGTCTCAGGAACTGGATGTGATGCGCGCGGGCACCGTCGGTAACGTACGCCTGATCGACACCGCGGACGTCAATTTCCTCAAACCGGTCAAGCCGAAAAAAATCCTGATTGTATTGATCGCCACTATTCTTGGCGGCTTCCTGGCAGTGGCCCTGGTGCTCGTACGCAAGGCACTGAACCGCGGGCTGGAGAGTCCGGAAGCCATCGAGCAACTTGGGTTGCCGGTCTATGCGTCGATTCCCTACAGCATTCTGCAGAAAGCCGAAGAAGATAAAGTCTCCCGCGGACGAGGGCGCTCCAATGGGACTTCATTGCTGGCCGTCACTCATCCTACCGATCTGGCAATCGAGGCATTGCGCAGTTTGCGTACCAGTCTGCACTTCGCCATGCATGAGGCCGACAACAACCGCCTGATGATTTCCGGGCCTAGCCCTCAGGTGGGTAAAACGTTTGTCTCGGTCAACCTCGCGGCGGTGATAGCACAAACCGGGCTGCGGGTATTGTTGATCGATGTCGACATGCGCAAAGGCTATTTGCACAAAGTGTTAGGTGTTTCCTCAGACAACGGGCTCTCCGATATCCTGGCCCGGCGCTGTGATATGGCCACCGCCATCCACAAGACCCCGGTCGATAACTTTGATTTTGTCAGTCGAGGCCTGATTCCGCCCAATCCTTCCGAGTTACTGATGCACGCCAATTTCAGCGCGCTATTGGAGCAGGTGAGCAAGCAATACGATCTGGTGATTCTCGATACGCCGCCACTACTGGCGGTGACAGATGCGGCGATTGTCGGGCGTCTGTCCGGAACCAATTTGATCGTGACGCGCTATGGCCTGAACCCGGCGAAAGAAATCGAGTTGACCGTCCGCCGGTTCACCCAGAACGGCGTTGCAATTAAAGGCGCAATCTTTAACGGCGTGGAGAAAAAGGCTTCCAATAAATATGGCTACAGTGATTATGGTTATTACCACTATGCCTACGCCTCTGACAAAAACTGATGGGTATTGAACAGGTCGCATCATAAGTTCAGATGTTCGATAGCGCTGTTGTTGTGCTTGGGTTTTTATCGCTATTGCTGCACCGGATCATTAGCCAATGGGCATGATCAAACCGATATTTCATGGAAGCGCTACGTCCTGAGGAAGATGACGAAAAATCCTGGGGCGGTAGCGTGTCAAATGACAACATCAGCATAAAGAATATCAAACTATGTTTTACCTATTGTCTCTTATGGCTTTGTCAGCGGGTTTGCTTGCAGTAAAAGCCCCGAAATACTCAATTATATTTTTTGGCGTAATGCTGTCTGTTATCCCTACCGGGAATTCCTATAGCGAAATTATATCCTTAAAGGGGATCTATTTTTTCGATTTTTATATAGCTGGCGGACTGGGGGCGCTGTTAATAAGGCAGGTCGTGACACAAAGAACTCAATTAACAATGCCTGCTGGCCTTCTTTTTGGATGTGGGCTCTACGTGGTGTTGCTCGCGTGTGGCTTAATAGGATCTCCGAGTAAATACCTATTAAAAGACACTCGACCATTTATAATGATCCTGTCATTTATTGTGCTCACGAACATTGTTTCGCTGGCAGCGAAAACATTGACGCTGCAAACAATACTGAAAATATTGATTGCGATGACCGCCTTTAATATATTGGATATCGCTTGGCTGCGATTGGGTCTGTACAGTTTTCAAGACGTCTACTATGAAGAAAACGCCTACAGGTACCTTGATGGCGGTACATACGCAGCCGTTGCATATCTAATATATTATTTTATAGATCCACGCATATTTGAAGATAAGAAAAATCTGGCGAGGATCTGTTTGATGACCTCATTCCTCTGTCTGTTCATCGCCAATTCGAGATTTATCTTTGTTTCTGTTTTTGCAGCTATCATCATTCACCAATATACAAAGCCTGCCCGAATGATGGGTGTCATGCTATTAGGTTCGGTTGTATTGTTGGCCTTTATTGAAGTCAGTAACATGATTGGTGCTGATCGAATCAATGATGCGTTGTCATCTGAAGGCTTGGCAGTTCAGCTAACCACTCGCTTCAGCCCTGCGCTGGACTTGATAAGAAATATGAACCCCATGCACTACTTTGTCGGGCTAGGGGCCGGAACCCCTTTTGAAATTCCCTGGTTTGAATACCGTGGTCTCGATGACAAAAACTCGAATATCGACAGTGCGTACTTAACGTATTTTGTCAAATACGGGGTCATCGGCTTGTACTTGCTATTCGTATTTACTACGTCCATAACTCACCACTTAAAAACCCGTGTAGCGGTATCAATAGCCACCTTTCTGGCGCTGATGTTCATCGTATCGGCCACACCTTATCAGCCGTACGCTATCGGAATTGCTTATAGCGCAATCATTTTACGTGCCCTTTCGGAAAACACCGCCAGGCAACGTAAAAAAGCACTGACACTTCATCAACCGCTGATCACTCCACCTTTACAGGTTGAAGCCAGATGAACAATATGCTGTTGAAAAAATTTGTGTCCAGCACTGCGTGGAGTTTCATATCAGCAGTGGCTACGAAAGTCTCGGTTGTCATTACGGGTATCTTGGTCGCCAGAGTACTGGGTGCACAATCATTTGGAGAATATGGCCTGATACAAAGCGCCATTGTCATGCTCGCCAATGTGGCCGCCCAAGCCACAACGACGGCGACGGCTAAACATATTGGTCAGTTTAAAGAGACGTCTCCGGAAAAAACGGGCAGGGGTATCGCTTTAACGCTGATTTTTTCCTTATCCTTTAGTTTAATGATCATTGGCGTCGCCCTGTTTTTTCCGCTTTTCTTCTCCACCATTATTCTCGGCTCCGACAATCTGAAATATGTATCACTGATTGTATTGAGCACCATCACCTTCATCATTTTATCTGGATGGACCCAAGGCTGTTTAACTGGCTGGGGGCAATATCGGTCTATTGCGACGATCAATGGAATTATCGCCATCGTCGGGATCCCGGCAACTTACTTCTTGACGACAAAATTCAGACTCAATGGTGCGCTGCTGGGGTTGGCGTGCTCTCAACTGTTAATCGTGTTCTTTAGCGCGCTTGCATGCTGGAAAACATTGAAGGCAAAGAATACGGCGCTCAGTTTCAAAGGGGCAATGACTGAAAAGCATACCGTTCTTTCGGTCGGACTCCCGGTCTTGCTGACAGGACTGATGGTCGCTCCAATGAATTGGTTCGCGAATAAATTGCTGGCAGAAACAAGTAACGGGTTCGCCGCGTTAGGCATGTATGCAGCTGCCATGCAATGGAATGCAATATTCTCACATGTCTCCGTGGTATTAGGCTCCGTACTTGTCCCGATGCTAGCCGCAACGCTAGGAGGAAAAAGCCGGAAATTAGACGCCTTGAATTTTCTGTCTGGCTGGCTAATTGTATTGATCATTATACAGCCGGTCATCATGTTCCCCGAACTGCTGGCAAAACTCTATGGCAACAGCTTTCTCGGTCGGGATTTTGAAATAACGTTAATTCTGGTCATTCTGGGCTCGCTGCTAAGTGCATTTAAATCCGGCGTTTCAAGAAAAATGATCGTGATGGATTTAGCGTGGTACAGCGTCATGAGTAATATTTTGTGGGGTGTATTGTTCATATCCGGGGCCCTGCTCCTGAGGGAAGAAGGCGCCATCGGAATTGCCAAAGCATTCATTGGCTCGCAATTAATACACTTCCTGCTAGGCTTACCCTATTTCATATACAAAAAAATATTACCCTTGGAGTTGCTTGTCACCCCGAGAATATTGATTTTGTGGACATTGCCTTTTGTCAGTTTCATCTCAAGTGCTTACGTTGAAAGTGTCCTGTACCGACTGATGATAGTGGTCGTGATTTTTATCTATATTCTAGCGACGACATTTACCTTGAATACTATGTTTAATGAACCCGTAGAGATTGGAAGCCCAGCATGAATTCCAGTAAAGTTTATATCCGTGGTGCTTACGGCCCAGGCAATCTAGGTGATGACATATTGATGCTGTGCGTCATCAATATTCTGAAAAAAAGATACAAAGAGTCGGACATTGCCGTGGGGGTGGATCATCCAGCTGTCGCCAAAAATTTTAACCCGCGCATAAAATGGTTGCATATCAAGGAGCCCGTCAAAGCAGACTTGGTGGTTTTAGGGGGTGGCGGTCAGTTTTTCTCGTTCATTCCTCCCGCCAGGAAGGCTTCCTCAATTCAACTTAAGGTGTCAAAACTTTACAAAAGCATAAAAGCCCAAACGGATTTGAAATCCACTCTTTTACGTTTGTATGTAGGGATGCGCGGCGGGATAGACAAAATATTCTTTCATCGTCGTCTTGCTGCATTCTGTATCGGTTTAGGCCCGTTTGATGGTGGCGGCAAGCCGCTGAATCGCGCAGTCAATGTCATTAATCGTTGTGACTATATTTCCGTCAGGGATGGTACAAGCCAAAAGCATTGCAATGCTTTTGGTAAATCGGATGTCGACGTGTACACCGATCCGACCTTGCTTTCTGACCTATGGATCTCTAATACCGATCTGAAGATAAACAGCGTAAATAAGAACAAATACCTGTCATTTATCCTGCGGGATTGGCCGCATGATGCGAATGGGCAAAAATTCATCGAGGCTATGGTTCAGGCCGCTCATGAACTGTCCAAGCGTGGAGAGCATGTTCGTCTGGTGTCACTGTATAAAGAGCGCGACCAGCATCTTATCGATAAGCACCACACGTTTGAGTGGTTGTGCTGGGATGCCGCCGTCGATACGCCAGAGACGTTCATGGCGAAATTGATAGTTGAATCCGACGTCATTATCAGCGCCAGGGCGCATGGCGTACTTTTGCCTGCTTCCTTAGGCTATCCAACCATTGCAGTTGAAATCGAAAACAAGCTAAAAAAGGTACATGAGATGCTTCCTCGCGGCACCAAGCTGGTCAGCGCCCCTGACCATAACCTGATCATGGCGACCATTGGCGAATTCAGGCAAGCCAGAGAGCAAATGGCAGAGCACCTCAAACAAGAGATTTCACAGAGATCATCCATCGCACAAAATGCTGTTGATGATTTTTTGGCATGGGTCGATAAGAAATAAAATCAGAGGGGCAACTGACGTGAAAAAAAAAGCCTCGACGTTAATCGCTTTAGCCCTCTCTCTGCATGTGGCTACGAGCAGTGCATCCGATATAAATGACCGCTGTGAACAAAATGTTGAAAACATCTACCCAACACTTCCAGAAGATTCACAGGTGTTCGCCAGTCGTCATGGCAACAGGCGCGCACAGGACAACATAAAAGGCAGTGCTAATTTAACAAACAAAACCTACAGTCATGAAATAAAAGACATTACGGTGCATTATCCCGCCGGGTCGTACGATCCAGGTTCGATGGTCCGGTTGGGGTTGCCCTATGGGGGGATTGAATTCAAATCCAAGCTCAAGCAGCCGGGTAGGGAATGCCTGATTCTTACGTATGAATTGAAATTCGATAAGAACTTTAATTTTGTAAAAGGCGGAAAACTTCCAGGGCTCTACGGCGGCACAGGCAATACCGGCGGAAAAATACCTAATGGCCATGATGGTTTTTCCACTCGCTACATATGGAAAGAAAACGGTGTCGGTGCAATCTATGCTTATTTACCCACCAGCAAAACATGGGGCACAGCGATAGGCCTGGGTTCCTGGACGTTTAGTGTCGGCCAGTGGCATACATTGGAACAACTCGTAAAGTTGAATACGCCGGGTCGCGCCGATGGCGTGATTTCTATTTGGTATGATAAGAAACTGGTGCACTCCGAAACCGGGTTGACGTTCAGAGACACTAAGAACCTGACGATCGATGGACTGCTATTTTCTACGTTCTTCGGTGGAAACAATGCATCCTTCGCCACACCTGCCAGTACCAATATACAGTTCAGAAATTTCGTAATGAGTTCACATCGCATCGCTAATACATCAGGGCAGAGTGCAGGTAACTAGATGAAGAACTTGAAGCTCAATATCAAGAAGGTCGCCGTGGCCTTGTTTAATACGGCGCTTAACCTGGTTTTCTTTTTCAGTTTGAGACGCTCACTGCTAAGGGCGACGGGCTGCCGTATTGGCGTTAAAACCACTGTCCATAGGAAAGTCGTTTTTTTTTCATTCGGTAAGTTCTCAGTAGGAAAAAACTGCACCATAAATTACAACTGTTACATGGATAATAGAGCGGGAATTCGCATCGGCGACAATGTCAATATATCTCATGGCACAAGGATTTATACACTGGGGCACGATATCGACGACCCCATGAGTCACACGGTCGGGAAGCCGGTTGTCATTGAAGATAACGTTTGGATCTTTCCCAGTGTGATGATTATGCCAGGCGTCAAAATAGGAAAAGGTGCAGTCATTTATCCTGGTAGCGTTGTTACACGCAATATTGAAGAGTATTCGATTGTGGGAGGGAATCCGGCTAAACATATTCGCTTCAGAAATAAACACATTCAGTACAGCGCGGATTTTCCTATTTGGTTTGCATTGTAGTGCCCAGTTTTCTTTACTATTCTTACGCAGGATTCAGAAGTGAAATCATTAATGATCGCATGGGTCGGCTATCAACGACGCGCCGACACAATGAAAAAATATTGGGCGTATGACATTCTACATCTACCTAATAAATTCAAAAAAAAATATGCACGTCCATTGGATTATTTAATTAAGGCTTTTAAAACTATTAAATCGCTTTTTGTCGGTGCGCCGGAGGTTCTTTGGGTCCAGTTGCCGCCGAGCCCTGTGTTGCACATAGCACTGGCCTACAAGTTTTTTATTAATAGGCGCCTCAAGATTATTGCTGATGTACATAATAGTTTGTTGCGCAAGCAATGGATAACCTTCCCGGGCACAGTGTCCTTGCTCAATAAAATTGACGCCGTTGTGGTTCATAACTTCAAAGTCAAAGAGGAGTTGTCCCGCTCAGGCGTTAATGTGGAAAATATTTTCATCCTGGAGGATTTGCCGTGTGATTTTAATACTCCTCCTGCCAGTGATCATCAGACACCCTACGTGCTTTTTCCCTGTTCTTTCGATGTCGACGAGCCGATAGAAATCGTTATTAAGGCAGCCAGAGAAATGCCGCATGTAGACTTTTTTATCACCGGGAGGTATGGAGGAAAGTTGTCCGGAGCTCTCATCGCGTCAATGCCAGACAATATAAAGCTTACGGGTTTTCTGAGTAAATTGACTTTCGAACAACTGCTGTGCAACGCAAACGTCGTTCTCGGCCTGACAACGCGCGACAATGTCCAGTTGAGTGTGGCAAACGAAGCGGTTAGCGCCGGCAGGCCGATGGCACTTTCGAACACACCAGTACTGCGATCATTGTTTTCGGACGCTGCTGTATTTGTTGATACGTTAGACCCCCTGTCAATAAAGTTCGGACTTTCTCAACTCCTCGAAAATGAAGAGCTCTATAAGGAAAAGTCAGCGTTGTTGAAAGCCAAGCGAATAACACGTTGGGAGGGGCAGGCGGAGTTATTGAAAGCAGCTGTTGTTATCTAATGATGTCTATTAATCCTGACAGAAAGGGATTCGTCATGAATCAATCGTATGATGTTTTACTGATTTGTTCCGGAGGTGGGCACTGGGTACAAATGAGCAAACTGCTTCCAGCGTTTGACGGCCAAAAAGTCAACATTGCTACCGTCGATACAAGCGTTCGCTCACAGTACCCACTTCACGATTTTGTTAAAGTTCCCGATTTCAATAGAAGTGAGCCCTTCAAAATAATTAAAGGGTTCTGTCAGATCTTCAACATCGTTTACCAAAGTAAAGCGAAATATGTCATCTCTACGGGAGCTGCACCGGGTCTGCTGGGTTTGATCACGGCAAAGATCATGGGAAAAAAAACGCTGTGGATTGATAGTATCGCGAATCCAAAAAAAATATCGTTGTCCGGCAGAATAGCTTCTTGTTTTGTAGATGAAATACTCACGCAATGGCCCACTCTTTCAGAAAACGGCAGGGCTCAATATAAAGGGAGGGTTGTTTAAATGATATTCTGCAGCGTTGGTACTCAAGCACCCTTTGAGAGAATGCTCAGCTATTTAAGTGAATGGAGTCATGCAAACCCCCATATCCCTATTGTTGCCCAAGTCGGCAATGATGAAAGGGACTTGGGGCACATTAGCGCATTCAAGACAATAGCCGAACCTTTTTTCTCCGAAAACTTCAACGCCTCAACAGTTGTCGTTTCTCATGCGGGCATGGGTAATATCATTCGCTCGCTTGAGCTGGGAAAGCCAATAGTTATTGTGCCCCGGGATAGTAGCCGTGGTGAACACATTAATAACCATCAGTACGACACTGTCGAGAATTTTTCGGGCTTTCCATCTGTTTTCATTGCCCATGATAAAGACGAGTTTTTTTCGGCTATCGATTCGGCACTCAATTACAGCAATGCTGAAATTCCTTTGGATTTCACAGAAAGAGATCGTTTAATCAGTTATGTAAAGTCATTTGCGTCTTGACTCCTCGCTGTTTGTCGGCGCTCTCTTATCACTTTTAATTATTGAGTAATCGCTATGATTCCAGTTATTTTGTCTGGTGGTTCAGGCACACGTCTGTGGCCGCTTTCAAGAGCACTCAAGCCAAAACAGTTTATGTCGATACACGGTGATCTGAGTTTATTTCAAGCTACTTTGGATAGAATAAAGAATCTGTCTGCAGAGGGAGATAGCTTAAGTCCTCCGATAATCGTTTGTAACGAAGAGCATCGCTTTATCGTGGCTGAGCAAAGCAGATCACTGGATATAAAGCCACAAAAAATACTATTGGAACCCTCTGCGCGAAATACCGCGCCCGCTATAGCGGCTGCGACACTGACAGCCCTGGAGGACGGGGATGATCCTATCCTGTTGGTTTTGGCTGCAGACCATGTAATAGCCGACGTTGATGCTTTTAAGGCTTCCTTGGCGTTGGCTAAGTTGGAAGTCAATAAAGGTAGAATTGTTACCTTTGGGGTTGTACCCACTAAGCCAGAGACGGGTTACGGCTATATCCGTACTCAAACGGGTGCTGCCGACGGCGCTGCGCACGTCGATGCTTTTATAGAAAAGCCCGATCTGGAAACAGCACAAAGCTACCTTGCACAAGGAAACTATTTCTGGAATAGCGGAATGTTTATGTTCCGGGCTTCCGTCATGAAATCGGAACTGGAGCGCTTGAGTCCTGACATCATTGTCGCAGCAGAGCTTTCTCTCGCCAACGCAACGCATGACCAGGATTTCACCAGGCTCAGTCAGGTGGATTTCGTGAACGCGCCCAATGTGTCCATTGATTATGCGGTCATGGAAAAAACCGACATCGCTTCAGTCGTTACCCTCAACTCCAGTTGGAGCGATCTTGGTGCATGGGATTCGGTTTGGGAGGCGGGAACGAAGGATGAAAATGAAAACTGCACACAAGGGGATGTGTTGCTGCAAGGCGTTACTAACAGCTATGTCCACTCCAGTCATCGTCTAGTTACTGTTCTGGGTATAAGTGATGTCGTTGTCGTCGAGACGTCGGACGCGATATTGGTGACGACCAAGGACCACTCTCAAGACGTCAAGAAAATAGTGTCTGAACTCACTAAAAATAATCGAGTCGAGGGGGCTAGTCATCGTGAAGTCTATCGGCCGTGGGGGAAATATGACTCAGTGGACCAAGGTCATAGATATCAAGTGAAGCGAATCACCGTCAAACCGGGGCATAAACTTTCCGTTCAGCTTCACCATCATCGGGCAGAACACTGGATCGTGGTCTCAGGAACCGCAAATGTGCAAATCGCTGACAAACAGGTGTTGTTGACCGAAAACCAATCTACCTTCATACCCATCGGGGTTGTGCACTCCCTTGAAAACCCGGGGAGAATTCCTCTTGAGTTGATAGAAGTTCAATCAGGTTCTTACTTAGGCGAAGATGACATCGTTCGTTTTGAAGATCGCTATGGTCGCCTCGAGCTCGTTTAAAGGATTATTAAAATGAATGTTACGGTTTTTGGAATAGGTTATGTGGGCCTCGTGCAGGCCGCTGTACTTGCTGACGCAGGTCATGACGTATGTTGCGTAGACGTCGATGCTATTAAAGTCGAGAACCTGAAGAATGGAATTATTCCTATCTATGAGCCTGGGTTGAGTGCTCTTGTAGAAAAATGCCATGAAGCAGGACGTTTACATTTCACAACTGATGCCGCACAAGGCGTGCGTCATGGTGAAATCCAATTTATTGCAGTCGGTACGCCTCCAGACGACGATGGCAGTGCTGATTTAAAATACGTGCTGTCTGTTGCCACCACCATCGCACTCAACATGACGGAGGCTAAAATTATTGTTAACAAGTCTACTGTGCCTGTTGGTACGGCGGATAAAGTCAGAGCTAAAGTTTCCGAAGTATTGACGTCCCGGGACCTTGAGGTGGAGTTTCACGTTATCTCCAATCCCGAGTTCCTGAAGGAAGGTTCTGCGGTGGCAGACTGCACCCGTCCCGATAGAATTATCATAGGCAGTGATAGCAGTTACGCGGTGGACCGAATGAGGCAACTCTATGAGCCTTTCAACAGAAACCACGAAAAAATCATCACGATGGACATCAGAAGTGCCGAACTGACGAAGTATGCGGCCAACTGTCTACTGGCAACAAAAATTTCATTCATGAATGAAATGGCCAATTTTGCCGAGCGATTGGGCGCGGACATTGAGGCCGTTCGTAAAGGCATCGGCTCTGATCCACGGATTGGCTACGATTTTATCTACCCCGGCTGTGGCTATGGCGGCTCCTGTTTCCCAAAAGATGTACAAGCCCTGGAACGCACCGCGTCGTCGATCGGCTATAAAGCAACGCTTTTGTCAGCCGTAGAGGAAGTCAACAAGCGACAAAAGGAACATCTCTTCGAGCATATCCAACATCACTTCGATGGGCAGCTGGAGGGAAAAACGTTTGCTATTTGGGGCTTGGCTTTCAAGCCCAATACAGACGATATGCGAGAAGCATCCAGTCGCGTCCTGATTGAACAGTTGCGTAGCGTTGGCGCCAGAGTACAAGCCTTCGACCCCGAAGCGATGGCCGAAACACAACGCATTTACGGGATGAATGAAGACTTGCTTTTAATGGGGACTAAAGAAGCCGCGCTTCAAGGTGCTGATGCCTTGATCATTGTCACAGAATGGCGCGAATTCAAAGCTCCCGACATGGACCTTATAAAGGAAAAATTGAGCGCTCCTGTCATATTTGACGGTCGTAACATATTTGATCCTCACCGCATGAAAGCCAATGGATTCGACTACTATGGTATCGGTCGTGGTCTATCGGTAAGGCCTGTCATTTAATTCTGCCCAGGTCGCAAACACCATAAAAGGCTCTTCCATACTTGTCCGTGTGCTGACGCGGACAAGTCCGGTAGTCAACAAACTTAGATAATGCTGACCATTAATAACAATGCTTCAGCGCACTGGAAGATTTTCGTACAAGAATTTGCAGAAAAAAATAGTAAAACTTCGGTTAATTTCTTAGAAAATCAGAAAAAAATGCGCCCGGGCCTCTCGTGAGCGTGCAGTCTATTCCAGCCTTTCGAGGAATGTTGGCCACTGGTTTACGTTACCAACGAGTGAGATGATTCCCAGGAGGCGACGTGCGTGATCTGACAAGATCTTTGTGAAGTGATCATTGCCTCTTCATCTCCGTTCCATTCCTGCTCCCTTATTATGAAGTTATATAAGGGTCTAATATCGAGAAGGAGTCTGATATGAAGAAACTACTTACGGCCAGCTTGCTGGCTGTCATGAGCACCGCAGCATTGGCGGCGGATGAACCGGCTGCTGAAACGGCGGCTGAAACGGCTAGCGAGCCACTGTCCCTGAGCACTCCGCTGGTTGGGGACGTGACGGTCGCCGAAACCGTGGTGATCGGCGCGGCCATTGTCGGCGCTGCGGCGGCCGCTTCAAACTCTGGAGGCAGTTCCAATGGCGGTACCTCTGGAACGGGTGGCACAACCGGTACTGGTGGTACGACGGGTACCAACTAAACCCCGCGAAGTATGTTGTTCAAGATCACTCAGAACTTTCTGAGTGATCTTGTTTTAGATTTGCCCTCGACTAGCGTAGTGCCATTATGATCCGTAGATTATCTGTTGTTATGCTGGCAAGTATCAGCTTGCACGGCTGTATGTTTTCGCCTGGTCAACACATGGACACCAGTCAAATGGTCAGTGACGGCTCTCCGGAAAGTAGCCGAGTGGAGCTTATTCCCATCACGCCTAAATTGATTGCCATGGATGCCGCCACGCAAGTTCGCGAATCCGTTCCCCCGGCATTGTTGTCCTATGTTCCAGGCGGTTATCGCGTGGGTGCCAACGACCTGTTATTTATCACGGTCTGGGATCACCCCGAGTTGACGGCGCCTTCGGGGCCGCAACAGCAAATCGATGCCAACGGGCGTCTGGTTCGTCCGGACGGCACGTTGTTTTATCCCTACATCGGTAATATCCCAGCCGCCGGTAAAACCATTGAAGAGTTGCGGGCCTTTATTGCCGAGCGCTTGTCGCAATTTGTCGAAAGCCCCCAGGTCGACGTCAGCGTATTGCGCTTCGCCAGCCAGACTGTGGTGATTTCCGGTGCGGTGCTCAAAGCTGGCCAACAGCCGATCACTACCACACCGTTGAGCGTGGTGGAGGCCGTTGGCGCGGCCGGTGTGGACCCCTCGAACGCAGACCTGTCAGGCCTGACGCTGACCCGGGACGGGCGCGAATACAAGCTCGATCTGGACACCCTCAATCGCCAGGACTCACAGCTGCAAGCCGTTTACCTCAAGGGCGGCGACCGGCTGTACTTGCCGTATAACGACCAAAAGCGGATCTATGTCATGGGTGAGGTCAACTTGCCTCGCGCGCTGAGCTTCAAAGGCAAGTCGATCAACCTGACCGATGCGCTGGGCACAGTGGGTGGCTTGAACCAGACTACCTCGAACGGCAATGCGGTGTACGTGATTCGCGGCGCCGACCACCTGGAAACTGAACCGGCCAAGGTGTTCCAACTCGATGCCGAATCCCCTTCGGCCCTGGTACTGGCCACCCGTTTCGACTTGCAACCGCAAGACATCGTCTATGTCGGCCCGGCCGGCGTGACGCGCTGGAACCGTCTGATCAGCCAGCTTCTGCCTACGGCCAGTGTCCTGGGGACCGGCGCCAGCTCTCTCAATAACCTCAGCGAAGCCAACAGCAGATAAGGCTCTATCCCGCCGTGAAAACTTTGCCTACCTGCGCCGGTCTGACGATGGCGCTCTTGCTGTGCGGGTGTAACCCGTTGATGAAGGCCTCCTGGGACACCCTTGAGACATCCGTCGCGGGGCCTGCCTCCATCAATTTGACCCGTGCTCAGGTCGACGCCGTGCCGTATCCGCAGATTCTGGTCACCACCCCCTCCAGTGAGGGTGTGATGGCCATGGCTCGTCGGCGGGGCGACCTGCAGTTCTGGGTCGCATCTGGCAAGCAGGTGCTGATGATGCGCGACGGTCTGGTGGTGCGCACTGTCGGGCTGGGCGTTTCCCTGGACGGTACTCGCTTCAATGAAGAGTCGCCCTTCAAGCGTGGCCTTCAGCATTTGCCCGACGGCTATACCAGCACGCGCTGGATAGACATCTACGACGGCAACCGCATCGGTATCGCGGTCAACAGCCGTTTCAGTCCCCATGGCATCGAGACCATCAGCATTCTGGACAAGGATTACGCCTTGCTACGCATCGACGAGCAGGTGGATGCACCCGCCCTGAATTTCCGCGCCACCAACCGCTACTGGGTCGACCCCCAGGACGGTTTCATTCTGCGCAGCGAGCAGCATCTGACGCCGCAGCTGTTTCTGAAAATCGTGCAGGTGCGCCGTGATCGGGGAGCTGCCCGGTGAAGTGTTCAAACCTTTTCTTGCTTGGCCTGCTGTTGATCGGCCCGGGCGTGGGCCAGGCGGCCGTGACAGTCAGCGGTGACGTGCGTAGCCCTGGCCAATTCGAAATCAAGCCCGGTGCGCGCTTGCTGGATGTCATTCGTAACGCCCAACCCAATGCCGAAAGTTACTGGCTGGGCGCGGCGTGGCTGCACCGTTCATTAGTGGACAAGCAGACGCGTTTGAAAGCAGGTGTTCTGTTCGATCTGAAACTGCTGCAACGGGGGGCCTTGCTCGATGGCAAAAACACGCGAGCAGAATTGAGCGCGCGCCTATATGAGCAGGTCGCGCAACTGCCGGTCACCGGACGTCAGGTCGCGGTGCTCGATCCGATCGCTGTGGAAACGGGGTTCGCCCGCAACGCGCTGCTGGATGATGGCGACCATCTGATTTACCCCCAGCGGCCGTCCACCGTGGAAGTTTTCGGGGCGGTCGCGCAGCCTTGTCAGGTACCTTACCGAGCCCTGCAGGAAGTGCGTGCCTATGCCCGTGACTGCGCCATTCTTGGCGACGCCGAGGGCGACTATCTGTGGCTGATCCAGCCTGACGGCCAAGTGCGGCGCCTGGGCGTGGCGGCGTGGAATCGTGAGGATGGCGTCGTGGCGGCGCCCGGCAGCAAGATCCTGGTGCCGATCAGGAGCGACGATCTCGAGACGCCGACCCCTGAGCTCAATCAACAACTGGCCGAGTTTCTCGCCACTCAACCGCTGGCTGAGGTGGCCCCTTGAAGTGCCCGTTGAAGTTACGTTTTGCTGCTGCATTGCTCCTGCCCTGCGGATTGGCTCACGGTGAACCGCGCTACACCCAGAGTGATTTTGGTGGCGTTGGTCTGTTACAGACCCCCACCGCGCGCATGGCCCCTGCGGGGGAGTTGAGCGTCACGGCCAGTCGTACCGACCCTTATTCGCGCTATAGTTTTTCCTTGCAGCCACTTGATTGGCTGGAGGGATCGTTTCGTTACACCGCAATCTCCAACCGCAGGTACGGCACCGAAGAATTGAGCGGTGATCAGAGCTTCAAAGACAAGGCCATCGACGTCAAGGCGCGGCTTTGGGAAGAAAGTCACTGGGCACCGCAGGTCGCCATCGGTGCGCGGGACATCGGTGGTACCGGGCTGTTTTCCAGCGAGTATTTCGTCGCCAACAAACGTTATGGCGACCTCGATTTCAGCCTGGGCATTGCCTGGGGTTATCTGGGTAATCGAGGGGATTTCAGTAACCCGCTTTCGGTTTTGGGCAGCCAGTTCAACGACCGCCCGCAGAGCACTGCAGTTGTCGCCAGGGCAGGGGACGTGAACACCAACGCTTACTTCAGGGGCCACCCTTCGTTGTTTGGCGGGATTGCCTATCAAACGCCCTGGGAACCACTGAGCCTGAAGATCGAATACGAGGGCAACGATTACAAGAATGAGCCACTGGACAACCCGCTCAAGCAAGACCTGCCGATCAACTTCGGTGTGGTCTACAAGCTGGCCGACAGCGTCGACCTGAGCGCCGGTTGGGAGCGTGGCAATACGGCGATGTTCGGCATCACCCTGCACACCAACTTTGTCAGCCGCAAGGCACCGGTGAAGACCTATGACCCTCCCGCCGAGCCTCTGCCGGCGCAGGCACCATCAACTCCGGCCGACCAGGTCAACTGGGCCGATGTCTCCAATCGGTTACAGCAAAATGCTGGCTATAAGGTCAAACGCATTACCCAGCGCGGTTCGGAGCTGATGGTGTATGGCGAGCAGTCTCGCTATTTTTATTCGGCCAAGGCTGTCGGGCGGGCCAGCCGGATTCTCGATAACAGCGTCAATCAGGACATCGATTGGTTCACCTTGGTGAATCAGCGTTATGACATGTCTATCGAAGAAACCAGCGTGCCGCGAGAAACCTTCCGCGCGGTGGTGAACAACGACCAGCCGCTGAAGGATCTACACCGTACGACCGAGGTCAATCCGGCGACTGCACACCGGGAAACCACGCTCTATACCCAGGCGCTGGAGCCGTTCAGCTATGGTTTGGGCCTGGGCTATAAACAGAACATCGGCGGCCCCAACGGCTTGCTCTATCAGTTCACCGCCGATGCCGACGCGGAGTACCGTTTCACCCGCAACACCTGGTGGAGCGGCTTGCTCAGCGCCAACCTGCTGAACAACTACGACAAGTTCACCTACGACGCACCGAGCGGGTTACCGCGAGTGCGCACCGATTTACGTCAGTACCTGACCACCTCCGATGTGACGATGCCGACGTTCCAGTTCAATCACGCGGCGCAGCTGGATCGGGACTGGTATGGCATGGTCTATGGCGGCTATCTGGAATCCATGTATGCCGGGGTCGGCAGCGAAGTGCTGTATCGACCTAACGGGAAACGCTGGTCGGTGGGCGCCGATCTGAATTTCGTGCGCCAGCGGGATTTTGATCAGGGCTTTGGCCTGCGCGATTACCAGACCATAACGGGTCATGTCACCAGCTATACTGAATTGCCCAATGACATGCTTGCAGCGGTCAGCGTCGGGCGTTACCTGGCACGGGACTGGGGCACCACCGTCGACTTGTCGCGTGAGTTCAAGAACGGCGTGAAGTTTGGCGGCTGGGTCACCCTGACCACTGCGTCGAAGGCGGAATATGGCGAGGGCAGCTTTGACAAAGGCATCTACATTTCCATCCCGTTCGACGAGTTGATGAGTACCTCGACCATGCGCCGTGCCAATATCGTCTGGGCGCCACTGACCCGTGATGGCGGTGCACGCCTGAACCGTTCCTACTCGTTGCAGACCATGACCGACGGACGCAACAGCGACCTGTTCTACAACAACTTCGAGAAAATTACCGAATGATCACGTGGCTTAAAGGCTTGGTCGAGTTGCCATTCTGGCTCCGGGGCTTGGTCTTTGCCGCGGTGACTATGATTCTGCTGTACGCAGGTTTGCGTCCTCAGCCGATCCCTGAGCTGTTCGTCGAAGAGGACAAGCTGCATCACTGGATCGGCTTTCTGGTATTTGCATGCAGTTGCCGTTTGGCTTTCCCCAATGTGAAGTTTACCTGGACAGCCTTGGGGTGTTTGCTCGCAGGCGTACTCATTGAGCTCGCGCAAGGTATGATGCCGCTGCGTACGGCCTCGCCCTACGACATGCTGGCAAATAGTATCGGCGTGTTAATGGGGTTATTGATTTCAAGGTACTGGGTACGTTGAAAAGGCGTTAGGCACCTGGCAGTTTGTCGGTATGTTGTAACCGTTGACCCTCGCTATATCCCCCCCTCCAGCAACACCTCTCTTGCCACTCCATCCGGCATATGTTCCGTAATGCAATCTGTAGCAGCTGCCGAGCCTGCGAGGCTGCGTTCGGCTGCGCAGCAGTCGTCAAACCAGAACTTGCGGTGCATCAGGCAAACCACGTCAGCCGGATTCACGACTGCTGCGCAGCCGAACGCAGCCTCGCAGGCTCGACAGCTGCTACGGGCGAACGCAGCCGTTGGCAGCTGCTACAAAACAGAGGGCGAATGGGGTGAGGCGGGGGAGAGAGGCTCGGGCAGTCAGAGATCTGACTGCCCGGACTGCGGCTCTGTTAGCCACAAGCTGAAGAACAGGCGGGGGGGAATCGCAGCGGTTAATAGATGTCCTTGGAAAAGAGCGTAAAGGGCGTCTTGATCAGGATCTTGATGTCGAGCCACAACGACCAGTTGTTGATGTAGTTGAGGTCGATCTCTACGCGCTTTTGCATCTTGTCGAGGGTCTCGGTTTCGCCACGGCAGCCACTGATCTGGGCCAGCCCGGTGATGCCCGGTTTGATTCGATGACGGGCCATGTATGCCTGGATTTTGCCGGTGTAGTAGTCGTTATGGGCAATCGCGTGCGGCCGCGGCCCGACCAGCGCCATATGGCCTTGCAGTACGTTGAAGAACTGTGGCAGTTCATCGATGGACGTGCGTCGAATGAAACGGCCAACCGGGGTAATGCGTGGGTCTTCACGGCCGGCCTGGCGGACTTGATGGTCGTCGTGCAGGCGCATGGAGCGGAATTTCCAGACCTTGATGATCTTGCCGTTCCAGCCGTGCCGTTCCTGTTTGAAAATGATCGGCCCCGGGGAGGAGATCTTCACTGCGACGGCGATCACCAGCAGCAGTGGACTGAAGGCGATCAGCGCCAGGGCGGCGAGGCCTCTGTCCAGCAGGGTCTTGCTCAGTGCCGCCGTCGGGTAGCTGGTCAGCGGGCTTTCATTGAGGTGGATGGCGGGCAGGCCATCCAGCTCGCTGACGGAATGATTGAGCAACGTCATGCTGCCCAGGTCGGGAACCCAGACCACATCGACATTCGAGTCGAGGAGGTCGATGTACAGCGCTTCGACCTGTTTGGCTTCGCTCAAGGGCAGCGCGATGTACAACCGCCGGACATCGTGCACCCGGATCAGCTCGCGCAGTTCCTGCAGCTGGCCCACGATCCGGTGGGTATTGACGTTGGTCGACAGCTCGTTGGGTTTTGAGCTGATCAGGCCGACCAGCGGTGGAAACTCGGTTTTGGCCAGTTTGTCCGCCAGATTCACCGCCAGTTGGTCGGTGCCGATGATCAGGGTGTTATTTTGGCTATGCAATTGCCGGTGGTAGTGTCTGGAAAAACTATGCAGAGGCAGGTACAGCAAGGCCTGCACGCAATAACCTGCCACAGCCCAGACCATGATGATCTCCCGGGAGAACAATTCGCTGGTCTTGCTGAGAAAGCCAATGCTGGTCATCCCGGCCAGCAGCAGCAGCCATCCCAGCAGCAAGCGTCCCAGGCCGGAGAGGTATCCATGTTGCTTGTGATAGACCAGCAGCAGGGAGTAAGAAGGGACCGAGCCCAGGAAAGTCAGCACGGCAAGCACACGATAATGAGCTTCGATTTCTCCTGTCTGGTACAACGCCAGAGCAAATAGCAACGCATTGACCGAAGTGATGGCAATTATCCATTGCCCCCAGAAGGTCAGTCCTTTGGATATGCTGTTTCGATTAATACGATTATGTACCATCGCGGTGTCCCTCGGGCGTGCGCCACGTTGTGTATCAGTCGACGGTTAATAAATGGCAGCCGCGCGCAAAGGCTGAGCGAGCGCAGTTCGGTCAGAAGTTATTTTTATTATTGGAAGGGAATAACGCGGGCTACGGCTGGCCATCCGAATGTTGTTTTCAAGTCAGCTGATACGGTTGTCTCAGTGTCCGGTTTTTATATTAGTATCTTAATCTTTGTGGGTGTCTGACGAATTATAACGGACACTACTTCCAGGGCCCATGTTATAAAAGGTCGTGCTCTTTCATTAGGAGGGCATCGCTAAATCGTCTATAAATTTACAGCATTCCGATAAACGCTTGCCCGCCATGTGGAGGGAACCGGGCAGGAACTATGGAGAGACAGATGTGCGAGGGACAGGCGGCGGGAAATACAAGGCGAGGTGGTTAGGCAGTCAAGCGGTATCGGGTGGGGCGGAAAATCGCATTTATTGTTATTGTTTTTGCGATCTCGCTCAGTAAGCGATTCTGATCCTTTGTGCCAGGCAATAACCACGGTTTCTGACCGAGCGAATCAGGCGTTCCCCGTTGGCGGCAGTCTTGAATTTTTTCTGCAGCCGGCTCAAGCACATTTCAAGGCCGCTGTAATTCTCCGGGTCTTTATCGATGCGTAGAATAAGATCGTTCTTGCTGAGTACCCGTCGATCACTGATGACCAGTTGGGTGAGCATTAACGATTCGGTGCTGGTCAATGGGATGGTTATATCTTCCTTGATTAATGTTCTGTCGTCGGCATTAAACCACCAGATGTCGGGGTTACCCTGCGACTCTTTAATCCGGCTGACTGCAGAGATGAACTCTTCGTCTGCCACCGGTTTCTTGAGAAAGCCATCAACCCCGAAATGCGAGAAGTGATGGAGTTCTGAATGTTCCGAGTTGGGAGTTATGAGTATGATTTCCGCATCTTTTTGATTCTTGCGGATAAAGCTGACATCGCTCAGCGAGATATCGGCCTGATCGAGCAGGATGTGCGTGAATCGACTCTTTCGGATGCGTTCGCTGCTGAGTTTGCCAGATTCGATTTCAAAAGATAAATACAGGCGTTGTGCGAGAAGCGATTCTATAGCTTGTCGTGCCAGTTGATCTCGGGTGAAAATTAGAAAGCTGTTGTTTGACGTATTCACAATAAGGCTCCTTCCTAGTTTGGTGAAATTTTTAAAGCTTAAATAACCTCGGTCGGAGAGTAATATCTCCCCTGGAAAAAATCGAAAGGCATGCTACGGGCCAGTGTGTGCAGTGCTTTGTGCTCGACCCGGTCCGCGATGAATCTGATCTTGCTGTCATGGATCATGCTGCTCAGGCAGTCGTAAGATCTGTTGAAAAAGTCCTGGCTGTTGTCGACCATGATGTCGAAATTGGATCGGGTCAGGTCTACTTTTATATAATCGAACAGCTTCGGGCTGATCAGTTTTTCAGCGCTGTCATCGCTTAAGTCATAGCCATCGAAAGCAATCTCGATCCCGTTGTCCTTCAATAAGTGAATGTGATTGATAATGGTTCTTTTTTCTTTGAGGTTGAACGAAAGGAGCGAACTGCCGTTAATGCTGGGGATTAACTGTTGTTCATGCTTCTTGAGTGTCGTTTGAGCGTCGTTCAGTTCTCGGATGAACGCTTTATCCAATAACGCGGATTGGTTCATGGTCACGAATAATTTATTGGGTGTCTGTACGGATGGGGACGACGTGACCTCGATCTGTGAAAGGGCATTTAATTGGATCCGCATCAGTACTTCACGATAAATCGCCAGCGGGTGATCGGGATGCAATGGCTGATACCCCTTGTTCAGAGGTGTCTGTTGTTTGGTCGCTTTGGCATAAATCTCACTGCCGAACAATTCATCGTTTCGCTTGAGAATTGATTGCCTGAAGAAAACCATGGCGAAGTTATCTTGCACGGTATATTGCCTGCTGGACTCCATCGTTTAGTCCCTTTAAGAATGAAAGTTTGCTTGCTTTACTGAAACGACCCCTCGAAGCAATCGATAGCCATAACCGCGAACACTATGAATGATGTTAATGCCGAAGTGCTTTTTGATTTTGTTTCGAAGGCGGCTTATGGATTTCTCCAGAACACGTGAGTCATAGAGCTTGATATTCAAACCCATGGATTCGGCCATGGAGTCATGGTGCAGGATATTACCTTCCGCATTAATAAGCGCATCCAGGGCTTTCATTTCCTGATAAGCCAGATCCAGTTTGAACTCATCGTTGTATAAGTGCAGGCATGTTTGGTCCAGGGTCAACTTAGTGGCGGACTGCCATTCAGGTGTTTCGAGCAACTCTGAAATTAACCTGGCTTTTTCATCCTGGTCGTTAGGTACATTGATACAATGATCGGCGCCGGCCAGGTAACATTCAATTTTGGTTTGCGGAGCGCGAAAATTGATTGCAACGATAATGGACAGTTCTGTTGGACTCGTACGTAATTTCTTGATGAGCGCCAGGCAGTCATTAAGAATGGAAGGGCTTTCAACGTCGATTAGTACGGCATCGTGGGCTTGAACTTCATTATCCGGGGTTAATGGGTTTGTGTAATCTAATGTATATATATGCGTGAGATTGGGTGCAAATAACAGTCGAAGTTTCTCCGCTGAGCGCCAAGTGCGCCCAATAGCGAGAATACCCCTCTGGCTATTTTCGATTTTGCTCTCAGTACTCATCGTGCAAATTACTCATATGTGCTGGCGTTGCAATCTTAATACACAAAATACTGAAATTATCTGACTTTTTATAACATTTTGGGCTTGTCAACAGGTGCCATTCTATCGCCAGTAGTTTCAGTTGATTCAATGACATAGCCAACTGTGGAGGCTTTAGCCAATTTGATTTTCTGATATCCGAATTAGTTGGTGAGCGCCTTTGCGTCGGACTAGGCCCTCTAGGTTGACTTTTCTATGATCAACACTGACGCGTGGCTGATCCGCGGATTGGGCTACAGAACGAGGCATCACTGAGAAGTCTTGCGTATAAATTGTGCGGAAGTCCGCATTTTTGATATCTGGAGTTGATTTATAAGGATATTCCACGGTGTTCTATGGCAGTTTAGGTGCGCGCTCGAAAGGCACCAGTTCAACTGTTGCCTCTTTTTAGGGCGAATGAGAGCGGGGGGGACATATTAATTGACTCCTTTTGCGTTGTATTCGTAATATTTTATGTCAAGAGCTGATTTTTTGAACGATGTAGTTGTTCCGTCTGGTTATTGAATAAAAAAAGCTAAAATTGATATCAAGGGGCCATTATACTTAAGTATTAGTCTTGGGGCCCATCATCGGTCCTTTTCGCAATTAATCATCCATGACACGCCAAACCGATCGACCAGCATCCCGAAGCGTGCCGCCCAGAACGTCGTCTCCAATGGCATTTGAATACTCCCGCCTTGCGCCAATGCCGCAAACACTCGCTTTGCCTCAACCACGCTGTCGACATTCAACGACACCGAACAACCGCTCATGCCGGCGCTGGGGCGATCGGGTGTGGTATCCGACCCCATGATCGACTGATCCCCGACCAACAGGCGCGTATGAATGATCAGGTTGTGGCAGTCCGCTGGCACATGGTCGCGAGCCGGAGTTTCGCCGAAGGTCATCATGACTTCGATCTGGCCAGGCAGGCTTTTGGCGTAGAAATTGAAGGCATCCTGGCAGTCGCCGTTGAAGATCAGGTAGGGGTTGATTTTCATGTTCTGCTCCCGGTGATGGAATGGGGCACATTGGTTGGACGTTCAGGTTCGTCTACCAATCCCGATAGGCATTGACTCCTCATAGCAAAGCGCTAAAACGTAGTGCGCAACGATACTTTTTTAGATGTTTTTCCTATGGACGAGGCGAGGCTTATCGCCTCATATCCACGTAAGTGGGCGTTGCTCATTCCGCATACCGTATGACCTGCCGCGCCCCTCTACATCCGCCACCGAGCCCATTGCCCTATGCCTGTCCTTACCCGTTTCGCCTCTTTGCTCGACCAAGCGAGGCGTGCCTTGCTGCTGGTCTGGGGAACATCACGCGGGCTGTTCCTGGGGTTGGTGCTGGCGACACTGATTGCCGGGGTGCTGCCTGCATTGGCGGCCTGGTTGGGGCAGCGGATTGTCGACGCGGTCGTTACCGCCATGCAGTTGCACGCGCAACAGGGCAGCGCGCCGTTGTGGCCGGTCGTGCGCTATGTGTTGTTTGAAGCGGGCGTGCTTGCGTTGCTGTCCGGGACGCAGCGCGCGTTGTCGGTGCAGCAGTCGTTGTTGCGGGTGCAGTTGGGGCAGAAGGTTAACACGATGATTCTGGAGAAGGCCCAGACGTTATCGTTGGTGCAATTCGAGAATTCCGAGTTCTACGACAAGCTGGTTCGGGTTCGGCGCGAGGCATCGACCCGGCCGTTGGCGCTGGTGATGAAGTCGCTGGGGCTGATCCAGAACCTCATCGTGTTGATCAGCTTCGGTGTGTTGCTGGTGCATTTTTCGCCTTGGGCGCTGGTGTTGCTGGTGGTCGGGGCGTTGCCGGTGTTCTTTGCCGAAGCGCACTTTTCCGGGGATGCCTTTCGGCTGTTCACGCGCCGGGCACCGGAGAGTCGGCAGCAGAACTACATCGAGACACTGCTCTCCCATGAGGGCTACATCAAAGAGGTGAAGCTGTTCGGCTTCGCGCCGCTGTTGTTGCAGCGTTATCGGGACACGTTTGCTCGTCTCTACGCCGAAGACCGGCGCCTGACATTGCGTCGCGATGGCTGGGGATTTGTGCTGGGACTGCTGGGCACCGCGGCGTTTTATCTGGCCTATGCGTGGGTCGTGGTCGATACCGTTCACGGCAGCATCAGCCTCGGGCAAATGACCATGTACCTGGTGCTGTTCAAGCAGGGGCAGACGGCGGTGAGCAGCAGCTTGAGCGCGATCAGCGGTCTCTATGAAGATGGCCTTTACCTGTCGAGCCTCTATGAGTATTTGGCTGAGCCGGTGGTGGCCGATGCCGGAAGCCTTACCGTGGGTGCGGTGCCCGGCGATGGGTTGCGTTTCGAGAGTGTCGGTTTTCGTTATCCGGGGGCGAGCCGCGCTGCTTTGCAGGGCATCGATCTGCACCTGTTGCCCGGACACAGTGTTGCGCTGGTGGGGGAAAACGGCTCGGGCAAAACCACGCTGATCAAGTTGCTGACGCGGCTGTATCGCCCTGATCAGGGCCGCATTCTGTTGGATGGCAGTGATTTGCAGGCCTGGGAAGAAGAGGCGCTGAGACGGCGCATCGGCGTGATCTTCCAGGACTACATTCGCTACCAGTTCTCCGTCGGCGAGAACATTGGTGTCGGCGACACCCTGGCTTTCAACGATGAAACCCGTTGGCAGCAAGCGGCCGCCGAGGGTATGGCTGCGCCCTTCATCGAGCGTCTGGATCGTGGTTATGCCACGCAGTTAGGGCGATGGTTTGCCGGTGGGCAAGAGCTGTCCGGTGGGCAATGGCAAAAGATTGCCTTGTCTCGCGCTTACATGCGCCGCGACGCCGATATCCTGATTCTGGATGAACCGACCTCAGCCCTGGACCCGGCGGCGGAGGCTGCGGTGTTCGAGCATTTCAGCCAACACACTGAAGGGCGCATGACGTTGCTGATATCTCACCGCTTCTCCAGCGTACGCAATGCCGACCACATCATCGTGCTGGACCAGGGCGCGATCCTTGAGCGGGGTGATCACGACAGCCTGGTCGCGGCGGGTGGGCGTTATGCGCAGTTGTTCAACGTGCAGGCGCGTGGTTATCGATAGCCGCAAACTTGTGTTGCGCGATCATGAACAACTCATCGGCATCATCCGGTCCTTTAGCTTCAACAAGCGCAAGGCCTGTTCCAGCACGAGCGCGACGACGATGGCCCCGGCCGCGATGACGAACAGTAACCCGTGATGACCGCCGCTGGCGTTGAACAGCGCCGAGTAGGCAAACCCGGCGATGGCCTGAAAGGTTGCGAATGAAACCGTGGCGCGGCTCCAGGCCACTTGCTGTTGATGGTGTTGCGGTACCAGCTCATGCACCCGGGCCAGCGCCAGCGGCACGATGCCCGGCGGGAACGAACCGAGGATCACTGCCAGCAGGGCCAGGGCGGTGAACGAACTCGATATAGCCAGCAGGCCGACGGCAATCGCCTGCACCACCAGTACCAGGCGGATGCTCAGCTTCGCCCCCAGTTGATCGGCCAGAAAGCCATAACTCACCGGCCCGACTATCGCGCCCAGGCCGTACATCACCCAGATCAGTGCACCGACATGGGGCCCGGCACCGAGGCCGCGCGCCACGTAATCCACCAGAAACACCATGGCTGGCACCAGCCCGGCAGCCATGAACGCGTACTGTGCAAACAGCAGATAAAGGTTGGGATCAAACGGCGATTTGGTGTGCTGAGCGTGCGGTGCAGCCGTTTCATTGGCAACGGATGACGGCCAGCCAAACCAGCTGGCGGCGGTCAGAATCAAGGCCAAGGCGCCGAGCCCAAGCCAAGTGTTCTGTAAGCCAAGGCTCAGCAGCGGCGGAACGAGGGTGCCTGAGCCGGCAATCCCCAAGCCGATGCCCAGGAAAATCGCACCGCTGGCCAGGCCTCGGCGCGAGGCGGGCACATGGGGCAACACGGTCGCCGCCACCAGCACCATGATCGCGCCACCGGCAATCCCCGACAGCAATCGCCAACCGAAGAACCAGCTCACCGATAACGGAAAGGCACAGGCAAAAAACGCCAGTGTCACCGCCAGCATCATCAGCCGCAAAGCGGTTTTGTTGGATGTGCGACGGGCCAGCGGATGGCCGAGCAGTGCGCCGATCAAGTAGCCCACCAGATTGGCGGCGCCGAGGTACACCACGTCGCTGGCGGAAAACCACTGGGCCTGAATCAACGATGGTATCAACGGCGTGTAGGCAAAACGCGCCAGACCAATACTGACCAGGCTGGCGCAGAGACCGGCGAAGATCGGCAGCCAGATCGCGCTGCGCCCAGTGTCGAGGGATGTGCTGTGCATGGGAGCGGTCCTGTGAATTTGTGCTTGGCCTCAAGCATATCGAGGAACGCTGGTGCAATATTGCAGCGATTTCGCGCTACGATGATGCGTATATGCATCGCTGCAGGAAACGCTATGAATTGGGATGATGCGCGAGTGTTTTTGGCGGTATGTCGAGAATCGACCTTACGCGGTGCAGCGCGGGTGCTGAAGGTCGATCAAGCGACCGTCGGCCGGCGTATCGCCGCGCTGGAAAAATCGTTGAATGCGACTTTGTTTCTGCGCACCTCCGAGGGCTATGCGCTGACAGCGGTCGGCGAAGCGGCGTTGCAATCCGTGGAAAAGATGGAGCACTCGGCATTTGAGCTGGAGCGGCAGATTCAGGGCCTCGACGAACGATTGATCGGCAATGTGCGCGTCAGCACTACCGATTCTCTGGCCATCGATTTTCTGATCCCGGCCATCGCTCGTTTGCATGCAGTGCACCCCGACGTGCGAGTGCAGTTGGACGCCTCCACGCAAATCCTCAGCCTGGCCAAGCGTGAAGCCGACATCGCCGTGCGCAACACCCGGCCGGACAACCCCGACCTGATCGCCCGGCGCATCGCGCGCTGGCCGGTGGGGCTGTTCGCCTCGCGAAGTTATGTCGAGGCCAACGGCATGCCGCAACCGGGCTCGGCCTTCGAGGGGCATGATCTGGTGGTGTATCAGCCGTACTTGCAGGGCAACAAGAACATGACCCTGGTCTCGGAACCCCTGAGCCGTGGGCGGATTGTCGCCAGCCTGAGTTCCAGCCTGCTGGTGCGTCGTTCGATTGCCGCAGGTCTCGGGGTGGGGGAGATCCCGGTGTACATGGGCGAGCGCGATGGGCTGGTCAGGCTCTGGCCGGAACGCACACGTCCGCTGCCGTATGAAGTGTGGCTGGTGACCCATGCGGACCTGCGCCACACCGCGCGGGTGCGGGCGGTGATTGAGCAGATTGTCGAGGCGTTTGCACTGGAGAATGAATAAGTCAGGTTGTTCGTGTCGGTCGGGCCGCGCGGATTATTGTGGCGAGGGGGCTTGCCCCCGTTCGGCTGCGCAGCAGTCGCCAAGCCTGTGAATGCGGTATGCCTGATTTACCGTGGTGATCGGGTTTAGGGCCGCTTCGCAGCCCAACGGGGGCAAGCCCCCTCGCCACAAGAGAGCCCATTCAGTCAAAACAAATCACCCATCCTGCCGGCCCCCGACCATTCACAGCCCTCCAGCGTCAGCAACCGCTCTTTGGCCTCAAGCCCCCCGGCAAACCCCGTCAATTTCCCCGACGCCCCAATCACCCGATGACACGGCGCGACAATCGATATCGGATTTTTGCCGTTGGCCGCACCCACCGCCCGAACCGCGCTGGGATTGCCGATCTGCCGGGCTATCTCGCTGTAGCTGCGCGTCTCGCCAAACGGAATCGTCAGCAATGCCTGCCACACCTGCTTCTGAAAGTCCGTCCCGGCAAAGTCCAGTTCCAGCTCGAAATGATTACGCGTGCCGGCAAAGTATTCCCGCAACTGCTGTGCGGCGCGTATCAGGATCGGGTTGTCCGCCGCTTCACTCATCGGCCCCAGTCTTACCCGACCTGGTTTGTCGTTTTCCCAGAGGATGGCCGCCAGACGCGTGCCTTTCGCGACCAGCTTCAACTCGCCGACCGGCGACGCCAGGGTGGTAAATGTGTAGGTCATGCCGGCGGACTCCGCACACGTGCTGAACAGGGGCCCAGCATACTGCCTCGCCGGGGAGGCGCAATACGCAATAGCAGCCATACTTGCCAACTGCTTTTGAACCGTTCCCTCTGTTTTTCCACAGAGCCTAAAAACAAAAAAGAGACCGACCCATGAAGTTTGAACCTTTTGCCAAATCGCTCATGGCGACCTCATTGGCGCTGAGCTGTCTGATGGCTCATGCGGCCTCCGTTGCACCGGTCGCGGCCGAAAATGGCATGGTCGTCACCGCCCAACATCTGGCCAGTCACGTCGGCGTCGATGTCCTCAAGAATGGCGGCAACGCCGTCGATGCAGCGGTTGCGGTGGGTTATGCGCTGGCGGTGGTGTACCCCGCTGCAGGCAACCTGGGCGGCGGCGGTTTCATGACGATTCAATTGGCGGACGGGCGCAAGACCTTCCTCGACTTCCGTGAAAAAGCGCCGCTGGCCGCCACGGCCGACATGTACCTCGACAAGCAGGGCAACGTCATCCCTGATCTCAGCACCCGCGGCCACTTGGCCGTCGGCGTGCCAGGCACCGTGTCTGGCATGGAGCTGGCGCTGAAGAAATTCGGCACCAAACCTCGCAAGGAAGTGATCGCCCCGGCGATCAAACTTGCCGAAGACGGTTTTGTGCTGGAGCAGGGCGATGTCGATTTGCTGGAGTACGCCACAGACGTCTTCAAGAAAGACATGCGCGACTCGGGCTCGATCTTCCTGAGCAATGGCGAGCCGATGCAGGTCGGGCAGAAACTCGTGCAAAAAGACTTGAGCAAAACCCTGCGGGAAATTTCCGAGAAGGGCGCCGACGGTTTCTATAAAGGCTGGGTGGCCGACGCTATTGTCACCTCCAGCCAGGCCAACAAGGGCATCATCACCCAGGCCGACCTCGACAAATACCAGACCCGCGAACTGGCACCCATCGAGTGCGACTACCGCGGCTACCACGTGGTCTCGGCGCCGCCGCCAAGCTCCGGCGGTGTGGTGATCTGCGAGATCATGAACATCCTCGACGGCTACCCGATGAAAGACCTCGGCTACCGCTCGGCCCAGGCCATGCACTACCAGATCGAAGCGATGCGCCACGCGTATGTGGACCGCAACAGCTACCTCGGCGACCCGGACTTCGTGAAAAATCCGATCGCCCATTTGCTGGATAAAAACTACGCGACCAAAATCCGCGCCGCCATCGATCCGCAAAAGGCCGGCGTGTCCCGCGAGCTCAAACCTGGCGTAGCGCCCCACGAAGGCAGTAACACCACCCATTACTCGATCGTCGACAAATGGGGCAACGCGGTATCGGTGACCTACACCCTCAACGACTGGTTCGGCGCCGGCGTGATGGCGAGCAAAACCGGGGTCATCCTCAATGATGAAATGGACGACTTCACCTCGAAAATCGGCGTGCCGAACATGTACGGCCTTGTACAAGGGGAGGCCAACGCCATCGCCCCCGGCAAGGCACCGCTGTCGTCCATGAGCCCGACCATCGTCACCAAGGATGGCAAAGTCGTCATGGTCGTCGGCACCCCCGGTGGCAGTCGCATCATCACCGCAACCCTGCTGACCATGCTCAACGTGATCGACTACGGCATGAACATCCAGGAAGCGGTGGATGCGCCGCGTTTCCATCAGCAATGGCTGCCGGAAGAAACCAACCTGGAGAACTTCGCCACCAGCCCGGACACCAAGAAGATGCTCGAAAGTTGGGGCCACAAGTTTGCCGGCCCGCAGGACCCCAACCATATTGCAGCTATTCTGGTAGGTGCGCCTTCGCTGGAAGGCAAACCCGTGGGCAAGAACCGGTTCTATGGGGCGAACGACCCACGGCGCAATACCGGGCTGTCGCTCGGTTACTGAAACAGGCGATCATCGGCCACCCCGACTCCCTGGGTGGCCTCGATCCCGGGTAGCAGTCGTAAAGTCGGTTAGCCACGTTCATTCGGGCAACCGCATTCGCTGATATGGCGAGCGCTGCGCGCTCGAACGCAGCCTCGCAAGCTCGACAGCTGCTACACCGGCTACATAGGCTAGAAGGGAGTTGAAATCCATCGTTCCAGCGACCTGTCTAAGGAAGGAAGCCATGAGCACCGCACTCCTGATCATCGATGTCCAACGCGCGCTGTGCACCGGCGAGTATGAATGCTTCGACATACAGCGCGTCATCGACACCATCAACGGCCTCAGCACCAAAGCCCGAACCGCCAATATTCCGGTCATCCTGATCCAGCACGAAGAAGAGGGCGACCTGCTGCAATACGGCGCCGAAGGCTGGCAACTGGCCGAGGGCCTGAAGACCTCACCCCAAGACCTGCGCGTGCGCAAGACCACCCCGGATTCGTTCTACCAGACCCACCTGCATGAACATCTGCAAGAGCTGGACGTCGACCGCCTGATTATCTGCGGCCTGCAAAGCGACTACTGCGTCAACGCCACGGTCCGCGAGGCATTATCGCGAGGCTATGACGTGGTGCTGGCGTCCGATGCTCATTCCACAATCGACAATGGCACGATGAGCGCCGAAGACATCATCAACGAACACAACAAGGATCTGGCGCATCTGACCGGTTCCGTGGCGCGGATCGATGTCGTGCCGGCCAGCGAAATCAATATCTGAAAGCATCGGTGGTTACTGGATGTATTTCCCTCTCGCTTCAAATGAAACGGGCGCCGATCATGGCGCCCGTTTTTTGTTCAATCCGTCTGTAGCCGCCGCACCACCGCCTGAAAACGCTCCGACGCAATCCAGTCCGGATCCGCGTCCTCCACCAGCAGCATGATCCCCAGGTAGTGTTCCAGATGCAGCGTAATCGTCTGCCCCTCGACGGCCAGGTCCCAATAACGCTGGTCCAACCCATTGATCTGTGCCGTCCAGGTCCCGCCCAGCCCTCGTGCCAATTCACTGGCGATGCGATTGAACAGATCCCGGTCGGATGTCTGCGAGAGATAAATTTCCCGCGGTGGTGGAGGCGACGGATCAGTCATGTTTTGCTCCTGGAGAATGAACGTGACTTTACGCTTCCTGCGAGATTTGTGGCGAGCGAGCTATACCAAAACAAGCGCCTTTTCACGTTTGTCTCGGCATACTGGCGCGCTCAAAGAATGGAATCTACCCATGCCCCCGACCTTGTTCTGCTCTAACGCTCGCCGCGCTTTACTGCTGGGGTTTCTCGCATTCTCTGCCGCAGCCCATGCCAGTAGCTTCGATTGCACCAGCGCCGCCAGCTCCAGTGAAAAAGCCATTTGCGCCGACGCTTACACGTCGAAGCTGGATCAAAAACTGGGAGCGGTCTGGCGCTCGACGCTGGAAAAAGTCACCGCCCCTGAAGCGTTAAAAGCAGACCAGCGTCAGTGGTTGAAACAACGTAATCGCTGCGCAGACCAAATCGATTGCCTGCGCCAGCAGTACCTGATGCGCATCACTGAACTCGAGCACGCGGCCATTCCGTTTACCTGGGACGCCACTTGGCAGCGTATTCCCTGGGGCGTTTCGACGGGAGCCGAGTTGAAGACAAAGCGCCGGGATTCGACTCATCTCGTCTTCGAAGTTTCTGCCGCGAGCGGCGCCAACTCTGGCGACCTGGATGGCATCGCCAAACTCGACGGCACTCAGGCGCATTACGTCGAAGGTGCATGCGCGTTGACCTTCCAAGCCATCAACGGCGTGCTTGATGTCACCCAGGACGGCGCCGATGCCGATTGTGGTGCTGGCATGGGCGTGTTCTATGCGGGGCGCTATATCGCGTCGGAACAGCCCTTGGTTCTGGACAACGATTTACTGAGTCTGGGGTTGGCGCGTACACAGGAAGAAGACGATGCATTGCGGCAATTGCTCAAGGACGATTACCAGACGCTGGTGGACAGCAGCAGTTCCAGGCTGATCGGCGATGAGTCGAATGACCTGCCGGGCGCCGAAGTGACTGAAATGTGGGTACGCGGGCTGGGCAATACCAACGCCGCCATCCTCATGCGTACAGCGGACGTTCGATTTTGGCTAGTGCTGCTGGTGTTCGATGAGCAGAACAATTCCCGAGCCCGTTACTACACCAACGCGTCGGATTGGAAAGGCCGCTTACCCGATGTGCTGCAGCATTGGTATGACGAGCGAACGAAAGGGCAGGTGATGCCGTTGGATCTGATGCCTTAATGCAATCTCGTTGGCGACCGCGCTAATGCGACGCTGCCGAGTAGTTATGTCTAGACTCGGTTGTTGGCTCGATAGAAGTGGGCGGTAACTGAACAACAGAAATAAAAGCACGCCCAATGCCGGTGAGTTAAGAAATTTGAGCGACGAAAGCCTCGCTCCCACAGGTTCTGCACTTTGGCTCACTGGCATTAGCGTCTACCTCAATAAGAAGAGAACACAAAAAATGACCAAGGTCAGCGATACCCAGCAGCGAAGTCCCTTGATCGAGACACGCTCGATCGATTACATCCCCGAGGCGGAGCGTCATGGCAGCCTCTACAGCCAGTTCACCCTGTGGCTCGGCGCCAATCTGCAGATCACGGCGATTGTGACTGGCGCGCTGGCCGTGGTGCTGGGTGGCGATGTGTTCTGGTCACTCATTGGTTTGCTGATCGGCCAGTTGCTCGGCGGCGCGGTGGTGGCACTGCACGCTGCACAAGGACCCAAGCTCGGGCTGCCGCAGATGATCTCCAGTCGTGTGCAGTTCGGGGTCTATGGGGCGGCGATTCCGATTGTGCTGGTGTGCCTGATGTACCTCGGCTTCAGCGCCACCGGCGCGGTACTGTCGGGGCAGGCGATTGCCCAGTTGGTCCATGTCAGCGACAGCGCCGGCATCCTGATTTTCGCCTCCTGCATCGCGTTTCTGACCCTCTTCGGTTATCGGGTCATCCATCTGGTGGGCAGGGTGGCGAGCGTGCTGGGCATCATCGCCTTCGTCTATCTGTTTACCCGGTTGATGACGCTCAACGACATCGGTCTGTTGCTGGAAAACCGCCATTTCGGCTGGAGTACTTTCTTGCTGGCGGTGTCTCTTTCCGCATCCTGGCAGATTGCGTTCGGCCCTTATGTGGCCGACTACTCACGCTACCTGCCGAGCAAGACCTCGTCCTGGAAGACGTTCACTGCCGTAGGCCTGGGGACGGTGGTGGGGGCCCAGGCTTCCATGGTGCTGGGAGTGTTCGCCGCTGCGTTGGCGGGCGCAAATTTTCGTGGACATGAGGTCGCCACCATCGTCGGGTTGGGCAGTACCGGGGTGATGGCCTCCCTGCTGTACTTGAGCGTGGTGTTCGGCAAGGTCACGGTGTCGACCCTCAACGCTTATGGCAGCTTCATGTGCGTGGCCACCATCATCAGTGGCTTTCGTCGTGGCTTCGAAATATCCGCCGGTAAACGCATGCTGTTTGTGCTGGTGATTGTCGGCGCGTCCACCACGCTCGCGCTGCTGGGGCAGTACTCGTTCCTGAGCACGTTCAAGTACTTCATCCTCTTTCTGCTGACGTTCTTCACGCCGTGGAGCGCGATCAACCTGGTGGATTACTACTTCATCAACAAGGAGCGCTATGACATTCCGGCGTTGTCCGACCCGGCGGGGCGTTATGGCCGTTGGAATGTGTTGGGGATCAGCGTGTATGTGCTCGGTGTGTTGGTCCAGCTGCCTTTTGTCGACACTCACTTCTACTCCGGACCAATGGTCGCGCAGCTCGGTGGTGTCGATATTTCCTGGATCGTCGGGCTGGTGGTGCCGGGCATGCTCTATTACTGGCTGGCCAGGACATCTGCGCTTGCGGTGTCGGTCGAGCGCAGTTCGCAGGCTTGAATGCCCGGTCATCAAAGGGGGCAGGGGGCGCGGGGCTAACTACCGGGTCCTCGAGCGTCTCCTATACTGATCCGCGTTGACGATTTAACACAGACACCGAATGCCGCCGGAACAGCAGCCAGCGCTCCGGCGACTTCCCTACGACTCAACAGTAAGGAGAACGAACATGGCAATCCGTATTGGCGACGAAGCACCGGACTTTACCGCTGAAAGCACTGAAGGCCCGTTGCATTTCCATGAGTGGATCGGTGACAAGTGGGCGATTCTGTTCTCGCACCCCAAGGATTTCACCCCGGTGTGCACCACTGAACTTGGCTACATGGCGGGGCTCAAGCCAGAGTTCGATAAGCGCAACACCAAAATTGTCGGGCTCAGTGTCGACCCTGTCAGTAACCATAAGACCTGGGCCAAAGACATCGAAGAGACCCAGGGGCATGCGGTCAACTACCCCATGATCGGCGACGAGAACCTGGTGGTGGCGAAGCTCTACGACATGATTCATCCGAATGCCAGTGGCGGCGCACGGACTGCCGTGGACAACGCCACGGTGCGTTCTGTGTTCATCATCGGCCCGGACAAAAAGGTCAAGGCGATGCTGATCTACCCGATGAGTGCCGGGCGCAACTTCGATGAAGTGCTGCGTCTGCTCGATTCTCTGCAACTGAACGCCAAGCACACCGTTGCCACGCCGGTGAACTGGCGTCCGGGCGAGGACGTCATCATTCCCACTTCGGTCTCCGATGAGGACGCCAGGAAGAAATACCCGGATGGCTTCAAGACGCTGAAACCTTATTTGCGCACCGTGGCGCAACCGAAGTAACTCATCTGTTCGGAGACCACCCACATGGCCGTCCAGGTCCTGCGCGTTGATGCAACCCACATCGATAAAGTCGCCAGCCTCTTCGACGCCTATCGAGGCTTTTACGGCCAGCCCTCGAACCTGATGCAGTCTCGCGCTTTCATCGCAGAGCGCATCGCCAGGGACGAATCGGTGATTTTCTTCGCCGAGGACTCCACGGGCGAAGCGCTCGGCTTTGTCCAGTTATACCCGACGTTCTCCTCCATCGACGCCCACCGCACCTGGCTGCTCAACGACCTCTTCACCACACCTGCCGCCCGCGGCAGAGGGGTAGGGACGTTGCTGATGAACACCGCCCGAGCCTTTGCGCTGTTGACCGGCGCCAAGGGCATGGTGCTGGAAACGGCCACGGACAATCACCTTGCGCAACGGTTGTATGAGTCATTGGGCTATGTGCGCGATACGGGTTACTACACCTACTGTCTCGACTTGAAGTAGGCGCAAACTTGTGGAAGCGAGCCTGTGTGGCGAGGGGGCTTGCCCCCGTTCGGCTGCGCAGCAGTCGTAAAACCGTTGCATGCGGTGTACCTGATATACCGCGATCGCAGGTTTTGGGGCCGCTTCGCAACCCAACGGGGGCAAGCCCCCTCGCCACACAAGTCTGCGGTGTTCAAGCCCCTAACTGACTGACCCCAGCGCCAGCCATTTTCTATGGACGGTTCGAAACCCTCACTCAAGGCGCGCCAAACAGCATCGTCCAATAAACCCCTTTATTGCTGCGCGAATCGCTGGCATACGCCGCGCCGACCTGGGTAAACATCGGATTCATCAGGTTGGCGCAATGCCCGGGGCTGGCCAGCCAGCCGGACATCGCCTGGCTGGGCGAGCCTTGCCCGGCGGCGATGTTCTCGCCGATCTGCCGGCCGCGGTAACCGGCGGCTCTGGCGCGATCCGCCGGCATATCGCCGTCGGGGTCCTGGTGGGCGAAGTAGTTGCCGTAGGCCATTGCCTTGCTGTGGCCTTGCGCGGCGGCGCCCAGGGCGGCGTTCCAGGTTAATGGGCGCGCGGCGGCAAAGCGTTGGCGCCCACACATACGTGGCCTGGCCCGTGCCGCATTGACCTGCGCCAGCAACGTCTTGCCCGCAGCGCGTGAATCGCCGATACGCCCATCGAGCACCGGTTGTGCCAGTACCACTCGCCATTCACTGCGGGCACGAGTGACGCCGATGTCGGCGTATTGGGTATCGAGCAGCGCCCCACAGTAATCGCTCTGAAGCATGTCGAACGCCTCATCGGCGTCCTGCGCGCCGACCAGACGGATGGTCCGCACCGTCACCGCCTGATAGCCGTTAGCCTTCAACCCCTCCCGTAAGCCACCGCCATAGCCGATCGGCAAGGACAAGTCCGATTTCAGCGCCAGCGGCCGTAACGGCCTGACCGCACGCCCTGCGCAACGATCGGGATCGGCGCGATAGTCGTTAATGACTTCCACCAGCTGCCGTTCCCCACTGGCATGGGCGGGGCTGGTGAACAGCGGAAACAAAGGCATCAGGCACAGCGAAATAAAGCGGCAGCAGCGGACAGTCGGGCGCATGAACAGACAGCTCTGATGAGTTGACGACGATAAGGGTGGGATAAAGATGAGCAATAACCGCATGAGCGCTTCTTTGGGCGAGCGTCTTTTACGGCACGGCTATGACTGCGGGTCTCAAAACTGGTTCACGAGGGGAACAGACAAATTTGACGGCTACGCTGAGAGGCCCGATCCAGGCGGGTGACGAGCCTGGGACAGCAGACGCTCGCACTGGTAACGTACTGACATCATTCGAGTGGTACAGGGACATGACTAAGACCAAGGGCAACAAGGATTGGGTCAAGCGCTCGGCGCAGCCGTTGAAGATGGAGCGCATCGAAGCCTTTTTTGGCGGCCATGGCTTTACGCCGCATCGCCACGATACTTACGCCATCGGGCGAACGCTGTCGGGTGTGCAAAGTTTCCAGTACCGCAAATCCCAACGCCACAGCCTGCCCGGTAAAACCATCGTCTTGCACCCGGACGAGGTGCATGACGGTGAGGCCGGTACCGAAGCAGGTTTTCATTACCGGATGATCTACATCGAACCGGCCTTGATTCAGCAGGTGCTGGGCGGCAAGCCGTTGCCATTTATCGAGGGGGGCTTATCGAGCGACCCACGGCTGGGTGCCGCAACCCAGGTGCTGCTGCAAAACCTCGACGCTTGCATCGAGCCCCTGGAAGAAGACGATGCTATTTATGATCTCGCGCAGGCGCTGGACACGCTCTCTGGCCAGCGTGGGCGGCGCAAGTCGTTTGATTTTGCAGCGGCCGAGCGCGCGCGTGCGCTGATTCATGACTCGCTGGATCGGGTCATTACCCTGGATGAGTTATCGCAAGCGAGTGGCCGCGATCGCTGGAGCCTGAGCCGCGACTTTCGTGCGCTGTACGGTACGAGCCCCTATCGGTACATGACCCAACGCCGGCTCGACCTGGCAAGAGCATTGATGATTGGGGGCCATTCGATGGCAGAGGCGGCCGTATGCGCAGGTTTTTTCGACCAAAGCCACATGACGCGTCAATTCGTCCAGACCTATGGCGTTTCACCCGGCCGATGGCTGAAGAGGTTGGGCCTTGCTTGAGAATGGCCCCGGTCGACTTGCACAATCGTGCAATACGCAACGTTAGGTCATCCCTAAAGTCAGGGCTCGATATCTTGTCCAATGAGGGTGACTTAAATGAATTCCCAGGTCTGCACCGCGATTAACTTTGCCGAAAAATATGCCTTGTTCAGCGAGCTATGGGCGCCCAAGGTGATTGCCGAAATGAACGACTATCAGTTCAAAGTGGTGAAAATCGAAGGCGATTTTGTCTGGCATTCCCATGCCGATACCGATGAAGCCTTCATCGTCCTTGAAGGCAAGCTTCGCATCGATTTTCGAGAGGGGGCGGTCGTGGTCGGGCAGGGAGAAATGTACGTCGTCCCCAAGGGCGTCGAACACAAGCCTTACGCTGAACGCGAGGTGAAGTTGTTGCTGATCGAACCGCGTGGTGTGCTGAACACCGGTGATCAGGCCGGGAAAAGAACCGCAATCAATGATGTGTGGATTTAGCCATTTGGTGGTTTCTGTCGGCATTTTCGTTGAAACGATTCAATGGAGGCTGGCGAAATGCCTCTCGTCGGGAGACAAGGCAGCTATTGCGCGCTTTTCAGCTATTCTTCCGGCATCTGGATGGTAGCCATTACGTAGTGGCACACGATGCGCAGGGAAGGGAAAGACAAATGGATGATGTGCATTGCGTGCAAGTTATCGCTGTGACTGGCGGCAAGGGTGGCGTGGGCAAGACCACGGTGGCGGTTAACCTCTCGTTGGCGTTGGCGAAAATGGGGCGGCGCGTCGTACTGCTGGACGCCGACCTTGGACTGGCGAATATCGATATTCTGCTGGGGCTGACCCCGCGCTACACACTGGCCGATGTTCTCGAAGGGCGTTGCGAGCTGTCCGAGGCACTCATGCCAGGGCCTGGAGGCATTCGTGTGGCCCCGGCCTCTTCTGGTTTGCAGAACATGACTCATCTGGAGCCTGCGCAATACCGCGCGCTGATCCAGGCCTTTAGCGATATCGGCGACAAACTGGATGTGCTGATCATCGATACGGCCGCCGGTATCGGTGGCTCAGTGATCAACTTCATCCGCGCGTCTCAGGAAGTGCTGGTGGTGGTGTGCGATGAACCCACCTCGATCAGCGGCGCCTACGGGCTGATCAAATTGCTCAACCTGAACTACGGTCTGCAGCGTTTTCGCGTGCTGGCCAACATGACGGGCAGCCCGGCGGAAGGTCGCAATCTGTTTGCCAAGCTGGAAAAGATTACCGAAATGTTCCTGGATGTCTCGCTGCAATACGTCGGCGCGGTGCCGAACGACGACAGTGCGCACAAAGCCGTGCAGAAGGGACGTGCAGTGTTTGAAGCCTTCCCGCGCTCCAGGTGCGCTCAAGCTTTCCAGGCCCTTGCGCACAACGTCGACAGCTGGCCATTGCCGACTCATCCGAGAGGGCACGTGGAGTTCTTCGTTGAGCAACTCGTGCAGAATTCCGGCAGGTGAGGCTGTCGACGGCGGCAGCCCATCGTTAGCTCAGCAGCGAAACGTGTTTCACTGCTTGTAGCCAATCTGCCGCAACAAATTCTTGCGCCACAGGATGTCTTCGTCGCCTTCAATGCCATTGGCACAGAAGCCATCCACGACGCCCAGGATCGCGCGTCCCTGTTCCGTCTCGGCAAGAATCACTTCGGTTGGATTGGCTGTTGCACAAAAAATGCGGCACACCTCTGGCACCATTTTGACGGCGTTCAACACGTTCAGCGGATAGAAACCGTCGCCGAGGAAAATGATGAAGCTGTGGCCGGCGGCAATGGCTTGCGCGTTTTTCTGGGCCAGCTCGATCATGGCGGTATTGGTGCCAGACCATCGCACCAGGCATTTGCCGGAGGCTTCACAAAAAGCCACGCCAAACTGGATGCCTGGCACGGCGTTTATCAACGCTTCGTGGAGGTCTTCAACGGACTTGATGAAGTGCGTCTGACCAAAAATGAAATTCGTCGCTTCCGGTTTGTCGATTTTCAACGTGATGAGTTGCATCTCAAACGCCTCCTGTCACGATGTCGCGGACCGGCATCGGGCCTCTATTCAAGCCGGGACGATCTCCTGCTCTTCTGGCTGTGACTCCGGGTGGATGCGAACATCACCCAGTCTCCTTATGGTTGACTTGGGTAAGGTCGGGGCATCCAGAAGAATCGAATCAATGCGCTTGCGGATGTCCAGCACGATTGGCCCCAGGATAGCTTCGTCCTTGCCGCTGGCGATTTCGTCCTGAATCTCGCGAGACATCGCACCGAGCTTCTCGGAGGTGTCTTTGTGCCCGGCAGCCCGGGTATCAAAGTTCAGGAAGGTCTGCACTGAACTCAGCACCAGGGTCAGCAGTGAAAGGATGCCGGCTGCATATTGGAGCCATGCTGGCGATGAGTCACTGATTGAACCAAAGACGCTGGCGCTGACTATCGCCGACAACACCACGCAAGGGATGCCCAGTTTCCAGCTGAACTTCTCGAAATCTCGGGCACTGATTTCGTGCTCGATCTGCAACCGCACGATCATGCGATTCCATTTGGTCAGTAACTCGAGCCGGCTCATGATTGCAGTCCTTTGCAGGGGAATACAGATGAATATTAGCTCCTATTTGACCACCAGCCAGGGCGCCGGGATTCAGTCTGTGGGCTGTCGTCGTACCTTAACGCGGTTTCATACGATAGGCCGTCGCGCTCCAGTACCGGTTACCATTGCTGGTATGGCGAATCCATCCGGTAGCCTCCAGGTGCTTGGCAATCATTCGATTCATTATTCCATGACCGAGCAGTAAAACGGGCCCTTCGTCGGCAAGGGATTGAAGCCGTTGAGCGGCCGTATTGGCGCGCATTCTGGCCTTACTGGCAGACTCGACCTTCCCCGAGAAACCGCACAACCATAAAACACGAAGAATGAATGCCCACGTAAATGGTGAAAGGCGCGGCAGTGACCATCGTCCATGGGGCAGTTGCGCTTCGCAGAACATATCATCGACAAGGCTGGCTTGAAGGCCTAGCGCTCGAACCGACGTCAGCGCCCGGGGCGCACTGCTCGACACGATCATTCTGGCGGTACGCGCCAGCGCCACACTCGATTGTGGAGCGGGTTGGTCGATGATTTCTGACAGGTCGTATTGCTCGATCCAGCGTTTCATATCGCGCGCTGAAACTTTGTCTTGCACGGCCAGATCTGGCTGGCCATGACGCATCAAGATGATTTCCTTTTCCACTGTTGTTACGTCCTTGTTTTGCTATTCCGTGAGTGCACAAGTTGCATCCATCGGAGATTTGAAGGCAAACGACCCGTTGTGGGTCAAACTGCAACGCCTGCGTTGTAGTCCTGTCAGCGATACTCAAGAGGCAGGCGAGCGACAATCATTATGAAGAGGGATAGCCACTATGAGCAAGGAGACGGCTGGATCTAAGGACACTGAGGGGCAAGGCTCTGCCTCTGCGCTGATCGAGGCGAAAATCAAGGCACTGGATGATTGGCGGGGCGAGACGCTTGCTCGGGTTCGAGCGCTCATCAAGCAAGCCGACCCCGAAGTGGTCGAGGAGTTGAAGTGGCGGGGCGTTCCGGTGTGGTCCCATGCCGGCATCATCTGCACCGGCGAGACGTACAAGAATGCCGTGAAGATGACGTTCGCCAAGGGCGCCTCGCTGGAAGACCCTTCAGGACTGTTCAACGCCAGCCTCGATGGCAACACCCGGCGTGCCATCGATATTCATGAGGGCGACCGGATTGATGAAACGGCCTTGAAGGCGCTGATCCGCGCCGCCGTGGCGCTCAATCTGTCGTAGCGCCGTTCAGTCGAGCACAGATTCCGGTTCATCCAGGTGATCGATGTGCTTGAAACGCTCGACCAGAAAATCGATCAGGCTGCGCACTCGCGCCGACAGGTGTAACTGTTGCGGGTAGATGGCATAGACATCGGCGCGGGTCGGTGTCTGGTCCTCCAGCACCAGGCGCAAGCGGCCACTGCGCACGTAGCGGGCGATGTCCCATTCGGCCCGCAGCAGAATCCCATGACCTTCCAGCGCCCAATTGAGGGCCACTTCACCGTCGTTGCAGCCTAACGCGCCACGCACTTTGACGTTTTGCGTGCGCCCACCGTTGGTAAAGCTCCACACGCCATAGGGCGTTTCGTTTTGCCGCAGGAAAATGCAGTTGTGTTGCTGTAAATCCGCCAGGCGTTGCGGCACGCCATGCTTTTCTAGGTACAGCGGCGAGGCGCAGAGCAGACGGCGATTGGAGGCAATCTTGCGCGCATGAAAGGCCGCATCCGGCAGCGTGCCGAAACGAATGCCCAGGTCAAACCCGTGGGTCGCCAGGTCGAGCGGGTGATCGCTGATTTCCAGTTGTATTTCCACCTCCGGGTATTGCGCGAAGAACGCGCCCAATGCCGGGCCGATGTAGCGACGACCGAAACCCAAAGACGCGTTGACGCGAATCAGGCCTTTCGGCGTTGCACGACTGCTGCTGATGAGCTGCTCGACCTCATCGATCTGCGTCAGGATGCGCGCGGCATGGGAAAAATACAGCTCACCTTCCGAGGTCAGGCTCATCGAGCGCGTGGTGCGGTTGACCAGGCGGATGCCCAGCCGTGCTTCCAGCGCGCTCAAGCGTTTGCTCACCGCCGGTGGGGTCACACCCAGCTCTCGAGCCGTCGCCGCGAGGCTGCCTTTGTTGGCCAGCAGGTAGAAAAAAGACAAATCCAGGGTCTGGCTCATTGGTAACTCAAATTCATCTATGTAGTGATTTGGAGTAACTCACGCTCATTTGCTCACTACATATACTCCGCTCACACCCTGATTGAACACCCCCGTTCGACAGGCACAACAAGAACGTAACGAGAGTGGAGTTGATGATGAGCGCATACAAAATTGCTGCGGTTCCAGGTGATGGCATCGGCGTGGAAGTGATCGCTGCGGGCGTCGAGGTGCTGCAAGCCTTGTCGAAAAAGTCTGGCTTCGAACTGGCCTTCAAACACTTCGACTGGAACTCGGATAACTACCTGAAAAACGGCTACTACATCCCTGAAGGTGGCTTGGAAGAACTGAAAACCTTCGATGCGATTTTCTTCGGCGCAGTCGGTGCGCTCAATGTGCCGGATCACATTTCCCTGTGGGGCCTGCGGCTGCCGATCTGCCAGGGCTTCGACCAGTACGCCAACGTGCGTCCGGCCCGCGTGCTGCCAGGGGTGAAAAGCCCGCTGCATAACGGTGATCAGATCGACTGGGTAGTGGTGCGTGAAAACTCCGAGGGCGAATACTCCGGCAACGGCGGTCGCGTGCACCGGGGCCTGCCGGAAGAAGTCGCCACCGAAGTGTCGGTGTTCACTCGTGCCGGGGTCGAGCGCATTCACCGTTTTGCTTTCGAACTGGCGCGCAGCCGTCCGCGCAAGCACCTGACCATGGTCACCAAATCCAACGCTCAGCGTCACGGCATGGTGTTGTGGGACGAGATCTTCTACGAAGTCGCCAAGGACTTTCCGGACGTGAAGATCGACAAGGAACTGGTCGACGCCGTAACCACGCGCATGGTGCTCAAACCGTCGACGCTGGACGTGATCGTCGCCACCAACCTGCACGCCGACATCCTGTCCGATCTGGCCGCCGCGTTGTCCGGCAGCCTGGGCATCGCGCCGACCGCCAACCTCAACCCGTCGCGCAAATTCCCCTCGATGTTCGAACCGATCCACGGCTCGGCTTTCGACATCACCGGCAAAGGCGTGGCCAACCCGATTGCTACATTCTGGACCGCGGCAATGATGCTCGAACACCTGGGCGAAGCGGCCGCGGCGAAACAGCTGATGTCGGCCATCGAAGCCGTGACCGAAAGCGGTTTGCATACCCCGGATCTGGGCGGCACGGCCACCACCCGGCAGATCACCGATGCAGTCATTGCGTTGATCAACCGCTGATATTTCCCACCGATTCAAAGTAGTACTGCGGCACAGCGCCAAGGGGCAGATCGCTGAATCCGGTCCCTTGGCATTTCCTGACAACAATAAAAAATCAGGGCCCTGTCATGAAAAGAATATTTGGCAAACTCTACGTACAAGTGCTCATCGCGGTCATCCTCGGCGCCATTGTCGGGGTGTTCATTCCCGAGACCGGAGCAGCGCTCAAACCCTTGGGTGACGCGTTCATCAAACTGATCAAAATGCTGCTTGCCCCGGTGATTTTCCTCACGGTGGTGACGGGCATTGCGCGCATGGAGAACATGAAAGAGTTGGGGCGTGTCGGCTTCCGGGCTCTGCTCTATTTCGAAGTGGTGTCCACACTGGCGCTGGTGGTCGGCCTGGTCGTGGTCGATGTGTTCAAACCCGGCGCGGGCATGAACATCGATGTCGCCTCGCTGGATACGTCCAGCCTCGCGACCTACACCACGGCGGTGAAACATGCGTCGTTCATGGACTTTGTGATGAACATCATCCCCGACACCATCGTGGATGCCTTCGCCAAAGGCAACGTCCTGCAAATCTTGCTGTTCTCCATTCTGCTGGGTGTTGCCCTGGCGCATGTCGGGCCGCGCGCAAAAGTGTTCGTCGACACGCTGGATAGCCTGATGCAAGGGATGTTTCGCATCGTCAACATGGTCATGCGTCTGGCCCCCATCGGTGCCTTCGGGGCGATTGCCTTTACCATCGGCAAATACGGCTTCGGTTCGCTGTTCTCCCTCGGCAAATTGATGGCGTGCGTGTACCTGACCTGCGCGGTGTTCGTGATCTTCGTGCTCGGGCCGATCTGCCGCTACAGTGGTTTCAGCCTGTGGAAGTTTCTGAAGTTCATCAAGGAAGAACTGTTCACGGTACTGGGCACCAGCTCTTCGGAATCGGTGCTGCCGCAGATGATTTCCAAGATGGAAAAGGCCGGCGTTTCCAAACCCGTCGCCGGGATGATCATTCCCTCGGGCTTGACCTTTAACCCGGACGGCCAGGCGATCTACTACACCATCGCCGCGATCTTCATTGCCCAGGCGACCAACACGCCGCTGACCCTCATGGACCAGTTGATCGTGCTGGCGGTGCTGATGTTCACCTCCAAAGGCTCGGCGGGGGTGACCGGTTCGGGGTTCATCATCCTGGCGGCGACGCTGTCCTCCCTCGGCACCATCCCGGTGGCGGGCATGGTGCTGTTGTTGGGCGTCGATCGGTTCATGTCGGAAGCACGCGCGATCACCAACACCATCGGCAACGGCGTCGGCACCATGGCCATTGCCAAATGGGTCGGTGCGTTGGATACGGTGAAGATGAACAAGGCGCTGAACGGGGAGGGCGCAGAGGCAAAGCCCGAGATGGTTCAGGCGGACGTTATTGCTGTTCCTTCATCGATGACAGCAGGGCGGTTGAGCAACTAGCTTCTTCCCCTCGCAGCTGACGGCTCATGTCGTCGCAGCTTTGCGACCAGGCCGTCAGCCACATCGACATCTCGGGTGACTGTTCGGCCAATCCCAGCTCGCGGACGAACTCGACCGGTGCAACCGTGCCTTTGGCCGAGCGGAACAGCCCCCGCATGATGACGACGCCGATTACCCGTCCTTTGCTCACGAAGCGGTGTTCCATAAAGCTCCATTTATCGTCCCAGCCGAGTATGCGGGTATGAATCTCGAACGATTCGAACAGCTTCAGCTCACGCCGAAACTTGCCCCAGGTATCGCCAACGATCGGCACGGCTTTGTTGCGCAAGGCTACTCGAAAGGCGCCGCTGCGCAGCGTGAAATCCATGCGGCCTACGTCGGCCAGGGTGAAATAGCGGCCATTGGTGACGTGGCGGTTGAGGTCGAGGTCGAGCGGCCAGACGCGCAGGCGGATGACGGTGGTGGCCAGGCCGTCGACCGGTTTGCGCCATGGGCGACGGAACAGCATGAGGATAAGTCGGAACCAGAGATTCATAAGTACGCCGAGGATTGAATGACCGGTGAACTTTAGGGGGCGGAAATCGGATAAGGTAGGTGCGCAAATGACTTTTTTCATGCGAAAAGCGCAATCTGGATGATTCATGCACGTCACCCTGCTACTGGCTGATCAATGTTCCGCCGCCAGCGCCACCCTGGCGCTGGAAGTGCTCAGTGCCGCCAACCTGTTCGCCGATACCGCCAGTGCGCCGTTTGAGGTGGTTGCCGCCTCGCTGGATGGCGCCGATGTCGCCGCATGGGGAGGGCAAACGCTGCGCGTGGACCGATCCATCGTCGACATCACCCGAACCGATCTGGTGCTGATCCCGGGGTTTCTCTTTACCCTGAAAGACGCCTTGCCGGCATTTCCCGGTTATGGGCCGTGGCTGCGTCAACAGCACGCGCAAGGTGCCGTCGTGGCTTCCATGTGTACAGCGGCGTTCATGCTCGCAGAGGCGGGAATGCTGGACGGCGTTCGTGCCACCACGCACTGGGCCTTTGCCGATTTTTTTCGTCGCCGGTATTCAGAGGCCTGTCTGGAGGAGGCGCAGATCCTCTGTGAAGACAATCGCGTGATCACCTGCGGTGGCGCGACGGCCGCCATGGACCTGTTGCTGCATCTGATCCGCCGCTTCGCATCACTGGAGCTGGCGCAGAAGTGCGGCAAATACCTGCTGGCCGACAACGTACGCAGCGAGCAATCGGTCTATGTCATGTGGTCGATGCCGAAGAACCATGGGGACGGCGAAATCCTGCGGGTTCAGGCGTGGCTGGAAGATCACTTCCATCAGCCGCTGCTGATCAATGACATGGCCGAGCGATTCGGATTCGGCGTCAGGAACTTCAAAAGGCGTTTCAAGGAAGCCACCGGTTACACGCCGCTGACCTACCTGCAAACACTGCGTCTGGAAAAGGCAAAGCAGTTGCTCGAATCCACACGAATGACCCTGGACAGCATCACCTACAAAGTAGGTTACGAGGACAGCAACTCATTTCGCAGGCTTTTCCAGCAGCGCGTGGGCCTGCTACCGGCGGCTTACCGGAAGAAGTTTCAAGCGAGTGTGGGTTGAGTGACACGTCTGGTCCAGATCAGTGTTTCGACGTAGCAGCCAGTCATGATGAAATAGCCGCCCGCTTTTGCTGTCAGCCGCATCGATTTGGAGCCGAACATGAAAAACGCCGCCGTACTCACCTTGGCCTTGATGCTCAATATGGGGTTGTTCAGTACGCAAGCAGTAGCGGCTGGCGATGCTGAGGCGGGCGAGAAACTGTTCAAGCGAATCTGCGGCGGCTGCCATCAGGTAGGGAGTTCAGCGCGAGGGTTTTTTGGTCCGCAACTCAATGCGATTTTCGGGCGCCCTGCGGGCAGCACGACGGACTACCAGTACTCAGATGCGATGAAATCATCAGGCGTCGTCTGGACCCGCGAAACACTCACCGCCTACATCGAAGCGCCAAAAACAGTGGTCCCCGGCACCCGCATGATTTTCTGGGGCCTCAGCGATCCGGAAAAGATCGAAAACCTGTTGGCCTATCTGCAGACGTTTCAGCCGCAATGATCGGTGCCTCATCGATCCGCTTTTTTCAGTGCTGAGTGATATCAATGGGCCACTTCATCCGTTAGAGTATGCGCCGCCCGAGAGATGGATCCCGGGTATTTCTAATGGAGTGACACAGTGAATTACCTCAGCAAAGCGGTTGCCGTAGCCCTGTTTGGCCTGGTTCTGGCGGGTTGCACCGGCACCCCGATGAAGACCCAGCAATACGACAGCAGCCAGTACACCGTTGTCGGCCACAGTGAAGCGACCGCCACTGGCCTGCTGCTGTTCGGCGTCATCCCGATCCAGCAGAACAACCGCTTCATCCGCGCTCAGGATGCGGCGATCAAAGCCAAGGGCGGCGACGCCATGATCAACACCCAAGTGCAGGAAAACTGGTTCTGGGCTTGGGTCCTGACCGGCTACACCACCAAAATCTCCGGTGATGTGGTCAAGCTGAAAACCGTTCAGTAAGTGCGGTGCGCCTTCAGTCATTTCAGCTGCGGCGCATTCCTTGTAGCAGCTGCCGAGCTCGCGAGGCTGCGTTCGGCTGCGAAGCAGTCGTGAATCCGACTGACGCGGTCTGCCTGATGCACCGCAAGTTCTGATCTTACGACTGCTGTGCAGCCGAACGCAGCCTCGCGAGCTCGGCAGCTGCTACAGATCGCATTACGGCTTAGGACATCGACCGGGGTGAGGCACATCCAGATGCCATCACCCGGCTCATTGATCGAACCTCACGCCCACGCTTTTCCGAGTTCCTCCAGACCGGCGTTTTGCAGGTCCTGCGGGTTCATGACCACACGGAATTTGCAGTTGGCCTGGAAGTTAAGGAAGAAGGGTTCCGCATATCCGGGTATTTCGGAGGGATCCACGACATCGATCAGAAAAATCCCACCTCGCATGCCATCTTGCTCAGTGAAATAAGCCGCTTCGGGCTTAATGGTGTCCAGGATACGGTTCATGATTTCGCCGACCTTCCCCGACCGGACAAACGCGTTGAAAGGCTCATGGGGAAACTCGACCATCAGTAGCATTTTCATTATTTGATACTCAGTTTGAAGTGGCGCACTCCTTACCCGGATCCTTACTCCTGATTTTGATGCCGCAAGCCGTGCCCGCGGTGTGTGTGGTTAAGAATAGCGAAGGGGGAGAGGTCGTCGGGGTGGGGTTACGGACGGTCGTTGTTGATGATTCAGCGCAGGTGCCAATTCGCTGAAACCCGCGTCTATGCTGCTTCGGGCGAACATCGATGCAGTTGGGCACCAAAAAAACGCATGAAAAAACCCGGCTGATGAGGCCGGGTTCTTTGGTCGAGTGTTACGGTAAAGCCACTCATTCATGCTGCACGGTTTTCGATCAGACGGTCGGAACCACCTTCAGCGACGCGGTTTTCGATCAGACGATCCGAACCACCTTCAGCAACGCGATTCTCGATCAGACGATCCGAACCACCTTCAGCGACGCGGTTTTCGATCAGACGATCCGAACCGCCTTCAGCGACGCGGTTTTCGATCAGACGATCCGAACCACCTTCAGCGACGCGATTCTCGATCAGACGATCCGAACCACCTTCAGCGACGCGGTTTTCGATCAGACGATCCGAGCCGCCTTCAGCAACGCGGTTTTCGATCAGGCGATCCGAACCACCTTCAGCCACACGGCTTTCAATCAGGCGATCCGAGCCGCCTTCAGCGACGACCGGGTGAGTAGAGGAAGCGGCGAAAGCGTTTACTGCAAAAACCGAGAAAGCGATGCTGAGAAGGGTTTGGCGTTTCATGATGGTGTGCTCCGGGGTGTTATTGGCTGGGTATGGAGCGGATGTTACGCCGAGGATTTTTTATGAGAACTTCATTGACGTGATGGTGACTATCGACGCCAGCAATGGTTGAAACGCGGTGGGCAAATGCCGCGTTCACGCGACATGGACCCACACCTATCGAACATTGGATGCGGGCTGTTTCCTCAGGTTTACATGAACAGGTCATAGGACAGTTTGCCGATCAGGATCAGCAGCAACACCAGGAACAGCGCCCGGACAAAGGGCACGCCTTTATGAACCGCCAGCCAGGTGCCGGTCAGTGCGCCGAGGATGTTGAATGCGGCCATGGGGATGGCGATCAGGTAGAGCACGTTCCCCGTCGGAATGAAGAACATCAGCGCTGCTACGTTGGTCGCGATGTTCACCAGTTTTGCCGACGCCGAGGCATGCAGGAAGTCGAAGGCGAAGCAGCGGATGAACAGGAAGATCAGGAAGCTGCCAGTGCCGGGCCCGAACAGTCCGTCGTAGAAACCGATGGCGCCGCCGATGACAATCGCCAGCAGTTTTTCCTTGGTGCCGATGTGCATGGGCTTGTGCAGGGCACCGAAGTCCTTTTTCCAGAAGGTGTAGATCGCCATCAGCACGATCAACACCAGCACCGCCGGCCGGATCACCGACTGGGGGACGAACGACACTGTGGCCGCACCGAAGAAGGACATAACAAACGCCGCACTGGCGGCGGGGATCACCAGACTCCAGTTGATCACCACCTTGCGCACGAAGGATCGGGCCGCGAATGCAGTGCCGCAGGCTGCCGCAACCTTGTTGGTCCCCAGCAGCGCCGCCGGTTGTGCCGTGGGCAGCACGTTGAACAGCGCGGGAATCTGGATCAGTCCGCCGCCGCCCACCGCCGCATCGATCAGGCCGGCGGAGAAGGCGAACACGCAAAGGATGACAATATCGATCATGGAATCAGGCTCTGACGGTGAAAGGAGGGGTGAGAGTCCAAGGTTGAACGGGAAGGTTAACCAAAGCGCTTTTTTTGTGTTGCAATACCACGTTGTGAAAAGTGCAATGAGGTGGCGCATGGCATTGGATATGTTGGGGGAACTTGAAGCCTTCGCGACGGTGGCTCGCAAGCGCAGCTTCGTCGCGGCAGCACGAACTCTGGGGCGCTCTCCCAGCGCGCTGACCCGCGCAGTTCAGGCCTTGGAGGAAAGTGTCGGAGTCAAGTTGTTCAATCGCTCCTCCAATGCCGTGAGCTTGACCGAGGCGGGTGAGCGCTTGTTGCCCCACGCCTACAAAATGCTGGATCTGCAACGTGAGGCGGATGAAGACCTGGCCGGCATCAGTGGCCAGGCCTACGGCTGGGTCCGCTTTTCCGCCCCCGAGTTTCTCGGGCACGGGGTATTGCCCCGGCTGATCGCGCGGTACGCCGAGCGTTATCCAGACGTGAACGTCGATGGGATTTTCACCGATGAAACCATCGACCCGGCCAAGAGCAAACTGGACTTCTCGATTCGCGGCGGCTATCCGCAATCCAGTGACCTGATCGGCTTTCCACTCTGGAGTTATTCACGTTATCTGTACGCCAGCCCCGAGTATCTGGAGCGGCACGGGATACCCGACTCCATCGAGGCGCTGGAGGCGCACTCGCTGATCCTGCACACGGCGCCGCGGATTCTCAAGGAGTGGAATTTTCGTAGTGAGACGCAGGCCATCAGCGTTCGGACTCACCCCAAGTTCCGCTTCAACTCCGGTTCGGCGGCGTTCCAGGCGGCCCTGGCGGGCCTCGGCATCGCCCGCCTGGCGGACTGGCTGGCGGAGCCCGAAGTGGAAGCGGGGCGCCTGCTGCGGGTCTGTCCCCAGTACAAACTCACCTCCAGCAGCGGTGAGAGCCCGCAGATGCACGCGGTGTACCCGGCCGGGAATCTGCCGCTGCGGGTGAAGTCATTGCTGGAGATGATCCGTGGCTATGGCGAAAGCCTTGATCGAAAGCACGCAGTAACGCTCCAGGGTGGCTGATGCATCACCAATTGCGGACACAAAAAACGGGCGCCCTTCAGGTGCCCGTTTTTGTCTGCTCCATCGCTTGCGCCCGTAAGCGCCAAACGACCGGTTCTAACGCTTGATCAGGGAAATCTTGGTGCCTTCGATGCTGACGCCAGCCATTAACCCTTGCTGGTCGAAAATGAACGCGTAGGCATCGCCCTTCAGCGTCGTACTGGACAGATTTTTCGCCACACCCGCATCTACCAATACAACAGTGGGGCCTACGCCGATTTCCCAACCCTTGGTTTTACGTACATAGTCCACGGCTTTGTCGGTCATCAGGAAAACCGCATAGGCATACGACTGTGCGCCTGCCTGTAGCCCCCAGGACCCGGTTACGGTGTTGTAGTAATTCTCTACTTTCTTGTTCTTCAACAATACGCCTTCGCCGTAGCTGCCGCCGAATACAAGGCCCGCCTTGACGATATTCGGGAAGACAAGAATCGCTTTGGCATTGTGCGAAATGGATTCGGCCAGTGGTGTGGACTTGTAAAGAGTTTGCAACGCTTGCTGAGAGTCGGCATTCAGATCCTCAGCGGTTGCCGCACCTGCGGTGTTCAGGAAACTTGCCGATACCAGTGAAGCTGTCGCAAGGACGATCGATAAGAAGAACCGCATTGACTGAGTCATGTCAGGTACTCCAATACGGGAGCATTGGATGTCAGCAGCAGCCAGCACTTGCCCCGGCAGAATCCGGGCCTGCTGAAATTATCCGGCGCACCCTAAAGTGGTGTGAGCTACTGGCTTCGCCCTTGAATGAAGCAGGCCGGCGGCCTGTGATCAGTAGCGATGCCATCACTGGTTTCGACCTCTGCGTGTTGGCCGGGTTCGAAAAAAACAAAACGGGCGCCTGACGAGGCGCCCGTTTTCATTTATTCCGCGGCCTGCGCCCGCAAGCGTCTGCCGATCACATCCATCAAATCACAACCATCGCGCAACGGTATGGCCAGCAGTTTGGCAAAATCCGACAGCACCACCGTGTCGCAACCGATCTCGGCGCGGAAGGCGATGTTTTCCAGCACCTGCGTGACCGCGCGGATGCGGTAGTCGGCCATGGCTTGCAGGACGTCGAGTGGGGCTTGGGTGTCGATGAGCAGGGAGGCCGGGATCAGGTCGATTCCGGTGAGGGGCATGTATCTATCCATAGGTGAAACTCCGAATCAGATTTAAAGGGACTGATCCGATCTGCAGGTCGCCAAACCTGGTCGCTTCGTGGGCGGCGGGGTGACTATAGGTTCTTCGCGCCAGTAGGGGGTAGGGGCGATTTCCGAGGTTGGTGTAGGACTTGTATGTAAAGCTGGCGTGATCAGTTTGGTTGAAAGTTGGAGCCCGGAGCATGCAGCGTTGCGTATCTGCTTAGCGCTCATTCGCACGGCGGATACGATTCGGGAAGTTCATACCATGGTGCCTTGGAGGCAACATGAATATGTTTCTGTTTCTGCGGTATGAAGGGAGTGTCCAGCGTGCCCAGAGCTACAGAAATCCAATGGGCGTACTCGCCTTGAATTCTTGACCAGAACAATGTCGAGCCACAGTGCGCACAGAACTGGCGAAGCACAGATTTGGACGAAGGGTAGGACTTGATATCAGATGCGCCGCTCAAGATCCGAAAGTCACTGCGTAGAACACTGCCGTAAGTAGCGAATGCCGCCCCGTGGCTTTTCCGACACTGGCCGCAATGGCAATGATTCACCGCTTTTGGCGGAACAAGCATCTCGTAACTCACCGCTGCACAAAGGCAGCTTCCCTGGTAAACCTTCGTCACTCACTCGACCTTCCGTGAAAAATAGAAGCTTAACGACCACGCACTCATCCGTCGATCGTTCGCTTTCGGCCTAGCCCGGAAGCAGCCATTACACATCCAAATCCACAAAATAGGAGCGCGTTGTTCCCAGTTCCGTAGCGTAGAATTTCCAAAACGCCAGCCCCCACCCGAGACGGACCCTCAATGCAAACCCCAGCCAAACCTCAACACCCACTCTGGCAAACCTACCTCCTATTCCTCGCCCCCATGGTCCTCTCCAACTTCCTCCAGTCCATGTCTGGCACCGTCAACAGCATCTACATCGGCCAATTGCTCGGCACCCAGGCGTTAGCGGCGGTATCGGGCATGTTCCCCGTGGTGTTCTTCTTCATCGCCCTGGTTATCGGCCTCGGTGCGGGCGCCGGGGTGTTGATTGGTCAGGCCTGGGGCGCCCGTGAGCCGCATCTGGTGAAGGCCATCGCCGGTTCGACGCTGCTGTTGGGGGCGATGATCGGGTTGGTGGCGGCGGTGTTGGGCAGTGTGTTTGCCCGGCCGGCGTTGCAGGGGTTGGGCACGCCGGGGGATGTGCTGGACGATGCGGTGGCGTATGCGCATGTGATGATGTGGATTTTGCCGTCGCTGTTGGTGTTTGTGTTGTTCACGCAGTTGCTGCGTGGGGTGAGCGATACGCTGTCGCCGTTGTTGGCGCTGGTGGTGTCGACGTGTGTCGGGTTGGCGCTGACGCCGGCGTTGATTCTCGGTTGGTTGGGGCTGCCGCCGATGGGGATTCAGAGTGCGGCGTGGGCGGGGTTGGTGGGTAACCTGTCGGCGATGGGGTGGCTGGCGTGGCGGTTGATTCGCAAGGGGCATCCGTTGGCGCCGGATCGGGAGATGTTTGCGGCGATGCGGCTCGACAGGGTCATCCTCGGCAAGGTGCTGCGCATCGGGCTGCCGACCGGGTTGCAGATGGTGGTGCTGTCGTTGTCGGAGTTGGTGATTCTGGCGCTGGTGAACCAGCACGGCTCCCAAGCGACGGCGGCGTACGGGGCGGTGACGCAGATCGTCAATTACGTGCAGTTCCCGGCGCTGTCGATTGCGATCACGGCGTCGATCCTTGGCGCGCAGGCGATCGGGGCCGGGCGCATTGAGCGCATGGGGGAGATTTTGCGCACCGGGTTGTTGATCAACGTGTGCCTGACCGGCGGCCTGGTGCTGTTGGGTTATCTGCTGTCGCACTGGTTGCTGGGGTTGTTTCTTACGGATGATTCCACCCGGGCAATGGCCGAGCACTTGTTGCACATCATGCTCTGGAGCCTGCTGGTGTTTGGTTTTCAGGCGATTGTCGGCGGCATCATGCGCGCCAGCGGCACGGTGTTGGTGCCGGTAGCGGTGTCGATTGTGTGCGTGGTCGGGGTGCAGTTGCCGGTGGCGTATCTGCTGGATGCGCGCTTTGGGTTGCCTGGAGTGTGGATGGCGTTTCCGGTGGCGTATCTGGGCATGCTGATGCTGCAGACGCTGTATTACAAAATGGTCTGGCAGCATCAGAAGATCGAGCGGTTGGTGTAGGGGGCCTCTCAAGTATTGCTCTTGAGCCAGGTCTCGAAGCGTGTCGGCCCGACGATGGGGTGCTCGCCCGGCGTCAGCGAGTGGTCATCGATCGGCGCGCCGAAGTAGGGGACAGTGTCGTCCGGTTGGGCCTGGCGCGGGTCGTTGGTGTGTTGCAAAAACAAGCGCACGAACTCCACCAGCGGCCAGCGCTCAGGCCCGGCCACTTCCAGGGTGTTGTTGCTCGGCGCTTGCACGGCGACTTTCGCCAGCGCCGTCGCGACGTCGAACGCGGCAATCGGTTGCAACGCGGCGGAGGTCAAGCGCACGGTGTCGCCTTCCTGTACGCCCGAGTGGGAAATGGCCCCAATGAATTCAAAGAACTGTGTGGCCCGCAGGATTGTGTAAGGAATGCCTGAGTCCTTGATGAGTTGTTCCTGGGCCATTTTTGCCCGGAAATAGCCGCTGTCGAGCATGCGCTCGGTGCCTACTACCGACAGCGCGACATGGTGTTTGACCCCGGCGGCCTTCTCGGCGGCGAGCAGGTTGCGCCCGGAGGTTTCGAAGAACTCGAGCACGGCGGCATCTTCGAAGGAGGGCGAGTTGGCCACGTCGACCACTACATCGGCGCCTTGCAAGGCGTTTTGCAAGCCCTCGCCAGTGAGGGCGTTGACGCCGGTGCTGGGTGACGCGGCCAGGGTTTCATGCCCCAGGTCTTGCAGGTTTCTGCAGAGCTGCCTGCCGATCAGCCCGGTACCGCCAATCACAACGATTTTCATGACGAGTCTCCCGATGCGTGTGCAGTGGGGTGCGAGGTGTCAGCCCCGCTTGGACATCGTGTTTCTGGTCGGGGAGGGGGCTGGCTTGGAATCCTGCAACCATTAAAGACCCGGAATCGGTTTAATGGCGCAAGGGGCGGGAAGTTGTCCGATAGGTGGTCAGTTCAGCCGTGATGCGATCCGTAGCAGCTGCCGAGCTTGCGAGGCTGCTGCTACGGATAGTGCCGGCACCATCCGGTGCAAAACCCATTATTGCTTCTGCTGATTCTCCGCCACAGCAGCTTTGGACTTGGAGAACCGATAGAACAGGTTGGGCTCGCTCACAATGTAAAGCTCGCCGGAGGTGTCCATGGTCATGCCTTCGGCTTGCGGTATGGTTTTTTTCAGGTCATTCAGGCCGAGCAGGGAGCGGAAGCTGACGAAGTTGCCGTCTTGGTCCAGTTCGGTCACGTTGTTGGATTGCTCGCTCAATAACAGCAAGTGACCGGTCCGCGGATCGTAGTAACCCTCGGAAAGGTCCAGGCCGGAGACGCTACGGTCGATCCAATGGGTCAAGTCCTGGATGTGCACCTGCAACGGGCTGCCGATGGACGCCAGCATGCCCGTGACCGTAAACAGCTGCCGCGGATCGCGCTCCTTGATCGCGAAGATACGATCATTGGCCGCGTCATAGGTCACGCCTTCAAAGCCCTTGTTGTGTTCGCTCAGGTTGATCTCGATGGCAACAAACGGGGTGTTCTCGACATGGATCGGGCCAGGGCTGTCCGGCAAGGTGACGACGTACAGTCGCTGCAACTGTTCATCGGCGATCACTACGCGACCGTTACCGAGGTAAGCAAGGCCTTCGGTGTCCTGGAAGCCGATCAGCGGGTAACGTTCAAGCAGATCACCGTTGCGGTTCATGGCCACAATCTGCATGGGCCCACCATTGGTGATGCCCAGCAGCCGATCATGGTCCGGGTCATAGGCGATGCCGGACAGATTGGTGATGTCCGCGACAGGCTTGGCCTGGATCACGGCTTTATAGTCCGGCAGCCAGATATTTTTATCGGGCGCCTGATTGCCATGCCAGAGGGTTTGCCAGTACGCATAAAGCTGCTGGTGGACCATGAAGCGTGCGGAAACCACGTAGGCGCCAAGTAGTACAACAATGAAAAATACTCCCAGCGTCCATCTCTTGCTCATGACCTGTCCTTGTCCCAGCTGAAGCGATAGACCTTGGCGGGTTGTCCGGGCTGGCATTGGCCGTTATCGGCATCGGCGCCCACGATCGACCACTGCGCACGAGATGTTTCGCCCAGCTCATGAGCGGCTTGGGGATTGAAACACTTGCTCAGCACATCGTCGGGGACCAAGGCGTAGGCGTCACGGTGTTCGCGCAGCCACTGCGCCGCCAGTTCGACCGTAGAGTTGGTCATCCCGAAATGCACGATCGGCTGCCGGGCGAATAACCAGTGGCCCTCGCGCCAGTTGACCAACACCAGATCGGCGCCGTGGGTCATGGTCGCCGCCTGCGCCATGATCGCTTCATGGGGGTTTTGACCTTCCTTGATCGGCTCGATAAACCCGCGGGCGAACCACAGAACAAACCAGGTCGCCACCAGCGCCTGGAATACCCGCATACCGCGCGGACGCTTTCCAAACCAGCGCTTAAGCAGCCAGGGAATCAGTGGCGCCGCCACCAGTACCAGACCGGGCAACGCCGGATAGATGTACAACTTGCGCTTGCCGGTGCTCAGGCAGAAAAACAGCACCACCAGCACGACCCAGCTCAGCAGCACCAGCACTCGACCGTCGTGCTTGCGCAGTTGCTTGCGCCAGGCCGGCACCAGCCACGGCAGGGCCAGCACCAATGGCAGCCAGTATTGCGGGATCACGTTGACGAAGAAGTACCAGAACGGTTCGCGATGGTCCCACGCGGCGGCATAGCGTCCCGCTGTCTGGCGCAGCAGGATTTCTCGCGCATAGGCGACTTCTTCAGCGGTGCCATTGAGCACGATGGACAGTGCCAGAGGCAGCAGCCAGATCGCGATGGCGCCGAGCGCCACCAAAAAGCCCAGGAACCACTTGCGCTTCTGGCCGGGCATGGCCACCACGCCGGACCAGTTTTTGCGCACCGCGTAGGCATACGGAATCAGCATCAAGGCCGGGACGAAGCCGACCCCTTTGGTGATGATGCCAATGCCCATGGCGGCGCAGCCTACGTAAAACCAGCGCCAGGCCGGCCCGAGCAGCAGGTGCCGTGCCAGTCCGTACAGACCCAGGGAGGTGAACAGAATCAACAGGCTGTCGATCTGGCCGGTACGCAGGATGCTATAAGTCTGATAGGTGGCCAGGTACAACAGCGCCGCTATTCGACCAATGCGCTGATTCCACAGCCGACGGCCCAGGTCGTAGACCACGGCCGTGACCGTCGCCGCCGACAACATCCCCGGAATATACAGGGCGAGGGCGGGCAGGCCGGTGAGCCACGCGAAGAACGCCACCATCCACATGAAGACCGGCGGTTTATCGCCGTAGATCTCCGCAGCGCGGTGAGGGATGAACCACGACCCGTTGTGCAGCATCTCCAGCGCTACGCCGAGGAAACGTTCCTCGTCGACGTTTTGCGGTTGACGCAGCCCAAGGCCAGCGCCGATCAACAGCAAGGCAAGCAGCACCAGGCCCAGGCATTCGATGCTGGGCGACAGGTTTTTACGCATGGCTCAGTCCTTCAGGTGTTTGGTGCGGGCAATCAATTGCAAATTGCGCAGATAGACGATGGAACCAAAGGCCTGGCCGGCGATGAACACCGGGTCTGCCCGGTAAATGGCATAAGCGAGCAGCAGGGCGCTGCCGACAATGCTCAGGTACCAGAAACTCACCGGGATCACGCTGCGTTTTTTGTACTCGCTATACAGCCACTGCAGGATGAAGCGACCGGTAAAGGCGATCTGGCCAGCGAAGCCGACCACCAGCCACAGGGTTTCGCGGGAGAGGTTCATCCTTCGATCTCCTGCGCGTTGGTGTTCAACCGCGTGCGCTTGATCAGCCACCACACACCGAACAGGTCGAGAATACCCACCAGGGCGCGGTCGATGTTGCCGTATTTGGACACCCCGGCGGTGCGGGGCCGGTGGTTGACCGGGTGGACGATCATTCGGCCGTTGTGACGCTGGATCAGCGCGGGAATGTACCGATGCATGTGGTCGAAGTACGGCAGGCGCAGAAACGCCGCGCGCTCGATCAGCTTCAGCCCGCAACCGGTGTCCGGGGTATCGTCATTAAGCAGGCGGCGACGCAGCCCGTTGGCGAAACGCGAAGCCCAGCGTTTGCTTGCGGTATCGCGGCGGTTGACCCGGTGCCCGGCCACTAGCTGAACGTCGACCAGACCCTTTTCACCGCGCACCAGCGCCAACATCCCGGGGATGTCCGCAGGGTCGTTTTGACCGTCGCCATCAAGCGTGGCCAGCCATTGCCCCCGGGCGGCGATTGCCGCGTGGTAGAGCGAGGTGCTTTGCCCCAGCGAGCGCTCATGGCGCAGGATGCGCAACGCGTCCAGGCCATTGTTTTTCAGCTGCCGCAGTTCATGCAGGGTGGAGTCGGTGCTGCCATCGTCCACCACAATGATTTCGTAGGCCTCATCGGCCAATGCGGCGCGGACTTCCTCAAGTAACGGCTTGAGGTTGTTTGCTTCGTTCTTTGCTGGAATCAGTACAGATACAAAAATGTCTTGGCTCATAGAGTCCCCCCCTTGCTCCTTGGTCTTTTATTTATCAAGGGCTCGATTCATATCTGATAGAAGTGGCGATACCACTTCACAAATTCTGCTACACCGGTCTCGACCGTCACTTGAGGACGGAAGTCGACCCACTCGGCCAGTGCCGAAATATCGGCCCAGGTCTTGACCACATCGCCTGCCTGTAGCGGCATGAAATTACGTTGGGCCTTGATGCCCAGCGCCGATTCCAGGCAGTCGACAAACTCCAGCAGCGGCACGGGTTGGCCACGGCCGATGTTGAAAATCCGGTTGACGCCAGCGCCCGGCTCGTTCGGCACCGGTGGCTTGGAGCGCAGGCGGGCGATGCTTTCGACGATATCGTCGACATAGGTGAAATCGCGCGACATCTGGCCATGGTTATAGATGTCGATCGGCAAACCTTTGATGATCGCCTCGGTAAACTTGAACAGCGCCATGTCGGGGCGCCCCCAAGGTCCGTAAACGGTAAAAAAGCGCAATCCGCTGGCTTTCAGGCCATAGAGATGGCAATAGCTGTGTGCCAGCAGTTCATTGGAGCGTTTGGTGGCGGCGTACAGCGAAATGGGATGATCGACGGCGTCTTCGACGCTGAACGGCATTTTGCTGTTGGTGCCGTACACCGAGCTGCTCGAGGCATAGATCAGATGTGCGGGGCGATGGTGCCGGCAAGCTTCCAGCACATTCAGAAAACCCACCAGATTGGACTGCGCATAAACATCCGGGTTGTCCAGTGAATAGCGAACACCCGCCTGGGCGGCCAGGTGCACAACCTCGGTAAAAGCGTGAGTTTCGAACAGCGCCATCAAGGCCGGTTTGTCGACGATGTCCATGGCCTGGAAGCGAAAACCCGGCAAGGACTCCAGCTCCTTGAGCCGCGCGTGTTTGAGTTCTACGCTGTAATAGTCGTTGAGATTGTCGATACCGACGACTTCAAGGCCTTCTTGACACAAACGCTTGACGGTGTGATACCCGATGAAACCGGCGGCGCCAGTAACCAGAACAGTCATGAGGCCTGCGCCTGTGCGTGACTGATTCCGATTCTGCGCAAAGGACGCTTTTGCATCACAATACAATCCCCTGTAAGTACTCGTACTCGCTGATCAGTATATTTTTTGGGCTTGTTACCACCATTGGCTCCATGCCTTGCTCCATTGTATTGGTAAAGCCCTGTGCGGTGCTCATCATGAGCCGCAGAACTCGCAGCCGTATACCCTGCCAGTTGGATTGTAAAAAAAACGTTAAGTATTTACTTCGTTTTTCTGACCGTCTGCTTAAAAACGTGCTGCTGTGAGGGTGCTCACAACGCGGCGCCCAGCATTTGCAGGTAGTTGGGGCTCTCGGAGATCGAGTTGTGGCCCGTGTCCGGTATGACCTGCAGCGATGCTACACCCTTGGCGAAATGCGTGTAGAGCTGGTCTGTGCTTGCGCGCGGTACGACTTCGTCGTGCTCGGCCGCAACCAACAGCGTCGGGACCGTGATATGAGCGGCGTATTTCCAGGACTCGAACTTGTCCTGCAACAGCCATTTCACCGGGAACCAGGGAAACTGGCGGGCGGCGAGGTCTTCAAGGCTGTTGTAGGGCGTGATCAGGATCAGCCGCGACGCCGGTCGCTGGCTGGCCAGGCGCACGGCAACGCCTGAACCCAGGCTGCGCCCGATCACTGCAATATCGGGATGGCTGTTGTAGACATAGTCGAACAAGGTCATGGCATCACGCTGAATCGCCTCCTCGGACGGCGACCCGGTACTGCCTCCGTAACCTCGGTAATGCAGCAAGTAGATCGCATGATCCGCAAACGCCTGCGAAAACCCGGGCAGGCTGCGGGAAACGTCCTCGGCATTGCCACCAAAATAGATCAACGCCTTCGGCCCGTCGTGTGGCCTGACGGTCACCAGCACCTGCGCGTCGGCGACTGACAAGGCAAGCAGTGATTCGGGTGTGCCGATGGCGCGAGGTTGCGGGTAGTAGATGAGGGCCCGTTGAAACACGAACAGCGCGACGCAGAGCAGCAGGTATGCAACGGCAATGAAAGCGAAGAGAGACACCAGGGTTCGCGACATTCGGCTAAGTTTAGTGGACGGCATGGACTGCTTCGGGCCTTGAGACAGCTATTGCTGGAGCGTCGCCAGAGTGTAGTCCAGCAATTTCAGCTGTGCAGAAGCGCCGCCCAATGCCCGTGTGGGTGCGAGCACCTGTGGCGAGGGGGCTCGCCCCCGTTCGACTGCGTAGCAGTCGTAAATCCGTTGCATGCGGAGTACCTGATACACCGCGACTGCAGGTTTTGGGGCCGCTTCGCAACCCAACGGGGGCAAGCCCCCTCGCCACACGGAGGCAAGAACATGCTGACCCGAGCGATTCCTTCCAGCAACGAGCCGTTGCCCATCGTCGGCTTGGGTACTTATCGCGGTTTTGATGTCACGCCCGCCGACGCCGCTTACAAGCAACTGCAGGCGGTGCTCAGCGCGTTGTTCGAGAAGGGTGCAAAGGTGATCGACAGTTCGCCCATGTACGGTCGCGCCGAGCAGACCACCGGTGAGTTGCTGTCGATCCATCAACCGCGCTCGCCAGCATTCCTGGCCACCAAGGTCTGGACCCGTGGCCGCGAGGAAGGCATCGCGCAGATGGAGCAGTCGTTCAAACTGTTGCAGACCGACCGGATCGACCTGATGCAGATTCACAACCTGCTGGACTGGAAAACCCATCTGCCGACCCTGCGTCAATGGAAGGCAGAAGGGCGTATCCGCTACATCGGCATCAGCCATTACACGGCGTCGGCCTACGACGAAGTGGAGGCGGTGTTGAAAGGTGAGCCGATGGATTTTTTGCAGATCAACTATGCCCTGGACGACCGCGCTGTCGAGAAGCGAATCCTGCCGCTGTGTCGTGAGCGCGGTGTGGCGGTGATCTGCAATCGGCCCTTCGGTGGCGGGGGCCTGATCGCTCGATTGAAAGGCAAACCGCTACCGGGATGGGCTGCGCAAGTGGGGATCAACAGCTGGGCGCAACTGGCGCTCAAGTTCCTGCTCGCTCATCCGGCGGTGACCTGCGTCATCCCCGGCACCAGCAACCCGCGCTACATGACGGAAAACGCCGGTGCAGGTAGAGGACCGATGCTCACGGATGCACAGCGCCAGCAGTTGATTGCGCTGGTGGGTTGACGGCTACCTTGTAGCAGCTGCCGAGCAGCGCGAGGCTGCGTTCGGCTGCGCAGCAGTCGTGAGTCCGATTGACGCGGTCTGCCTGATGCACCGCAAGCTCTGGTTTGACGACGGCTTCGCCGCCGAACGCAGCCTCGCAGGCTCGACAGCTGCTACAGGCTTACGGCGGCCGGCATTACCTGCGCCGTCTCCAGCGGAATCTCCAGGGTAAAAACCGCTCCCTGGCCGGGGCCGTCGCTATGGACGCTAAGGTGGCCGTTCATTTCCACCGCCGCGAGCGCGCAGCTGTGCAGGCCGAATCCATGGCCTTCCTTGCGCGTGGTGAAGCCGTGATTGAAGATGCGGGTCATGTTCTCGGCGGCGATCCCTTCGCCCTGATCCTCTACGCTGAAGCGCAGCGTTGCGTTATCGATAATCCTGACGCCCAGCGTCATACGGCGCTCATGATCGCTGACCCTGGACATCGCATATTTGGCATTGCTGATCAGGTTTATCAGGATCAGCAGCAGTCGGTGTTTGTCGCCGATGATGGTCGGTGTGGCCTGGTAGTCTTTAATGACGGTGACATGGTGTCGACTCAAGGCGCCGGAATTCATGCGTAACGCATCTTCGAACAGATCGACGACATTCAACGGCTCGACCAGCCGGGCGGCGCCGGCATAGGCCTGTTGGGTGGCAACAATATCCTTGATGTGATCGATGCTCTTGGTGAGTTGCGCCAGCTCGTCAACGATGCTCGATTGCTCGGCCGCGATGGAATCCACCAGTTGATTGAAGTAAAGGGGCAGCAGTTTGCCTTTTTCATCGTGCGTCATGAACTGACCCAGGTCTTCGGCATGTTCATTGATCATTTTTACCGCTTTGCCCAGGCCGAGGGTTTTGCTGGTCGACAATTTGCGGGTGATCAATTCCGCGGAGACGTTAACGCTATTCAACACATTACCGACGTTGTGCAGCACGTTGGTCGCGATCTCTGCCATACCGGCCATCCGCGCGGCGTCGATCAGTTCGCGCTCGGCTTCAAACAGTTCGCGGGTGCGTTCCTCGACCCGTTGCTCCAGCCGCTCGTTCGCTGTCTGCAATTGGTTGTTCATCTTGTTGATCAGCGCATAACTGCGAATCAGACGGGCGGCCAGGTACAGCAACAGCAGCGCCATGATGCCGGCGCAGATCCCCAGGTAGAGGTGGTATTGGCGATCTGTCGCGGCTGTGCGCCGTTGTGTCTCGTTCAATAATTCGTTGATGCTGTCCAGTTGCTGTGCAACCGGAATGACACTGATGCGATCAACCAGGTCATTGACGATGGGCTGCTCTCGAACAATGGCATTCACAGCGTCTACGAGTGCAGTGAAAGTCGGGCGCCGTTCAGGCGGCAGTTGATTGATGTACTCATTCAGATATTCCAGATGCCCGGAGATTTCTTCGGCCCGTTCGCTGCTGACATAGAGGGCGTATTCAAGGGTGTCCAAGGTAAGGTCGAACACCACTGAGGCCGCCCGGGCATCCACCGACGAGAGTTTGTCGTTGGAATCTTCCTGCAACACCCGAATGGCATCTTCCAGCGTAGGCAGGGCCTCGAATGCTGTTCGCAAGGCCGTGTTGTGCTGTTTGAATTGCTCAACCAACCGGGCTTTGTTTTCTACCGCCTCCAGATAACCCTGGCGTCGGGTTTGCCAAAGGGTCGGGAGCGGGCCGACAGCGTTGAGGCTATCGAGCTGTTGCCAGCGCTCTTCCGCTTCAGGCGGCGCCACCAGCAACAGGTTGTTGTTCATGCCGATTTTGGCTCGCAGGAGCTTCACGTTCCAATTGGCATCGTATTGCTTGAGTTGACGAACGAAGTCGCGCGATTCGAAGTAGGTCGATGTGTCGTACGAGTAGGATTTGATCAGCAAAAATATCAGTACGCTGAAGAGGGTCAGTGCAATGGCTGCCAAGGCAGACCATTTGTAATGATTAGAAATCTGCATGGCGGCATTCCTCCCTGATACAGGCTGTCCTGAGAGAGAGAGGCTGCCAACGGTCAATTAATTCCATTTTTTGCGCTCCCTGCAAAATGACGAGTCATCGCCACGTCATCCGTAAGCCTAGCGTTGTTGGTGGACGGTGCCGGAAAAAACACCGCACAGCTGGGGCGAGCGTCAGGGGACGAGCACGATCGCCCCTTTGACCTGACCGGCCCGCAGGCTTGCCAGCGCCTGATTGGCATCGTCCAGGGCAAAAGAGGTGACGTCGCTGTGCACGGGCGTATGACGCAGCTCTGCAAAAAACGCCGTGCCGTCTTCGCGGGTCAGGTTCGCCACCGAGCGGACGCTGCGTTCTCCCCACAGCAGTCGATAAGGGAAACCGGGGATGTCGCTCATGTGGATGCCGGCGCAAATCACACAACCGCCCTTGACGCTGGCCTCCAGCGCCAGCGGCACCAGCGCACCGACGGGGGCGAAGATCAGGCTGGCGTCGAGCGGATGCGGCGGCGGCTGATCCGAAGGGCCTGCCCACACGGCTCCCAGCGTTCGGGCATAGGCCTGGCCCTCGCTGTCGCCCGGTCGAGTGAAGGCGTACACCTGCTGCCCCCGTCCTCGCGCCACCTGAATCGCCAGATGCGCCGCCGCGCCGAAGCCATAAAGGCCCAGGTGGCGTGCGCCTTTGGCCATTTGCAAGGCGCGAAAACCGATCAGCCCGGCGCACAGCAGCGGTGCGGCTTCGGTGGCCGAGAGCGTGTCAGGGAGGGGGAAACAGAAGCGCGCGTCGGCAATGGTGTAATCGGCATAACCGCCATCCAGATGACAGCCGGTAAACTGTGCCCGGTCGCAGAGGTTTTCCCGGCCCGAGCAGCAAAACGTGCACTCACCGCACGTCCAGCCTAGCCAGGGAACGCCGACGCGCTTGCCGACCCAGTCGGGTGCGACATCGGCGCCCACCGCTGTCACTTCACCGACGATTTCATGGCCCGGCACCCGCGGCAGCACTGCTTGCGGCAATTCGCCGTCCACCAAATGCAGGTCGGTGCGGCACACGCCACAGGCCAACACCTTGATCAACAGTTGCTGCGCGCCGGGCTGCGGCACGGGACGTTCTTCGCGTTGCAGCGGCTGGCCGGGGGCATGCAGAACCATGGCGCGCATAACGACTCTCCAAAACCGATGCACCGCAAGGCGTCAGAGGGGCGCCTCCCGGTGGCAGCCGGCGACCAGTTGCTTGAGCCCGTCCAGATTCAGCACTTTGACGTTACGCCCGGAAATCTCGACCAGTTCCGAGTCCCGTAGATGAGCGATGCCCCGACAGATGGTTTCCAGACGCAGGCCCAGGTAGGAGCCGATCTCTTCGCGACGCATCTTCAGCACAAAATCTCGGGACGAGTAACCTCGAATACTCAGCCGTTGCGACAGGTTCAGCAGGAAGGCGGCCAGGCGTTCATCGGAGTTCATGTTGCCCATCATCATCAGCAGGTTGTGCTCACGGACGATTTCCCTGCTCAGGATCTTGTTCATGTTGTGCTGCAACGAGGGCAGCTCCAGAGCGAGCTTCTCCAGTTGGGTGAAGTTGAAGGGGCAGACTTCGCTGTCCTCCAGGGCAAAGGCACTGCAGGTGTGATGATCGTCGCTGATGGCGTCCAGACCGAGCATCTCGCCGGGGATCTGAAACCCGGTGACCTGCTCGCGACCGTCGACCGACAGCATGCTGGTCTTGAATGAGCCAATCCGCACCGCGTAGAGCGAGCGCAACGGATCGCCGGCCCGGTACAGGGCTGCACCTTTTTTAACCTTTACGCGCTGAATGATCAGGGTATCCAGCCGTTCGACTTCGTGGCTGGTCAAGCCAATCGGCAGACACAACTCCAGAACGCTGCAATTGGCACACGCGGCTTTCAGATAATGATGTTGATATGGCCGGGTTTCAGGCATTGCAAAAGTCCCCCCCTGACAGGAGCTAAAAGCATAGTTCGGATCCCTCGTTTCAATCGGGCGTTTACAGATAGAGTCGATGAGCGGGGGAAAAGCTTGTTCCTGTTGAGCCGGGATAGACCGCCTAAGACTTGATGTAAATCAAGTCTTAGGCGGTGCAGACACCCAGAATCGACGCATGTCTTGCGGTTTACCCCAGGCCCTGGCGGAGGACGTCATGAGCGATTTTCTGAGTGCCGAGCAACTGGAAGGGCTGGATGCCTACTGGCGGGCGTCCAATTACCTGGCGGTCGGGCAGATCTACCTCAAGGACAATCCGCTGCTGGCGGTGCCGCTGACACTGGCAGATGTAAAGCCACGGTTATTGGGGCACTGGGGCACGACGCCGGGGTTGAACCTGATCTATACGCACCTCAATCGCCTGATCACCACCCACGACCTGAACATGATCTTCATCGCCGGCCCCGGGCACGGCGGGCCGGCCGTCGTGGCCCAGACCTACCTGGAAGGCACGTACACCGAGTGCAACCCGTCGGTGGGGCGCAATACCAATGGCCTGGCCCGACTGTTTCGGCAGTTTTCCTGGCCGTATGGCATTTCCAGCCATGTGTCGGCGCAGATTCCGGGGTCGATCCATGAAGGCGGCGAGCTGGGCTACAGCCTGGCCCATGCCTATGGCGCCGCGTTCGACAATCCGGACCTGATCGTGGCGTGTGTGATTGGCGACGGCGAGGCGGAAACCGGGGCGTTGGCGGCCAGTTGGCATTCCAACAAGTTCCTCAACCCGGCGCGTGACGGGGCGGTGCTGCCGATTCTGCATTTGAACGGATACAAAATCGCCAACCCGACGGTGCTCTCCAGCATCAGCGAGGAGGAGTTGTCGGCGTTGATGTACGGCTATGGCTACGACCCGTATTTCGTCGAAGGCGATGACCCGACAGAGGTTCATCAAACCCTGGCCAGAACGCTGGACACCATCGTGCAGGAGATTCGCGACATTCAGCGGGGCGCGCGTCAACGATCATCGTCCCGGGCAGTGGAGCGACCCCTGTGGCCAATGCTGATCTTGCGCACGCCCAAGGGCTGGACGGGGCCGACATTCGTCGATGGCCAGCGGGTCGAAGGCACCTGGCGGGCGCATCAAGTGCCCTTGGCCGACTTCCAGCAGCCGCAGCATTTGCGGCAACTGGAGGAATGGCTCAGCAGTTACCGCCCCGACGAATTGTTTGACGCCAATGGCACCTTGTTGCCCGAGATCGCGGCGTTGGCGCCGACCGGCCATCGGCGAATGAGCGCCAACCCCCACGCCAACGGTGGGCTGCTGTTGCGCGCGCTGGACCTGCCACGGTTCACCCAGTATGCGGTGAACGTCGAGACGCCCGGTGGCCTGCGGGCAGAGGCCACGCGGGTGCTGGGCCGGTTTTTGCGCGACGTGATGAAATGCAATCTGACGTCGAGCAATTTTCGCCTGTTCGGCCCGGACGAAACCGCCTCGAACCGGCTGGATGCGGTGTATGAAGTCAGTGCCAAGGCGTGGATGGAGCCGCTGGGGCCTGATGACGTCAATCTGTCGACCGATGGCCGGGTGATGGAGATTCTGAGCGAACAGGTGTGCGAAGGCTGGCTCGAAGGTTATTTGCTGACCGGCCGGCATGGGGTGTTTTCCTGTTACGAGGCGTTCATCCACATCGTCGACTCGATGTTCAACCAACATGCCAAATGGCTGAAAACCGCCGCCGAAGTGCCATGGCGCAAACCCGTGGCCTCGCTCAACTATGTGCTCACCTCCCATGTCTGGCGCCAGGACCACAACGGTTTTTCCCATCAGGACCCGGGGTTCATCGATCTGGTGGCGAACAAAACGGCGGACGTGGTGCGGATCTACCTGCCGCCCGATACCAATTGCCTGCTGTCAGTGGCCGAGCACTGCCTCAGGAGCCGCAACTACATCAACGTGATTGTGGCCGGCAAGCAACCGGAGTGGCAGTGGCTGGACATCGATGCCGCCATTCGTCATTGCCAGGCCGGTATCGGACGCTGGGATTGGGCCTGCCGCGATGACAGCGATCCCGACGTGGTGATGGCCTGTGCCGGCGACGTTCCGACCCTGGAAACCCTGGCGGCGGTCACTTTGCTGCGCGAATACGTGCCGGATCTGCGGGTGCGGGTGGTCAATGTCGTCGACCTGATGGTCCTGCAGCCGTCGTACCACCATCCCCACGGTTTGCCCGACAGCGCCTTCGATGAATTGTTTACCGTCGACCGGCCGGTGATCTTTGCCTTCCACGGCTACCCCGCGCTGATCCACCGGCTGCTGTACAAGCGCACCAATCATGAAAACTTCCATGTTCGCGGCTTCAAGGACGAGGGGGCGACCACCACGCCGTTCGACATGGCGGTGCTCAATAATCTGGATCGGTATCAGTTGGCCCTGGATGTCATCGAGCGCGTGCCCAGGCTGCACGATCAACTCCAGACCGCCCGGGCGCGTTACTGGGCGACGATGGAGAAACACAAGCTTTACCTCATCGAACACGGGCAGGACATGCCCGAAGTGATGGAGTGGCAATGGACGCCTGCGCCGGGCAATCAGGGCTGATGGACGGCGCCCGGCGCTATTTGCTCTTCCAGTACTTCTGCATCTCCAGAAACAGGAACGAAGCGGTCCAGGAAATCAGCACCAGCCCTGTCAGTGCCTCCAACCCGGTCAGGTACTTGAGGTTTCCCATGGGTGAAATGTCGCCGAAACCGATGGTCGTGAACGTGGTGAAGGAAAAGTACACGCAGTCCATGAACGAACCATCGAAATTGCCGCTCAGGCTGCCCCATTCACCGGAGCGGATCAGCAGGTAATAGACCAGCGCGAAACACCAGACCTCTAACGCATGGGCCGCCATCGCGCCGAATACCCCGACGACGATCCGGAAGCGGCTCCAGAGTTTGAGCCTGGGCAGCCAATCGTTCAGACGCAGCAGGCATTCGTAGTGGATCACCACCGTGATGACCACCACCAACGTGTTGATCAGCGTGACTGCGAACATGATGAGCCTTCAGCGATGGGGGCAGGGCGCCGTATCCGGGCGATTGATCGGTGCGTCACGGTGCGGGTAATGCCGGGGTGGGCTTGAATGGCATCAGCGGCGGGAACTCCTCGGGCGTGAGGGTTTCCTTTTCCAGCAACAGACGGGCACCCTCATCCAAGTCGGCCCGACGACTCTGGAGCAGCGCCTTGGCCCGTTGGTAGGCTTCATCGAGCAGGGCGCGAATACCCAGGTCGATTTCCCGGGCAGTCTGTTCCGAATAATCCTTTTCGCCCATCGTGGCCATGCGATCTCCCAGGTACGTTGGGGTTTGCTTTTCCAGCACCGACTGGCCGAGCTCAGGGCTCATGCCGAAGCGGGTGATCAGTTGCCGGGCGATATCGGTCGCGCGGCCCAGATCGTCGGCGGCCCCGGTGGAGATCTGGCCGTAGACAAGGTCCTCGGCGGCGCGTCCGGCCATCAGCACGACAATCCGGTCCTTGAGTGTCTGGCAACTGATCAGGAAGTGATCCTCGGTCGGTCGCTGCAAGGTATAGCCCAGTGAGCCGATGGCCCGGGGCACAATCGACACTTTATGCACCGGGTCCATGGCCGGCAGGCTGCTGGCGGCCAGGGCATGCCCCATCTCGTGATAGGCCACCACCCGGCGCTCGTCGGCATCCAGCAGGCTGCTCTTGCGTTCAAGCCCCGCGATAAGGCGTTCCACCGCGGCGGTGAAGTCGTTCAGGCTGACCGCCTCGGCGCCGCGACGGGTGGCGACGATGGCTGCTTCGTTCACCAGGTTGGCCAGGTCGGCGCCGGTGAAACCAGTGGTGATTTCGGCGATACGCGCGCTATCGAGGCCTGGTTCCACGGTGATTTTCTTTAGATGAACCTTAAGAATCGACTGCCGCCCTTTGCGATCGGGGCGGTCGATCAGAATCTGCCGGTCGAAGCGCCCAGCGCGCAACAGCGCCGGATCAAGGACCTCCGGCCGGTTGGTTGCGGCCAGCAACACCACGCCCTCCCGCGGATCGAAGCCGTCCAGCTCGGCCAGTAACTGGTTGAGGGTCTGTTCTTTTTCGTCATTGCCGCCCAACACGCCGACGCCACGCATCTTGCCCAGCGCATCGAGTTCATCAATGAAGATGATGCAGGGCGACGCCTGGCGGGCCTGTTCGAACAGGTCGCGGACCCGGGCCGCACCGACCCCGACGAACATTTCGACAAACTCGGACCCCGAAATCGAGAAAAACGGCACACCGGCTTCACCGGCGATGGCTTTGGCCACCAGGGTCTTGCCGGTGCCTGGCGGGCCGACCAGCAAAGTGCCCTTGGGGATGTGCGCACCCAGGCGTGCGTATCGGGCTTTGTTCTTGAGGAACGAGACAATTTCCACCAGTTCGGCCTTGGCTTCGTCGATGCCCGCGACATCGGCGAAGGTCACTCCAGTGTCCCGTTCGACAAAGATCCTGGCCCGCGACTTGCCGACATTCATCAACCCGCCAAGGCCTTGTTTGTCCGCCATCCCGCGAAACAGGAAATGCCAGAACACCATGATCATTATGAACGGCAATAACCAGCCCAACAGGCTGTTCATAAAGGTGTTTTCGTTGACTCCGGTAAAGCCGACGCCCGATTGGGAGAGTTCGGTCGCCAGCGACGGATCGACCCGCACCGTGGAGAACCGGTCACGTCCGTCGATGGGCTCCACCAATTTGCCGCTGATCCGGTCCTTGTCGATCTGCAAGTCACTGACTTTTTGCTCGTTCAACAATTGCATGAACTGGCTGTAGGGCAGGGGCTGCACGGCCTGGCGCTCGACAAAGAAGACCTGCATGAGGCCCATGACGATAAAAGCGATCGCCAAGTAGGACAGGTTCCACTGGTCGTTCTTTTTCATGGCCTTGGCTCAGAGTGGGAACGCATATCGGTAAGCCCGCGGCCAACCCGTTTTATAAAGATAGCCTGCTTCAGCTTCTCCCTCGCGCAGGGCGCCGGATGATGTGCACAGAGACCTTGTGTCTGGATCACCTCACCTCGTGCCGGTCATTCAGGAAACGGTGGCTGGGCAGGCGATTCCTTTTCTGGAATATCCGTCATGGTCGCCTCGGTGAGCAGCAGGACACTGGCGACCGACACGGCATTTTCCAGGGCAATGCGTACCACTTTGGTCGGGTCGATGATGCCGGCTTCGTACATGTCCACATAACAATTGGTTGCCGCATCGAAGCCCACGTTGCCCGGTTCGGCGAGCATCCGGGCAATGACCACGCCGGCATCCACCGCCGAGTTTTCAGCGATGAACCTGGCCGGTGCTTCCAGAGCCCGGCGCAGAATCTGCAGGCCGGTTTTGACATCGCCCTCATGGTTGGCTTCTTCGGCTGCAATCATCGGCACGGCTTTGAGCAGGGCCAGACCGCCCCCCGGAACAATGCCTTCGGCGATCGCCGCCCGGGTCGCGGAAATCGCGTCGTCGAGTGCATCCTTGCGCGATTTCATTTCCGCTTCGGAAGGCGCGCCGACGCGGATCACCGCCACGCCGCCAGACAGCCTGGCCAGGCGTTCCTGAAGTTTTTCCCGGTCGTAATCGCTGGTGGTGTTGTCCATTTGCACGCGGATCTGTTGCAGGCGCGCCTCGATAGCCTCGCGTGCACCTGCGCCGCCAATCAGCGCGGTGCTGTCTTTTTGCACCACGACGCGATGAGCCCGGCCCAACTGGCTCAATTCCACCTGTTCGAGGTTGATCCCCAGCTCATTGGAGATCACGGTTGCGCCGGTCAGAACGGCAATGTCCTGAAGCATTTCCTTGCGTCGATCACCGAAGCCTGGCGCCTTGATCGCCACTGCGCGCAATACCCCCCTAATCTGGTTGACCACCAGCGTGGTCAACGCTTCACCCTCTATGTCGTCGGCGATCAGGACCAGTGGCTGGCCACTTTTGGCAATCAGTTCCAGCAATGGCAGCAGGTCTTTGAGCACCCCGATCTTATGGTCACAGAGCAGCAGGTAGGCATCGTCAAGTTCGGCCTGCATCTTCTCGGTATCGGTTACGAAGTAGGGCGAGACATATCCACGATCCAGACGCATCCCTTCCATGACCTCGACCACTGTTTCGGTGGTCTTGGACTCTTCGACACTGACCACACCTTCAATGCCGACCTTTTCCAGAGCGTCGGCCACCAGTTGACCGATGACCGCGTCGTTATGGGCCGAAAGCGTGGCCACTTGGGCCTTTTCCTTGGGCGTGCTGACCGGGCGCGATTGCGCCAGCAGTGATTGCATGACCAGAGAAAGCCCCCGGTCCATACCGCGCTTGAGGTCGATCGCACTGGCGCCGGCGACGACGTTGCGGATGCCGTCGGCCAGCATTGCATGGGCCAGGACCGTCGATGTGCTGGTCCCGTCCCCCACGGCCTCGCCGGTGCGTTCCGCCGCCTGACGCAGCATTTGCGCACCCAGATTCTCCTCGGGGTCCAGCAGGTCGATCCGTTTGGCAATTGTCACGCCATCGTTGCAGACCGTCGGATTGCCCCATTTATTCTGGATCAACACCGATTTCGATTTCGGTCCCAGGGTCACCCGGACAGCGTCCGCCAATTGTGTGGCTCCGCTGAGGATTTTCTCGCGAGCGCCAGCACGAAACAGGATTTTAGTGTGAGCCATCAGGTTGTTCTCCTGAAGAGTTCTGCATTGTTTCAGCTTCTATGAAATGGCAGGTGCAGCGTTGATTTTTATCAACAAAGTCACATAGGCAGGCGTGCAGTCGCAGTACGTACCGTTCGGATGATCGACCGTCGGTTGTTGGCCCGAATTGACAAATATCAACCTGCGCCGCAGCAAACCGGGCCCAAATGAAATCTTCAAATCCACCGTGTTTTCAGTGGACCTGACTGGAGGGGGGCGATTTGAAAACACGGTTCGCGTGGGATTTTCAGCCAACTCATTTGCGAGGAAAGACCATGGACAAGTTTCGGCAGAGTCAGAAAAACCAGCTGTTCAAAACACCGGCCCATGATCCTTATTGCTTGCCGAAAATCGAAGGCTCTGCCGTCTGCCCGCAGTGTGGGGCCGCTTACCAGGCAGGTAACTGGACCTGGAAAGTTCCTGAAAACACGGTGGTTCATGATGCGCAATCAGTGACCTGTCCAGCCTGTCAGCGTACCAATGACAACAAGCCGGCGGGTACGCTCACGCTATCGGGCAGCTTCTTGGCCGCGCATCGAAGCGAGATCATCAACCTGATCGAAAACACCGAGAAAAACGAAAAAGCGGAGCATGCCCTGGAGCGCATCATCAGCCTGGCCGACTCCGAAGGCGCGCTGGTTGTAACCACCACGGGCATCCATCTCGCGAACCGCCTGGGTCATGCACTGAAAGCGGCCTTCAAAGGGCACGCCGATTATCAGTACAGCGATGATGAGTTCGGGGTGAACATCGACTGGACGCGTGACGAGTAGAACCGGGCGAGGGTGTACTCGACGCTACGAACTTGAACAAGTGACAGGAGGTCGGGATCGTTTACTGGTACTTGCGGGAGGAGTACGACCATGATCGCCAATGATTCAACGACACAATTTTCTGCCTGTTCTGAATCAATCAATCGATGTTCGGTGCTCTTTGCTGAGGCCGACCAACTGAGTAAACAAGCCTATGCGTTGTTGAGTGAGCCTGTTTCGACCCAGACGATACAGCGATTTTCTGCAGCGAAAAAACTGGCGGATGACAAATACCGTCAAGCCCACCAGGAATGGTTGAAAACCATCAGCAAGAGCGACTCATGATGGAGGGCTGCTGCCGGTAGCCTGCCCGGCGAAGGTATTTGATTTATATCAACGCCAAAGCGATTCCAACGGAGGACTCTGGGTTGACGCTGGTGCCTGGTCCAGCGAGGGCGCACCGACCGCGCCCTCGCAACAGGCCATGACGCGTTGAAGCCCACCTGCCTGGAGTCAGATCATGAGCCAGTATCAACGGTTGTTATTGATCATCAACCCAGCCCTGCGCCAGTCTCCTGCGATACAACATGCGGCGGCCCTGGCCAAGGCCAGCGGGGCACGTTTGCATATCGCTGCCTTGATAAAGTCGTTGGATATTCTGTCGCTGCTTGAAGAGGGCGTGCGGGAAACGGCGCGGGAGACCTACTTGCAGGACCACCGCGACTGGTTGAAGTATCAGGCAAAAAATATCCGTGGCCTGGGGATCGAGGTGACGGCAGAAGTGGCCTGGGCCGATGACCTGCAGCAGGACATTCTGGATCACGTCACGGAAATGCAGCCCGACCTGTTGATCAAGGAGGTTCAGCATGAATCGGCGCTCAAGCGCGCGTTCTTCACCCCGCTGGATTGGCACTTGCTGCGCCACTGCCCGGTGCCGGTCTATCTGGTGGGCGGCGGTGGCCATACCTTGCCGCACAAGATCGTGGCCGCCGTTGACGCTTCGGGTACCGATGCCGACAAAGAGTTGAATGACCGGATCATCCAGCAGGCCAATGGCCTTGCGCTGCAGTGCAATGCCGAGTTGCACTTGCTGTACGCCTGCGACACGACAGACTATCTGGGCGATATGGGCGGCGGTGGCCTGACTCTGTCGCAGCTGACCAAGCAGCTGCGCAGGGAACTGGAAAAATCGTTCCTGGCGCTGGCCGGTCGGTACGGTGTGGCCTCTGACCGTCGGCATTTCATTCTGGGGCACCCAGTCTCGGCGCTGAGTGAGTTTGCCGAGGCAAATCAGGTGGACGTGATCGTGATGGGCAGAGTCCAGTCCCATGGATTGAACAAACTGGTGGGCAGCACGACCGAACATATTCTGTATCAGGTGCCATGCAGCGTCCTGGCGGTCTAGGGACAGTCCCGTTCACGGTTGATCACACCCCTGGGTGACGAGTTGTGATGAACAGCCGTTGAGGTGAAGCCCATGCATTTGCCGATGATCAAAAAGCAACTCACCCGTTTGCCGACAAAGCCCAATTGGCTGGACAGCGAGCAAGCCCGCGCAGCCTTTTCATGGCAGGCTCAAGCGCTCGAATTGGCCGGGTTGCCAGGGGGCGGCATGAACCTCGCCTATGAGGCGGTGGATCGGCATGCGATGGGAGGGGCGCGTGAACATACTGCGTTGCGCATACTCGATCGCCATGGCGGGCACCGCGACATCAGCTACGGACAACTGAGTACGCTGACCAACCGCTTTGCCAATGTGCTGAAAACGTTGGGCGTGGCCCCCGGCGAACGCTTGTTTGTGCTCTGTGGCCAAGGGCTGGAGCTGTATCTGGGCGTGCTCGGTGGCTTGAAGCTCGGTTGCGTGGTTTCGCCGTTATTCTGCGCGTTCGGCCCCGAGCCCATCGAAACCCGGATGCGTCTTGGTGAAGGCAGCGTGCTGTTGACCAGCGAAACTCTTTATCGACGCAAGATCGCGGCGGTTCGTGAGCATTTGCCGGCACTCAAGCATGTGCTGCTGTATGACGCCGAGGGTGGGAATACGAACGCCGTTGAGGGTACCCTCAGCGTGCATCGATTGCTGGCCGAAGCCGCTGACGATTTTGACATCGCCCGGACAACGGTCGACAGCCCCGCACTTTTACACTTCACCAGCGGCACGACCGGCACCCCCAAAGGCGTGTTGCATGTGCACGGCGCCGCGCTGACGCACAGGGTCACCGCCAAATACGCCCTGGATTTACACCCTGAAGATATTTACTGGTGCAGCGCCGATCCGGGCTGGGTCACGGGGACTTCATACGGGATTTTCGCGCCGCTGCTGATGGGGGTGACCAGCGTGGTCGAGGGCAACGAATTCGATGCCGAACGCTGGTACAGGATTCTCGAAGAGCAACAGGTGACGGTCTGGTACACGGCACCGACGGCCATTCGCCTCTTGATGAAAGCCGGTGACGCCTTGGCGCGCCGCCATCACTTTCCCTGCCTGCGGTTTATTGCCAGTGTCGGCGAGCCGCTCAATGCCGAGGCTGTCTGGTGGGGCAAAGAGGTGTTGGGGCTGCCGATCCACGACAACTGGTGGCAGACCGAAACCGGCGGAATCATGATTGCCAACACGGTCTCGATGGCCATTAAACCGGGCTCCATGGGCAAACCGTTGCCCGGTGTCGAGGCGGCCATCGTCGAGCGCAAGGCGGACGGTTCGCTGGTGTTTCTCGAGGCAAATGAAGTCGGTGAACTGGCTCTGAAACGACCGTGGCCCGCCATGTTCCGTACTTATCTGGGGCAAGAGGAGCGCTATCGACAGAGCTTCGTCGGTGAGTGGTACCTCAGTGGCGATCTGGTGCGTCGCGATGCCGACGGTTATTACTGGTTCGTTAGCCGCGGCGACGATGTCATCAAGTCGGCCGGGCACCTTATCGGCCCGTTCGAGGTAGAAAGCTCACTGATGGAACATCCGGCGGTGGCCGAGGCTGCCGTGATTGGCAAGCCCGATCCTCTGCTGGGTGAAACCGTGAAGGCGTTTGTTTCGCTCAAGAGCGGATTCACCGCCAGCCCGGCCCTGCACGATGAATTGCTGGGCCATGGACGCAAGCGTCTCGGTGCCGTGGTCGCGCCAAAGGAACTGGCATTCATCCAGGCACTGCCGCACACCCGCAGCGGAAAGCTCATGCGACGTCTGCTCAAGGCTCGGGAGCTGGGTTTGCCGGAGGGCGATACTTCCAGCCTGGAGAATCCGTCATGAGTCTTCAATCGTTGCCCAAAGACTTTGCTCTCGATTTGCTGCGGGACATGGTGCGCATCCGTCGCCTTGAGGAGCGCGCCGGCGAGCTGTATGGAGAGGGCAAGATCCGTGGCTTCCTGCACCTGTACATCGGTGAAGAAGCGGTGGCGGTCGGCGCTCTGCATGCGCTGGCAGCCGACGATGCGGTGGTCGCGACGTATCGCGAACATGGCCATGCCCTGATCAAGGGAGTGCCCATGAAGACCATCATGGCCGAGATGTACGGGCGTCAGGAAGGCTGCTCGCGAGGGCGTGGCGGTTCGATGCACTTGTTCGATGCCGGTACACGTTTCTTCGGCGGCAATGCCATCGTCGCCGGCGGCTTGCCACTCACCGTCGGCCTGGCGCTGGCCGAGCGTATGCAGGGTGGATCGCGGCTCTCCGCGTGCTTTTTTGGTGAAGGTGCCATGGCCGAGGGAGCGTTTCACGAGTCGATCAACCTGGCCGCCTTGTGGCAGTTGCCGATGCTGTTTTGTTGCGAGAACAACCTCTATGCCATGGGCACGGCCCTGGAGCGTTCGCAATCGCAAACCGACCTGTGTGCCAAAGCCTCGGCGTACAAGGTCCAGACCCGGTCTGTCGATGGCATGGATGTGGTCGCGGTGTACGAAGCCACCCGTGAGGCGGTTGAACACATCCGGCAAGGGAGCGGGCCTTTTTTCCTGGAGTTTCGTACCTATCGGTTTCGCGCCCACTCGATGTTCGACCCGCAGCTGTATCGCGACAAGGCCGAGGTGGAGCAGTGGAAGACCCGTGGGCCGATTCACACCTACAGTGCCCGGCTCAAGGCCGAAGGCCTGTTGGACGAACCCGGTTTTCTGGCGATTCTGGCCCAGGTGGACGCTGAAGTGGAGGCCGCCATCGCTTATGCCGAAAGCGCCAGCCTGGAACCGCTGGAGGATCTGTCTCGCGATGTCTACACCCCGAGGGCCGCGCCATGAGCACTCGCATGACCTACCGCGATGCGTTGCGCGAGGCCCTGCGTGAAGCGTTGCAACGGGACCCTCGGGTGTTTCTGATGGGCGAAGACGTCGGCCGTTACGGTGGCAGCTATGCCGTCTCTTTGGGGCTGCTTGAAGCATTCGGCCCGGAACGCATTCGAGATGCGCCGTTGTCCGAGTTGGGCTTCGTGGGGGCCGGTATCGGGGCGGCGCTGGGGGGCATGCGGCCGATTGTAGAAATCATGACCGTGAATTTCAGCCTGCTCGCCCTCGATCCTCTGATGAACACGGCTGCTGCCCTGCGGCATATGTCCGGTGGCCAATTCTCGGTTCCCCTGGTGGTGCGCATGGCGACGGGCGCGGGACGTCAGCTTGCGGCGCAACACTCTCACAGCCTCGAAGGCTGGTATGCGCATATCCCAGGGCTGAAAATTCTCGCCCCGGCGACCGTCGAGGATGCACGCGGCATGCTCTGGCCTGCGCTGCTGGATCCGGACCCGGTGCTGATTTTCGAACACGCCCAGCTCTACAACATGGAGGGTGATACTGGCGACTGGAAGGCTCTGGACATCAGTGCCGCCAAGGTCCGTCGAGTCGGCAAGGACCTGACCCTGATTGCGTATGGCGGCACCCTCGGCAAAGCCCTGACGGCGGCTGAGCAACTGGCCGGGGAGGGGATTGATTGTGAAGTCATCGACCTGCGGGTTCTGCGCCCTCTGGATGACAGCACAATCATGACCTCGGTCTGCAAAACCCGCCGCGCCCTCGTCGTCGATGAAGGCTGGCGCAGCGGCAGCCTGGCAGCGGAAATCATCACTCGGATCGTCGAGCAGGGCTTTTACGAACTGGATGCACCACCGGCGCGGGTGTGCAGCGCCGAAGTGCCGATGCCTTATCCCCGGCATCTTGAAGAAGCCGCACTGCCTCAAGTGTCGACGATCGTCGCCGCCGCGCATGAGCTGTGCGAGGGGACTGCAACGTGATGACAGGCATTTACCGCGTCCAGGTTTCGGGCCAGGAGGGGCAACCATGATCGAATTCAAATTGCCATCGCTGGGAGCCGATATGGATGAAGGCACGTTGCTGGAATGGAAAGTCCATCCCGGTGATGCGGTCAAGCGTGGTCAGGTGATTGCCGTCGTCGATACGGCCAAGGCTGCTATCGATGTGGAGTGTTGGCACGATGGCACGGTGTTGCAACTGCTGATCGATGTCGGCGCCAAAGTGCCTGTCGGTACCGCCATCGCGCAGTTGCTGGAACCGGGTGAAAGTCCGCAGAGCGTGCGACGGACAGCAACGCCCGCGCCTGTGCCGCGTGAGGTGGAAAACCTTTCTGCGCAGCGGCCGAAGATTTCCCCCGCAGCGCGCAAGCGCGCGGCCGAACTGGGGCTCGATGCCAGTCAGTTGCAGGGCCATGGTCCACACGGCGTGGTGACCCTGGAAGATGTCGAAGCCTCCGCCCGTGTGGCGCCGGAGCCCGACCGTAACCAGGCCATGCGTCGTACGATCGCGGCGGCGATGAGTCGTTCAAAACGCGAGATTCCCCATTACTACCTGAGCGAAACCATCGCCCTGGATAAGGCCATGGCCTGGCTGCAGGCACACAACGCGCAAAGCCCACTGCCGGAGCGTCTGTTACCCGGTGTCTTGTTGCTCAAAGCGGTGGCGTTGGCCTTGCGCGACTATCCACAACTCAACGGTTCCTGGCAGGACAACGGCTTTAAACCGGCGGCCGATACAGACCTTGGCGTGGCAATCACCTTGCGCCAGGGCGGGTTGGTCGCCCCGGTTCTGCGGCATGTGGCCGACATGTCCTTGACCGATCTGATGCGTGAACTGTCCAGCCTGGTGGAGCGCGCCCGCGGCGGTTCTCTGCGCAGCTCCGAACTGGGTGGCGCCGGCATCACGGTCACCCAGCTCGGCGATCAGGGCGTAGACAGCGTACTGGGGGTGATCTACCCGCCCCAGGTTGCCTTGGTCGGTTTCGGCCGTATCGGCGATCGGCCCTGGGTCAAGGATGGCCAGTTGTGTGTGATGCCCACCGTCGTCAGCAGCTTGTCAGCCGATCATCGGGTCAGCGATGGTCACTACGGCGCACGCTTCCTGGGGGAAGTCCGTCGTTTGTTACAAACCCCAGAGAATTTGTGAGGGTGAGCCCATGGACCCGCTATCGGTACGCAATCAGGTGTTGAACGCGTTGAAGAGCATCGCTCCTGAAGTCGACCCCGAGCAATTACCCGGTGACCGCCCGCTACGCGAGGAGGTTGATCTGGACTCCATGGATTGGCTTCGCCTCATCGAGGCCCTGAATCGGAGCCTGGGGGTGGTCATTCCTGAAATCGAATACCAACAGGTGGACACCCTGGACAAGCTCGTCGCGTATCTGATGCAAAAGGAAAAAACCGGCGGACAGGCGCCATCGATAGGTAGTCGATGACGCTGCCGGGCGGGTCAATACAGCAAGTTCTCCTGCCGTAGCCGCGCGAAATGCGCAAGCAGCTCTGCGTCGAGCGCCTGCGCCGCGTCAGGTGTCGCGCCATCGCGAATCGCCTGCCACACGCTTTGCGAGCCGATTGAATCACGGGTCGCCGCCAGGTCGAGTAGGTGGGGATAGAGCGTGTGCAAGGTGGCGAGCAGGGTCAGTCCCAGGCTGGCTACAGGGCGTTGCGCAGGCGTTGAGAGGCGGGTGATGCTCACACCATGACAGAGCCGACCGTGCCAGTTTGATTCGGTGGGGACGAAGTCGACCGGCTCGAAATGCGCGCCGACGTCAAACGCATTCAGTGCGTTTGCGAGCCGGGTCGCGTCGATCCACGGCGCGCCGACCCACTCGAACGGATGCGGCGTGCCACGCCCCACACTCAGATTTGCGCCTTCGAGCAAACCGATATCCGGGTACAGGTCCAGCTGGGAGAGCGTGCGCAGGTTTGGCGAGAGCGGCACCCATCCCAACCCGGTGTCGGCAAAGGTCATCGTGCGCCGGTATCCCTGCATCGGCACAACGCGCAGATCCGCACCAATGTGCTTGTTGCGGTTGAATAGACGCGCCAGCTCACCGACGGTCATGCCGGGCTGCAGCGGTGCAGGGAAATAGCCGGTAAACGATTCACGGCGACTGTCCATCACAGGGCCGCCGAAACGTTGTGCGCCGAGCGGGTCGGGCCGGTCCAGCACGAACAGCGCAATGCCTTGCGCCGCGGCGGCTTCGAGTGCGTAGCCGAGTGTCGTCTCATAGGTGAAGAAGCGCACGCCGGCGTCCTGAATATCGAAGATCAGCGCATCCAGCCCTTTGAGCGAACCGGCCGGGAAGCGCTGCGTTGCGCCGTAGAGACTGTGCACGGTGAGGCCCGTCGCCGGGTCGCGAGTGTCGCCGACTCGTTCGTCCACGTCGATGTTCAGCCCATGCTCGGGCGAAAACAGCGCCACCAGTCTGACGCCTGGCGCATGGGCGAGGACGTCGACGGTGCGTCGGCCTTTGGCATCGAATCCGCTGCGATTGGTGATCAAGCCCACGCGCAGGCCGGCGAGCGGGGCAAACTGCTGTGCCTCAAGCACATCAATGCCTGTCTGCACCGGGCCCGTCGAGGTGGGCAGGCGATCGGCGGCACGCAGCGCCGGCAACGCTGAGGGCAGCAACCGGCCGATTTGCGCGCTGTTCGCAGGTGCCCCGCGACTGGCCATCAGTGCAAGCAATTGCGCACGAAGCGGGCGAGCGTCACCGCGGTCATCGGGATACACCCGGTTGCTCAGGATGACGATGAATTGGCGGGTCACCAGATCAATCCACAGCCCCGTGCCGGTGTATCCGGTATGGCCGATGACGCCAATCGGCGGCAGACGATCATGGTTCGATACGAACGGTGCGGCCAGTTCCCAGCCGAGGCCGCGCCACGGCACGCTGTCGAGCGGTGAAACGGCGCTCGCCAGGGCGGAGATACTCGCCGGCCGCAGGATCTGCCGGCTGCCTGCGCGTCCCTGGTTCAGCACCATCTGCGCGAAACGCGCAAGGTCGTCCGCCGTGGAAAACAGCCCGGCGTTACCGGATACACCGTCCATCCATTGCGCCGTCGGATCGTGTACGCGCCCCCGGAGCGTGCCGGCCTTGGTGGCGAGTGTCGGTGCGCTGCGTATCGCTCGCAGGGTATCGGGCAGAAAAACCGTGTCGCGCATGCCCAGCGGCCCGAAGATGTGAGCCTGGCAATAGGCGTCGAGCGAGCTGTGGGTGATGCGTTCGACCAGCTCGCCGAGCACCACGAAATTCAGGTCACTGTAAATGACTTGGGCACCCGGCGCGTTGCGCAGCCGCTGCGCCGCGATGGCGCTCAACACACCTTTGCGGCCCGCAACGGGTGGCCGCCCAGGCAAATCTGGGCGCAGCCCGGACGTGTGTGCAAGCAGGTCACGCACCTTCACCGCCTCTTTGCCGTGCGCCCCAAAGGCCGGCCAATACCGTGCAACGGGGGCGTCCAGGTTGATGCGGCCCGTTTCGGCCAGTTGCAGGATGGCCGTGGTCGTCGCGATGACTTTGGTCAGCGATGCCAGATCGAACTCGGTGTCCAGCGTCATCGGCTCGCGGGGGGGCGTCGTCGTGCGTTGTCCGAAGGCCTGGCGATAGAACACATGCGTGGAATCACCGATCAGGACGACAGCCCCTGGAACGCGTCCGGTGGCGATCTGGCCCTCGACGATTTGTGCGGCTTGCAGGCGCGTCGTCGCATCGAGATCGCCGGCGCATGCGATGTGCGCCGCCATCGCCAGGCCAAGCAGCATCGCCCAGCGCTTCAGCGCTGTGGCAGATCGGCGGCCTCGTAGTGATTGCGTGGGTTCCATAACATCCATCCATCGGTGCCGGCTGCGTCGGCGGCGTGAACCTGAGCACTGATCGCGGCCGCGTCAAACGGGCGACGATCGAAGGCATAGTCACGAAAGGCCTGCAACCAGGGACGAAAGCGCACGCCCGGCAGGTGGGTGCGCTTCATCGCCTCCGCCAGGGTACGCCTGACAATCTGGCCGGGGTCGGCTGTCGGGTTGGTAAAGCCCGGCAGCCCCCATGTGAAACCGGACGGGTACAGCATTGGCGAAATGTAGTCGAGCTCCGCGCCCAGCAGTTCGATTTGCTGGCCGATCGCCGTATCGTCGAGGTTCCAGCAGACGTAGCCGAAGATGTCCGCGGAGACGAATACATTGTAGGGGGCGAGCCGTGCGCGTGCGGCCTGCAGAAAGCCGATGATCGCCGCGGTCCGGTTGGCGCGGTTGTTGGGGAGGGCAAAGCGCAGCCCGCTCTTGTCGGGAAAGCGCACATAGTCGAACTGGATCTCGTCGAAACCCATCTTCGCTGCCTCTTCGGCGACATCGAGATTGTGCTGCCAGACCTCATGGGAAAACGGATCCATCCATTGCAACGTTTCGAGATCCCGCCACGGCTGGCCGTCAGCGGTGTGCACGCTCCATTCTGGATGCGCACTGGCGAATGGATCGTCCTTGAACACCACTATGCGCGCGATCAAGTACGGGTGTTGCGCGCGCAGCTTGGCAAGCAGCGCCGGAAAGTCGCGCATCTGAGGTGCCCGTGTGGTCAAGTGGGCTGTTGCACCGATCGCCTCGCGCGCCGCACTGCGATAGGGCGTCAGGCCACGGTCACCCTTGACGTCGATCACCAATGCATTGATCTCGGTGTTTTCAGCAAGGCTGACAGCGTTGTTGCGCAGGGTCGAACTGGTCACGCCGAACACTGACAGATAGACCGCTTTGGGGCGAAACGGAGTCAGGGCGAGCGTCACAGGCGTTTCGTCGCTCACTTTGGCCTCGGTGCGCAAATACCCAGGGGCGCGGGCGGCGACACTCTCGACCGCCTCGGCCGTCTCGAACCGCCCATTTTCGTCGGTACGCATCACGCCGGCCGACGTCGTGATGATTGCGTCGGCGAGCGGGTTCTGCGTGCTCGAATCGAGCACGACACCGGTGACGGCCAGTGCGCCTTGCCCGGTCAGCAGGGCAGTGACGACGAGCAGCGCCGGGATCGCATAGCGCCTCAATGCGCGGATGAAGGTCATCGCGGGTTCCCCGCGGTCGGCTGAGTGTCCGGTTCACCGAGCAACTGCGCGAACGCGTGTGCGCCGTAGGCATCACTCATCAGAAAGCGCGGCAGGGCGAGCAGTCGTGCGTGCCGGTCGGCCTTGCGCGCGTCTAGTGTGAAGGCCACTGCGTAACCCTCGTCGGAGGCGAGTGCGATCAACTCGTCGTCATAGATACCGAACGGCCACGCGAGCATGTCGACCTGCTGCGCACCGGTTTGCGACTCGATGCGTTGACGTGATTTTTGCAGTTGGGTTCGGACGAATTGCTGGAAATCCGCCGGCGTGCGGTGCCTGCGCTCGACGTTGAAATTGGGATGCCAGTACGTATGCGACTGGATGTCGATGAGCCCGGTCTGCTTCAGGGTTCGCAACTGCTCCCAGGTCAGCGCATAGGACGCGTTGGAGATGGCCGATGGATAGATAAACAGGGTCACCGGAAAGCGTTCGCGCTGGATGACGGGCAGCAGTTTGTCGAAGACCGAACGATGCCCGTCGTCGACGGTGATCGCCACCGGCTTCGACGCTAATGTCGCATCGGGATTGCGCAGCCAGTCGACCACCTCGCGCAGCGACACAATGTGATAACCGTGCTCGCGCAGGACGCGCAACTGGGTTTCGAAGGTGCTCATGCGCACGGTCATCGAGTCGTCCGCCGTGTCCGAGAACCGGTGGTAAACGAGGATCGTGACGCCTGGCTCGACGCTCTTTGCGGCGTTCTGTGCGGCGTTCTGTGTGGCGCCACCCGTGCTCCAGGCCAGTGCGCAGACGCTTGTCAGCATGATGCGGATCAGCAGCCGGAACGCGACACTCCCACCGATACACGCCATGATTTTCCCGCACATGTCAGCGCTCCTGCGCGAGCCAGACGCTTGCAGTGTGTATTGAGCGTTCATCGTCTATCTGATGCAGATCAATTTCGCGCAATGTGGTCCGCTCCGAGGGGGCGAGTCGTCAGACAAAACGGCAGGCCGGTTGTGCCTTGATTTGATTTAGATCAACAGCAAGCCCTCGTGGGCGGATGACTTTATAAAGGATATGACACTCTTTTGAGGTATGCCCCCCATGAACATCGATAAGGCGATCTTGGGCCGTCGCTCGACACGGGAGTACACGACAGAAGCGGTTGATGAAGACATCATTCGTCGTTTGATCAGTGCCGCTGCGCAGGCGCCCAGCGCGATGAACCAACAACCGTGGACATTTACCGTCATACGCGACCAGAGCCTGCTGGATCAGGTCTCGCGCGAAGCGAAGGCTCACCTGCTGGCGACAATACCCGCAGAGGCCCAGCCCGAGCACTTCCATACGTTGCTCGATGATGAACACTATCAAATCTTCTACCACGCGCCGGTACTCATCCTGATTTCAGGAACCGCGCCGGGTCAGTGGGTTGTCGAAGACTGCGCACTGGCTGCCGAGAACCTGATGCTCGCGGCGTACGCTGAAGGATTGGGTAGTTGCTGGATCGGTTTTGCCCAGGGTTTTCTCGGTACTGCGCAAGGAAAGCATGCACTTGGCCTTCCCACCGAGTGGACGCCAGTGGCACCGATCATCGTGGGTCACCCGAAATCTGCCCCCGCGCCCGTGCCCCGGAATGAACCCGTGATCCGCTGGATTGGGTGACAGCACCGTAGATAACGATTGTTGGCCGCTCCTCTTACGGGGCAGCTCGACCGTTTATCCACTTGCCCGGAGGTCTGCCTGTTTTCTGATGTGGATCAGATACGCCCCCAGGCCGACTCCTATTCTCGAATCAACCCACGGTATCGAGATGAACTGAAATGAACAGATCAAGCCTGATCGGCCAATGCATGTTAATGGCGGCAAGCCTGTTGCTGGTGCCCTCTACCAGCGTCTTCGCCAACCCGCCGACGTCTGCTGCGCAAGGTGGCATGTATCATCGTTTTCTGGATTTCGATTGGGTCAAATACACGCAACAGACCCTGGACGATCTCAAAGGCAAGCTCAATCTCAAGCCGGAGCAAATGGCTGCCTGGGATACCTGGGCCACGGGGGTCATGGCGGACGCCAATCAGCATCAGGAAAAGGCCAAGGCCGAACGTGATGAAAGGGCGGGCACGAAGAGGGCGCCGATGAATGAAACGACCCCCGAAAGAATGGCCAGAGAGATAGAGCGTTTGCGCACGCAAACCAAGTGGATGGAGGCGCATCTGGAGCGCATGGATGCTGCGCTGGTGCGTACCAAAACTTTCTACGAGGTTTTGGATGCTGAGCAGAAAACCATTTTCGATCTGTTCTGGACGGTGGTGCATCACCGGCTCTACGGCAATGACCGTTGGCAGATGCCGATGCACATGTTCAGACCACGAATGATGGAAGGCGACCAGGACGAAAAAAGTAAACAGTAAGCGCTACTCACTGTTCGATTACGCATGTTGCGCCGTCATCGCGCGGCGCCATGCCGCCAGACTTCAATACAAAATTCCCTTTCGTAAGGGGGCACGTTGCATTCGACGATGTCAGTGGCGGCCACTTGCAGATGCACGCCGACGATATCGGCATGGATCGGCTGCTGGCAGACGTGCCGGTCGACCAATACGGCCGTATAGACCCGACGAGCACCGAGTTGCGCCAGATACGCGCAGGTACGCAGGAGCGAATGGCCTTCAAACAGCACATCGTCGACAACGAGCAGGGTGGTGCTGGCAAGGTCCAGTTCGCCCAGCAGCGGGTTTTCGGTCAGTTCGGTGCGGGCATGCAGCACTTTGAGGTCATCGGCATAGCGCTTGACCTTCAAGGGGTAGAGCGGCAGTTCTGGCTGGCCGGTCTGATGTGACAGATGCTGTTGTAAGCGCTGCGCCAGAGGTTCGCCGCGGCGCTGGATGCCAATCAGTGCCACTTGAGTGGATGGCAACAGTGCCGCGGCCTGGTGCGCCATTGCCTGCAGCACCGAATCGAGTTCATCGCTGTCGTACAAGCGCAATCGCGGGCTCGCAAATAAGGTCGGCATGACAGTCTCCCATAGCGCGCCGCTGCGGGGCGGCGCTGTCCACTATTGGCAACGTAATCCATTGGGCCCCAGCCTGATTGATATTGATCAACAACGGCGAAATGAAATGCCCGGTCCCTTGCGCGGACAGGGTTGGCCTTGCGCGCGAGCTTGATAAAAATCAACGACAAGGAGACTCCAGCGGAGGACTTTTAATGAAAACTGATGCTTGATCCCGCAAGGACGTGGAGAGGTCAAGGCTGTGTGATACGAACCGACAGGTGTGATCGCCTGGGGAGGTGTTCAAGTGATTTATAGTCCCTCAACGCAAACCCTCCTGCGTGACCGGGTTGATGCCGGTCGAAGGCTGGTGGAGCCGCTGCTCAAATACGCTCATCGACCCGATGTCATCGTTCTCGCCTTGCCCCGTGGCGGCGTGCCGGTTGCCTATGAAATTGCCACGGCCCTGGAGGTTCGCCTGGACCTGATGCTGGTCCGCAAGCTCGGGGTGCCATTCCATCAGGAGTTCGCCATGGGCGCGATTGCCAGTGGCGGTATCCAGATCGTCAATGACGACACGCTGCGGGCGAACCGTATCGATCAGCGCACGCTCGATAACGTGGTGGCACGGGAAACCCAGGAGCTGTTGCGTCGCGAGCGCTTGTACCGGGGCTCGCGTGCCCCCTTGGCGCTCAAGGATCAGGTGGTGATTCTGGTCGACGATGGCCTGGCGACCGGGGCCTCAATGATGGCAGCGGTCCAGGCGGCGCGCTTGCAAGCACCGTCGCGTATTGTCGTCGCCGTGCCGGTGGCGCCACCGGAGACGGTAGAGGCGCTGTTTAGCGAAGTCGATGAGGTGATCTGCCCGCTCACCCCCGAATGGCTGATGTCGATCGGCAATTGGTATTTGAATTTTTCCCAGACCTCGGACGAAGAAGTCATCGATCTTTTGCATCGGGCCTGGCGCAGAGAATCCGATACGAGTGCTTCCGGTCAGGAGAACTCCGATGTTTGAGCTTCGCTATCGAAAACTGGACCTGGGGAACGTGGAGCTGTCTGCCGACCTGCGTCTGCCGGCGCACGCTGGCGGCCTGGTGGTGTTCGTTCATGGCAGCGGCAGTGGTCGTTCAAGCCCGCGTAATCAACAAGTTGCGCTGTCTCTGGCTCAGCGGGGGTTGGGCACGTTGCTGTTCGATCTGCTCACAGAGCCAGAGCAATACCTGGACAACCAGACCCGGGAATTGCGTTTCAATATTGCGCTGCTGTCCAACCGACTGGTGAAGGTGATCGACTGGATTGGTCGGGACGCCGAACTGCAACCGCTACCGATGGGATTGTTCGGCGCAAGCACCGGTGCTGCGGCGGCACTATTGGCAGCGGCCGAGCGGGCGGACGTGGTGCATGCGGTGGTGAGCCGGGGAGGGCGGACCGACCTCGCCGGAGCGGCGTTGTCCCGCGTGAAGGCGCCGACCTTGCAGATTGTCGGTGAGCTGGATCCGGTGGTGCTCAATCTCAATGTGCAAAGCAGTCGCGCCCTGCAGTGCGAACAGCGGCTGGAAGTGGTGGCGGGCGCGACACATCTTTTTGAGGAAGCAGGAACCCTCGAAGAAGTCGCCAGACTGGCCGGCGACTGGTTCGAGCAGTATTTGCGACGGTAGTCATCCCACGCAGACGACCACCGTCCGATGCCTGTCATATGCCGAATGGAAAGGTTTCGTCTTCCGGTTCCAGCGCCTGGCTTTTTGGCAGGGGCAACGCGGTTACCGGTTGCGTCTGTTCAATCCAGACCATGGCGTCGAATTGTTCGGTCAGCACTGACTCGAAGTAGTGGCTGCTGCGCTCGCTGGCGGGTCGATAAATCACACCGATGGCCCGCTCCAGCAGCGGTTTGGACAGGGCCCGGCGCAGCTCTTTTCGCTGTGGATCCCGCCAGTCGGTCAATGAAGCCGGGACGCCGGCGTCGAGGAACTTGCGCTCCCAACTGTCTGGCCGGGACGGCCGGATGTCCTTGATGAGCATCTCGCAATCCCAGTCGTCGGCCGCGGCCACTTGGCCACGGTCGGTGCTCATGCCGATCAGAACCACATCGCGCCCATAGGCATTGCGGCACAGTTGACCGATATTGAACTGACCTTTCCAACCCATCTCCGTAGCGGCCGCATTGCCGATATGGGAGTTGTGCGCCCACACCACGGCCTTGGCTTGCGGACCGCGGTGTTCGAGCAACGCACGTAAGGTGTCGAACATGTGCCTGTCGCGCAGGTTCCAGGAGGCCGTCGAACCTCGATAAATCGCTCGGTAATATTGTTCCGCCGCCTGGATGACCCGGGCGTTCTGGGTCGCATCGAAGAACGCTTCATCGTCCTTGATATCCCCGGCCAGTTGCTCGGCCAGCATGGCATTGAGTTGTTCGACCACCGCATGCTCGCAGGGCATTATGCCGTCGCGTTCGACGAAGTGGCCGTACAGCGCAGGATCATCCTGCCACGGGGTCAAACAGCCATAGCGCCGCCGTGCTTCGTGTGCCAGTTGCGGGTCGGCACGGTCCAGATAGCTCAGCACCTCATGGATGGAGTTGCGCAAACTGTAAACGTCCAGACCGCGAAACTCGACGCGCTGTTCAGGTGCGTGTTGGTGGTTGTACTGATGCAGCCAATGGGTGAACGCTCTCACATCGGTGTTGCGCCACATCCAGGTCGGGAACCGGCTGAAAATGTGCCGCGTCCAGGCCGAGCGCGCCAACCCTCTGACATAACGGTCTACATGACCCGCGTCCGGCCAGTCTGCCTCAACGGCCACGATATTGAATCCGTGTTGCTCGATCAGCCGTTGGGTAATCGCCGCCCGGGTCCGATAGAAATCACTGGTGCCATGGCTGGCTTCACCGATCATCACCACGCGCGCATCGGCGAAGCGGTCGAACATTTCGCCAAAGGCTGGTGAGTTCAGTTCCGGCAAGGGTTCGGCGTATTGACGCAAGAGCGGAACAATTGAGGCTTCGTCAATGTGGGTATGCGTGCCATACAGGTGGTCCAGCATGTTTTGGGAAGGTGTGTTCATGAACGTCATCCCCCTAAGGGTGTATTGCCCGACGTGCGATGCGGCGCGGCATCACGTCGACTGTCAGGGCAGGGCTCGCACGGGGTTGTTTTCGATCCATTCGACGTCGCGGGCCTGTACCGCCTCTTCAATCATTCCTACGCCTGAATGCAGTCGAGCATTTGAGTTTTATCAATAGTCGGTGCACAAAATGGCCGATGAATGTCCGGTTGCTGTCTGACCTATATCAATGCCGGGAAGTCTGGATCGGTAATGCTGATTTCATGAAGCCTGTGCGATGGGAGTCATGCCATGAAGCACGCTGTCGCGCCTTTCCAGGCACCTTCGTCGGCCTTGCCGCCCCCGACCAGCGGCAGTCAGGTGGTCGACAACGATCATATCGCTGCGGTTTTTGATGAAATCGCTGATCTGCTGGACATCGAGAACGCCAATCCCTTCCGGATCCGGGCTTACCGCAATGCAGCACGGACCCTGAGGGCGCTGACCTTTGACGTGGCGAAAACCCTCGCTCGTGGCGAGCCGCTACCCAAACTGACCGGGATCGGGGTTGATCTTGCCGGCAAGATCAATGAAATCGTGACCACCGGTGATTGCTCGCTACGTCAACGCTTGCGTTCGACATTGCCACCCGGGCTGGTCGGGCTGCTTTCCATTGCCGGGTTAGGACCCAGGCGCGTCAAAAACCTTTATCACGACCTGGGTATCGAAACTGCGCAGCAACTTCCGGAAGCCTGCGACGCATGCGCGACACCGTCGGCGACATCGATATTCTGGTGGCGGCAGCGCCCTCGGTGGATGTCACCACGCAGTTCATCAGCCATCCGGACATTTTGTCTGGCACCCATAAAAAACCCCTTGTCGGTTTCCCGACAAGGGGCGGGTCTGCCCGGGACTCAGTTGCCTTTGATCTGCACGACCTTGTCAGCCTTCAGGGCTTCAGGCTTTTTCGGCAGCGAGATGCTCAGTACGCCTTTGCTGTAACTGGCTTCGATCTTATCGGCATCCACCTCTTTGGGCAGGTTGAACATCCGTTCGAAGGAGCCATAGCTACGTTCGCTGAGATGGTAGCCTTTCTTTTTTTCTTCCTTCGTTTCTTGCTTTTCCCCTTTGATGATCAGGCTGCCATTGGACAGTTTGATCTCAATGTCCTTCTGATCCATGCCGGGAAGTTCGGCAGTGATTTCGAAGCTTTTATCTTTCTCGACGATGTCTACCGCAGGCATGCTCTGACCGATCAACTCCCGGTCCCACAGGGGGGCGACATCGAACAGTCCACGGTTGAACAGCGACAACCCCGAGCCAAGACTGAAGTCTTCGAACAGATGGTCGACCTGTTGCCGAAGCTTTTCGAAGGGGCGCATCAGTTCAGTTGTCTTTGGGCGCGGAGCGGTTTTCGCTTCGGTATGAACGGGTACTTTCTTCACGGAGTTGCTCATTTTCTTTTCTCCTCTTGGCGAATAAGGTGAGCCGCGAGCATTGGTTTCGGCCCACCACGACAAAACAACAACCCGGCACTCGCCCTTACAAGGCCAGTGCTCCGGACCACAACATCCAGCCGGCGATGGCTGCCGCCACCCAGATAATGATCAACAGTCCCGTCTCGGGGCCGTTGAGCGCTTGTCCCTGACGAGTCTTCAGGGTGCCCAGGTAAATCAACGAGCCGGGGGCGTAGAGCAAAGCGCTGAGCAACATGTATTTAGGCCCGGCGGCATACAGCAACCACAGGCAATACAGCGTGGCGACCGAGGCAATGACCATGTCGCGCAGTTGCAGGCCTCGGTGGCCGGCGTAGGTCTGGCCCTGCCAGGTCAGTTTCAATGCGTACAAACCGCTGAACAGGTACGGCAGCAGAATCATCGAAGTGGCCAGGGAAATCAGGGTCAGGTAAGTGGCGCTCGAGTACAGCGTCAGCAGCAGGAACAGTTGTATGCAGCCGTTGGTGATCCACAGCGCATTGGCGGGCACGCCACGGGTGCTCTCCATGGCGAGCGTACCCGGCATGACCTTTTCCTTGGCGGGGGTGAATATCGATTCGGCTGCCAGCAGCGTCCAGGCGAGCAGGGCGCCACCGACTGAAATGATCAAGCCGATGCTAATCAACATCGCGCCCCACGGCCCGACAACTGCCTCAAGTACGCCCGCCATCGAAGGGTTTTTCAGGGTCGCCAGCTCCGGTTGCCCGAGAATGCCCAGCGACAACAGGGACACCGCAATCAGCAGCAACAAGGTAATGACGAAACCGATAACGGTGGCGCGGCCAACATTGACGCGTTCGGCCGCACGGGCGGAAAACACGTTGGCACCCTCGATCCCGATGAACACCCAGACGGTCACCAGCATGGTGCTTTTGACCTGATCCAGCGTGCTGCCCAGTGCAGGAGAACCCCAGAAGTCGACCATGAAGGTTTTACGCTGGAAGGCCGCGATCACTAGCCCGATAAACAGCAGCAAGGGCACGACTTTGGCCAGTGTGGTCAGGGCGTTGGCTTTGGCCGCGGTGCGCATGCCCCGCAGGATCATCCAGTGCAATGACCAGAGCACCACGGACGCCCCGACAATCGCCGCTTTGTTGTTGCCTTCGCCAAACAGCGGGAAGAAAAAACTCAGCGCGGAAAACAGAATCACCATGTAACTGACGTTGCCGACCCAGGCGCTGATCCAATAACCCCAGGCGGAGTTGAAGCCGAGGAACTCACCGCCCAACGCCCGGGCATAGGCAAACACGCCGTTGTCCAGGGTCGGTTGACGGCTGGACAAGGTTTGATAAACCAGTGCCAGCGACAGCATGCCGACGCCAGTGATCAGCCAGCCAATCAGGATGGCACCGGCACCCGCACTGGCGGCCATGTTTTGCGGCAGGCTGAAAATGCCGCTGCCGATCATCGAGCCGATCACCAGAGCCGTCAGCAGGCTCAGGGACAGGCGTTTGGGCTCCAATTGTCGCAAGCTGCCGGCGAGAGGTTGGGGGGCGGTCGGCGGGAGGATCGGTTGCGTACCGTGCAGATGAGTCGCCATGTTAAGTAAGCCTCCACGAAACGAAAGAATGGGCGCAGACCGCAGATGCGGCGGAGTGAACGTTGACTCTAAATGTCTACGTGAACGCCCCCCGGCTGTTTGATTTAGATCAGAAAGAAAGCAGACAACGATTTTGTCCCGCAGCGGCCATTGCGCTAACGCCAGGCGAAGCTTCAATTGATAGCGCGCAGCGAACATGCCGGGCATTCCAGACCTAAGCTCTACCCATGACGGCGATGAGCCGCAGGCATTTGTACAACGAGGGCTGCGCAGCGTTTCTTGAGGAACCCACATCGATGTTCAGTAAGTGGCTGGACCCGGTTTTATTGCTGCTCACCACCCTGACCCTGCTGGCCGGGGGCATTGCGCAGCTTGCTCACAAGTCTGACTGGGCATCGATTTGCTGGGCCGCGGGCAGTCTGGTGATGGCCCTGGTGCTGCTCGTCGAGATTGTCAGGCGCCTGGCCCGGCGCGAGGCGGGTGTGGACCTGATCGCTCTGCTGTCGATTGCCGCCGCGTTGTTTTTTCAGCAGACGCTGGTGGCGGCGGTGATTGCCTTGATGCTGGCGTCGGGGCGCATCCTGGAGTTCTTCACCCAACAACGCGCCGAACGCGAACTGCGTGCGTTGGTCGACCGGGCGCCACGCGTTGCCTGGCTGCAGGAGAACGGCAATTTACGACAGATTCCGGTCGAGCAGATCCAACCGCATCAGACGCTGCTTGTGCGCCTGGGGGAAGTGGTACCGGTCGATGGCCGTTTACTCAGCCCCACGGCGATTCTCGACGAGTCGGCGCTCACCGGCGAGTCATTGCCGGTCACCCGCCTGGAAGGAGAGCTATTGCCCAGCGGGGTGACCAATGTCGGTACGCCAATGCTGCTGACAGCCACTCGAACCGCAGCGCAGAGCACCTACGCCGGGGTCGTGCGCCTGGCTGAAGCCGCACGGCAATCGCGCGCGCCTTTTGTGCGTTTGGCCGACCGTTACGCGTTGTTCTTCATACCGCTGACATTGCTGATTGCCGGCCTCGCCTGGTACCTGAGTGGCGACTCTTTGCGAGCGCTGGCGGTTATGGTGGTGGCCACGCCTTGCCCGTTGATTCTGGCCGTGCCGATTTCGATCATGTCAGGTATTTCCAGGGCAGCGCGGCGCGGGATCCTGATCAAGGACGGCGTCACCCTGGAAGCGCTGGCCGAGATCAAGCAAGTGTTTCTCGACAAGACCGGCACGTTGACCAGCGGCCACGCCCGTCTGCAATCGATCGAGACCAACGGAGCGCTCGATCCGCAGCGTCTGCTGGGCCTGGCCGCTTCGCTGGCACAGGCCTCGACGCACCCCATCTCCCAGGCCATTGTCGAGGCGGCCTGTCAGCGTGGATTGCCGCTCAGCGTGCCGCAGGCGGTCGAGGAAAGTCCGGGCTCCGGTCTTTGCGGGTTGATCGATGGTCTGCGGGTGCGTTTCGGCACGTTGTCCTTTGTTCAGAATGAATCACCGGTTGGCGACTGGGCCGCCACCATGCTGCGTCGCATGGATTACCTGGCGTGCAGCGGCAGCTTTGTTGAAGTGGACGGGGCACTCGCGGGCCTGCTGATCTTCTCCGACAAGCTGCGTCGGGAAACCCCACTAACCCTGCGCCGACTGCGCAACAGAGGCATCGAGCGGATCGTCATGCTCACGGGCGATCGCGTGGAAACCGCCGAGATGATTGCACTGTCGGCCGGGATCGACGAGTTGCGTGCCGGGTTGAGTCCTGGGGACAAGGTGCGTGCGGTACAGGATGCCTGCCAGCACGCCAGCACACTGATGGTCGGTGATGGCATCAACGATGCCCCCGCCCTGGCGGCGGCCAATGTCGGGGTGGCCATGGGGGCGAGCGGTGCCACGGCGTCCGCGCAAGCAGCGGGTGTGGTGCTGCTGGTGGATCGTCTGGATCGTCTGGTCGAGGCGTTGGACATCGCCCGTCAGACCCGCCACATCGCCCGTCAAGGTGTATTGGCCGGCATGGGCATGTCGGTGCTGGCCATGGGGGTAGCTGCCTTCGGCTACTTGCCGCCGCTGGTCGGTGCCGTGGTGCAGGAGGGTATCGACGTGGTGATCATCTTCAATGCCTTGCGTGCATTGGGGCCGTTACCGGGTTTGCGCCAACGCAAGCTGGCCGCCGAGCATATCGATCACCTGCAAGACGAACACGACCAGCTCGCTTCGGTACTCAGCGATCTGCACCAACTGGCAAGCGACTTCGCCCAGCGCCCACTCGAGCAAGCGCAGAGCGACTTGCTGGCGCTGGTAAAAAACCTGCAGGAATCACTGGCCCGCCATGAACGGGACGATGAGAACACCCTGTATCCGCTGTTGACGCAAAGCCTGCCCGGCGAGGACCCCATGTCGGCGATGAGCCACGTCCACCGCGAGATCTTTCGCCTGATCCATTTGCTGGCGCGCATGAGCACGGATTTCAGTGCCGACCCTGCAACAGCTTCTGTCGATGAGATCCAGCATCAGTTGATCCGCCTGGATACCCTCGTGCGACTGCACTTCGATCAGGAGGAAGAGTTGTTTCGCTACCTTGATAAGCGCTGAAAAGCTATGCAGCGTCAGTGGAGGGCCACCGAATGGCAACCGGCGACCAACTGCTTGAGCCCGTGCAGGTTCAGGATCTTGACCTCACGACCGGCTATTTCCACCAGCTCCTGTTCCCGCAGGTGGGCGATACCCCGGCAGATGGTTTCCAGGCGCAACCCCAGGTAGGAGCCTATTTCGTCGCGCCGCATCTTGAGTATGAATTCGCTGGATGAGTAGCCACGCATGCTCAAGCGTAGCGACAGGTTCAGCAGAAAGGCGGCCAGACGCTCATCCGAGTTCATGTTGCCCAACATCATCAGCAGATCGTGATCGCGGACGATTTCACGGCTCAGAAACCTGTTCAGGTTGTGTTGCAGTGCCGGCAGCTCCCGGGCGAGTTTTTCCAGCTGAGAAAAATGGATGGGACAGACTTCACTGTCCTCCAGAGCAAATGCATTGCAGGTGTGCTCTTCGGCGCTAATGGCGTCCAGGCCGAGCATCTCGCCGGGCAACTGGAAGCCGGTGACCTGCTCGCGGCCATCGAGCGACAGCACGCTGGTCTTGAATGAGCCAATACGGATCGCATACAGCAAGTGCAAGGGATCGCCTGCGCGGTAGAGGGGGGCGCCTTTCCTGACCTTGAACCGTTGCAAAATCAGCTTGTCCAGGCGCTCGAGTTCCAGTTTGTCGAGACCAAAAGGCAGGCAAAACTCTAATACACTGCAATTGGAACAGGCAGCCTTGAGGTGTTGACCCTGAAGCAGGCGGACTTCGGTCATGTCAATGGCGCCATGGGGGTTATATATAAAGCATAGGTGTTGTGCGCCAAGGCACGGATTCCGTTCGGAAGATCGCCGGAAGCAATCGACAAACGGAGAACCGTTGGCCCGTCGCAAGTGCTTGGTATCCCGGGGAATTACAGGTTCCCCGGGATCATTGACTCAGGCAATGCGCAGATGATCATCCACTTGCCTCACCCCCGGTACTGACCAGGCAGCACGTTCGGCGATCTTACGCTCGCGCCATAAATGAACCTTGCCTTCCAGCTTCACCACATCGCCTTCGACCTTGATGTGAATTTCCTTGGCATCGACTTCGGCATTGCGCTTGAGGGCTTCTTCGATACGACGCTGGATATCGTCCACGTTCACTTGCGGACGAAGGACGAGCCGATTGTCCACGCCTACCACCCCCGACAGCTTGCGCACAGCCATCTCGGCGGTTTCTTTCTGGTACTGCCAGTCCACTTCGCCTTCAAGGGTGATCCACCCTTTCTGCACAATGACCTTGATGTCCTGCTCGGGAATGTCGGAGCTCCAGGTGAGGATATTCAAGGCGCGGGAGGCAATGGCGTCGTCCGCCGTGCCGGCGCTTTTCATCGGCCTGACCTGAATTTCTTCGGCCACGGCGCGTACCCCTTTTATGCTTTTTACCGCGCGTTCCGCGCTGACCTTTTGCGCGTAGCTCTTAACGTGCCCGGTGAGCGTGACGACGCCATTGTCCACGGTCACACCGATGTTGGCGGCATCGATCTCAGGCTGGAATTCAAGCTCATCCATAATGCTCTGACGCAGACTCAAGTCGTTCATGGTGATGTCCTTTGTCTGAAAGGTTGGTAGGCCAGGTGCGAAACAGCCCTCTACAGTTCCTCAGGTGAAACCACCCAGACACTGCACGGCATTTTGTACAGCAGATGCTCCACCGTGCTGCCCACCAGTCGACCCACGCCCCGGTGGCCGACCCGGCCCATGACAAGCACGTCGATGTCGTAGGCATCGGCGTATTGGGTAAGAACCTTGGTCGGGTTGCCCATGATCATGTGCTGTTGCTCTGGCGCAATACCATTGCGCTCAGCCAGTTCACGGAAGGCATCGGCCTGAGCATCAAACAGTGTCTTGGCTTTGCCTGGGGAAAACAGCGCTGAGCTACTGTCGAAATCGAACTCGTCCGCACTGAGGGATGAAAGATCGTGGGCGTAGATCACGTCGAGCTGGGCGTTACAGGTGCTGGCCAGTTTTGAGGCCTCGCGCAAAATCCTGTCGTTGAAATCCTTGTACTGGGTATTGCTATGGAAGGGATCGACCGCGGCGACGATTTTGCGCGGCAGCGCGTGCTTCACGTGGCTGACAAAATGCAGCGGTACCGGGCATTCGCGCAGCAAATGGATATCCAGGGGCGTGAACATGATGCGTGACAGCAGCGACTCGTATTCCAGTGCCTTGATCAGTACCGCCATCGGCTGTTCTTTGAGATGAATGAGGATTTCCTGCAAAGGTCGTTCAACCCAGATCACCTCCGTGGTGACGGGCACCCCGATTTTACGCAAGGGGCGGGCCTGTTCTTCGAGCCATTGCCGATGGCGCTCGACATACCCCAGCCGCATCTCCTCCAGCGCTTGTTCGTTGACCATGCTCGCCGTTGCCAGCCCTTGCAGGTAATCGAAGGCGACGATATGCAGGGCCGCGCCCGAGGCCTTGGCCAATGCAGCGGCGCGGTCGAACGCGGGGCTGTTTTCCATCAGGGGCGAGACGACCAGCATGAAGCGTGATTGCTCAGACATGACCAAACTCCCGTCAATAATCGTAGATATTCCTGTACTCACTGGCACCCCTGCGTTTGGGCAGTGGTCCTCTGGCTTTTATCCTGCCGCTGATCGGGGGGCCGGGATTGATCTTTATCAATCTGGCGAGTGATCCAGCTTGCTGCCCGACGTGTGGCGGGGGGCGCCAGGTCCATCTATAAAACATTGACCACTATCAATCTCTCCTGCGTCATGCCGGTGCAGTCTTGGGGTTGTGGCTTACCCGGACAGGAGTCATATGAACGAAACCTTGGGCCTGACAGGGGCGGCAGCTGCGCTGGGGATCGGCATGCTCGTCGGCCTTGAACGTGAACGGCACAAGGGGCGCGGGGACAGTCGCGCCTGTGCCGGATTGCGCACGTTCGCGATCACCGCGTTGCTGGGTTATGTGGCGATGCAAATCGGTGGTGGTTTGCTGGTGGGCATCATGGCGGTTTCGGTGGCCTTGCTGGTCACTGTGGCTTACTGGCGAAGCCTGGGCACTGACCCTGGTGTCACCAGTGAAGTGGCGTTATTCACGGTATTGGCATTGGGGGCGTTGTGTAACAGCGCGCCCGAACTGGCCATCGCCATTGGCGTGGTGGTGGCGGGGCTGCTGACGTATCGCCAGAAACTGCATCATTTTGCGCGCAGCCAATTGACTGAAAGGGAGATGCGCGACGGTCTGGTGCTGTTGGTCGCTGCCCTGGTGGTGTTGCCATTGGCGCCGGATCGCTTTATCGGCCCCTATGCCGCCATCAATCTGCGCACCATTTGCACCCTGACGGTGTTGCTGATGGCCGTCGGGGCGGTCGGGCATATTGCCGTTCGTACCCTGGGTGCCCGTTACGGCTATGTGGTCAGCGCCATCGCCTCCGGGTTTGCTTCCAGCATCGCGACCATCGCCGCGATGGGGCACCTTGTCGCCAAGGAGCCAGGCAACATCAAAGTCTTGAGTGCGGCAGCGATGCTGTCCAACCTGGCGACCATCATTCAGGTCGGCCTGATCCTGGGGGCGGTCGACATCGGTCTATTGCGCTACATGTGGGGGCCGCTGTTGTTGGGTGCCGCCGCCACGGCGCTGTATGGCTTGAGCCTGATGTTGCCCAAACCTGCGAGTGGCGACAATCAGCCGGTCAAGGTCGGCGGTGCGTTCAACCTCAAGCTGGCGTTGGTCATCGCACTGACCATGACCGGCGTTACCTTTGTGTCTTCGATGGTGCTCAATCACTTTGGCGAAGTGGGCGTGATGGTCACGACGACGCTCACCGGTTTCGCCGATGCCCATTCTTCGACGGCGTCCATTGGCGCCCTGGCCAAGGCCGGACTGTTGCCGTTCGACGCCATTGCCGGGCCCACGCTGGTTGCCATCAGCAGTAACTCCCTGAGCAAATGCCTGGTGGCCTGGGTCAGCGGTGGGCGACGGTTCGCCGCGTATGTCATTCCCGGCCAGGTCTTGCTGACGTTGGCGATGTGGGTGGGCATGCTGCTGCATTAACGGGCATCCGAGCGCTCTAGCTGACAAAGATCAAGTCGCCCGAATCTGCCGCGATCACTCTAGGGTTCTACTCATTGCATCGAGATGGCCGCGTGCCGAGGTGTCCCATGTCGCAGACTCAGCGTTTACTGTTGATCGCCCCCCATTCCATGACCCGTACTCCGGCGTTCGACCGGGCCGCCGCGTTGGCCCGCGCGATGCAATCGCCGCTGCACATCGTGGCATTCGATTACTTGCAGGCCTTGGCCGTCGCCGGCCTGTTCGCCCCCGAGCAAATTGCCCAGGCCCGGGAAGGCTATTTGCAAACCCATCGGCAATGGCTTGCCGAGCAAGCACATTTGATAAGCAAGCACGGCGTCGAGGTCACCAGCGAGGTGGTGTGGGTACAGCACCCTTACGAGGAGATCCTGCAATTCGTCAACGAGATGTCGCTGAGTCTGATCATCAAGGACGCCCAGGAAGAGTCGGCGTTGAAACGGGTGTTCTTCACTCCGCTGGATTGGCAGTTGTTGCGCGATTGCCCGGTGCCGGTGCATCTGGTGACCAACGCCCGGAACGCGCGGCCACGTAACGTGCTGGCCATCGTCGATGTGCTGCGCAGCGAAGAGCAGGACCTGGTGTTCAATGACCAGATTATCGACGCCGCCACCAAGCTGGCTGAACAGTGTGAGGCGCAGATCGAGTTGGTGCATGCGTATGACTGGACAGCCGTGTATGCCCTGGACATGGGCGTTGGCGCACTCCCGTTGGCCTCCGGTCTTTATGAAGCCATGGGCACGGCGCAACACCAGGCGTTCACGGTACTGGCCGAGCGTCACGGCGTGCCGTCGCAGCGTCGGCACTTCATTGAAGGTGCGCCAGTGCCGAGTATTTGCAAGTTCGTCGAGGACCATCACACCGATGTCATTGTGATGGGGACGGTGCAGCACTCGGGGTTGAACAAGCTATTGGGGACCACTGCCGAACAGCTCTTGCACCGAGCCCCTTGCAGTGTGCTGGCGATCAAACCCGACAGGTCGCTGTAACCCTGAACGTAGACTTGCCCCACGGCGGACCGTTGGCCGGTACGTCGTGGGGCAATCGGCTTTTATGACATGTACAGACGATGGATGACCTGACGACTGTCGTTAGGGTCATTGTGCCGCTCGAAACCCAAGGCTTTGGCCAGGTCGCGCATGGAGGTATTGCTTGCAGCATCGATCGAATACATCTGATTAAAGCCGTTTCTGCGGGCGGCCTTGATCAGATGCTCCATCAAGGCGGTGCCGAGGCCCAGATGCTGCCATTCATCGGCGACCGTCACCGCGCACTCACACTCATGTTCCGACGTGGCGGCGTAGCGGCTGATGCCGATTTCGATCAATTTGCCGTTTTCGTGAACCAGCGCAATGTAAGCCATGCGCTGTTTGTTATCAGTGTCCATCAACTGATCGAGCATGGCGGCGCCGGGCTCGTTGATCTGCGCGAGGAAACGCATGTGCCGGGACTCGGGCGACAGGCGCTTGATGAAGGCGTATTCAAGTTCGCGGTCCTTTTCCAGCAGTGGCCGGATCAGCACATGGCGGCCGTCCCTGAGCGCTTCGATCCAGTATTTTCCGGGGACTGCGGCATAGGCGGCCGCGGCCCGATCATTGTGGTCTTTGACAGTGAGCATGGATGGTCCTCCATCTTGTTTGAAAGGTCGGTGCGTATTCACCCATCACGCGGTTGATTCCTTTCTACGCCACTGGCAGCCCTTGAATCTGATCTGGATCAGACACCTGTCACGAGGGCGTTCATTTGCGGGTATTTGATGTAAATCAACCTCGGGGAGGGGGCAACGAGCGCAGTCTTGGCCCATGCCGGCGGGTAAGGGACCGGTTTCGAGCGGAGGTGTGAGATGGGGCAATATCAACGTTTGTTACTGATCGCCGACCGGACCCTGCATCAGTCTCCTGCCTTGCTCCGGGCTGTCGCGCTGGCCAAGGCAAGCGGGGCCGCGCTGGATGTGCGGGCCTTTGTCGATCCAGCACCGATTGTTCATTTATGGGAAGAAAAAATCGACGAGGCGGGGTATCAGCGCTATCTGCGCCACTGTCATCGTTGGGTGGCTGACGAGGTCGAGCGGCTCAGCGGGCAGGGCGTGGACGTGACGGTTGAAGCGGTCTTCACCACCCATCCGTTGCTGGACATTTTGAAGGCAGTCGAAGACCTCAAGCCCGACCTGCTGATCAAGGATGTCACCCTGGAACCGGCGCTCAAACGGGTGTTCATCACTCCGCTCGATTGCCATCTATTGCGCGAATGCACGATCCCCGTGCACCTGGTCAATCAGGTCCGTTACGGGTTGCCGCACCGGGTCGTGGCCGCCGTGGACCCGTTCGATCCGGCGACGCAAATCAGTGGATTGAACGACACCATCATCCAGACGGCCAACGCGCTGGCGCTGCAATGCGACGCACCGCTGCATCTGCTGTACGCCTACGACTTGTCGCCGGCGTTCAATGGCGATGCACCGTTGATCGCCGGTGGCTGGGGCGTGGACTTCGTCGAAGAATTGCGCGAATCCCTGCATCGGGCATTTATCACCCTGGCGGATCGTTACGGTGTTCCTCCCGAGCGTCGGCACTTTGTCATGGGCCTGCCGGTGCCGGTGATCAGTGAGTTTGTCGAGCAATACCTGGCGGATGTGGTGGTGATGGGCACTGTGCATCGCGTGGGGATCGACCGGTTGATTGGCAGCAACACCGAGCGGGCGTTGTACTCGGTACTGGGCAGCATTCTGGCGGTCAGGCAGCCGGGTTCGAGCGTCGCGCAGTAAGCCGATCGCTGGCCGGCCATTAGTTGATAAAAATCAGAGCCGCATGGCGAGAGCCCCCCGATACTTGAGCCACAACCTGAAGCTATCCAGATGAGGTGGGTGAGGGTGAAAATTCAACGTTTGCTATTGATTGCCCCGACCGAAATGGTCCGCACCCCGGCGTTCGATCGGGCGCGGGCCCTGGCCTGTGCAACCGGTGCGATGCTGCACATTGTCGCTTTCGATTATGTCCAGGCGCTGGCGGCGGCCGGCCTGTTTGACCACGACGCCATGGCCCAGGCGCGGGAAGGTTACTTGCAGGTACATCGTCACTGGCTGGAGCAGCAAGCCCGGTTTCAACGATGCGAAGGCGTGCAGGTGACCACTGAAGTGGTGTGGGCCAGACCGACCCTGGCGCATCTGCTGGAGTACGTGAATGACTTCCATGCGGACCTGGTGATCAAGGACACGCACCGCGTATCGGCCCTCGATCGCGCTTTCCATCGGCCTCTGGACTGGCAGTTGCTGCGCGACTGTCCGGCGCCCTTGCACCTGGTCATCGATGCCACAAATCCCAAGCCGTTGAGCATACTGGCGACCATCGATTTGTCCCATCTGGAGGAGCTGACCCAGGGGCTCAATGACCGGATTCTCGACCTGGCTTCGAGCCTGGCCGAATCTTGCGGCGCCACCTTGCACCTGCTCAATGTCAGCGGCTGGTCGGAGTTGGGCGAGGCGCAAGTGAATGTGCCGACAGCGACTCTCGATGACAGTTTGGGAGACGCGGTCAACGATGCCCAGTTGGAGGCCTTTGAAGCGCTTGCCGAACGCTACGGAGTCGAGAAACAACGGCGCCATCTGCTGCCCGGCATCCCTCCCAAGGTGATTGCCCATTTCGCGCAACAACATGCCTTCGACATGGTGGTGCTGGGAACGACCTACCATCGCGGGATCGATATATTCATCGGCAGTACGGCGGAAAGCGTATTGAACCGGTCGCCCTGCAGCCTGGCGATCATCAAGCCATTGCCCCGGCTCGACAGAGAAGATGAACCAGTGTGACCTAGATTGATAAAAATCAACTGCCCACAAGCGCAAAGGAGCGATCAATAGTGCTCCATGAATGCTCAAGGAAACGGCCATGCGAATGACATTTCTCGGTGCTGCGGGCACGGTTACGGGCAGCAAGTACCTGCTGGAACATCGCGACCAGCATGTGCTGATCGATTGCGGCCTGTTCCAGGGCTATAAACAATTGCGCTTGCACAACTGGGACCCATTCCAGCTGCCGGTTCGCGACCTCGAAGCCATTGTGCTGACCCACGCTCATCTGGATCACAGCGGCTACCTGCCGGTGTTGGTGCGCAACGGTTATCGCGGCCCGGTGTATGCGACGCCAGCCACCTGTGAACTGGTGAAAATCCTGCTGTGCGACAGCGGCCGCTTGCAGGAAGAAGAGGCCGAGTTCGCCAATCGCCATGGCTTCTCCAAACACTCTCCGGCCTTGCCGCTGTACACCGAGCAAGACGCCGAGCGGGCATTGAAATTGCTGCGGCCGGTGCAGTTGCACCACCGGGTCGACATTGTCCCGGGGATGAGCATTCTGTTGCGCGGTGCCGGGCATATTCTGGGCGCAGCGACCGTGGAAGTCGTCGCCGATGGCATGACCCTGGTGTTCTCCGGGGATCTGGGGCGGCCGAACGATCCATTGATGTTTGCCCCGGAGACGATCGAGCAGGCCGATTATCTGCTGGTGGAGTCGACCTATGGTGACCGTCGGCATCCCGACGAGCCCCCGGAGGATCAACTGGCCGAGGTCATCACCCGTACCGCGCTGCGCCATGGCATCACGCTGGTGCCATCGTTCGCGGTCGGTCGCGCGCAGTTGCTGATGTATCACCTGTATCGCTTGCAACAAAAACGCGCGATTCCCGACCTGCCGATCTACCTCAACAGCCCCATGGCCACCGACGTCACGCGCTTGTACCAGCGCTTTCGCAGTGAACACCGGTTGTCCCTGGAAGAGTGCGAAGGCATGTGCCGTGTCACGCGTTTTGTGCGCTCCACCAGAGATTCCATCGAGCTGGACCAGCAGCGCACACCGGCGGTGATCATCGCCGCCAGCGGCATGGCCACTGGCGGGCGGGTGCTGCACCACCTCAAGGCGCTGGCGCCCAACCCGCTCAATACGCTGCTGGTGCCGGGCTTTCAGGCGGGCGGCACCCGCGGCGCGCAGATCATCGCAGGCGCCCCGTCAGTACGTATTCACGGCAAAGACGTGCCGATCCGCGCCGAAGTGGTGCCGATGGAAACCCTGTCCGCGCACGCCGACTGCGATGAAATCATGCTGTGGTTGCGCGGCTTCAAGCGACCGCCGAAACACACCTATGTGGTACATGGCGAACCCAATGCCTCGGATGTATTGCGCCGGCGAATCAGCCTGGAGCTGGGCTGGTCGGTCTCGGTGCCGGAGTACCGCGATAGCGTGGAGCTGACGGGGCCTCTTTAGTGCTCTGGCCACTATAGAAAAGGGGCTCTAAAAAAGCCCCTGGCCGATTTGTTTCGCCACGCGAGCCGTCTATTTCGAGAACTTTCGTGCCCCGGCCACGCAAAGAATCACTGCCACGGTCACCCCCAGCATGGCAACGCTGACCTGCTCATGCAGCAACGTGGCCGCCAGTGCCAGGCCGAAAAACGGCTGCAGCAACTGAAGCTGGCCGACGGCGGCGATCCCGCCCTGCGCCAGCCCGCGGTACCAGAACACAAAGCCAATCAACATGCTGAACAGCGAGACGTAAGCCAGGCTCAACCACGCAGGCGGGGTAATTGCCGAGAGCGAAGGCGGGGCCAGCAACCAGGTCAGCGGCGCCATGACGGGCAGCGACAGCACCAGCGCCCAGGAAATCACCTGCCAGCCTCCCAGAGTCTTGGAAAGCTTCGCACCTTCGGCATAGCCCAACCCGCACGCCAGGATGGCCAGCAACATCAGAATGTCCCCCGCAGGAGAGGCCGTCAGGCCTTGGGAGACGGCAAACCCCACCACCAGCAGGCTGCCCAGCACCGAGAAGAACCAGAACACCGGCCGGGGCCGCTCGCCGCCGCGCCAGACCCCGAACGCTGCGGTGGCGAGCGGCAACAGGCCAACGAAGACGATGGAGTGCGCAGACGTTACATATTGCAGCGCCAGTGCGGTCAACAGCGGAAACCCTAATACAACGCCCAGGGCCACGATGGCCAGGGAGAACAGTTGATGCCTGGCCGGGCGTTTTTCCTTGAACAGCAACAGCAAGCACAGCGCCACAATGGCAGCGATACTGGCCCGGGCAACCGTCAGGAAGACCGGGTCGAACTGTAGAACGGCCACCCGTGTCGCCGGCAGCGAGCCGCTGAAGATGAGCACGCCAATGAACCCGTTGAGCCATCCGCTCGCGGTCTTTTCCGTGGTGTGCTGTTGCAGGTTCGATGTGCGTTCCATTCTGGATCCCCTTCATGCTCAGGTTGCATGGAAGGCATCGTATGGACGAAACTCAATACAATCAAAATATTGTCATGGATACATCTGCTCATGCCTCGTTCCCGCTACAAATCACTGGTGGATACGTTTGCCGCGGATATTCGTTCAGGGCGCCTGTTGCCGGGCACACGCTTGCCGACTCACCGTCAGTTGGCGACCACGGAAGGCCTGGCCCTGGTGACGGCTAGCCGGGTCTATGCGGAGCTGGAAGCCATGGGCTTGGTCAGCGGGGAGACGGGGCGGGGGACATTCGTCAGGGAAACCTCGTGGTCGCCCAACCAGGCTATCGATCAACACAGCGTTGCCGCCGGCATGACCGACCTGAACTTCAACTATCCGGCGCTACCCGGGCAAGCAGAACTGTTGCGCAATGCCCTGCGTCAGCTCGCCTCGGCCGGTGATCTGGAAGCGTTGCTGCGCTACCAGCCACACGCCGGGCGACCCCATGAGCGCGCCGCTGTAGCGCGCCATCTGCGCGTTCGAGGGCTGACGGTCGAGGCTGAGCAAGTGCTGATCGTCACCGGCGCCCAGCAAGGGCTGGCGGTGACGATGATGGCGCTGTTGCAACCTGGTGACGTGATTGCCGCGGACGCGTTGACCTACCCGGGGTTCAAGGCCCTGGCCGACACGCTGCACCTTGAAATCGTGCCCATTCCGGTGCTTGATCACGGGCCTGATCTGCAAGCGCTGGAAAGCCTGTGCCGGCATCGACGCGTGCGGGCCGTGTACACGATGCCGACCCTGCACAATCCGCTGGGCTGGGTGATGAGTGCCGAGCAACGGGAACACCTGGTGACGATTGCGCGCCAGCATGGGCTGCTGATCATAGAAGACGCCGCTTACGCCTTCCTCGCCGAAAATCCACCCGCGCCGCTGGCGGTACTCGCCCCCGAGAGGACGATTTACGTGTCAGGGCTCTCCAAAAGCGTGGCCACCGGACTGCGCGTCGGCTTCGTCGCCGCCCCCCTGCAGAACGTGCCAGCGCTGGAACGCACAATCAAAGCGACCACCTGGAATACCCCGGGTGTGATGACGGCGATTGCCACCACCTGGCTTGACGACGGCACCGTCATGCAACTGGAAGCCGAAAAGCGCCGGGACGCGCAGGCCCGGCAAATCGTGGCCGGCGAGGTACTGGCGGGGCTGCGCTGTATTCGCCACCCCTCGTCGTATTTTCTTTGGCTGCCATTGTCGGAAGACGCACGGGCCGACCAGATCGCCATGGCGTTGATGCGGGAAAACGTCTCGGTTTCAACCGCCGAACCGTTTGCCACATCGGCCAACGTTCCACATGCGTTTCGCCTGGCGCTGGGCTCCGTGGAGATGGGGGCGCTCAGGGAGGCGCTGGAGAAAGTGAAGTGGGTGGTTGGGGCTTATACATAGTCTCGTTATTACCGAAGAGTATGTGCCTGCGCCGTAGTGGTCAGTAGAGAGCCTTTATTCCAACAACTAGCGCATTACAATCTCACTGAATTTGACGGTAAGCGTCTCATCATTCCCATCTCGAAACACCAACTTGATCGCTGGTGTTTTGCTGAGTTTGCTGTTGCTCTGCTGGAAGATCAGCGTAACGCGTGTAGGTACGTTGCGAATCAGCTGAAAGCGCAGCCAGGCGTTGTCCTCGACCTGGCCCACCCGGATCGACTCGAACTTCAGTGGACCGCCAGACTCGTCGAATAGCCGGGTGCCGTCGTCGAAGCGAAAGCTGCGGTCTACGTTCAGATTGGTCAGTTCAAAAGTGCAGGTGGGCAGACGGCCGATGTTCTCGCAACCCTCCAGTTCGATGCGAATGTTATCCAGCACTTCCATGCGTTTGCCGAGCAGGTTGTTGCCTTCGTTTTCGACTATTTTGGCTTGCAGTTTGGCGAACTCGAAAGAGGGCTTGGCGTATTCGGTGCCTAGGATGAAGAAGCCGAAAGACAAGCCGGCGATCATGAAAAACTGCAACGCGCCGCGGAGCATCGGCGTGAAATTACGAATCTGCCAGCCGATTGAAACGGCTCCCAGAAATATGAATGCACTCACCAGCAGGACCACGTTTTTCCAGCTGATGAAGCTGAAACCGAACACGCTCGGGTCCGGCACGGCATAGGTGATTAACGCCCACATGGCGCCCAGCACGACGCTGAGGCCTGCCATGCCGCGGGTGATCAACGAGGTGAATTTCTGAGTGCGGGTAAGCGGTATTGCTGAGTCTTGCTGGGATATCACGGTGCTGATTCCTTGTTCCGTAGCCGATCGTCCGTCCTTGAAGGTGACTGTCAGGCTGTAGCAATATAAAACCTTGAGAAATCAAGGTCAGAGCCTGGTTGTGGCAGGGGGCCATTATCCAGTAATGGCAGGCTGGGTAAAGACGTGGGAGCACCAATCACGAGTAGGTGAATGGCTCAAGAAAAATTTGCGGATCAATCCAGAGTCTTAAACCGTAAGGAATGACTGAATAGCCGTCGTAGCGACCCGAGAAGGTATTAGACGCAGCGAACTCTAAAAAACGACCACGTTTATCGTTAACGACGCGTATACCCGGGCAATCGAGCATTGAGTACCGCACTATTGGGTTTGGTAGCGGAGCCGCCCACAGCTGGACTTCAACATCGCAATCAAATTGCCAAATGGTCAATTGCAGTCTGACAGCGCCCTGTTCGACGATGTACTGGTGCGAGATCCCGGACTCTCCTTCAGAAGGAGCAACCCCAAGTACGTTGAAAAGGTCAAACGGGTCCCATATCAGCGGTGGCATTGCACTTTCCTTTATCGAAGAGCAGTTCGGGTTGTTTCACGCCCCATCGAGCCCAAATTTTTTGGAGTCCAGGCGTCGCTGTCAGCGTTATCTACAATGGGGTTCCTGGACTCCGAATACCTCATCCATCACTGGTCGATCATGGGTTAGTAAAAAACGCTGATGTTTCTGATACAGCTGCGCCAGGGCAGTCCTGTTCGGTCCGACGACATCCATGCCGCGATCATCGTAGGGAAATGCCATAACCTGCAGGTTCAGGTTGAAAAAGTAGATGTCACAAAACGGGCGGGGCCGAATGTCTCCAATGTCCTTCGCCAATGCACACCATAGAAAGTTCTGAAGTAGCGACAATGGGGCATGAAAGGCGACATTTGCCCAATGCTCTTCTTCATGTTCATTAAACCAATTGTCCGGATGAATGGGGTTAAGCCATCGGGAATGATTCGAGGGGATCTTGATACCGGCCGCCCGAAGCTCCGCTAGAACAGGTCGGTGTGCAAGTGGATTTGCTCTGGAACGAACACGAAGACAGACAACGAGCGATCCTTCCTTGGAGAATATGTCCTCGCAAATGCACCGTGCTTTTTGAAGCGCCAGGAGAAACTGTTCAATGGCAGTTCCCTTTTCGGAAAGGCTGAATCGCAAACCTCCCGGGTAGGAATAGAACAGTGGCCGTTCGAAGGCTTTTCTTTCGTAAACCTCGTCAATTTCACGCTGTAGGTTCACTACTTTACGGTCCTTCGTAAGAGGAGTTAGTAAAAGGGAGTCGGCGGCCAAGAGCACAACTTTAGGCACATCGGGCTTTCCGGCGAGTCCAAAGACCCGTGGGGCCGGGCTTTTGAGGAGCAGGGGCTCTGCTGGGCTGGAATAACCCTCGAATATTTGCTTAAGTCCAGCTATCGCAGCCACACGGGTGCAGCACTTCAATCCCTGAAGGGCGTTCCACCCGGAGAACTCCATGCCTCTTCGATTCCCGCGTTTCGCCGCATTGCTCGCCATCCTCACGATCGGCGTCTTGCCCTGTGCCCAAGCCGTTGAATACACCCGAGTCAACACCACCGCCAGCAAGATCTCCTTCACCTATAACCAGTTCGGCTCCAGGGTGTACGGCACCTTCGGCAAATTCGACGCCACGCTCGATTTCGACACGGCAAACCCCACCGCGGCCCACGCCAGGATGACCATCGACCTTGCCAGCATCGACGCCGGCAGCAGCGATGCCAATGCCGAATTGCAAAAGCCTGCCTGGTTCAACACGGCGGACTATCCGGTGGCGACCTTTGAATCGACCCGGGTGAAAGCGCTGGGCAATCAGCGCTATCTGATCACCGGCAAACTTAACCTCAGGGGCATGACGCGCGAGTTGCAGGTGAAGGTGCTGTTGAAACCGGAGCAGGCCATCGGGATTTTCGATGGCAACATCATTCTCAAACGCAGTGACTTCAAGATCGGGGAGGGGGAGTGGGCCGATACGGTGGTCTCCAACGACATCGACATCCGCTTCCGCATCGTCGCGCCGCAGCGTTGATTTTCCTGCGAGGGGCTCGATCTGTGACAATGGCCGGGCTGATGTTCAGTAAGCCTTGATCCGGAGTCAGAAACGCAATGCCCCAGCTCACCCACTTTGCCACTCCATGCCCGGAGCCCATCAACAGCCAGATTCTGCAGATGGTCGTCGACAACCTGACCGACATCAGCATGGTAGGCATCGCGCCGAGCAACCCGTTGTACAACGTCTATCAATACGCGGTGGGCTATGAGGTTCATCTCTACCTGGAAGCGCTCGGCGGCGCCAAAGGCATTGCGGTCGAGTTGATCGTCGCCATGGATGATGAAGATCCCGAGAAGGTCATCGGGTTTTTGCTGTACCTGCCGGTCAAGGACGATCCCGAGGCCTGCGGCGTGGCGTACATGGCGGTGCAGGCCAGTCACCGGCGACAGGGTGTCGCGCGGGCGATGCTGCAAGACATGCTCGGTCGCTACCCCCATGCCGAGTTGACATGCACCGTCGCCAAGGTGCCCTGGTTCGAGTCGATGGGTTTTCAAGTGCTGGGCGTGCGCGGCACTCAGGTGCTGATGAACACCCGGGATCACGGCACTGAAGGCCTGATGGGTCTGTTGGATGTCACCTCGATCTACAGTTCTTTGGAGGTGCGGCAGATACATACGTATCTGCTGCAAAAACACGGCAAGCGGGCAATGATCGATGCGGAAAAGCAGCGCGACCGGCATCTCGACCAAATGACGCGCAACGCCAAGGCGTTTGTGCTGGATCGTTTGAGCAAAAACGCCGAGCACGGGCCTCGTCCCGTCTAGACTGTCGAGTCCTTTCGGGCGCGCAGGCTGGCCGAGGCGTGATATTCTGTCGCATTAACTTGGTTTGACTTATTCGGTTCGTACGTCCACAGACGTGCGACAGAATCAATGTCGCTCAAGTAGCTGAGCCAATAATGATAAGAAGTCAGTGCACGAGGGACATATAACTGAGGTCGATGGAGACACGTCGGCCTTGTGTGCCCACCTTCAAATCTTTCTGAATGCAGAAACCCGCGGCACGCTGCCTGCGTACCCGTGAACCTGGGTTGCTCATGAATGAAGGTTGGAGGCGGATGGCGTTTATCATAGGTGCTACAAATGTTTAAGAAACTGAACACAGCCCTGCTGGGGCTGGCTTTGTCGATGGGGATCACGTCCGCTTACGCGGAGGCAAAGAAAGTCGATGTGCTGCTCATTGGCGGCGGCATCATGAGTGCAACGTTGGGTGTGTGGCTCAATGAGCTGGAACCCGACTTGTCGATGGAAATGGTCGAGCGCCTCGATGGCGTCGCCCTGGAAAGCTCCAACGGCTGGAACAACGCCGGTACCGGTCACTCCGCCCTGGCCGAGTTGAACTACACCCCGGAAGACGAGAATGGCAAAGTTCAGATCACGAAAGCCGTTGAAATCAACGAAGCCTTCCAGATCTCCCGTCAGTTCTGGGCCTGGCAAGTTCAGCAAGGCGTGCTGAAGAACCCGCGTTCGTTCATCAACTCCACTCCGCACATGAGCTTTGTGTGGGGCGATGACAACATCAAGTTCCTGAAGAAGCGCTACGAAGCCCTGCAAGCAAGCCCGCTGTTCGCCGGCATGCAGTACTCCGAAGACCCGGCAGTGATCAAGAAATGGGTTCCGCTGATGATGGAAGGGCGTGACCCGAACCAGAAAGTCGCGGCCACCTGGAGCCCGCTCGGTAACGACATGAACTTTGGCGAGATCACCCGCCAGTTCGTCGCGCACCTGCAAACCACGCCGAAGTTCGACTTGAAGTTGTCTAGCGAAGTGCAAGACATCACCAAGAACGCAGACGGCAGCTGGCGCGTCAGCTACAAAAACCTGAAAGACGGCACCAAAACCGAAACCGACGCCAAGTTCGTGTTCATCGGCGCGGGCGGCGGTGCACTGCACCTGCTGCAGAAGTCCGGCATTCCTGAAGCTCAGGAATACGCAGGCTTCCCGGTTGGCGGCTCGTTCCTGGTCACCGATAACCCGGCCATCGCCGAACAACACCTGGCCAAGGCCTACGGCAAAGCCTCCGTTGGCGCACCGCCAATGTCGGTTCCGCACCTGGACACCCGTGTCCTGGACGGCAAGCGCGTCATCCTGTTTGGCCCATTCGCGACCTTCAGCACCAAGTTCCTCAAAGAAGGCTCGTACCTGGACCTGCTGAGCACCACCACCACGCACAACGTGTGGCCAATGACCCGCGTCGGCATCAAGGAATACCCACTGGTCGAGTATCTGGCAGGCCAACTGATGCTGTCTGACGAAGACCGCATGAATGCCCTGAAAGAATACTTCCCGAATGCCAAAGCCGAAGACTGGCGCCTGTGGCAAGCCGGCCAGCGCGTGCAAATCATCAAGCGTGATGAAGCCGCCGGTGGCGTGCTGAAGTTGGGTACCGAAATCGTTGCTTCCGCTGACGGCACCATCGCCGGCCTGCTGGGCGCATCGCCAGGTGCATCGACTGCCGCACCGATCATGCTGACCGTGCTGCAGAAAGTGTTCAAGGACAAGGTTGCCACCCCAGCCTGGCAGGAAAAACTGCACCAGATCGTGCCTAGCTATGGCACTCAGCTGAACAGCAGCCCTGAGAAAGTGGCTCAAGAGTGGGCTTACACCGCCAAGGTGCTCGAGCTGACTCCGCCGCCGGTGATTGGTCAGGTGGCGGCTCCTGCTGCTCCTGCTGAGAAGCCTAAGGCTGTGAAAGAGAATGCTGCGACGGATATGGCTCTGTAACTAGAGGCCCTGTCAAAAGCCCACTGAACCGTTGACGGTCAGTGGGCTTTTTTGTGTCTGGGAAGATATCGCCGATACAAAACGACACCCATGAAAACCGAAAGCAACCCAACCCCCGCATTACCCAAAAGCCAAATTGCAAAATTCCGACTTTGGTCTGCCTCACTCTCGTAGAACGGCCCAAAGTAGCCAGACACTGCCACGAATATCAAATTAAACGCCCCAACGGCCAGGGCAACAACAAGGATGACGAACAATGCCCCTTTGACAATTTTCATATGACCTTCCAAAACCATATTTCCTTCGACTCGTGGTAGTCGGAGAAGCTGCCCTCAATGGAAAACCCCAACTGAATACGAGGGTAGCTCAGCCAATCCGTGAGTCTACGTCCGTTCCATAGATCAATATGATCGCCGCTGCGATTGCCGAAGGTCTCGTTCCCTCGGCGCCAGAAATCCTTGAAGAAAATGATGCCTTGTTGCCCTTCAAGATCATCTTCGAAGTCCTTCGGCTTTATCTTTTTGATGGCGTGCAGCCCGGGTATTTTGGCTTGGCTTAACGCCTGCGCGATCTCTTCTGCTGCCAATACATGCCCTTCGCTCTTGGGGTGCTGCCAACAGTGGCGGACATCCTTGAGCTTGCCGAGATCAGCACCTGCCCGGCGTAGTGCCACACCGAGGTTGATAGCACACTGATCACTGAAGTTTTTGGCGCCGTTGGTTCTGCACGGAGCTGCGTCTCCAAATATTTCTGGGTGGTTTTTCCATAACGTGTCGAATGTGAGCACCCTGCCTTCTCCCTGTGGCCCTTTAATCCTGACGGCTAGCCTAGCAGAAGGCCCTGTTTGCTGAAGAGACCTCTCAGAGGTCAATGGAAAAATCGGAATATTCCTTCATCCTGCCGTAGGGAAGCGCAGTCTGTGACAAGCCGGCCAACGCGTGCAAATCATCAAGCAGCGCCATCGCCGGCCTGCTGGGCGCATCGCCAGGCACGTCGACTACCGCAGCGATCATGCTCTGCCTCTACCGTCCCGGCACGACTGTATATCCGGTACGTGAAGCAGCATTGCCAGTCGCTCACCGTAACTTTGCTTTTTCCCTCTTCAAACATTCATCCATTGCTCTTTCTTGCACTGCTAATATCTTGTTTTGAGGTTGATAGAGTCCCGGCACGGTTGTATATCCGGTACGTGAAGCGGCATTGTCTTTCGCTCCCTGTAACTTTGCTTTTTCCGCCTTCAAACATTCATCCATCGCTCTTTCTTGCTCTGCCGATACATCGATTTGAGGTCCGCTGGTGTCATAACTTGGCGCGTCGTTTTTAATGGTGTCATCCTTCAATGGCTCCAATGAGCTAGTAATGCCGCTTGAACTGCTGTCGTCTGTTTTAGTTTCAGTCGCAGCTTGGCTTGAGTTCTGACTGACAGGGTTTTCACTCGATGTAACGGTGTTTGCGGTGGGGGGCTCGCTAGCTGTGCTAGGTTTCAGAGGGAGGGTAGCGGGAGCGGAGACGGTGTCTACTCTAACGGTTGACTTATTTTTCTTAGTCGATTTATTGCTGTTTTTTTGCGTTTTCTTAGCCATTGAAAAAGCAGAGTTTAGTTCTTTTTTGTTCTTGTGAATAAGGCTGTCTATCGGCACATAGCTAATAATTTGGTTGGGCTTTCTTTTAATATTTGAATTATAAAATTTCACTTGCTTCTGCGTTAGCTGGATATCGGCAACAGGCGACAATCGAACGAGGCCAAAAATCGCCTCGCGAGCAATAGCGTATGTCAGTTGATCAAGGCTGTAAGAAAAACTATTACTGGGTTTTGGTATGGCAGAGGATGGTGCTATTAATTCAATGGCACTGTCATGCCTGGAGAGTATTTTTCCTGCCGCTAAATCTTTATATGTGTAAACAACATTGCATTTCGATCGAGTCCCGCCTCGGGCGTTGCTTATAGATACTGAAGATATTTCTGTACTGATTTCAATGCGGCCGCTGTAATGTCCAAATTCGATAAAGCGATCACTGTTATGGATTTCTTTCTGGGTCGCATCCTTGATGGCATTTCCCCAGTTTGAAATTTGTAATTCGCCTGAAAAGTTATTGTCTATATCTACATTTTCTTTGGTTTTTATTTCTGCAGGAAGCACAATAACATCTACGTTGTATGCAAGGTCATAATAGTCAATATCAGGAACGATGCTCTTGTTTCTTTCGCTTGAGACTTCTGAATAATTTCTTATGCTGGCACAACTCGTCACTCCGAAAAAGCTAAAAGCCAGCACGAGTAAGGCAGTTGTTTTTTTTATCGACATGTTACCCTCCCATAATTATTGATTAAGGGCTTGCGTTGTCGTTGACGCATAACAATGATTGGACCGAATTCGGCGGTAACGAAATAATAGAAGCCTCTAGATAACTCTGCGCTACCAATTCCGATATTTTTAAAAGTCTATATAAATCATAGGCCTATATTTCACGCCCAACCCCTCAGCTATAATCGCGCGACTTCTGTTTTTTGACGTCAATATCCTGTTGGCTCAGATTGATCCGCAGGAGTAGGTGAAGTTCAAGACGGTATCTACGGTCACCAACTGCCTGTGCTCAACCAGTTCAGGCATATAACAGGGAGCCATGAAATCAAGGCTCCACCACTGGTCTTTCGGATCATTCTTTCCTGACAAGGGATCAGAGGACTGGCAGCCGTGTTCAAACTGAATGTCCGCCCCCCGGGAGAGATGAAATCCGGTCCCATTACTCTGGCTTCAACAGCATCTCTACCCATCACCGACTACACTTTCTCCAGCCAGTCCGGGCAATCGTCCGGGGGCACACTCCAGGAGGAATCATGACAAGGAAAAATGTCTCCAGCCCTGAACCCCCAGCAACCGAAGCCAACGTGCTGTTGAGCCCGCCCGACATAGCTGCTCTCGCCGAGATATCCATCACTGATCCTGACAAAATGCACCCAGCGTGGATCAAGGAGCAGTTTCCCGAGTACGTGGACCCGCATGCAGGCCATGAGGCCAGGACGGTTCGCGAGATTAACCACAAAGGGCACGTTGTCCGGATCGTGACTACCTATCAGGTAGAGGTGGATGGCGCTCCGGTCCAGGCGCATCTGTTTGTGGACGATGCTGGGCAGGTCCATACGCACGCCACTCCATTCGTTTCTTACGGGTCGGCTCTCGATTTGATGACAGCGGTGATCGATGCCTATCCCGAGTCTTTCGCCAAGAGCGATGGCGACGGGGGAGAGCACTCCGACCATCCCGTCCACCATGATCACGGAGCACATCATGATCAGGTCTAATGCAGTTAAAGATCTCGCGGCGCTCCAGAAATACGTCGAAGGGGTGAAGCGGCTCAAGGACCCCGTGCAGAATCCCTGGCCTGGGCAGGCCAATCTCTCGATTTATGACTCCTTGGTGGCCTGGCACCACCGAGCCATGATGATTTCAACGCCTGCGGGCCAGATGGCCAGGAATGCTGCGCATGGAGGCCCGTCATTTTTACCGTGGCATCGCTACTTTCTCGTGCGGCTGGAATCGTTGCTTCGCAAAGCGGTAAACGACCCACACTTTCGAATTCCGTACTGGGACTGGAACACTGACGCGGAACTTCAGGACCCCAGGACATCAGTCATCTGGTCGAATCAGTACCTTGGACAGTTCGTGGACGGGAAGTGGCGGGTACGACTGATGGGTGACGGCCGCACCATGGAACTGGGCCGGGTAAACCGCCCTCTGGTGCGTTATCTGGGTGGAGACGGAGCACTGCCCAGTCGAGCCAATGTACGCAAGGTCATCCAGGAAAATACCGTGTATGACAAAACACCCTACGACGCGGCGCAATCCACCGGTGGTGCGCGCAACTCCATCGAGGGATGGGCGGGCAAAGAGCGCATTCATAACAACGTCCATGTGTGGGTCGGCGGTGACATGGGGTTGTCATCTTCGCCAAACGACCCGGTGTTCTTTCTGCATCATTGCAATGTCGACCGACTCTGGGCTGCATGGCAAGCGAAGCATCCCACCGCCGCTTACGTACCTGACGCAGCGGCTCCCGATACGCTCAAGTTCCATCGGATCGATGATCCGATGTACAGCCCTTTTCCGGAAAAGGTGACACCTCGAGATGTTCTGAATTACAGCCAGTACTACAAGTACGACACTTTGAGCGACCTGCTTTAGGCAGCATCAAGCGGGGGAGCCTCTAGTCATACTGAACGCCTGCGCTTGCAGACTCGTTTGTATCAACGCAGCCAATTGTCGGGGGGCAGGCGCCAAGTGTTCTGCTCCTCGATGAAGTACATAGCCGAGGGTCGGCAACGAGGGTAGACCGGCAATCATGGCGAGATGCGCTGGCAGCCCAATGCGAGTTCGCAATGTGAGGCCCAAACCGGCCGCAACGGCCGCCCAGATTCCACCAACGCTGGGGCTGGTCAGCGCGATTCGCCAGGGAATCCGCGCCTCATCCAGTGCCTGGGTTGCCGCGCTGCGTAACACGCAAGGGGCGTCGAACATGATCAATGGCAGGGGGGAATCGACAGAGCCGTTGATGGGGGGCGCGTCACGAGGCCCGATCCAGTGCATCTGCGTTTCACCCAGGTGCGTGGCGTAGGGGGATTTGTGCCCTGTGTCCCAAGACAGGGCCAGGTCCAGGCCACCGCTGTCGATCAATGCAAGCAGTTCGGTATTACGCGCGATCCTGACTTCGAGGCTCACCATCGGGTACATCTTGACGTAGCGTCGCAGTATGTCGCTGAGAAAGTGTTCGCCAAAGTCTTCCTGAAGCCCAAGGCGTACCGTGGCGGCGGTCTGGCTTTCGTGCAGGGTCTGGAAAATGCTGTCGTTCAATTCAAGCAGTCGGCGTGCATGGCTGAGCAGGGTTTCACCCACCGGCGTCAACACCAACCCTCGACCGGATTTTGACAGCACTGGTGTGCCTACCTGTTCCTCAAGCTTCTTGAGTTGTGCGCTTACGGCAGACGTCGAGCGGTTGAGGCGATCCGCCGCCTTGGTAAAGCTGTTGAACTCCACACCGGTCACGAAAGTACGCAGCACATCAAGATCGAAGGTCGGACGGCGCATCGAATCATCCATTAATTCGGGACTAAGGACGCTATTAAATCTGATATTCGGAATGATCGCGACTTGATAGTTTTCCCCGGTCAGTTGGATTTTCAGGAGTAGGTCTTAATGCCATTTGCACGTATTTCACTGCACCGGGGAAAGTCTGCCGAGTATTTACAGGCCCTCTCACAAGGGCTGCACGATGCCTTGGTAGAAAGCTTCGAAGTGCCGATGGCCGACCGGTTCCAGGTCATTCACCAACACGAAGTGGGCGAACTGATCTTTGACCCCAACTACCTGGGCGGTCCGCGCAGCCATGACTTTGTGCTAATCGCGATCACTGCCGGTCGCCCTCGAGACATTGAGACGAAACAGCGTTTCTATCGCAACCTGGTCGAGAGACTGGGCCGAGCGCCGGGCATCGATTCTGAGGACGTGATGGTGGTGATTACCACGACCGCGGCAGATGAGTGGTCGTTTGGTGGCGGGCGGGGCAACTAGTTCCTACGCGGTTGTGTGTAAAACACCTGACGCCGTGGTGTCCACACAGATGAGTCAGGCAGGGTGCCAAAACAAACAAGGGATATCGAGTGGTTACGTCAACGGGCGAACTGACGATACGTCAGATATCAGCGCTTTCTCCGGAAATCCTGATACTGGAAGCGGAGGCCGTTACAGAGGGTTTCAGGTTTCTCACGCGCTTGGTTGCAGATTGGAAAAAAGGGTCGAATCGATTCGATCAACCAGGTGAATGTCTTTTGGGAGCCTTCCGCAACGGGCAACTGATGGCCATCGGTGGTCTTTCATATGATCCATATGCCGGGTCGGATATCGGGAGACTACGGCGGGTATACGTCGCGCGCGCATCAAGGGGCCAGAATGTGGGTAAAGCTCTGGTGGAGCGGCTTCTGGAATATGCGGCTCAGAGATTCCGTGTCGTGCGCCTATCCACGGATACCCCAGAGGGATCGGCATTTTACCTTCGCTGCGGGTTCCAACAGATACACGATGATTTTGCGACTCATGTGAAGTCATTAGTAGACGCCACATAACCAGGGCGACGTGTTTAAGATCAAAAGATCGCAGCCTTCGGCAGCTACAGGGGGCGTGAATCGCGGATCTGATCCGTATTTTTCTTGGCTATCTGCATCTGTAATGGGATCAGCCTGCGGCTCACAATGACGGCACGGTCAGCAGTGGTGGTAACCGCTGCACCGCAAACTCATAGCGTAGGAGGCCCCATGGGCAAGATGGCAATTTTCCTGGGTGGATTTCTGGTGTTGACCATTTTGATTGGCGCGCTGGCCACGATTTCTCCCGTTTAGTCTCGTCCTGCGATCAGCAAAAAGCACAACGCCTCCACACATGGAGGTGTTGGTTTTCTTCGGACAAGCTGATGGCAGAGGGGGATCAAGACCGCTTCAACGAATATGCTTGGAATAGGCCGCCTTAAGTGCCTCGGATACAAGGGCAATCAGTATCGGGGTCGAGCTGGACTGCATGTCTCTGCCGATGTCAGTTCGACGCTCCAGCACTTTGCCAGCGTATTTGGATGCCTGGCCTTCAGACGCGAGTGATAACAGCTCTTCTTCAGTAAAAGACTTCTCATAAGCCGCAGCAAGATTTTGATTCCATTTCGGCTGGTACTGCGGAAGTAGTGCGTCAATTTCGCTCGATACGGCACTGTGTGCTTTTTCACTTCCTAACTTTTCAATGAGCATCGCAAAGGTTTGCGTTTTCTTTGCCGCCAACAGCGCCAGCGTTGGCAGGCTGTCACCCACATGGGTTTGAGCAACAAAAGCGAGCGCTGTCTTATGCGCAAGTACTTCAGCAGTGACCGTGGTGGACAACACGATGGGCGCTACGAATGCGACCGCGACACACAAAGACCTCATCAATTGATCTGGCTCCTTCGGTTCGCCACGTCGGTGATGCGCCACTGCGATAGGTGGTTTAATCGCAATCACACAGAGAACCCTAGTTGGGAAAAACCTTTGTCGCTAGTGCTTCGGTTCCACTTGGGATTGAACCTGAGAGCCAAGCCATAAAAAGCCCACTGAACCAGTAACGGTCAGTGGGCTTTTTTCACGCTGGATTGAGCGCTTGCATCACCTCAGGTCAAACCGATCCAGATTCATCACCTTGACCCAGGCTGCCACGAAGTCTTTCACAAACTTCTCCTTCGCGTCGTTGCTGGCATAAACCTCAGCCAACGCCCTCAGCTGTGCATTCGAGCCAAACACCAGATCAACACGCGTCCCTGTCCATTTGAGATCGCCGGTTTTGCGGTCGCGTCCCTCGAACTCTTCATTGGCCTGCGACACCGGTTTCCATTCCACGCCCATGTCGAGCAGGTTTTTGAAGAAGTCGTTGGTCAACGCTCCCGGTTGCTTCGTGAACACGCCGTGTTGGGTTTGGCCGACGTTGGTGTTCAGCACGCGCAGGCCACCAATGAGCACGGTCATTTCCGGCGCGGTGAGGGTCAGCAGCTGGGCCTTGTCGATCAGCAGTGCCTCGGCCGGTACGCGATAGCGGGTTTTGAGGTAGTTGCGGAAGCCATCGGCGGCGGGTTCGAGGTAGCCGAAGGATTCAACGTCCGTTTGCTCTTGCGAGGCGTCCATGCGGCCCGGTGTGAAAGGCACCGTGATGGTCTGGCCGGCATTTTTTGCCGCTTGTTCGACGCCGGCACAACCGGCCAGCACGATCAGGTCGGCCAGGGAGATTTTCTTGCCGCCGGTTTGCGCGCTGTTGAACTCGTTCTGGATGCTTTCGAGTTTCGCCAACACGCTCGCCAGTTGCTCAGGCTGGTTGGCCTGCCAGGATTTCTGCGGGGCCAGACGCAGGCGTCCGCCGTTGGCGCCGCCACGTTTGTCGGAGCCGCGGAAGGTGGAGGCCGCTGCCCAGGCGGTCGATACCAGTTGCGAGACGGTCAGGCCGCTGGCCAGGAGCTTGCCCTTGAGTGCGGCGATGTCGCTGTCGTTGACCAAGGTATGGTCGACCGGCGGGATCGGGTCTTGCCACAGGAGTACTTCGTTGGGCATTTCCGGGCCGAGGTAGCGGGAGAGGGGGCCCATGTCGCGGTGGATCAGTTTGAACCAGGCGCGGGCGAAGGCGTCGGCCAACTGGTCCGGATTGGCGAGGAAGCGCCGCGAAATCGGTTCATAGATCGGGTCGAATCGCAGTGACAGGTCCGTGGTCAGCATGGTCGGGTTACGCCGCTTGGACGGGTCGTGAGCATCCGGAATGATGCCCGCGCCGGCACCGCCTTTCGCCGTCCACTGGTTGGCGCCCGCCGGGCTCTTGGTCAGTTCCCACTCGAAGCCGAACAGGTTTTCCAGGTAGTTGTTGCTCCATTTGGTGGGCGTGGTGGTCCAGGTCACTTCCAGGCCGCTGGTGATGGTGTCGCCGCCTTTACCGCTGCCGAATTTGCTCTTCCAGCCCAGGCCCTGTTGTTCGAGACCCGCGGCTTCGGGCTCGGCGCCGACGTTGTCGGCAGGGCCGGCGCCGTGGGTTTTGCCGAAAGCGTGGCCGCCAGCGATCAGCGCCACGGTTTCTTCGTCATTCATTGCCATGCGCCCGAAGGTTTCGCGGATATCTATCGCCGCAGCGACCGGGTCCGGGTTGCCTTCCGGGCCTTCGGGATTGACGTAGATCAGGCCCATTTGCACGGCGGCAAGCGGGTTCTCCAGGTTGCGTTCGCCGGGTTGTTGCGTGGCTTCTTTGTCTTTGCCGTAGCGGACGTCACCGCCCAGCCACGTGCTTTCGGTGCCCCAGTAGACGTCTTCATCCGGTTCCCAGACGTCTGGCCGACCGCCGGAAAAGCCAAAGGTCTTGAAGCCCATGGACTCCAGCGCGACGTTGCCGGTGAGGACGATCAGGTCAGCCCAGGAGATGTTGTTGCCATACTTTTGCTTGATCGGCCAAAGCAGCCGGCGCGCCTTGTCGAGGCTGACGTTGTCCGGCCAGCTGTTGAGCGGGGCGAAGCGCTGCTGACCGGAGCCGGCACCGCCACGACCGTCACCGACGCGGTACGTGCCGGCGGCGTGCCAGGCCATGCGAATAAACAGTGGCCCATAGTGACCGAAGTCCGCAGGCCACCAGTCTTGCGAATCAGTCATCAGTGCATGCAGGTCTTGCTTGACCGCCGCAAAGTCCAGTTTTTTGAACGCTTCGGCGTAGTTGAAGCCCTCGTCCATGGGGTCGGACAGGGGCGAGTGTTGGTGCAGGATCCTCAGATTCAGTTGGTTCGGCCACCAATCGCGGTTCGTCGTGCCACCGCCAGCGGCGGCGTGATTGAACGGGCATTTCGATTCATTTGCCATGTGTGCGCTACCTTTGGTCGTGTTCATCCGGCTATCCGGCCCGGGGTTGGGCACGCAATAGCGACGAGCGGAATCAATGACATAGGCTGCAGCCGTGCGATCAATTGATCGTCGTGGTCACACGGGAAATCCGGATAGCGGCAATCGAGTTGCCAGCACGGTGGCCCACGGCAAGCCTAGTACGTTTCCTGACTCATTCGTATCTCTTCTCAGGTCTCAACCGGCCGGCTGACGCCAGCGCTCCAGTAAGGGTAGACGCCTATAAAGCAGTCAGCTAATAGGGGGAGTATTGGGGGGTGATAGGGATAGTCTTTTATCTGAGCCGTCGAGATGGAGCCGCTGTTACGCGTTTCTTTTATCCAGCGCCGGCAAAACGTAATCTGTCGCATCGACCTTTGGATGGAACCAAACCAATGCTGCTAACCCACCGCCCCGTCAGTGCTGAAGACGTGTTGACGATTTGCGACTTTCCTCAAACGCCCCAAGAGCTTTTTTTCATGTTCCCGAAGGCGCAGTACCCGCTGACGGAAGCTCAGCTGCTTGCATCGATAGCTCAACGCTCGGACTCAACGGTGGTTGAAGGGGATAATGCTGTTGTCGGTTTTGCTAACTTTTATTCGTTTGAGCGCGATGGCGTTTGCGCGATCGGCAATGTGATCGTTTCACCCACGGCTCGGGGGAAAGGTGTCGCGAGGTTTTTGGTGGAAACGATGGTGGGGCTGGCGTTTGAACGTCATCGGGCAAGCGAGGTGCAGCTTTCGTGCTTCAACGAGAACACGGCGGGGCTACTTTTGTATCCGCAGCTCGGGTTTGTGCCGTTTGGGGTTGAAGAGCGGGTGTCGCAGGATGGGCGCCGTGTAGCACTGATACAGATGCGAAAGATTCGGGGGATGGAAGGTATCGTATGATGAGTCTTTTCCGTTGACTGCCACCCAAGGATCCACCCGATGTCTTTAAGCAAACGCGATCAGGCACACATCGAACGTCGCCTGGTCGCCACTCTGACCGAGGCGTGCGAAACAGCCAAAGCGGAAATAGTCGGGTTTTGCTGGTTGACCCACGAAATCGATTACGACGCCTTTCCATCTAGCCTGCGGGTAATCTGGGTCTTCGATACGCAGGCCCATAAGGATCAGGCGCTGGCGAGCGGGCAGGGCGCGCGCATGGTCGAACTGACGGCCGTAGCATTAAATGAAGCGGACGTTCTCGTCAGCCCGGTCGCGGCCCATGTGCAGTTCGATTCTGAAGAACAATGTCAGCGTGCCAATGGCGGCAACTGGCAGCAACGCCTGGCGCCCAAGCGCTCAACGCGGGGTTGAGCCGTGGCCAAGGATATCGAAAATCCGTGTATTTCCGTTTGCCAGCTCAGTGGTGAACTGTGTGTCAGTTGTGGTCGCACCAAGGACGACATCAGAAAATGGAAGCGCATGAAGCGTCCGGAAAAAATGGCGGCGGCGCAACGGGCGAGTGTGCGGTTGAAGGGGCTTCAGAAAAGGAAGGGTTGAGGGTTCCTCAGGGCCGCGCACAAACCTCTCGAACACATTCACGCAACCACCGATGCGCCGAATCGGCATCCATCCGTGGATGCCAGAGCATCGAAATGGTGATCGGCGGCAGCTCGAACGGCAGCTCGAAACTGTGCAGGCCGGTGCGCAGGTTTTGGGTGTGTCGGGCAGGCACGGTGGCGATCAGGTCCGAGGCGCGAGCCAGTGCCAGGGCGGCTGAGAAACCGCCGACGACGGTGATGATTTCCCGCTGCAGTCCCAGCGCCTCCAACGCTTCATCCATCGGCCCCTTATCGAGCCCGCGCCGTGAGACCAGGATGTGCCGGCCAGCGGCGTAACGGGAGGTGCTGACCTCGCCTTGGCTCAGCGGATGCCCCGTGCGCACGACGCCGATGAAACGGTCCTCGAACAGCGCGCGGGTGCGCACTTCCGGGCTGGTCGTGCCGCCGACCACACCGGTTTCCAGATCGACGGAGCCGTCGCGAAGTGCGGCGCTGTCCTTGCTCAGCTTCTGCACAAAGTGCAAACGCACGCCGGGGGCTTGCTCACCGGCGCGGGCGATCAGCGCCGGGCCGAAGTTTTCGACGAAACCGTCACTGGTGCGCAGCGTGAATGTTCGAACCAGTTGCTTGAGGTCGAGTTGTTCGGCGGGGCGCAAAACTGCTTCGGCGTCTTGCACCAATCGACTGACGTGCTCGCGCAGTTCCAGTGCTCGGGGCGTCGGTACCAGGCCGCGTCCGGCCCGGACCAGCAGCGGGTCGCCCGTCGTTTCGCGCAACCGCGCCAACGCCCGGCTCATGGCCGACGGGCTCAGCCGCAGTCGTTGGGCGGCGCGGGCGACGCTGCCTTCGGCGAGCAGCACGTCCAGGGTAATCAGCAGATTGAGATCGGGAGTGGTCATGCCGCAACGTTAGCACGGCGCGGGGATGACATGGCGTCAAACGCATCTATCAAGTGCAAATGCTGCGCCTTCCGCCTTGTCACGCACGGGCATACGCTGCTGCTCTACCTTTCAGACGTGGCCAGACAATGAAATCCATCACTCAATCAGGTTCGGTGCGCTGGTCGCTCGCCAGCCTTTCGCTGTCGATGTTGATGCCTTCACTCGACACCAGCATCGCCAATGCAGGATTGCCGACGTTGGCCGAGGCATTCGATGCTTCCTTCCAACACGTGCAGTGGATTGTGCTGGCGTATCTGCTGGCGATCACCACGCTGATCGTCAGCGTCGGACGGCTTGGCGACATGCTCGGCCGTCGGCGTTTGCTACTGGTGGGCATCGCCATTTTTACCCTGTCATCGCTGGCCTGCGGTGTCGCGCCGTCGCTTGGGTGGCTGGTCGGCGCCCGGGCGGTGCAGGGGCTTGGGGCGGCGATCATGCTGGCGCTGACCGTGGCGTTTGTCGGTGAGACGGTGCCGAAAGCGCAGACCGGCAGCGCCATGGGGGTGCTCGGAACGATGTCGGCGATCGGCACCACGCTGGGGCCGTCGCTCGGTGGGATGTTGATTGCCGGCGTTGGCTGGCAGGCGATTTTTCTGATCAACATACCACTGGGTGTGCTGAACATCTGGCTCGCGTATCGCTATTTGCCGGCGGATGTTCAGCGGGTGAAAGCAGGGCGGGTGGGGTTCGACAAGGCCGGCACGTTGCTGCTGGCGCTGACGCTCGCAGCGTACGCGCTGGCCATGACGATCGGGCACGGTGATTTTGGACCGCTCAATATCGCGCTGCTGCTGGCGGCTGTTTTCGGCGTTGGGCTTTTCATCTTCGTCGAGGCCACGGTCGCATCGCCATTGATCACATTAGCGATGTTCCGCCAGCAGGGATTGAGCGCCAGCCTGGCCATGAGCGCGCTCGTTTCGACGGTGATGATGGCGACGCTGGTGGTCGGGCCGTTTTATCTCTCGGGTGCGCTTGGCCTCGGCACGGCACTTGTCGGTTTCGCCTTGTCGGTCGGCCCGTTGGTGGCTGCATTGACCGGCGTGCCGGCCGGTCGCCTGGTGGACCGTTTTGGCACTCGGCGCATGACCCGTCTCGGACTCGCGACAATGGCGCTCGGCGCGAGTGCTTTATCAATGATGCCAGCGGGGTTCGGCCTCCTCGGTTACCTCGCGCCCATCGCGGTGATCACGGCCAGCTACGCGTTGTTTCAGGCGGCCAACAACACCGCGATCATGACCGACATCCGCCCGGACCAGCGCGGCGTGATTTCCGGCATGCTCAGCCTGTCACGCAATCTCGGCCTGATCACTGGAGCTTCGGTGATGGGCGCGGTGTTTGCGCTTGCTTCGGCGACGACAGACATCACCAGCGCGTCTCCCGCAGCCGTCGCCAGCGGCATGCGGATAACGTTTGCCGTCGCCGTGGCACTGATTCTCCTGGCCCTTGCTGTGGCCCTGTTGCCGAAGGTTTCTGACTGCTGCGCTGTGTGCAGTAATGAACTGCAGTAAGGCTATATTGTTCGCTGGAAATCGAATACCGATACTGCCTGAACATCGCGCAGTCGACGCTCATGGCGTTCAAGACATGGCTGGAGGCCAGATTTGCAGAGGGGCCGCCTTGGCTGCATGTGGACCGAAGCGAACTAAAACCTATGGGGCACGCCGATTAAATGTGGGAGCGGGCTTGCTCGCGAAGGCGGTGTGTCAGGCAACATCAGTGTTTACTGACACTCCCTCTTCGCGAGCAAGCCCGCTCCTACAGGTTCTGCACCTGACTGCGTTCCTTTTAGTGAGCGCCTCTGATGACAGCCGCTTGCGCCGTACGCAACGCATGCCGATTGCCACGGAACAATACCAGTGTCGCGATCAACCCCAACACCGCAGCACCACTGAGCCAGATCCCCGGTGCTGCCTTGTTGTCCAGCACATGGATCAGGTACGTACAGGCCGCCGGGGTGAAACCACCGAACGTTGCGGTCGCCAGGCTGTAGGCCAGGGAGAAACCAGTCGTACGCACTTCCACCGGCATGATCTCGGTCAGGGCCACCACCATGGCGCCGTTGTACGAGCCATACAGGAACGACAGCCACAATTCGACAATGAGCAAATGGCTGAAGCTGGGGTTCGCCACCAGCCACGACAGCGCCGGATAGGCCGTAAGGATTGCCAGAGTCGTCGCACCCAGCAGCAGGGGTTTGCGGCCGATCTTGTCGGAAAGCGCGCCCATCACCGGCAGCCAGAAGAAGTTCGACAGGCCGATGCACACCGTCACCAGCAGCGCATCCAGATCCGACAGATGCAGCTCGGCTTTGCCGAAGGTGGGGGTGTAGGCGGTGATCAGGTAGAACGACACCGTGGTCATCACCACCAGCGCCATGCCGGCGAGGACGATGCCGAAGTTCTGACCGATCGAGCGGACGATGTCCCGCAGGGTAGGGCGGTGTTTGCGTGCCTGGAATTCCGGGGTTTCTTCCAGCGAACGGCGGATCACGAAGATCGCCGGCACGATCATGCAGCCGATCAGGAACGGCACGCGCCAGCCCCACTCACCCATTTGGTCGGGGCTCAGCCAATGGTTCAAACCCACGCCGAGCAGGCCGGCGAATACCACCGCGGCTTGCTGGCTGGCGGACTGCCAACTGACGAAGAAGCCTTTGCGGCCCGGCGTGGAGATTTCGGCGAGGTACACCGACACACCGCCCAGTTCCACGCCAGCGGAGAAGCCTTGCAACAGGCGGCCGAACAATACGATCAGCGGCGCCGCGACGCCCAGCGTGGCATAACCCGGCACACCGGCAATCAGCACCGTGCCGGCGGCCATCATCGCCAGCGTGATGATCAGGCCTTTACGACGGCCGTGGCGGTCGATGTAGGCCCCGAGGAAAATCGCCCCCAGCGGACGCATCAGGAAACCGGCCCCGAAAGTGGCCAGAGACAGCATCAGGGAAGCAAACGCGCTATCGGCGGGAAAGAAGGTTTTGGCAATGGCCGTGGCGTAAAAGCCGTAGACCATGAAGTCGAACATTTCGAGAAAGTTACCGCTGACAACGCGAAAAATCGCTTTGCCTTTGCTCGTGCTGGAAGACATTTGTAGATACTCACTCTGGTCAATCTTGTTTGAAAGCGCTGCACCTGTGGGAGGGAGCAGGCCTCGCTCCCATGCGCTCTGGAGCCCATAATGGCGGGCGCGGTTTTGAGGGGAGATGAAGATTTGTTAACTGGACGGTGGGGCGGACTTGTGGTGCTGGCCGGCGTTTTATCCGGTTGTGGCAACGGCGACAGCCTGGAACGCTTCGACGGCCCGACCATGGGCAGTCGTTATTCCATTCAATATGTAAGGCATGCCTCCACGCCCGGGCCGAAAGCGGTGCAGGCCGAAGTGGAAAATATCCTCGCCGACGTGGATCGACAATTTTCGACCTATCGCAGCGACTCGGACATCGAGCGCTTCAATAATTTGCCCGCCAACCACTGTCAGAAAATGCCCGCGCCGATCCTTGAATTGATCCGTGTGGGCGAACAGTTGTCATCCCAAAGCGACGGCTCCTACGACCTGACGGTGGAGCCGCTGCTCAACCTCTGGGGATTTGGTCCGCAGGCGCGTGAGGAAAAGGTCCCGAGCGCCGAAGCGCTGGCCGAGGTGCAGCAGCGCGTCGGCCACCGTCACTTGCGCATTGACGGTGACCAGTTGTGCAAGGATGCCGCGGTCGAGGTCGACTTCAACAGCATCGCTGCCGGTTACGCGGTCGACACGATTGCCGCCAGACTCGAAGCGCTGGGCATCCACGACTACCTCGCTGAAGCCACCGGTGAACTCAAGGCCGTCGGCAAAAAACTCGACGGCTCACCGTGGCGCATCGCCCTGGAAGAACCCCGTGATGATCAGCAAGTGGCCGAGCGTGTCATCGCCGTCGACGGCTACGGTGTGTCCACCTCCGGTGATTACCGTAACTATTTCGAGCAGGGTGGCCGGCGCTATTCCCACACCTTCGATGCCCGCACCGGAACACCGGTCCTACACACCCTGGCGTCAGTCACGGTGATTCATCCTTTAGCGTTGATGGCCGATGGCTTATCGACGCTGTTGCTGATTCTTGGCCCTGAACGGGGTTGGGACTATGCCCAAACGCATGACATTGCTGCATTCTTTGTGATTCGTGCCGATACAGGTTTTGTCACACGCACCAATCAGGCTTTTGAGCGCCTGGCCGGTGATAAAACCGAGTGATTGCGGCTGCAAAAGCATTTTTCGATGGCTTTGTAGTGCAGGCAAAACTAGCCTACGACGCGACCAAGGGTTAATGTGCGCGGCGTTGACGCTTCTATAGACTGTGTCCGGGTTCTGCACTGGCCCCAAATTGTTCCTTCACGCCGCCGATCGGCGTGATTTAGCCGCAGGCGCCGAGGGTGTCGCGGCCTGTTCTGAGGAGTACGCATGGCTGTCTACAACTACGATGTGGTGGTGTTGGGTTCCGGCCCGGCGGGAGAAGGCGCGGCAATGAACGCTGCCAAGGCAGGGCGCAAGGTGGCGATGGTCGATAGCCGTCGCCAGGTCGGCGGCAACTGCACCCACCTGGGCACCATCCCGTCCAAGGCCTTGCGTCACTCGGTCCGGCAGATCATGCAGTTCAACACCAACCCGATGTTCCGGGCCATTGGTGAGCCGCGTTGGTTCTCGTTCCCGGACGTGTTGAAAAGCGCTGAAAAAGTCATCTCCAAACAAGTCGCCTCGCGCACCGGCTACTACGCCCGTAACCGCGTCGACGTGTTCTTCGGCACCGGCAGCTTCGCCGACGAGCAAACCATCGAAGTCGTCTGCGCCAACGGCGTGGTCGAAAAACTGGTGGCCAAGCACATCATCATCGCCACCGGTTCGCGTCCTTATCGCCCGGCGGACATCGATTTCCATCACCCGCGTATCTACGATAGCGACACCATCCTCAGCCTTGGCCACACCCCGCGTAAACTCATTGTTTACGGCGCCGGCGTGATCGGCTGCGAATACGCCTCGATCTTCAGTGGTCTGGGTGTATTGGTTGAACTGGTGGACAACCGTGGTCAGTTGCTGAGCTTCCTCGACTCGGAAATTTCCCAGGCCCTGAGCTACCACTTCAGCAATAACAACATCACGGTTCGCCACAACGAAGACTACGACCGCGTCGAAGGCGTGGACAACGGCGTGATCCTGCACCTCAAGTCCGGCAAGAAGATCAAGGCCGACGCCTTGCTCTGGTGCAACGGCCGTACCGGCAACACCGATCAGCTGGGTCTGGAAAACATCGGCGTGAAGGTCAACAGCCGTGGCCAGATCGAAGTCGACGAGAACTACCGCACCTGCGTGCCGAACATTTATGGCGCCGGTGATGTGATTGGCTGGCCGAGCCTGGCCAGTGCCGCCCACGATCAGGGCCGTTCGGCCGCTGGCAGCATCGTCGACAACGGCAGCTGGCGCTTCGTCAACGACGTGCCGACCGGCATCTACACGATTCCGGAGATCAGCTCGATCGGCAAGAACGAGCAGGAGCTGACTCAGGCCAAGGTGCCGTACGAAGTGGGCAAGGCATTCTTCAAGAGCATGGCGCGTGCGCAAATCGCCGGCGAGCCTCAGGGCATGCTGAAGATCCTGTTCCATCGCGAGACGCTGGAAGTGCTGGGCGTTCACTGCTTCGGTTATCAGGCGTCGGAGATCGTGCACATCGGTCAGGCGATCATGAACCAGCCGGGCGAGCAGAACACCCTGAAGTACTTCGTCAACACGACGTTCAACTACCCGACCATGGCTGAAGCCTATCGGGTAGCGGCGTACGATGGCCTCAACCGGCTTTTTTGAGCGGCTCCGGCCGGTGGCCTGAGCCGGCCGGGGAGACCGATTTCAGCAATTCTCGAGCGTGGCAGTGGCCAAACCGGGAAAGTCTGTAATCAGGCTGTCAACGCCGAAATCAGCGAGCCTGCGCATCAGCGCGGGCTCGTTGACTGTCCACACCGACACATGCAGCCCCTGACGCTGCGCCTTCTGCAGGCGTTCCGGCGTACACAGGGTCCAGTTCAGCGCCAGCATCTCACAGCCATAGTTTTGCGCGACCTTCAACGGGTCGAGCCAGGCGTACTCGGCCACCAGTCCGCGAGACACGTCCGGCACCAGGTCCTGCGCGGCTTTCAATACTTCGCGTGAACTCGAGGTAATCGTGACCTTGTCCCGTATGCCGAAACGCTGAGCCAGTTCACGAATCGCCAGCACGGTAGTCGCGGCACGGGTGCGTGAAGCACTTTTGACTTCCAGCTGCCAGTGCTCGAAATCGCATTTTTCGAACAGTTCTTCCAGCGTTGGAATCGGGCAAGGTTTGATCCAGCCCGGGCCGCCCTTGCGCGCGTCGTAGGTCACCAGTTCCGCCGCCGTGTGCTCGACCACTTTGCCGCGGCGATCGGTGGTGCGTTTGAGGGTCGGGTCGTGGATCACCATCAATTCGCCGTCCATGGACAGGTGCAGGTCCAGTTCGCAGCGGCGCACTCCGTGCTTGAGGCATTGCTGAAAGCTGGTCAGGGTGTTTTCCGGTGCTTCGCCCTTGGCGCCGCGATGGCCGTAGATGAGAGTCACGGTTCTTCCTTAATTAATGGCCGGTTTCGTTTTGTTCGCGCGCCAGGCGTCGTTCTTGTGCCTGTCGCTGCAAGATGTAGCGGGCCAGCAGTTGTCGCTGGGCATCGGACAGGTATTCGAACTCGGTGCCGACGTCGTAGCCGCCACCCTTGCGGTCGCAATGGGTGACGCGGGCCCGCAGCAACAGGCCGAGGGCTTGTGGCATCAGCACCAGCTTGACCGACAGGTGCGCGCCAACGGCGATGGGCGTCGGATGCTGAAAGTCGATGCCGCCTTCGGAGATGATCACCGGCTGCGGTTCGCCGATCTGTCCGAGCACGGTCAGGGCGACCACCTGGCTCAGCAGATCGATGCGTTTGTTCTGTGATTTCAGGAATGCGGCGATGGTCCGGTCGCGTTCGTTGATCTGGCGCAACAGGTGTTGCGACTCGAATTCGCTCAGGTGCAGTTCGCTGAGCAGGTTGAATAGCGGGGAAGCATCCTGCAACACTTCCTGGCCTGCTGCTTCGGGAGCAGACAGGGGCCGAATTTCCAGTGCGATCGTGTCCTCGATACGGTAGTATTCGCGGCGATCTTCTTCATCTAATGTCGACATGGCGAACCCATGGTAGCGGCGGTGGTCTGAGTGTAAAGCTGGTTATCGACCCCCGCCACAAGGACGTTCCTTTTCCCTCCGAACAAGCCCCGACATGTTCAGACCTCTCTTCGTATTTATCGGCACGCGTTATACCCGTGCAAAACGTCGCAATCATTTTGTGTCATTCATTTCCCTGACCTCGATGATCGGACTCGCCCTCGGCGTGGTCGTGATGATCGTGGTGCTGTCGGTCATGAACGGCTTCGATCATGAGATGCGCACCCGTGTGCTGGGCATGGTGCCCCACGCGACCATCGAGTCCGGCGAGCCGATCAGCGACTGGCAAAGCCTGGCCGCCAAGGTCAAGCAGAACCCGCAGGTGGCGGCGGTTGCGCCCTTCGTCCAGATGCAGGGCCTGCTGACCAACAACGGCAAGGTTTCCAAAGTGTTGCTCAATGCCATCGACCCTGTGCAGGAACGGCAGGTGTCGATCATTGATAACTTCATGCAGCAGGGCAAACTCGACGACCTGGCGCCGGGCAGTTTCGGCATCGTCATCGGCGACAAGGCGGCAGCCAAGCTCGGCGCGGCGGTTGGCGACAAGCTGACGTTTGTCGCGCCGGAAGTCACCGTGACCCCGGCCGGGATGTTCCCGCGCATGAAACGCTTTACTGTGGTCGGCATCTTCCATGTCGGCGCCGGTGAGCTGGATGGCTATCTGGGCCTGACCAATCTGCAGGATCTGGCCAGGTTGCACCGCTGGCAACCGGATCAGGTCCAGGGCTTGCGACTGAAGTTCGACGACCTGTTCCAGGCGCCGCGCACCGCGTGGACCATCGCCCAGCAGCTCGGCGAAGACCGTTACTACGCCCGCGACTGGACTCGTACCCACGGCAATCTGTATCAGGCAATCCGCATGGAAAAAGCCATGATCGGCCTGCTGTTGCTGCTGATCGTCGCCGTTGCTGCGTTCAACATCATTTCCACGCTGGTGATGGTGGTGAACGACAAGAAGGGCGACATCGCGATCCTGCGCACCCTGGGCGCCACGCCGGGCTCGATCATGGCGACGTTCATGGTCCAGGGCACGGTCATTGGTGTGGTCGGTACGCTGATCGGCGCCGTGGTCGGGATCTTCGCCGCGCTGAACGTCAGCGCCGCGATCTCGGCCCTTGAAGGGCTGATCGGCCACAAGTTCTTGAACGCCGACGTGTATTTCATCGATTACCTGCCGTCGCAAGTGCAGAGCCAGGACGTGTTGATGGTCTGCGCCGCCGCGTTGGTCCTGAGTTTCCTCGCCACCCTGTATCCAGCCTGGCGTGCCGCGCGCACCCAGCCTGCGGAGGCGCTACGTTATGAGTGAGTCGGGCATGAGTGATAAAGCAATCTTGAGCTGCCGCAACCTGGGCAAATCCTACGTGGAAGGCCCGGAATCGGTAGAGGTTCTGGCCGGTCTGCAACTGGAACTGCATCCGGGTGAGCGCGTGGCGATCGTCGGTACGTCGGGTTCGGGCAAAAGTACCTTGCTCAACCTGCTGGGCGGCCTCGATACGCCGACCAAGGGCAGCGTCTGGCTGGCCGGTGAAGAACTCTCGGCCCTGAACGAAAAGGCCCGTGGCCTGTTGCGCAACCGGTCGCTGGGTTTCGTTTACCAGTTCCACCACTTGCTGCCTGAGTTCACCGCGCTGGAAAACGTCTGCATGCCGTTGCTGATCGGCAAGACCGCGATCCCGGAAGCGCGTCAGCGTGCGACGGCGTTGCTGGGGCGGGTAGGGCTGGGCCATCGCCTGGAGCACAAACCGGCGGAGTTGTCCGGTGGCGAACGCCAGCGTGTGGCTATTGCCCGCGCCCTGGTGAACAAGCCAGGCCTGGTGATGCTCGACGAGCCGACCGGCAACCTCGACTCCCACACCGCCCAAGGCATTCAGGATTTGATGCTGGAACTCAGCACCTCGATGCGCACGGCGTTCCTGGTGGTGACCCACGACATGAACCTGGCTCGCCAGATGGATCGCGTCCTGCATTTGCAGGAAGGTTACCTGACCCCCATCTGATTGGCTGAAACCCGGCACACTGAACAGTGCGTCGGGTCTTTTATTTTTATACGGTGCCCCAGCGAATGTTCAGACCGTTATCGATCTTTATCGGCACGCGCTATACCCGCGCCAAGCGCCGCAATCGCTTTGTTTCCTTCATCTCGATGACCTCGATGATCGGCCTCGCCCTGGGCGTACTGGCGATGATCGTGGTGCTGTCGGTGATGAACGGCTTCCAGCGCGAAATGAGCTCGCGCATCCTCGGCATGGTGCCGCACGCGACCATCGTCGGTGTGAACCCTATCGACGATTGGCAGCCGGTGGCCGCTGCGGCGATGAAGAATCCTGAAGTCACCGCCGCCGTGCCGTTCACCGAGATGGAAGGCATGCTGTCCTACAAGGGCACCATGCAGCCGATCCAGGTCAGCGGGGTCGATCCGGCGCTGGAAAGCAAGGTCTCGATCGTTGCCAAGCACATTGTTCAGGGGCGTCTCGACGCCTTGAAGCCGGGTGAGTTCGGCGTGGTGATCGGCGAGATCACCGCGCGGCGCTTTCGCTTGAACGTCGGCGACAAGATCACCCTGATCGTGCCGGAAGTCAGCAATGCACCGGGTGGCATCACCCCGCGCATGCAGCGGCTGAACGTGGTGGGCGTGTTCAAGGTCGGTGCCGAACTGGACGGTTCGATGGCGCTGATCCACATGGCCGATGCCGCGCAAATGCAGCACTGGCAGCCGAATCAGGTACAGAGCGTACGCCTGGCGGTGAAGGATCTGTACGCCGCGCCGCAAGTATCGAGCGACATCGCAACGGGCCTGGGTGCCGCCTACAAGGCTGACGACTGGACCCACACCCAGGGCAGTCTGTTCAGCGCGATGAAGATGGAAAAAACCATGATCGGCTTGCTGTTGCTGATGATCGTCGCCGTGGCGGCGTTCAACATCATCGCCACCCTGATCATGGTGGTGAACGACAAGGGCGCGGACATCGCGATCCTGCGCACCATCGGCGCCACACCTCGGCAGATCATGGCGATCTTCATGGTGCAGGGCACGGTGATCGGGATTGTCGGCACCTTGATCGGTGGTGTGCTGGGCGTGATCGCGGCGTTGAACGTCAGTGAACTGGTGGGCTGGATGGAGCGGGTCAGCGGGCAGCACATCTTCAGTTCCGATGTGTACTTCGTCAGCAACTTGCCGTCCGAATTGCAGGGCGCGGATGTGCTGTTGATCTGCTCCGCCGGTTTCATCATGAGCTTTCTGGCGACGGTTTATCCGGCGTGGCGTGCGGCGAAAGTCGAGCCGGCTACTGCGTTGCGGTATTCGTAGTCCGTTAGACCGCGAAGGGGCCAGTCCTGCTGGCCTCAGTCCTTTCTTGGCAACTCAATTATGAACCGCGTCCACCCCTGAGCCGATTCGCAACGAATCTGCCCGCCATGGGCGCGGATGATCGACTGGGTGATCGCCAATCCCAATCCCGCATGCTCACTGCTGCCTTCACGGCGCGCGGGGTCTGCCCGGTAGAAACGGTCAAACAAACGCGGCACCAGGTCCTCGGAAATCCCTTCACCACTGTTTTCAACGGTCAGGCTCAAGCCTGCCGGTTGCTCGACGATCTTTACCCGCACCTCACCACCGGCCGGGGTAAACCGCAACGCATTGTCCAGCAAATTGGACAGTGCCCGGCGCAACATGCTGCGATCGCCCTGCATACGCGCGTGGCCGTCACGACTCAACTTCACCCGGGCGTCCTCGGCCAGTGGCGCGAAAAACTCCAGCAGCACATCCGCTTCTTCCGCCAGGTCCAGCGGTTCGCGCTTGGGCATCAGCAAGCCGTGGTCAGCCTTGGCCAGGTACAACATGTCGTTGACCAGTTGCGCCATCCATTGCAGTTCTTCGAGGTTGCTGTGCAGCGCCTCGCGGTAATCCTCAAGGGGGCGAGGGCGGGTGAGGGTGACTTGGGTGTGAGTCAGCAGGTTCGACAGTGGTGTGCGCAGTTCATGGGCGATGTCGGCGGAGAAGGCCGAGAGCCGCTGAAAAGAGTCATCGAGGCGTCCGAGCATGGCGTTGAAGCTGTGGGCCATTTCCGCGAGTTCCGGCGGCATGTCTGCTTCCGGCAGACGGGCGTTGAGTGATTGCGCCGACACGCCGCTGGCGACCGCACTCATACGCAGCAACGGACGCAAACCACTGCGCGCCGCCCAGGCACCGAGCAGGGCAGTGGCCAGGGCCGAGAGGCCAACCGTCAGCCAGATCAGGTGTTGCATGCGCTGCAGAAAGTGTTGGTGATGGGTGATGTCCAGCAACAAGGTCAGTTGCGGTGAGTCGGGTTTGTCGAGGAACAGCGGCGCATTCAGGACGCGGTAATCGGTGCCGTCGTCGCTCACTGTCGACAGGCCACGCTTGCGCGGCAAATCTTTGGGCACGCTGGGCGAGCTGTCGTACATGCGTTGGCCGTCACTGCTAATGATGCGCAGCGAAAGATCGGCCTGTCGGCTCAATTCATCGGCCAGCCTGGCCTCGGCGTCGCCGGCCTGAATGTCATCCAGCGCCCGGCGTAAACCAATCAGTTTGTCATCCAGCAACTGCTGGTCCAACTCGACAAAGTGCGCCTCGCTGGCGCGGCTGAACAACACCCCGGCGAACAACGACACCACCGCAGTACAGGCGGCAAACAGCAGTGCCAGGCGGTTGCTTAATGAAAGCCGGCGCATCAGGCGGGGCGCTCTTCAAGGACGTAACCCATGCCGCGCACGGTGTGAATCAACTTGTTCGGGAAATCGTCATCGATCTTCAGGCGCAACCGGCGGATCGCCACTTCGATGACGTTGGTGTCGCTGTCGAAATTCATGTCCCACACCTGGGACGCGATCAGCGACTTGGGCAGAACTTCGCCCTGGCGCCGCAGGAGCATTTCCAGCAGGGCGAATTCCTTGGCGGTCAGGTCGATGCGCTGACCGTTACGCTCGACCCGTCGACGGATCAGGTCCAGGCGCAAATCGGCCAGTTGCAGGCTGGTTTCCTGAGGCGTGGCGCTGCCGCGACGCAGCAGGCTACGAACCCGGGCCAGCAGTTCGGAGAAGGCGAAAGGTTTGACCAGGTAGTCGTCGGCGCCCAGTTCCAGGCCGTGGACTCTATCTTCCACCGCGTCCCGCGCGGTCAGAAACAGTACCGGCGTGTCCAGGCCTGCACCGCGCACCGCTTGCAGAATCTGCCAGCCATCGCGTCCGGGCAGCATCACATCGAGAATCAACAAGGCGTAATCGCCACTCAAGGCCAGCTGCTGGCCGGTGGTGCCGTCGGTCACCAGTTCGGTATTGAACCCGGCCTCGGTCAGGCCCTGGCGCAGGTATTGGCCGGTTTTCGGTTGGTCTTCGACGATCAGCAGTTTCATGGGCGACTCGGGTAGTTGGAACAGGTGCGTTATACCGTGGGCGGCGAGGAAGCTGGCCAATCTGACAAAGTTGTAATCTGCCTGTCAGGTAGCTGGCAGAGCCGGCTGGTAGAGTTTCCCACAAGCTGAACCTCATCTTGTTGGAGTACGACTATGTTTTTGCAAAAGCGTCTGGCACTGGCCGCTTGTTTGCTGACTCTGAGTTTAGGGCTGGAAGCCTCACCGGCGCAGACCTACGATTTCGGTCGACCAGCCTCGGCCGCCCAGGCCACCCGCAGCGTTGAAGTGGTGATGGGCGATATGACCTTCAGCCCCAAGACCCTCGATATCAAGGCCGGGGAAACCGTGCGTCTCGTACTGGTGAATAAAGGACAGTTGCTGCATGAATTCAACCTCGGCGATGCACAGATGCATGCCAGGCATCAGCAGGAAATGCTCCAGATGCAGCAAAGCGGCATGCTGATGCCTACAGGCATGAAGGCCATGGACCACGGTTCCATGGCCGGAATGGATCATGGCACCATGGATCACGGCATGAAGCATGACGACCCCAATAGTGTGTTGGTGGAGCCGGGTAAAACCGCCGAGCTGACCTGGACCTTCACCAAGGCCACTAACCTGGAATTTGCCTGCAACATCCCCGGCCATTACCAGGCCGGCATGGTCGGCAAACTGACAGTCAGTCAGTAAGCACTCAAAGGCGGGAGCAAAGGCTGGTAGAATCCGCTGATTCTTCAGTCAGGTTTCCGCCATGCATCCCGCAGCCGAACATTCGCCGCTGGGCAAATCCAGCGAATACATCGCCACCTACACGCCGTCCTTGCTGTTCCCGATCCCGCGCACAGCGAAATGGGCCGAGCTGGGCCTGACCGCGCAAACCCTGCCGTACAAGGGCGTGGACTTCTGGAACTGCTTCGAGCTGTCGTGGCTATTGCCGTCCGGCAAGCCTGTGGTGGCGATCGGCGAATTCAGCATCCCGGCGGATTCGCCGAACATCATCGAGTCGAAGTCGTTCAAGCTGTACCTCAACTCGCTGAACCAGACGCCATTTGCCGACACCGCCAGCCTTGAAGCGACGCTGGTGAAAGATCTCTCGGTCGCTGCCGGCAAACCGGTGGGCGTGCGGGTTCGCAGCCTGAAAGAGGTAGAGGCGGAAGGCGTCGTGGCGTTGCCGGGCGTGTGCATCGATGACCTGGACATCAGTGTCAGCAACTATGAGCATCCGCGTCCGGAACTGCTGCGTTGCGATGAGTCGCGCATCGTTGAAGAGTGCGTGCACAGCCATTTGCTCAAATCCAACTGCCCGGTCACGAGTCAGCCGGACTGGGGCAGCGTGGTGGTGGAATATCGTGGCGCGGCGCTGGATCACGCGAGTTTGCTGGAATACATCGTGAGCTTCCGCCAGCACTCGGACTTCCATGAGCAGTGCGTGGAGCGGATTTTCCTCGACCTGCAGCGGTTGCTAAAGCCGGAGAAATTGACGGTGTACGCGCGGTATGTGCGTCGTGGTGGATTGGACATCAACCCGTATCGCAGCACCGAAGAGGTGCAACTGCCGAACCATCGCTTGGTCCGACAATAAAGAGCCAGTGCGGGATTGCATTTGCAAATCCCGGAAATGAAAAAGCCCCGCTATCAATAGCGGGGCTTTTTTGCATCTGACGGGTTCAGATCCCCATGCTGACCAAGGCTTGCATGATGTTACGCAAGGTGCCGGCAAGGGCGGGATGTTCGACTTCGAAGCGATCGACTGCCAGGTTCACACTGTCGGCGAGGTTGGTGTCCTGGGTTTTGGTTTCCAGCTCAAGCTCCAGTTGGATCTGTTGCATCAGCGCGTGCAGGTCTTCGCGCTCGGCTTCGGTCAGTGGCGGATTCTGTTCCAATTGCTCGCGCAGTTTATTGAGCTGATCTTGCAGTTCGCGGGCGGGCATGGCGTTCTTCCTTTTCTCGATAGGCACTGGCATAGACCGCAGCGGCGTGCCAAAGGTCTATGGCTGACCTTTAGATTAATCCACTCCCGGGCAACCTGCATGATCTCAGTCAGGGCTTTTCGCCTTTGAGCCGACGCAGGCTGATATCGGCCAGGCAGGTATCGAGCTCGCCCAGATGATCGATCACCGAATGCACGCCCAGGCCGAACAACTGCACCGTCGCCTTGCCGCGCAAGTGTTCCCGTTCCTTCTGGCTCAAGGCTTGCCATTCGTTCGGCGCGAGCCCGCATAACGAGCCGCACGACGCCAGGCCGATGGTCCACAGCCCGGCGTTCAGGCCCGATTGCAGCAGTCGCGGCTCGCCGCTGACCAGCACGCAACCGTCCAGGCGCTCGACATTCAGCGCCATCAAGGCTTGCCAGCAGGCATTCGGGGCCGGCCATGGATTGATTGTTTCAGAGTGTTGCAAAGATTTGATCCAGGCCGGAAGTGCGACGGCCAGGGAATGGCTGAGGGCAGGGGGTAGTTCATCAAGCCAGGCGCAGGGAATCCGTTGTCGCTGCAAGCTGGACAGGCTCTCCAGGGCGCCGGGCGTGACCTCGGTGTGCTCGGCAGAAACGGTGCCGTGCTGACGCGTGCGCGCGCCGAAATCCACCAGGCAACCACTGAGGCCGAACAGCACGGCGGTCAGATTTGGTGCGGCAAGGGGCAAGACTTCGGCGTGCGGCATGGAAACGTCCCTGAAATAGCGACAAGGCTATTCACGGACGATGACAATCGAGTGACACGGATGTGAATCGCTCGCCGTCAGGAGGGCGTCGTTCGTAGACCATCGTGCACGATGCTGCCTAAACCGGGTTTTCCGTCATATACTAGCGGTCTTTGCGGCTGGGCCAAGCGCCCGCGTCAGTACAATCCAAGGAGTTTTTCTATGCGCTGGAGCAATCGACTCGCTCAGCTTTGTATGTGTGCCAGTGTATTGCTGGTTCCGTTTGCGACTCAGGCCGCCACGGAAGAAGACCCTTGGGAAAGCATCAACCGCCCGATCTACAAATTCAACGATTTTGTCGACACCTACGCACTGAAGCCGTTGGCTCAGGGCTACCAGTTCGTCACACCGCAGTTCCTGGAAGACGGCATCCACAACATGTTCCGCAACGTCGGCGATGTGACCAACCTCGCCAACGACGTGTTGCAGGCCAAGCCCGCTGCGGCTGGCGTCGACACCGCGCGTTTGATCTTCAACACCACCTTCGGCCTGCTGGGCTTCTTCGACGTGGGCACCAAGATGGGCCTGCACCGCAACGACGAAGACTTCGGCCAGACCCTCGGTTACTGGGGCGTGGGCAGCGGCCCGTACGTGATGCTGCCGCTGCTGGGTCCAAGCACCTTGCGTGATACGCCTTCCAAGTATGTCGATGGCTATACCGGTCCGTACCCCTACATCAACGATATACCGGTACGTAACTCGATTTACGGCCTGAACATCGTCGACACTCGCGCCAGCCTGTTGTCGGCCGAGAAACTGATCACTGGCGACAAATACACCTTTATTCGCAATGCATACCTGCAAAACCGCGAATTCAAGGTCAAGGATGGTAAGGTCGAAGACGATTTTTAATCTCGACCGGTAAAACAAAGAGGGCGGCCAATTGGCCGCCTTCTTTCGTTTGGCTTGCGGGGTTAAGTCAGGGCTATTTCATCTTCAGGATTGTAAGCCCGAGTTTCTGGCCGCCACCGTCCTGTGCTTTCACCCACACCACCTCGGTGTCGGCTTCAAGGCCTTTGAGGGCTGCGTGATCGGAATCGATCCGCACGCTGAGCCGGTCACCGACCTTGAATGAGCGGGGCGCCTCCAGCTGCATGCCACTGCTGGAAAGGTCGATGCAGACGGCTTGCACCTCATCGCCTTCATGAATCAGCGACACATCGGCATCAACCCGCATGCGGATGAAATCGCGCTTTTCGCTGTAGTCCCGATCGGTTTGGCTCATGGGCTCGATCCTTCCTTTGGGTTACGGTTTTGCCTGTTCTTATAACTCTCGGTGATTTGACAAGTAAAGACGTCAAGCGACCATCGGCGTGAGCTTGAAACGCCTCGCGGATGGGAGTACCGTCTGCGCCTTAGAAGGGCACCTCTGGTGGAACAGTGAGTAGGGCAAACGCTCGAAAACGGTGCAGCAGAGAGGCTAGAAAGCGAATCCAGTAGTGTGTGCAGGGCCAAATGCCCAGCCTGCTACGCCAACCTAATTCTGGCGCCGTTTGCCCACATGCCAAAAACCAGTGCCACGCTGCTGATAATCGATGATGACGAAGTAGTGCGTGCGAGCCTCGCGGCCTACTTGGAAGACAGTGGTTTCAGTGTCCTGCAGGCCAGCAATGGCCAGCAGGGTCTTCAGGTATTCGAGCAAGACAAGCCCGACTTGGTCATCTGCGATCTGCGCATGCCGCAGATGGGCGGACTCGAACTCATTCGCCAGGTCACCGAACTGTCGCCGCAAACCCCGGTAATCGTGGTTTCGGGCGCCGGCGTGATGAACGACGCCGTCGAGGCCCTGCGCCTGGGCGCAGCGGACTACCTGATCAAGCCTCTCGAAGATCTCGCCGTACTCGAGCACTCCGTGCGCCGTGCCCTGGATCGTGCGCGTCTGCTGCTGGAAAACCAGCGCTACCGCGAGAAGCTGGAAAAGGCCAACCGCGAGCTCGAAGCCAGCCTGAACTTGCTCCAGGAAGACCAGAACGCCGGTCGCCAGGTGCAGATGAACATGCTGCCGGTGAGCCCCTGGACCATCAACGAGTTCCAGTTTGCGCACCAGATCATCCCGTCGCTGTACCTGTCGGGCGATTTCGTCGACTACTTTCGGGTCGACGAGCGTCGGGTAGCGTTCTACCTGGCGGACGTTTCCGGTCATGGCGCCTCTTCAGCCTTCGTCACCGTGCTGCTGAAGTTCATGACCACGCGCTTGCTGTTCGAATCCAAGCGCAACGGCACATTGCCGGAATTCAAGCCTTCAGAAGTCCTTGGTCATATCAACCGGGGCCTGATCAGTTGTAAGCTGGGTAAACACGTCACAATGGTCGGTGGAGTCATCGACGAGGAGACAGGTTTGTTGACCTATAGCATCGGCGGTCATCTGCCGTTGCCCGTGTTGTACACGCCAGACAGTGTTCGTTACCTGGAAGGGCGTGGTCTGCCGGTGGGCCTCTTCAATGAAGCCACCTACGAAGACCACGTACTGGAGCTGCCGCCGGTATTCAGCCTGACGCTGATGTCTGATGGCATTCTGGACCTTTTGCCAGAACCCACACTCAAAGATAAAGAAGCTGCTTTGCCTCAACGGGTGAAAGCGGCGGGCGGCAGCCTGGATGGCCTGCGCCAGGTTTTTGGATTGGCCACGCTAGGGGAGATGCCGGATGATATCGCCCTGTTGGTGTTGAGCAGGAATCTTTAATGAGTACCGGTAGAATCCAGTTCGCCGAGCAGGACGGCACCTTCGTCCTGAAGTTCGTCGGTGAAGTTCGCCTGACCTTGTGTTCGGCGTTGGATGCGACTATTGAGCGGATCTTCACTGCGTTGAACTTCAACGCCATCGTGATCGACCTGACCGAAACCCGTAGCATCGACAGCACCACTCTGGGCCTGCTGGCCAAGCTGTCGATCCTGTCGCGGCAAAAAGTCGGCCTGTTGCCGACTGTCGTCACCACCCACGAAGACATCACCCGTCTGCTGCAGTCCATGGGCTTCGAGCAAGTGTTCAACATCGTTGACCGCCCGATCCCATGCCCTGAATGCCTGACCGACCTGCCAGACCAGGACCAGTCCGAAGAAGTGGTGCGGATCAAAGTCCTCGAAGCACACAAAATCCTCATGGGCCTGAACGACTCCAACCGTGAGGCGTTTCATGACCTGGTGAACGCGCTGGAGCGTCACTGATTAATTCCCTGTGGGAGCGGGCTTGCCCGCGAAGGCGCCCTAACAATCACCACATCTTCCAGTGCTAAGCCCATTACCCGAATTCAACGCAAAAAAAGGGCGAACCCATGGTTCGCCCTTTTTGCATCCAGCTAACTCAAATCACAGCTTGGCCTGCAACAACGCCTCAAGCTTCTCCTGGTCCCGAGCAAACTGACGAATGCCCTCAGCCAGCTTCTCGGTCGCCATCGCATCCTCGTTGGACAACCAACGGAACTGCGCTTCATTCAAGCTCAGACGCGCTTCACCCGCATGCCCCGGCACCAACTTGCGCTCCAGCTTGCCGGTATCCGCCGCCAGTTTCTCCAGCAGATCAGGGCTGATGGTCAACCGATCACAACCGGCCAACTGTTCGATCTGATTCAGATTACGGAAGCTGGCACCCATCACTACGGTTTTGTAGTCATTGGCCTTGTAGTAGTTGTAGATGCGCGTCACCGACTGCACGCCCGGATCATCCGCGCCGGTGTAGTCGTTGCCGGTGGCCTTCTTGTACCAGTCGTAGATACGGCCCACGAACGGCGAAATCAGGAAAACTCCAGCGTCAGCACATGCCGCCGCCTGAGCGAAAGAGAACAGCAAGGTCAGGTTGGTCTGAATGCCTTCCTTTTCCAGCTTCTCGGCAGCGCGGATGCCTTCCCAGGTCGAAGCGATCTTGATCAGCACACGGTCACGGCCAACGCCGGCCTTTTCGTACAAGTCGATCAGACGGTGCGCACGCTTCAATACGGCGTCAGTGTCGAACGACAGGCGCGCATCCACTTCAGTGGAAATACGGCCAGGAATCACCTTCAGAATCTCTTGCCCCACCGCCACACCAAAACGGTCACTGGCCAGGCCCACATCGCCCTTGCAGTCGCTGACGCAAGCGTTCAGCAACTCGGCATAACCGGGAATGGCCGCTGCTTTGAGCAGCAGGGAAGGGTTGGTGGTGGCGTCCACGGGTTTAACGCGAGCGATTGCTTCGAAGTCGCCAGTGTCGGCAACCACGGTGGTCATTTGTTTGAGTTGTTCCAGCTTGGAAGTCATGGGCGTGCTCTGTCCTATGGGTCTAATGACATTACCCGAGCGCTGACAGCCACTCAAGGGTGCATGTGCGTATCGAGGCCCCAGTGGCAACATCCTGGAAACGGATGTTTGAAAGGCGGGGCGTGGTCTCGGTAAATACGATGCTGAAATGGAGGGCAGGTTCAATGGAGGTGACGGTTAGCGTGCTGAGCAGGCCTGGGTCATGTCCTCAATGCTTACCGATTTGACCAGCTTGCGAATTAGACCTTTGAGCGCTCGGGCCGAACAAGTGACGGCCGCCATTTCAAAGCGGCCAATTTCTAACGAGACAGAGCGCGGACACCGGCGCGCGAAACCTGCAAGTGAGTGACGAGGGATTAACGTCCCTCCAACAACTCTGCCGCCTGATCCAGCAACGCCAATGGCTCTTTAGCCTTGTGAATATCCACCGACAACAACTGCCGAAACTTGCGCGCCCCCGGAAACCCGGTACCCAGCCCCAGTACATGCCGAGTGATGTGATGCATCGCGCCACCCGCCAGCAGATGCTCGGCAATATAAGGCCGCAACTGCGCCAGCGCCTCGGCCCGAGTGATCACCGGCGCCGTGCTGCCAAACAGCTGCTGATCCACCTCAGCCATCACATAAGGGTTGTGATACGCCTCACGGCCCAGCATCACACCGTCGAACGTCTGCAAATGCTCGTGACAGGCCTCCAGCGTCTTGATCCCGCCGTTGAGAATAATCTCCAGCTCCGGAAAATCCGCCTTCAACCGCGCCGCCACGTCATAACGCAGAGGCGGAATGTCGCGGTTCTCCTTCGGCGACAAACCCTCCAGAATCGCAATCCGCGCATGCACGGTAAAACTTGTGCACCCGGCATCCCGAACCGTGCCGACGAAATCACACAACTCCTCGTAACTGTCCCGCCCATTAATCCCGATCCGATGCTTCACCGTCACCGGAATCGACACCGCATCACGCATCGCCTTCACACAATCGGCCACCAACTGCGGATGCCCCATCAGGCACGCGCCGATCATATTGTTCTGCACCCGATCACTCGGGCAGCCGACATTCAGATTCACCTCGTCGTAACCGTGATCCTGGGCCATGCGGGCGCAGGCGGCCAGGTCCAGCGGGACACTGCCGCCGAGCTGCAGGGCGAGTGGGTGCTCGGCTTCGTTGTGACGCAGGAAGCGCTCGTGATCGCCGTTGAGGAGCGCGCCGGTGGTGACCATTTCGGTGTAGAGCAGTGCGTGCTTGGAGAGCAGTCGCAGGAAGAAACGGCAGTGGCGGTCGGTCCAGTCCATCATCGGGGCGACGGAGAAGCGGCGGGAGAGCGGTTGGGCGATGGTTGGTGCGGCTGAATGGGGCATGGGTATCTGAATAAAAGAAGCGTGAGGCGGGGTAGGGAGTTTATCAGGAATGAGGGAGTGGAAGGGCGCTAGGGGGCACTTGCGGCGACCACGATTCTGACGTCGTGCTTCTCACCGCAGTCGGCTTCGTCTCTTTTCGCGCGCCATCCAGCGCCAGTGATAAACGTGACTAGCGCCAATGGCGTAAGGCCGATGTATCCAATGCTTGCCACGCTTCGGAGTGGCAAAGTTGATCCTTCGTCAGCCAGAGTCCTGCGTGCGGGCACAGGGACTCGGCGGGGAGTGCCAGCAGGTCGCTCAACTTCATTGCGCTGATTGAGCCTCGGTCTCCTTCATCCTCGGCTTCCCAGTCGCGCAGAAATAGACGTACCTTCAAGACATTGGCATTAAAACCTTCAAACTGTGGTCGATTATGGAGCCACTGAGGTGAATGCCTCAAGGTTCGCTCCTGGACATCCAACAGCAAGATCTGCCATGCCAAGCGACCTCCGTGGTCATCTTCGACGTTGGTATGGAGTCGAGTCAGCGCGAGATAACGTGCATCCTCGGACCAGATCATCGAGGGCGCGAGATGGCTGATGGCGCAACCGGACGCCGTCAGCAAATGCCCGCCCAGGCGTGGGCTCTGGACGCGTAGCCAACTGTCGGCGTATTCGGTTTCACAACCGAACAGCCAAGCGGCATCTTTATCCATCGGTGCTGGCTGGACAAAGTTTCCATCGGCGATTGCAGACTGTGGCTGTTTAACCAGACGCCAATCGGGGAGGGCGCTTAGGCCTTGTTGGCTGACATTGAGCTCACACCACTCGTAGTAAAGCCGCGAGTCCTGTCGATACTGGCAAAATGCAGCGGCATCGTCCGCCTCGGGTGGCGATTGATCAAAGCGCTGCAATGGACTGCTTTGCCGATCTTGATCCAGGCGACCTCGAATCACTGCCAGGCTCAGTCTCGGCCCACGAAAGTCCAACAATCGTGCGACCAACAGAGGAGGGCTGTTCATCAATTGTCGTTCCTGTGCGTCGACCACCACCACGTGACCTGCTGTCGCGGGCGGCAGGGCGAACGGTATTAATGCGATGTAACGTCCAGTGTCTGAAACTCGATGATCGAGCAGCCAAACGCCCGGTAACTCCCAGTCCCCAATCCTGCAGGTATAACCCCCGAGCCCCAGGCTGTTGTCTTGCCGCCAGCTAAATTGAGCCCGCGTATCACCAGTCAATGGTGCCGACTCGACCATCGTCGCGCCTCGCTGTCCATCACCCACCAGAGGCACGGCCAACCGCATGCGAGTCAGGTGCCGCTGCGCAACCTGCACCCGGCCGTTCGGATCATGGCCCACCTGAGACTCACAGTCGCTGTGTATGCTGTACAAGCCATATCCATAGCGACCGCGATCAGGCTGTGGGTAGTCGAAGTAAGACGATAGCCGCAGGTAGTGGTCATCCAGCTCCAGGGGGTCGCTCCAACCCATGGAAGGTTCGCTGTCGGCAGATAGCCACGGACAAGGCAATGCTTGCCAGCCGCGGTCTACGTGCCAGAGCCAATATTCGAGGGCTTGCGGTTGCTCATCATTCATCCGTGCATGGCAAGCGAACGAGCGGCCATCATGATTCCAGATGATTGAGGTATCGGCCCTGATCAGCAACGAAGTGGGCTCACCGTTCATGCTCACGCTGTATTCCGGGCTCATCAGCGGGGCGCAAGGCTGTGGCAATTCGCGCAGGCTGGCCGGCAGCGCCAGACAGGCGTCCAATCTTTGCTGACCATCGGGAGACGTATGCCGGAACGCGTCGAGCGCAAGGTTTTTTTGCCAGTCACCAGGCTCAACCCAAAGGTCAATAACGGGCACCAGGCTGACCTTTTCAGCCGTCGTCAGCAGTTGCTCCAGGCTGATCTCCCGTGCGCCGTTGTCGACCAGAGGACTGTAACGCCCACTCAGGATGCCGTCGTTAAAGGCATCCAGTTCCCAAAATTCATCACACGAACACTGGTAAAGCTGACGCAACTGTCGATCCAGAATCACCAATCCCCAGGCTTGGCGCGAGGGTAAAGGCGCGGCGAAATAACGTCCGTCATTCGAGAAGCGAGCCGACGACCCAAGGCCCTGGAGCAGCACCCCATCGGGAAATAGGTAATCGCACAGGACGGGTCCGCCCATGGCGATTTCGCTGTAGTTGAACACCCTGATGGGCTCGCCCTCGGGAGTTTGCTGCGGTTCGTCCCCACCCCAGGCACTGGCGCCGCCTGAAGACTGACCAGGCGATACCGGTGACGACTTGGCCTGTGTTTTATCGACCAGGCCAAAACGTCTTTCCAAGTGACTGACGCAAGCCAGCCCGAAGAACATCACAGCCGCTGCCCCCGCAATATCCCAGTACGCCGGCAAAGCCCTGCCCAGATTAAAACCCAGGCCTAGTGCGGCAGAGGTCATGAGCCGGGCAGCCCCTCGACCGGTTCGTTGCCAACCGGCCCGTGCCGTCAGCCACATCAAGGCAGCACAACCCAGTACCACACCGAGCGCCCACAGCAGCGGTAATACCGCCACGAGAAAAATCGGGATCAACAGTACGGCGATTTGCCAAAGTAGATCGAGCAACAATCGAGGCAGGCTTTTTTCGTCAGTACGTTGATCCGAAGAGTGAGTCACCATTACCTCGAGAATAAATGGGCGATTTCAAATAAGCGTGTTTGCGTAAAAGAGAGATGCTGAGTTACCAACGACCAGCCTGATCGACGCAAAATGGGGCGACGCAGAAGCGGCGGGAGAGCAGGGCGAGTGTGGCGGTGATTGGTGGCATTGGCGTTTCTGGAATGGGTGAGGCTGGGAGGTGGGGAGTTTATCAGGATTGGGCTTGCGGGGCTCAGGTGAGTCTTGCTGTGGTAGTTGAGAGCGAGTGAGAACAGGAACGGGAGGGGTTGAGTGACTTGCAACGAAGAGCCGTCGATATACGGACACCCCTGTAAGTTAATACGTGGTGTCCGCGTAATACTTAAGTGAAGTCAGTGCTAAGTAAGCTAATTTTTTAAGGTGTACGGCGAGCTCCAACTAATGCCATTGATTCTTGACTTCCTGCCACTGGTCGTCTGACAGCCACTTATCTGCCGCCGGAAAGAAAATATTTTCCTCGGCGTCCATATGATCGTAATATTTTTTGATAAAGTCATCGATAGTGTCAGCAATTACTCTCGTTTCCTTAGTGGTGTCCTCCAACATCTTCAACTGTCCAGCAATGCGCCCAAATGCCTGATGATCTCGCTCGATATCCTTGACCCGTTGGTGGATCGGCGCCTCAGTCGCTAGCAAGGCCAGCCGAATAAGTTCTTCATTTTCATGGTGGTGTCGCTCTGCATCACCATGCAAGGCTTCCAGCATCGTGAACAACAGCTTGCAGTCATCAGTTCCATCGGGTTCATGTCTGATTTTCCTCAGCAATTCTTTGATCTGAGTAATTTTCATAGACACTTCGTGATGATAGGTCAGAAGTTCTTTCAACAAAACGTTCATGTCAAATCCTCGTCGCGACACCAGATCATCACAGAAAATGTTTTTAACCAGTAACTCCAAAAGACGCCTAGGTTTCAATATCTTGTTAAATGCACTCGCTGACACTATTTAATCTTTTTAGTATAGGCGAGCACAAAGCTCCCACCCCAGGAAATTTTTCGTCTTTGGAAAAAATTGAAATATCGAGTGTATGTTTATATGCACTATTTGATCTGCCGGATGCCCGCCCGCGAAAACGGAAGGAGAAAGCAGCGCCCAATCGATGCGGTGGCAGCTGTGCGCGGGTCTGCAAGACCGGGAAACCAGGAACCCGGCAGACCCGAAGGTCTCCCGCACAAAGCCGCCATTGAGCAGGTGGGTCGCTTCAGAGAAAACAAGGATGCTGAACCCACGCTGTCGCTCAGTAATGTTTCATCAAGTTGGGTAGGCTCGCGGCATAGGATGACCACCTAAGACCGTGCTGCCACACCTCCAGCCCACAGGAAACAACAAGATGATCTCGAACCTCTTCAAAGCCATGCTGATCACCGGTGCTTTGCTCTTGAGCGCCTGTTCGGGTGTGAGCACCAGTTCCTGCTTTTCAGAAGGCTGCCAACAATTCGATGGCCATAACCCCAACAAGGTGAACTTTGGTGGGAGCGCCATCGGCAACAGCTTTAATGAGTACAGCTCGGGCTTGCTGCACGACTAAGGAATGACGCAACGGCTGGGGTGTTTTCGCCGTTGCGTGATTTGCCTGATGAACCGTGTGCCCTGATTTTGCGACTGCTGCGCAGCCAAACGCAGGCTGCGCCAGCTGCTACAGGGAATGTGTCGCGGCAACTAACGGGCTATTTAGCCTCTGGCACCGCTATCCACTGACCCAGAATTTTCTGGTAGTTCCCCGTCACCTTGGCCAGATGCAGCCACTGATCGACATACATCTTCCAGCTGATGTCATCCCGTGGCAGCAGATATGCCTTCTCGCCGTACTGCATGTATTGCGTCGGGTTGACCGCGCACAAACCTGGTTTGAGTTTCTGCTGATACAGCGCTTCCGAGGCGTCGGTAATCATCACGTCAGCCTTCTTGTCCAGCAGTTGCTGGAAGATGGTCACGTTGTCGTGCAGCTGCAATTGCGCCTTGGGCAGGAAGGCGTGGACGAAGGCTTCGTTGGTGCCGCCGGCCGGTTCGACCAGGCGAACCGAAGGCTGGTTGATTTGTTCGAGGGTCTGGTATTTCGCTTGATCTTCGCAGCGCACCAGCGGGATTTTGCCGTCGACATCCAGGGTGGTGCTGAAGAAGGCTTTTTTCTGGCGTTCCAGGGTGACGGAGATGCCGCCGACGCCGATGTCGCATTTGCCCGCGAGCATGTCGGGCATCAGGGTTTTCCAGGTGGTCTGGACCCACTCGACCTTCGCTCCCAGGCTGTCGGCCAGTGAGCGGGCCATGGCGATGTCGATGCCCGAGTATTCACCGTCTTCACCTTTGAAGGTATAGGGTTTGTAGTCGCCTGTGGTGCAAACGCGCAGTTGGCCTTGTTGCAGGACGGTGTCCAGATGGGAAGAGTTTTGCTCTGCCTGAGCGCCGCAGGATAGAGCCAGCAGGCCACAGAGCATCATTGTGCTTTTTATGGTTTTCATTGTTATCGGGCTTTTGTGATGGAGTGGGGGGCAAGGCTGGATCAGTGTAGTGAAACCGCTTCTTGGCTGTCATCCACGCTGAATGCGATGCTCCCCGGCCCTGGTTCAATATGCTCGATGATCGAGAGGGCGATGCATGGGTCAGTGTCTGCCGTGGTGATGCCCGAATAGGTGCATCAGCGGGCACAGCAATAGAATCAGATAGGGCAGAAGCGGGTAGATATGACCGTAATGCTCGCGGGCCATGTAGAACAGTCCGATCACCAGCAGCATGCCCAGCGCGATGCCGGGTTTGCCGCGCCAGAACGAGGTGGCAGGAGGTGTCGAGGGGTTTGAGTGGTTCATGTGACGCGCTCCATTCTGACGAAAATGTCGCGGGGGTTCGTCCGGCCATGCCGGCCAATGCCAACCGTCAGCGACGGGGGTTATGGCGCAATGCTTATTGGCCCATCGGCATCTTCATCATCCTGGATTGCTGATCCATCATTTTCATCATCATGTCCATCATCGTCGTATCCGAGCTGCCCTTGCCACCGGACATGCCCATGCCCATCCCCATACCTCTGCAATTGTCGTGCAGCATGCCGAGGCTTGTTCTCATCGTAGCCATGGCTTCCTGCATGGCTGCCCGGCGTTCGGCCGGGGTTTTGGCGGCGATCATTTTGTCGTGGGCTGCCTGCATTTTCTTCATCTGTTCGCTCATGGCCTTGTCTTGCATGGGCGTGGCTTGGGTTGCGTTATCGGTGGGGGCGGCGGGCGCTGTTTCGGGGTATTCGGCAGCCAGCGTCAGCAATGGGCTGCTCATGACCAGTGCGGCCAGGAGGGACTTGACGTAGATGTGCATGGCGATCTCCACAGTGATAACGCGGATCGGCAGCGTCGGATGGCTGCGGACCAGGATATGTTGTGTTCCCGTTAGAGGGAGTGATCTTGAACTTACGCCACGGTCGCAGGGCGTTGTTGATCCATATCAAGCGACGCCCACAGAGGTTTGTTGTGCTGCCACTGTGACATTCCAATGGCTGATACGTGTCAGGCAAGGCCCGACACGTATCCCTCTACATGAGTTGTTTATCCACAAGCCACGGACTTCGAACTCTTAAGGTGAGCTTCAATCGAGTTGCTAGCAGAGTGCACTCTTACTCCCTTGAGTTTATCGAGTGGCGGGTCTTTCCAAAGTTTTGATGCGTCGATGGGAAGGATGACCTGAATAGCGGCTCCTTGGGGCGGATCAGCAACAAAATCGAAGTCCTGAATGCCGTCTGGTGGGAACTGAATGTAAACCCGCGGCTCCAGTCTCGGGTTTGTCCATCCACCAGAATTCACCAGGCCAATTGCCGATATGTGTAGCTGCGGTGGGTTGGATTTAAGTATTTTTAAGTCGACATCCACCACTTTCATTACTTCAGCCATTTTCGAACTCCTTTCGATAATTGCGCCGCTTTTTTCACCTTGGCGCTTGGGTGTTGAACCCTCTGGCTTGAAATCTAGTGTGGTTAGACGCTAGTAAAGGACCCTCACCCTGTCCACTGACTGCTCTGGCCGGTCATCGGATGCTTTCATTTCCCTACTGGGCACCCATTTCCGGGCTCAGCGTTCCGAGCCAAGCCACCAATCCCACGATCAACACCGCCGCCGCCAATTCCACCACCACGCTGCGCCGCAACGCATTGGCGGCGACCGTGTATTGCCCGTCCCGCAACGAGCGCTCCAGAAACGGCCCGAGGTGAAACCGGTTCAACGCGGCGAGCACCAGCATGCCGGCAAACAGCACCACTTTGATGAACAGCAGAATCCCGTAAGTGCTGAGAAACACCTCGTCCAGCTTCGGCCCAACGATGAACAGATAATTCACGACTCCCGTCGCGGTGATGACCACGACGATGGCCGCGCCAATCGCCTCAAACCGATTAACCGCGCGGGCCAGCAACCTGAGGCGCGCTTCGGTTTGCAGGGCATTGATCTTCGCCATCAACGCAAACGCCAGCAACGCGCCAAGCCAAGCCCCCGCCGCCAGCAGGTGCAGAATGTCCACCGCGAAATGCCAAAAGCGACGATCGCCTTCATCCATCGCCCCATGCCCGCTCCAGGCCAGGCTGGCGAGGGCAACAGCACCGGCAAAAGCCGCGACCCATAAACTGAAACCAGGCGCACGGAGCATCACCGCTAAGCCAGCGATGACCAGCGCAACAATGCGAACCCCCCAAGCCAAGCCGACATCCGTCTCAAACAGCATCATCTCGATGTGCGGACGCAGCTCGGCGAAGTCCGTTTCACCGCTCATGGCGCTCGCCATCATCACCATGCTGGCGACGGACAACACCGCGCCCAGCACTGCCGTCCCCGCCAGCATCGACCGGAATGGCAGCACCGCCCCGGACATCCGTTCCTGCCCTTTAAGGCTGTACAGCCCAAAAAGTGCCACCCCGAACAACAGCATCAAATCCACATACAACGCAAACCGCAGGGCAATGCCGACCGAGTCGCTCATCAATCACTTCACTTTGAACGTAACGTTGCCGGTGATCGGGTGAGTGTCCGAAGACACGGCGCGCCATTCGACTTTGTAGCTGCCGGTGGGCAGGGGCGAGAGCGGGGTGATGACCATGGTTTTCGGGTCGCTGCCGCCGGAGACTTTGGCTTTCATCGGCATGGGGGAATGGGCCATGCCGGGCATTTCGGTCATGACCAGTTTGGCGCCGGAGAATTGGGTCATGAGGTTTTCGGAAAAGTGCAGCTCGATGTTGCTCGGTGCTGCGCCGTCCGCGCCTTCGGTTGGGGTGGAGGAGAGCAGTTTCGGGTGGGCTTGAGCCTGTGCGCTCATGAGCAGCCCGGTGGAAAGTGCGATGGCGACAGCGGTGGTTTTGATGGTGCGCATGCAAGGCCTCTTACCGCTTTAAGCGGTTGTTTTTTAGGTTTTTGAGTTGAAGTGTTTAGAACCACAGCCGAACGCCGACGACCAGTCGGGCTTCGCTGCGGTCCTCGCCTTCGTCCCTGGCGTAATCGGCGGTTTTGCCGTAGGTGCGGTTCCAGGTCACACCGATGTAGGGCGCGAACTCCCGGCGGATTTCATAGCGCAGGCGCAGCCCGGCTTCGGTGCTGGAAAGTCCGGAGCCGATGCCCCGTTGTGGGTCGTTTTTGCCGTAGACGTTAAGCTCGGCGGTCGGCTGCAGAATCAGCCGATTGGTGAGCAGGATGTCGTAGTCGCCTTCCAGCCGTGCGGCGGTCTGGCCGCCTTCGCCGATGAAAGCGGTGGCCTCGGTTTCGAAGTTGTACAACGCCATGCCTTGCACACCGAACGCGGCCCAGGTTTGCGGGGCGCCGGGTTTGAAGTCCTGGCGCACGCCGGTCACCACGTCCCACCATGGGCTGATCGCGTGGCCCCAGAGGGCCTGGACTTCGGCATCTTCGGTCTTGCCATTGACGCGTTCGCCTTCGGAGCGCAACCACAGGCGATCAACGTCGCCGCCGATCCAGCCAGACAGATCCCACGCCAATGCGCTGCCGTTATCGGCGTCCTGCCATTCGAGTTTGTCGGCGAGGAAGTAATAGTTGAGCGCACTGTCGTGCATGTCATGGCCGGCGGGGCTGACGAAAACGGCGGCACGGTCGGCGTCGGTCAATGCCGGGATCGGCGTGCGGCTTTGGGTCGGCGCGGCGGGCTGCATTTGCCCGTAATCCTCGCTCTGCATCTGGCTGTGATCCATGCCCGGCATCTGGCTATGGTCCATGCCCTGCATGTTGTCGGTGGCGGCCATGGCCGAAGAGAGCGTCAGGCCCACGGTAACGAGGGCCAAAGAGATCGGAGTGAGTCTGGTCATGGGTAGCGCCTTATTCTTCCACGCGAACTTCACGGAACATGCCCATTTCCATGTGGTACAGGAGATGGCAGTGGTAGGCCCAGCGGCCGAGCGCATCGGCGGTGACCCGGTAGCTGCGCTTCGATCCCGGCGGCACATCAATGGTGTGTTTGCGCACCATGAACTGGCCGTTTTCGTCTTCGAGGTCGCTCCACATGCCGTGCAAATGAATGGGGTGGGTCATCATCGTGTCGTTGACCAGCACCACTCGAACCCGCTCGCCGTACTTGAGTCGCACGGGTTCGGCATCAGAGAACTTCACGCCGTTGAACGACCAGGCGAACTTCTCCATGTGGCCGGTCAGGTGCAGTTCGATGGTGCGGCCGGGCTCGCGGCCGTCCGGGTCTTCGAAGGTGCTGCGCAGGTCGGAGTAGGTCAGCACACGGCGGCCGTTGTTGCGCAGGCCCATGCCCGGGTCGTCGAGTTTTGGCGTGGTGCTCATGGCTTGCATGTCCACCAGCGGGTTGTCTTTTTCCGTGTCGGGATGGGATTGCATCCCGGCCATCCCGGCCATGCCACCCATGTCCATGCTGCTGTGATCCATTCCGGCCATGCTGTTCGTGCCCTGCATGTTGCCGCCGTCCATGCCCTGCATGTCTCCGCCGTCCATGCCCTGCATGTCACCACCGTTCATGCCTTGCGTGGCACCGTGGTCCATCCCCGCCATGTCACCGCCCATGCTGCCGTGATCCATGCCGCCCATGCCCATGTCATCCATGGTCACCAGCGGTCGCGGATCCAGCGCTGGAATCGGCGCCGACAACCCGGCCTTCACCGCCAGGGTGCCTCGCGCATAACCCGTTCGATCCATCGACTGGGCGAACAGGGTATAGGCGTCCTGGGTAGGCTCGACGATCACGTCGAACGTCTCCGCCACCGCGATGCGGAACTCGTCGACGCTCACCGGTTTGACGTGTTGGCCATCCGCCGCGACCACGGTCATTTTCAAACCCGGGATACGCACGTCGAAATAGGTCATGGACGAGCCGTTGATAAAACGCAGGCGCAGCTTTTCGCCGGGACGGAACAGGCCGGTCCAGTTCATGTTCGGCGCCTGGCCGTTCATCAAGTAGGTGTAAGTGGCACCGCTGACGTCCGCCAGGTCGGTGGGGTTCATCTTCATCTCGGCCCACATCTTGCGATCGGCCACCGTGGAGCCCCAGCCTTTCTCGCTGACGTCGTGGATGAAATCGCCCACGGTGCGTTTGTTGTAGTTGTAGTAGTCCGATTGTTTCTTGAGTTTTTTCATCAGGCCGACGGCGTCTTCGTCGGTCCAGTCGGTGAGCATCACCACGTAGTCGCGGTCGTACTGGAACGGCTCCGGCTCCTTGGCGTCGATCACCAACGGCCCGTAAACCCCGGACTGTTCCTGAAAGCCCGAATGGCTGTGGTACCAGTAAGTGCCGTTCTGCCGGACCTTGAACTGGTAGACGTACATGCCACCCGGCTCGATCCCGTGAAAACTCAGGCCCGGCACGCCGTCCATGTTGGCCGGCAGCAAAATGCCGTGCCAGTGAATCGACGTGCTGTCCTTGAGTTTGTTTTTCACCCGCAGCGTGACGGTGTCGCCTTCACGCCAGCGCAGCAGGGGGCCGGGAATGCCGCCGTTGATGGTCATCGCGGTTCGAGGGTTGCCGGTGATGTTGACCGGGGATTCGCCAATGAACAGGTCGAAGTCGGTACCGGCCAGCACATTCGGTTGGCCGGGGCTGGTGACCGCCCAGACTGGCGTGCGCCACAGCCCGAGGCCAGCGAGCATCCCGCCAGCGGCCAGGCCCTTCACAAAGGTGCGTCTTGAGGTGTTGGAATGCATGCCGTTTTATCCCGTCCGTCAGCCTGATAAAGCCCTCAGGTCCATCCTGAGCGGAAGGAAGAGAACTCAATGGGGAGGAGGCTAACGGGCGGTGCCTTTCAGCAGGCTGAGGCCAAGATTACAGTTTTGACAGTTTCACGCGGTGTTCAAGGACTGCTATTGGACCTGGAAGAATCCGCCACGGTGGCGTTACCGCAATTGATATACGAAGAAGATTTCAACCAACGCTGATCCGGATAGTAGGAGAACAACAACTGCCCGTCTTTCATCGAGTCGATCAGCCGATGTGCAATCGCAGGCCTCACCGCCGGGCAGCCGAGACTTCTGCCAATCCGGCCATTGGCCCGCGCCAGGGCAGGGCTGACGTAAGGCGCGCCATGAATGACGATCGCCCGTTCGAAGGCGTTGTCGTTAAAACCCGGTTCCAGACCTTCCATGCGCAGGGAATAACCGTTCTGCCCGACATAGCTGGATTGGGTGCGGTACAAGCCCAGGCTGGTGGCGTAGCTGGCATTCTGATTGGAGAATTGGCTGGCCATGTTCTCGCCACTGTTGCGACCGTGGGCGACCAGTTCATGGAACAACAATTTGCGTTGTTTAAGGTCGAATACCCAAAGACGTTGCACCGTCGAGGGCAGGGAATAATCGATCACTGCGAGTCTCTGCACCGGGGACGTGCCTTGGGCCCGGCTGCATTGGGAGGCGCGAACGGCCAGGGCAATGACTTTGGCGTTGGCATCGGGGGCCGCTTTGACCAAGGCAGCTTCAAGCGAATCGGCGTAGGCTGCCGGTAATGAAAAAAAAGCAGTCAGCAGCAGGGCCGTCATTAAGCAGCCAAAGCGGTGTGGGGCCATATGCAAGTCTCATCTGAATATTTCGAGTCTAGCAGCGCGCACGACGCTAGCCGGTTGAAAACGGAAGATTAAGGATTATCCATGGCGCAGTTAACAAGGTTATTCGTCATAAGCCGCATGTTTTTTATGGGCTTTCTGATAAGCGGCACGGCGATCGCGCAAACTTCGCCGATTGAGCCGGTATCTCCCGTTAGCACTGTGGCTGAAGCGGCTCCCGGTGATTATGTTGGCCAAGCGATTCAGGCGGAGTTGGCGCCATTGAGTTCGGCGTTTCCGCCGCTGCTCACCTCGCCGCGTCATCAACGGGTCGATGTGAACCGAGTCGTGCTGGATTTTTATAGCCATCGTGGCTATCGCGCCGCCTGGACGGACGATGACGATGTCGCTCAGTTGTTGAAAAGCTTGGGTGATACCCAGGCCGATGGCCTGAACCCCGCGGATTTCCGGATCGCCGAGTTGGCCGAGGCCCACACGCTGATGCAGACAACCTCCCCAACCCCCGGGCAACGGGCAGCCTTTGATATCTCCGCCACCCGGACGTTCATCACGGCGCTGCTGCAGTTGCGGCGCGGCAAGGTCGACCCTTCGCGGTTGGACATCCACTGGAACTTCGACCCCGCTGGCGTCGATCCTCGGGAGGACGTCAATAAATTTTTTGCCGCCCTCGACAGCCATGACATTGCGCGCGCCTTCGCCCAGGCGCCGCCCCAAGAAGCGGTTTACGGCACGTTGCGCCATGGCCTGGCGCAACTGCGCAAGGTTCGTGATCGGGGCGGCTGGCCAAAGATCCCGGAAGGGCAGACGCTCAGGCCCGGCATGGACGACGCCTCGGTCGCTCTATTGCGTACGCGTTTGGCGGCGGGCGGTTATCTCGCCGCGCAAGGAACTGCTCGCACCGACTACGACGACGCCGTCACTGCGGCGGTGAAGAAGTTTCAGACCGAGCAATACCTTGGGGCGGACGGCGTAGCGGGGCCGGCGACGCTCGCGGAGCTGAATGTACCGGTCGAGGCGCGAATCGATCAGGTGCGGGTGAACATGGAGCGGGCGCGATGGCTGCTGTACAAGCTTCAGGGCACCTTCGTCGTGGTCGATATCGCCGGGTATAAAGTCGCGTTCTATCGCGATGGCAAACCGATCTGGCGCTCGCGGGTGCAGGTCGGTAAGCCGTTTCGCAGCACGCCGATTTTTCAATCCGCGATCACCTACGTCACGTTCAACCCCACCTGGACCGTGCCACCGACGATTCTGCTCAAGGACATGCTGCCGAAGATTCGCGACAATCCTGGTTACCTTGAGGCAAGCCGGATTCGCGTGATCGATCGAGATGGCAATGTGCTTGATCCGTCCACTGTCGATTGGGACAACCCGCGTGGCCTTACCTTACGGCAGGATGCGGGGTCGGATAACTCGCTGGGGCAGGTGGTGATTCGTTTTCCCAATGAGTATTCGATTTATCTGCACGACACGCCGCATCGCGAGTTGTTCGCGAAATCCAACCGCGCGACCAGCTCCGGCTGTATTCGGGTAGAAAACCCGCTGCAATTGGTGGAGCTGTTGTTCAACGATCCGGTTCACTGGAACAGCGAAGGGATTCAAAAACAGTTAGCCAACGGCAAGACAGAGAACATCAGGCTCCCGGTGAAAGTGCCGGTGCTGTTGGCCTACTGGACGGTGGACCTGAGTCTTGATGGGCGCGTGACATTCAAGCCCGATGTGTATGGCTATGACTCCCCGGTATTGCGGGCGTTGAATCAGCCTTCGGAGCGGCCGGCGCTGGACGGGAGGCGAGCGGCGCCTCCCTCGGTGGCAGCGGAGCAGAGCAAGTTGTAGGCTTTAAAGCCCCAAGCCTTCTTGCACTGCCAGCAGCAAATTGTGTTCCGTCAGCGCGATCGCATCCGGTTGTTGTCCGGATTGTTCGCTCGCCTGGAGCCACCACTGCGTCTCGCCGTGTTCGTTCACGGTTCGTAACAAGGCGAGTTCCTTGCCTGTCGAGTGGATTTCGATCCGCCCGGCGCCGTCGACGGTGAAGCGCGCGACGGGATCGAAGGTGATGCCGTGGTGGTTGCCTTCGATCAGCAGTTGGTCGATGGCGTAATCGTAAGTCGCACCGTCCGGCGCACTCTCGAACACATGGGTGGAATTGCGTCGCAGCTTCAGGCCCACCTCGATCAGTGGTTGCAGCCAGGCTTCGATCTGGTGATACAGCTCGTAGACCTGGGCGGGCCAGCTGTCGATGGCTTGATCGGCGATGGTCGCGTCGGCACTGGTTTGCCGGGATTGTTTAAGCTTCGCGGCGAGCTCGTCTACCTTACTCATTTCGATTTCCTGTCGTGATGTCAGTTAATCGTAGCTCCTTCAAGGTCATGTGGTTTTGCCTTGCGTCATGGAATTAAAACACAACCATTTATCCCTCAATCCTCTGTTTATCCCGCACAACCCCGTAGACTACGCTCAAAAAAAATAGGGGCTTTGGGCCGTTGCCCATGTCTTACCCTTCCAGGACTCACTTTTGCCTATCCCCATTCACGATCCGCAGGACGCGTCCGGCGGTGCCTTGAAGCGACTGCCTTTGCTCAAGGCCGCGGTGCTGTTCATTGCGGCGGTATGCCTTTGTCTCTGTGGGCTGCTTTACCTGCAACTGGAGCAGTCGCGTCGGCACGACCTCGCGTTGGCCGAGGTGTCGTCGTCGAACCTGACCCGGGCCATGGCGCAGCAGGCCGAAGACACGTTCATGAAGGCCGATCTGGTGCTGACCAGTCTGGTGGACTGGATTCAGGCTGAAGGTTTCGACGCTGCCCAGACGTCACGCTTGCAGAAAACCTTCGCGCGGCGGGTGCAGGCGCTGCATCAGTTGCACGGGATATTTCTGTTCGACAGGCAGGGGCAATGGGCCGTGACGTCGTTCGAGGATCTACCCCGCGGGGCTGGTGTGGCGGATCGCGAGTATTTCAGGTTTCACCAGCAAAACATCTCAACCCTGGCGCACATCGGCCCGGCAATTCGCAGTCGGGAAAATGGCGAGTGGATCATTCCGGTTTCCAAACGGATAAACGATCAGAGCGGTCATTTCCAGGGCGTGTTGCTGGCCGGGATCAAGATGTCGTACTTCGATCAGTTCTTCAAAAGCTTCAGCCTCGACGACAACGGCGCGATGTTTTTGGCATTGACCGATGGAACACTGCTGGCGCGGCGGCCGTTTGTGGAATCGCAGATCGGCAGGTCATTGGCTAAGGGCGAGATTTTTCAGAAACTCTTGCCCAACGCCACGTCCGGCAACGCCATGATCGACTCGGTGGTCGATGGCATCCCTCGGCTGTATGGCTATCGTCAGCTCGACGCCTATCCGGTGGTGGTCGCAGCGGCATCCTCCAAAGACGCAGTCCTCAAGGACTGGTACGACACGGCGATTCAATCCGGTGTGATAGTCGCTCTGGTTGTCCTCGGCGTGGGGTTGTTCGGTTGGGTGTTCATTCATCAGGTTCGTGCGGGCGAGCGCATCGAGGCGGATTTGCGCGAGGCGCAGAAAACCCTGGAGCTGATCGCCACCCACGACAGCCTGACCGGGTTGGCCAACCGCCGCTTGTTCGAACGGGCGCTGGAGAAAGAGTTCGGGCGCGGTGCCCGGCGGTTGAGCTCGCTGGGCCTGATTATGCTCGATATCGATTACTTCAAGCGCTACAACGACACTTACGGTCATGTGGCCGGGGACCATTGCCTGGCCGAAGTGGCGCGGGCCCTGAAGAGTTGCTGCCACCGCAAAGCCGATCTGGCGGTGCGCTACGGCGGCGAAGAGTTCGCGGTGTTGCTGCCGGACACCGACATTCATGGAGCACTGACGATCGCCGAGCAAATCCGCCGTAGCGTCATGGACAAAAACATCACCCACAGCGGTTCACCCACGGGCTATCTGACGGTCAGTCTTGGCTGTTATTCGTTTGTGCCGACGGCGCACGACAGCACCGAAATGTTGATCAAGCGCGCGGATGCGGCGCTGTACCAGGCCAAGCACTCAGGGCGAAATCGCTCGGCAGTGTTGTCGATGGAAGGGGGCGTCGAAGCGCTGATGCGCTCGGATCGATGACGCTTGCGGCCATCGATGGGCAATGGTCCTTGTGACCGGTTCTTCAAGTGCGGCAATGACTTGCGTTATCCAGGAGCGATGATCGGGCATGCCTGCTATGGTCAGTGCAGAGAGCCTGGCTGTCACACCTGACCGACCGGGCCCACCGGTCTCATCCCGATCGGGCAATCGAATGACAGGATCAAGTGCATGGATTTGTCTGCCGTTACCACCGCTGCACCTGCGCGCCATACCCCGATTACTCGCAACCTGATGTTGGTGGTCGGTCTGTTGTTTGTGGTTGGGGTGCTGATCGCGCTGATCGCCCTGTTCAGTATTGCCGGGCGGCTCGATGCCGAGGACTTGGCCAAGACCACGTTTTATACCCAGCGCGCGCTGGAAAACCGCATTACCGCCACGAAAAACTACATCGCCAGTTATGCCGACTGGACGTCGGCCTACGATCACCTGAACGGCGAGGTCGATGTGCAGTGGGCCTACGTCGAGCAGAACATGGGTAAAACCCTGTTCACCATGGACCACTACGAGGGTGTTTTCGTGGTCGATGTTCAGCGAACAAAATACGCCGTGGTGCGTGGGCTTCAGGTTCAGGACGAGGCGGCGGCCTATCTGTCGACCTCGATGGCGACGCTCATTGACGAGGCTCAGGGTCAGGAGAACCTCATCAAACCCGTCAGCCACTACACCTTGTTCGAGGGCAAACCCGCGCTGCTGTCGGCCGCCGCGATTGTGCCCAATGACGAACGCCCGGCGGTCGATCCCAAAAGCACTTCGGTGCTTATATACGTCGACCAACTGAACCCTGAAAGCTCAGCACCTTGAGCGTCGATTACGGTTTGCACGACTTGAGCCTGATGCCCGACAACGCCATCGCTCCCGGTCAGCCCGCTATTGCACTCACTGGCACCGGTTACAGTCTGGTCTCCCGGCTCGAGCGGCCGGGTCATCAATTGCTCTGGTCACTGTTGCCGCCACTGGGCGGGGCGCTGCTGGTTCTGGCGTTGTTGACCGCTTATTTCTTTCGCTATGTCCTGCGCACGTCGGGGCATGTGGATGCCAGTTACACCAGCCTCGATTTGTCGAACCAGGCACTGGAGGCCAGTGAAGAGCGTTTTCGTGCGGTGGCCGAGGCCGCGTCCGACTGGATCTGGGAAATCGACGACCAGCATTGCATCACTTATCTGTCGGGACGCTTCAGCACCGTCACCGGGTTCTCCGATCAGCAGTGGCTGGGACAGAACATCGGGCAATTGCTCCATTGCGATACGACGCCGTTGTCGCTGTGGCTGAACAAACTTGATGAAGAGCAAGCCGTCAGCCATTTGCGCTGTTCCTACCGCGATCAATCGGGGCAACAGCGGGTCTGTCGGGTGTCGGCACGGCCGATCCAGCGCAAGGGCGCGGTGCTGGGCTATCGCGGAACGGCCAGCGACATCACCGACGAAGTCGCCGCCCATGCGCAGATCCAGCATCTGTCGTTGCACGACGCCCTGACCGGCCTGCCGAACCGCAACAAACTGGCGCGTTTTCTCGATGAGGCGCTGGCACTGAAAGAGCAGTCGACGGCGCTGACGTTGTTGATGATCGACCTGGATAACTTCAAGCCGATCAACGATTCCCTCGGCCACCCGGCCGGCGATGCGGTATTGCTGGAAGTCGCCACTCGTTTGCGCGAGTGCACACGAGAAATTGACCTGGTCGCCCGACTGGGTGGCGACGAGTTCGTGCTGGTGCTCCATGGCATGGACAGCCACGCGGAAATCGACAGGTTTTGCGAGCGCTTGCTCGACAGCCTGCATCAGCCGATTCACTACGACCATCACTCGCTGCACATCGGCGCGAGCATCGGTATCGCCTTGAGTCGGCGCCAGGGGCATATTCCACAGGAGCTGATTCGGTGTGCCGATATCGCGTTGTATCAGGCCAAATCCGATGGCAAGAAGACCTGGTGCTATTTTGCCGCGCACATGAACGATCAGATCCAGCATCGCCGGCAACTGGAAAACGACCTGCGTCGGGCGATCAAGAACAACGAATTCGTGATGCATTACCAGCCGCGTTATCACGTCGATGGCAAGCGCATCGTCTCGGTCGAAGCGCTGCTGCGCTGGCAGCATCCAGTGCAAGGCTTGTTGAGCCCCGACGCGTTTATCCCGCTGGCCGAGCAAACCGATCTGATCGTGCCATTGGGCCGCTGGGTGCTGCGCGAGGCGTGCGAGACGGCTCTGACCTGGCCCGGTGCGATGATGGTGTCGGTCAACCTGTCGCCGGTTCAATTCGCCCGTAGCGATGTGATCGAGGACGTGCGCGAAGCGTTGATCCAGACCCGCTTGCCCGCCAGTCGGCTGGAGCTGGAGATCACTGAAAACGTGATGCTCATCGATGTCGATGGCGCCCTGGCGACCATGAATGCACTCAAGGAGTTGGGCGTGCGCCTGAACATGGACGACTTCGGCACCGGTTATTCCTCGCTGGGTTACTTGCGCACGTATCCGTTCGACGGGATCAAGATCGACAAACGCTTTATTTCGTCCATGAGCAGCGGCAGCAATGATCGCGCCGTGGTGCAGGCGATCATCAACCTGGGCAAGGCGATGGGCCTGACCGTCACTGCAGAAGGTGTCGAGACGCTGGAGCAACTGGACTTCCTGATCTCGGATCAGTGTCATGAAGTGCAGGGGTTTTACCTCAGTCGTCCGGTGGACAGGTCTGCACTGCTGCCTTTGCTCAAGGCCTCGCAGGAAGACTTTGCGCAGCAGGGCGCGCACCTTTAGTCGCCTGTTTCGTGCGCCACGGCAACTGCCGTGGCGTACTCCGGTCACAACTGGATAGTGCCCATCCGTTGCGAGCGTCGGATCATGAACAACCTGAAAATCGCCACCTTCAACGTCAACGGCATGCGCGCACGCCTGCCGAATCTACTGGCGTGGCTTGCGCGGGAGCAGCCAGACATCGCCTGCCTGCAGGAACTCAAATCGGTGGACGGGGCATTCCCTGCCGCTGAGCTGGAGGCGGCCGGTTATGGCGCTATCTGGCAGGGCCAGGCGGCGTGGAACGGGGTGGCGATTCTGGCGCGCGATGCGCAACCGCTGGAGCGTCGGCGTGGTCTGCCGGGCGATGACAGTGACACCCATAGCCGCTACATCGAAGCGGCCGTGCACGGGGTTCTGGTGGGGTGTCTGTACTTGCCCAACGGCAATCCGCAGCCAGGGCCAAAGTTCGATTACAAACTGGCGTGGTTCGAGCGGCTGATCTCTTACGCCAAGGACCTGCAAGGCAGCGACCATCCGGTGGTGCTGGCCGGCGACTACAACGTGGTGCCCACCGACATGGACATCTACAACCCACGCTCCTGGCTCAAGGACGCGCTGCTGCAACCCGAGAGTCGGGCGTGTTATCAACGTCTGCTGGATCAGGGTTGGATTGATTCCCTGCGTCATCTGTATCCGCAGGAGCGGATCTACACCTTCTGGGACTACTTCCGGCAGCACTGGCAGAAAAACTCGGGACTGCGCATCGATCATCTACTGCTCAATCAGGCAGCGCGTCCTTACCTGCAAGAGGCCGGTGTCGACGCCTGGGTTCGCAACGAGTCTCATGCCAGCGATCACGCGCCGACGTGGATTCGATTGGGTTCACGCAAGCGGCGATAGTTTTGGCGTGTGCGGCGATTGGCGAAATCAATTATCGGCCCGGACGCTTTTTCCCTTATACATGGCGGCCATCGGCGGAGCGATCCGCGGGTTCCATGCATAAGGATTGAGCGATGAGCGAACCACGACTGACAAATCTTGCGCTGTACCTGCAACGCCTGGGTTTCGACGCGCCCCCGGCGCCGACCCTGGAAACCCTGCGTCAATTGCAGTTGCGCCACACCGGTGCTTTTCCGTTCGAAAACCTCACCACGCTGTTAGGGCAACCGGTACTCATCGACCTGCCGTCCATCGAGCAGAAAGTCCTGCACGACGGCCGTGGCGGTTACTGCTACGAACTCAACAACCTGTTCCTGGCCTTGCTGCAGACGCTGGGTTTCGATGCGCGCGGCATCACCGGTCGCGTGGTCATGAACCAGCCCGAAGGCGCATGGACCGCACGCACTCACCGCTTGAGCCTGGTGACCCTCGACGGCGTGCGTTACATCACCGACGTCGGCTTCGGCGGCATGGTGCCCACCGCACCGCTGATCCTCGACACCGAGGACGAACAGCTCACTCCCCACGAACCCTATCGCATCGAACAGCATGCAGACGGTTACACCCTGCGTGCCAACGTCGGCGGTGAATGGCGGGCGATGTACATCTTCGACCTGCAACGTCAGGAAGACATCGATTACACCCTCGGCAACTGGTACGTCTCGACTCATCCCGAATCGTCCTTCGTCAAACAATTGATGGTGGCGCGGACGGGGGAGGGATGGCGACGCACTCTGAACAATGGCAGTTTTGCCATTCACCGCATGGGCAGCGAGAGCGAGCGGCGGCAGGTGACGGATGTGGATGAGTTGATTGGGTTGCTGGAACGTGAGTTCGACATTCGGGTGCCAGCGAAGGAGGCGTTGAAGCCGGTGCTGGAGCGGTTGATCGAGCCGGTGCCGCAGGCAAACTGAGCACCACGCGAAGGGCGGATCTGATCAATCCGCCCTTTTTTATTTGGCCGACTCAAGCGGTTTGTGTCTAGGAACGAACTTCTAGCTCCATCACGTGATGGATTTCGCTGAGGGCCTCTGACAATTTTTTCTCCAGGCTTTTCAGCTCCGAGGCGGTTATGCCTTTTTTGAAATGCCCGACGTTTGCCCCCGCGGTGTTCTCATCGGGCTTCGCCGCTTTGCCTTTATCACTGAGCAACACCTGGCGCAAAGTATTGTTGATCACTGTCTGGTAGCCATACCCCTCGTTTTCTGCCAGAGCACGCGCGGCCTCTATGACGACATCGTCGAGCATGATGGTGATTCGGGTCTTGCCTTTGCTTGTGGCAATTGCTCCACGCTTGGCGTTGCTGAAGTCGTATTCGTCTTTCATCGTTCAAGCCTCCAAATAGTGGCGACGCTCGCCTTTGGTGGCGACGCGTGCGGAAATGATTCGCACGAAATTCGGGTCGCGCCAGGTGTACGCAACGACCAGCAAGCGACCTTTGGCATCCAGCCCCATGATGATCCACCGCTGCTCATCATGATGGTCGTCCTGAAAAGTCAGGGCTCGTTCGTCATAAAACACCGGTTCTGTCTCTGCGAGGCTGATGCCTTGATGTTTTAGTTTGTTGGCCGCGTTCTTTGCCCTGTGATACTGAATTTCGAATGACTTAATTATGCATACTTTATATGTATAAGCGAGGAGGCGTCCGTGCCGGCGGTCGCTTGGAAAGCAAAAGATTAGCGGTGAGGAGGGATAGGGGCGCAGGGATGTATTTCAAGACGTTTGGGGCTGGAGGCGTTATGGCCAAAGGGTGGCGTGGACAAGTGTCCATAATCTGACTGGCTAGTTGTATACAACTCTATAGACATTTGTCCTGAGTATTGAATACAGTGTGCGCATAACAAAAACCAGGGACCCCCCCAACCATGAAAACGCCCCATGTTTCACACCAACGGCCCGAGGACGAAAACCTTGGGATCGGCGCGAATATGGCTTATGGCCTGCAACACGTTCTGACCATGTACGGCGGTATCGTCGCGGTGCCTTTGATCATCGGCCAGGCGGCCGGGCTCTCGCCGGCGGACATCGGTTTGTTGATTGCTGCTTCATTGTTTGCAGGGGGGCTGGCGACATTGCTGCAAACCCTGGGTTTGCCGTTTTTCGGTTGTCAGTTGCCGCTGGTGCAGGGCGTGTCGTTCTCCGGCGTTGCGACCATGGTCGCGATTGTCAGCAGTGGCGGGGAGGGCGGCTTTCAATCGATTCTCGGGGCGGTGATTGCCGCGTCGTTGATCGGTTTGCTGATCACGCCGGTGTTCTCAAGGATTACCAAGTTCTTTCCACCGCTGGTGACCGGCATTGTGATCACCACTATCGGCTTGACGCTGATGCCGGTGGCCGCGCGCTGGGCCATGGGTGGCAACAGCCATGCGCCGGATTTCGGCAGCATGGCGAACATTGGTCTGGCGGCGGTGACGCTGGTGCTGGTGCTGCTTCTGAGCAAGATCGGCAGCGCGACCATTTCCCGTTTGTCGATCCTCCTGGCGATGGTCATCGGCACGGTCATCGCTGTGTTCCTCGGCATGGCGGATTTCTCGTCCGTTACCCAAGGGCCAATGTTCGGCTTTCCGGCGCCGTTCCATTTCGGCATGCCGACCTTCCACTTCGCCGCGATCCTGTCGATGTGCATCGTGGTCATGGTGACCTTGGTGGAAACCTCGGCCGACATCCTTGCCGTTGGTGAAATCATCGGCACCAAGGTCGACTCCAAACGCCTGGGCAATGGCCTGCGCGCCGATATGCTGTCGAGCATGATTGCGCCAATCTTCGGCTCCTTCACTCAGAGCGCCTTCGCCCAGAACGTTGGGCTGGTGGCGGTGACCGGGATCAAGAGCCGCTTCGTGGTGGCCACGGGTGGTGTGTTTCTGGTGGTGCTCGGATTGCTGCCGTTCATGGGCCGGGTCATCGCCGCCGTGCCGACCTCGGTGCTCGGCGGCGCCGGCATCGTGTTGTTCGGTACCGTCGCCGCCAGCGGCATTCGGACACTGTCCAAGGTCGACTACCGCAACAACGTCAACCTGATCATCGTCGCCACTTCCATCGGTTTCGGCATGATCCCCATCGCCGCCCCGAACTTCTACGACCACTTTCCAAGCTGGTTCTCGACGATCTTCCACTCGGGCATCAGCTCCTCGGCGATCATGGCTATCGTGCTGAACCTGACCTTCAACCACCTCACGGCCGGCAACTCGGACCAGCAATCAGTGTTTGCCGCCGGTACTGAACGAGTCCTGCGTTATCAAGACCTGGCGGCGCTGCGGGAAGGGGATTACTTCAGCGAAGGTAAACTGCGCGACTGCGACGGGAATGAGATTCCGGTGGTGGAGATGGACCATGGGCATGCCGAGTTGCAGGTGGTGCATGTGAAAAGCAGTGAGCATGTCTAAAGATAGATAGTCAAAAGATTGCGGTCTGCGATCTTTTGACTTTATGGCAAACACAAAAAAGCCCCTGAACCTTTCGATTCAGGGGCTTTTCGATTTTGCTGTCTGGCTCCACGACCTGGACTCGAACCAGGGACCCAGTGATTAACAGTCACTTGCTCTACCAACTGAGCTATCGCGGAATGGCGTGTATGTTACTGATTCAAAAAGAGAAGTCAAGCCTCTGTTGGCAATTTGATGTTTTCATCGGATCAGAGGGAGGTTTATCGGCCATCGGCGGTTACCAGAAGCGCGGGAGAGGTCTACCATGGCTGCCCGGAAGTGGTGACACGCGCTGCCGGCCCTCAGCCGAAAAGGTACGCGCCATGAATCACCCAGCCTTCACACCCCGAAACAGTGGGGTGTTCCCATGAGCATCGCTCAGATCAGCCTGCCCAAAGGTGTCGGCCCGCACGCCGAGAAACTGCTCGACGCAATCACTCAGGCCAGCACCGCTGACGAGCTGAACCGCGCAGGCGGCAAGGCCGAAGGTTTTGTCCTGGGCCTGGAAAGCACCAAGGCGATCAAAAGCCAGGTGGCCGAGTCGCTTTATGTCGCCTATGACGACGCGGCCAGCCAGCGTGCGAGCGAATTGGCCTAACCGCCAAAAGTGATGGTGCCGAGCATCAGCTTGGCATACAGCATCGTGGCGGCCAGTTGCACCAGCCACAAGGCCAGGCCGCCAAGGAACACGCCCGCGGCCACTTGCAGCACCAGGTTATTACCGCGTTTGGCAGAGGAGCGGGGCACGAAGTGGTCCAGCTCGTCGCGGTCGGCGCGTAGGTCATCGTTTTTCATGTGGGGTTCTCGCAAGAATTCTCGGGTGTACATAAAGCCTGTGGGAGTTTAAAGGGCGCAGCGGCTGCTTTGAGATTTATCTGAGGCCAATAAAAAACGGGAAGCCAGTTTGGCTTCCCGTTTTCATGTCACGCGACGACTCAGATCACCTGAACGATGGCCTTGGTCACGGCGTCGATGTTGCTCTGGTTCAGCGCGGCAACGCAGATGCGGCCGGTGTCCAAGGCGTAGATGCCGAACTCGTTGCGCAGACGGGTCACTTGCTCAACCGTCAGGCCGGAGTAGGAGAACATGCCGCGTTGGCGACCGACGAAGCTGAAATCGCGCTGTGGAGCGTTTTTCGCCAGCAGGTCGACCATCTGGGTGCGCATGCCGCGAATCCGCAGACGCATTTCTGCCAGTTCTTCTTCCCACTGGGCACGCAATACCGGGCTGTTCAGCACAGCGGCGACGATGCTTGCACCGTGGGTCGGCGGGTTGGAGTAGTTGGTGCGGATCACGCGTTTGACTTGCGACAGCACGCGAGCGCTTTCTTCTTTCGATTCGCTGACGATCGACAAAGCGCCAACGCGCTCGCCGTACAGCGAGAAGGATTTGGAGAACGAACTGGAAACGAAGAAGGTCAGGTTCGATTCGGCGAACAGGCGCACGGCAGCGGCGTCTTCATCGATACCGTCGCCAAAGCCCTGGTAGGCCATGTCGAGGAACGGCACGTGACCTTTGGCTTTCACTACTTCCAGTACGTTTTTCCAGTCCGCCGGGCTCAGGTCGACACCAGTCGGGTTGTGGCAGCAGGCGTGCAGCACAACGATGGAGCCGGACGGCAGGGCGTTCAGGTCTTCCAGCAGGCCGGCGCGGTTAACGTCGTGGGTGGCGGCGTCATAGTAGCGATAGTTCTGCACTGGGAAACCGGCGGTTTCGAACAGTGCGCGGTGGTTTTCCCAGCTCGGGTCGCTGATCGCCACGACGGCGTTCGGCAGCAGTTGCTTGAGGAAATCGGCACCGATTTTCAGCGCGCCAGTACCGCCGACGGCCTGGGTGGTGATGACCCGGCCAGCAGCGATCAGCGGCGAATCATTGCCGAACAGCAGTTTCTGCACGGCCTGGTCATAGGCGGCGATGCCGTCGATCGGCAAGTAGCCACGGGAAACGTGTTGAGCGGCGCGAATCGTCTCGGCTTCGACAACGGCGCGCAGGAGAGGAATTCGTCCTTGCTCGTCGCAGTAAACACCGACCCCCAGGTTGACCTTGTTGGTACGGGTATCGGCATTGAATGCTTCGTTGAGGCCCAGGATTGGATCGCGTGGTGCCATTTCGACAGCGGAGAACAGGCTCATTATTACGGCGGCTCTGAATGGAGTGTGGAGGGACGTGTCGCGCTCCAGCCGAATGCACTAGAGCGGTGCACAAACGGGGAGCTAGTATAGAGGCCATCAGCGATTGATGGCGACAGGCGATTCGGTTTTTACGGTAAGTTTTTCCAATTATTTTTCGATCGCTGTTTGAGTGACGTCGTCAAAGGTTTTACCCGATGTAGGACGTTTGCCTTGAAAGGGATGGCAATCGGCTCCACATTGAGCACAATCCAGTTTTTTCCTCGGGCGACATCGGTCGTTTGCGGTCTTTCTCGTTCCTGTCCGGTGTAACCGGGCAAGAGTGAACCAGAGGTATGTATGTCTGAATTCCAGCTAGTCACCCGCTTCGAGCCCGCCGGCGATCAGCCGGAAGCCATCCGTCTGATGGTCGAGGGCATCGAGGCCGGGCTGGCGCACCAGACGCTGCTCGGTGTGACCGGCTCGGGCAAGACCTTCAGCATCGCCAACGTGATCGCCCAAGTGCAGCGCCCGACGCTGGTGCTGGCGCCGAACAAGACCCTGGCTGCGCAGTTGTACGGCGAGTTCAAGGCGTTCTTCCCGAACAACGCCGTTGAATACTTCGTCTCCTATTACGACTACTACCAGCCCGAAGCCTATGTGCCGTCGTCCGACACCTTCATTGAGAAGGACGCCTCGATCAACGACCACATCGAGCAGATGCGCCTGTCCGCGACCAAAGCGCTGCTGGAACGCAAAGACGCAATCATTGTCACCACGGTGTCGTGCATCTACGGTCTGGGCAGCCCGGAAACCTATTTGAAGATGGTGTTGCACGTGGATCGCGGCGACAAGCTCGACCAGCGTGCCTTGTTGCGTCGCCTGGCCGACCTGCAATACACCCGCAACGACGTGGACTTCGCCCGGGCGACTTTCCGGGTGCGCGGCGATGTGATTGATATCCACCCGGCGGAATCCGATTTTGAGGCGATCCGCATCGAGCTGTTCGATGACGAGGTGGAGAGTCTGTCCGCCTTCGATCCGCTGACGGGCGAAGTCATCCGCAAGCTGCCGCGCTTCACCTTCTATCCGAAGAGCCACTACGTGACGCCTCGGGAAACCCTGCTCGACGCCGTGGAGGGGATCAAGGTCGAGTTGCAGGAACGCCTGGAATACCTGCGTTCCAACAACAAACTGGTGGAAGCCCAACGCTTGGAGCAACGCACTCGTTTCGACCTGGAGATGATTCTGGAGCTGGGTTACTGCAACGGCATCGAAAACTACTCGCGCTACCTGTCGGGCCGTGCATCCGGCGAGGCGCCGCCCACCTTGTTCGACTACCTGCCGGCCGACGCCTTGCTGGTGATCGACGAATCCCACGTCAGCGTGCCGCAGGTCGGCGCCATGTATAAGGGCGACCGGTCCCGTAAGGAAACGCTGGTGGAATATGGCTTCCGCCTGCCATCGGCGCTGGATAACCGGCCAATGCGTTTCGACGAGTTCGAAGGCATCAGCCCGCAGACAATATTTGTCTCGGCCACGCCGGGCAATTACGAGGCTGAGCACGCAGGGCGCGTGGTCGAGCAAGTGGTGCGCCCGACTGGCCTTGTGGACCCGCAGATCGAAATCCGTCCGGCGCTGACTCAGGTCGACGACTTGCTCTCGGAAATCACCAAGCGCGTAGCCCTGGAAGAGCGGGTGCTGGTCACCACGCTGACCAAGCGCATGTCCGAGGATTTGACCGATTACCTGGCCGATCACGGCGTGCGCGTGCGTTATCTGCACTCGGACATCGACACCGTGGAGCGGGTCGAGATCATCCGTGACTTGCGCCTCGGCACCTTCGATGTGCTGGTGGGGATCAACCTGCTGCGTGAAGGCCTGGACATGCCGGAAGTCTCGCTGGTGGCGATTCTTGATGCGGACAAGGAGGGCTTCCTGCGCTCCGAACGCTCGCTGATCCAGACCATTGGCCGGGCGGCACGCAACCTTAATGGCCGGGCGATTCTGTATGCGGATCGGATTACTGGTTCCATGGAGCGGGCAATTGGCGAAACCGAGCGTCGTCGCGACAAGCAGATCGCCTTCAACCTGGCCAACGGCATTACGCCCAAAGGGGTGTTCAAGGACGTTGCCGACATTATGGAAGGCGCGACTGTGCCGGGTTCGCGCAGCAAGAAGCGCAAAGGCATGGCCAAGGCCGCCGAGGAAAGCGCCAAATACGAAGCCGAATTGCGCTCGCCAAGCGAGATCACCAAGCGCATTCGTCAGCTGGAAGAGAAGATGTACCAGCTCGCCCGCGACCTGGAATTCGAAGCCGCGGCGCAGCTGCGCGACGAAATCGGCAAGCTGCGGGAGCGGTTGATCGCGGTTTGACGTTCCCTCTGTAGACGCTGCCGAAGGCTGCGATCTTTTGATCTTGTTTTTACAGGCAAAGTCAAAAGATCGCAGCCTTGGCGACTCCTGCAGCGCTTAAATCCCGCACTCACTGGAGCCGGGCGGCTATCGCCTGTTACCATTCGCCCCTTGTTTGATCTTTGCTTTTCATTCTTTTTGAGACATGCCATGACCACCGTCCGCACTCGCATCGCGCCATCGCCTACCGGGGACCCCCACGTAGGTACCGCTTACATCGCTTTGTTCAACTACTGCTTTGCCAAGCAGCATGGCGGTGAGTTCATCCTGCGGATCGAAGACACCGACCAACTGCGTTCGACCCGCGAGTCCGAACAGCAGATTTTCGACGCCCTGCGCTGGTTGGGTATCGACTGGAGCGAAGGCCCGGATGTCGGCGGCCCGCACGGTCCTTACCGTCAGAGTGAGCGCGGCGATATCTACCAGAAGTACTGCCAGCAACTGGTCGACATGGGCCATGCCTTCCCGTGCTTCTGCACTGCCGAAGAACTGGACCAGATGCGCGCCGAGCAAATGGCCCGCGGTGAGACCCCGCGTTACGACGGCCGTGCGCTGTTGCTGTCCAAGGAAGAAGTCGCGCGCCGCCTGGCCGCTGGCGAACCTCACGTGATCCGCATGAAAGTGCCGACCGAAGGCGTGTGCGTGGTGCCGGACATGCTGCGTGGCGACGTTGAGATCCCGTGGGATCGCATGGACATGCAAGTGTTGATGAAAACCGACGGCCTGCCGACGTACTTCCTGGCCAACGTGGTCGATGACCACCTGATGGGCATCACTCACGTGCTGCGCGGTGAAGAATGGCTGCCTTCGGCACCGAAACTGATCCTGCTGTACGAGTACTTCGGCTGGGAACAGCCGCAGCTGTGCTACATGCCGCTGCTGCGTAACCCGGACAAGAGCAAGCTGTCCAAGCGCAAGAACCCGACCTCGGTGACGTTCTACGAGCGCATGGGCTTCATGCCGGAAGCGATGCTCAACTACCTGGGCCGCATGGGCTGGTCGATGCCGGACGAGCGCGAGAAGTTCTCCCTGCAGGAAATGGTCGACAACTTCGACCTGAGCCGCGTCTCGCTTGGCGGGCCGATTTTCGACATCGAGAAACTGTCGTGGCTCAACGGCCAGTGGTTGCGTGACCTGCCGGTGGAAGAGTTCGCCGCTCGCGTGCAGAAGTGGGCGCTGAACCCTGAATACATGATGAAGATCGCGCCGCACGTGCAGGGCCGGGTTGAAACCTTCAGCCAGGTCGCACCGCTGGCTGGCTTCTTCTTCGCTGGTGGCGTGAATCCGGACGCTAAACTGTTCGAATCCAAGAAGCTCTCGGGCGATCAGGTTCGTCAGTTGATGCAATTGATCCTGTGGAAGCTGGAAAGCCTGCGTCAATGGGAGAAGGACAGCATCACCGCAACGATTCAGGCGGTGGTCGAATCCCTGGAGCTGAAGCTGCGTGACGCCATGCCGCTGATGTTTGCTGCGATCACCGGGCAGGCCAGTTCGGTATCGGTGCTCGACGCGATGGAAATCCTCGGTCCGGACCTGACCCGTTTCCGTCTGCGCCAGGCCATTGACCTGCTGGGCGGCGTGTCGAAGAAAGAAAACAAAGAGTGGGAAAAGCTTCTGGGCGCGATTGCCTGACGGCGTTTGACTCTGTAGGAGCTGCCGGAGGCCGCGATCTTTTGATCCTGATCTTCGGCGCTTCCCCCGAATTTACGGGGGGAGGGCGGTAAGTGATTGTTATGTCGGCAAAAAATTTTAAATTTTTTGAAAAATAAGTTTGACAGCTTTCCGATGCGCCATTAAGATTCGCCCCGTCCTCAGCGATGAGGGGCTATAGCTCAGCTGGGAGAGCGCTTGCATGGCATGCAAGAGGTCGACGGTTCGATCCCGTCTAGCTCCACCAATTTACACTTCAAGGTCTGGCCACACCGACCTTGAAGCGATCAACACTCAGCGTTGATCAGTTGTATAGAAGGGTTTGCGTCCCCTTCGTCTAGTGGCCTAGGACACCGCCCTTTCACGGCGGTAACAGGG